>JBCCDV010000002.1:0-476652 GCA_039030615.1 Pseudomonadota bacterium | reverse complement strand
GTATGAATTGTTACCCATCGAACCGGCGGTGGTCAGATAGGTTCCTGCCTGAGATAAAGCAGATCATCGGCTCGCACCTTTTGGAGACCGCGCCAGACCCCGAAGACCACTTCAACGCCACTGACCTGATGATGCTGGATGCGCGCGACATGCGCATCGCTGCGAGGGTCAGGCGACCGGGCTATGCGGGCAGATACCCCAACCAGATCACAATACGCTCCAAGCTGCCCTCAGGCGCGCCCACCGAGCTTTCCAAGATAGTGAACGGGAAAGGCGATTGGATGTTCTACGGCCATTCCAACGCCTCCCAGGACGGAATAGCGCACTGGTCGCTGATTGACCTTAGGGCGTTCCGAGCGGGCCTGATACGCCACACACAGAACGGCTGGCCGATCAGGATGGGCGACCGCACCAACCCTGATGGCAGCGGGTTCAAGTGGTTTGATGTGAGCTCGTTTCCTGAGGAGCCGAGGTTGGTGGTGGCTACCAGCACAAGATTCTAGAAAATTTGTTATTAGATATTTTTGAGTTACTTTTTAGCGCGCATGATTCAGCAGATTGAAACTAAAGGGAAATATAGGGCTCCTCGTCTTTTAGTCTCTTCAAGCTAGATTCCTAAGTGTGTTATTTTTGACTCTTCCTATTTGGGCGAAGCGCTTGGTAAACCATATGGGTTAGTACGTAAAACATGTTTATCGCCGAAAGGAGGCCAATATGATCATCGATTCTTTCTTAGCCTTCTGGAATGGGCTTGCGAAAAAAAATGGTAAATTAAAGTTTAGGAACCGTCGTGAGGCGGCGGAATTTGTTCGTCGCATCAGCAATCAGAGCGGTGGGCCAAACGCCAAACTAGTTGAAATGCGGCGTCAATATGAGACTGTTCAAAAATCGAGAGAAACTTCAGCTGAGCCTCAGCGAGGTAGAACTGAGACATTACAGTTCTGAGTGCGTTTTCAATCGATTTGATTGCGGGCGCGCACCGCTGAACCAGTTTATCAAGAACAAAGCAAAGAAAGCGACCCGGCGGCTAGAGCACAACGTGACTGTAGCTACGGTTGCCGGTTCGCTACACTGTATAGGCTATTTCGCTCTTCAGCTTGGCTCCGACACTGTTCCAGAGCTACCCAAACAATGGCTAAAGCATGTTCAAAACCACACAGCTTTTCCCGCAGTGCATCTAAGCTTCTTGGCGGTAGACCAAACCGTTCAACGACAAGGTTTAGGTAGGTTTCTGCTAATGGAGGTTTTTGAACGCGTCGCTCTCATTTCAGATGTGGCTGGTTTCTATGCACTTACGCTCAAATCGTTCGACGACGCGTCCACAGCGTTCTACCACGAACTAGGTTTTGAGGTTTACTCGGAAGGCGCAAGCCAACCCAAAATGCTCTATCCGGTCGAAAACATCTTGAAGTTAGTTTGCAATAGTTAATGCGACTTAATCAATGAAGTGAGAGGTTTGGGACAGAGTTTTTACGCTCTCGAAAATTCATGCCTTGTAGGGAAAAATGTCCCCCATATGTCCCCCAGAGAGCTCGAAAAAGACAAGGGGCTTGTAGGAAAAACCGCCAAGCCCCTTGTTTTTATGGTGAGCCCTGATGGGTTCGAACCATCGACCTACTGATTAAAAGTCAGTTGCTCTACCAACTGAGCTAAGGGCCCACGTGAGCTGCCCAACTAAAGCCACTGCCCCGACCCGTCAAGGGCTAAATCTAATGTAAAACACTGCTTTATATTTTGTACTGATCGTCCATCATGGTGCCAAAGGAATCGCCCCAAATGCTTTTCAAACATACGCTCGTTTTGCTCTGTTTTTCACTCTTGGCGGCCTGCGCCTCACCCAATGGGGTTTTGGTAACCAAAGAAGCGACGGCGCTTGGCGGGAATTTGTTTGTTGAGCAAACCGAAGACGGGGATTTCCTTGTTCTGGACGGTGAGATTACACCGCAAACATCGTTCCTGTTCCAAGCCCTGGTCGCGCAAGGCGACGTGAACGGTCTTGTCATCACTCAAAGCCCCGGCGGCAACCCCATTGCGTCACATCAAATGGGCCGGACGATACGCAGCAACAACATAAACACCTTTGTCGTCGCGGCTTGCTTTTCAGCTTGCGTTGACGTGTTTGTCGCAGGAAAGCGGCGCATCATTTACGAGGAAGGCAAACTTGGCCTGCACGCTTGGAAAGGCGGCGCATCGCGTGAGGTGTCGCTGAAAATCGCCCAGGATTACTGGCGCGAAATGGGCTATCCAAGCACGATCATGGCCAAGGCTTTCAAGGTCTCGCATGAACAGATTTGGCTGATTGAGCCGAAGCGCGCACGCAGCCTGCGCATGGCGACAGAAATTTTCGCCCCCGAGGATGAACCCGGCTCCTGAACCACAGCACTTTGCACCGCGCAAAAGCGTCGCTATATGCTGCGTCATGGAGTCGAACAGCACTCATAACCTGCCCTTCATGAAAATGCATGGGCTCGGCAACGACTTCGTGGTCATCGACCAACGGGGCGGTAACGCACATGTCACGTCTGCGCTCGCCAAAGCCTTGGGCGACCGGCATCGCGGCGTCGGCTTTGACCAACTGGCGGTTTTGGATGATGTCGATGGCGCCGATATCGCGCTCACCTTCTATAACGCCGATGGTACCATCGCCGGGGCCTGCGGAAATGCGACCCGATGCGTGGCGCAATATGAGATGACCCGCAATGGCACCAACGAGATGACTTTGAAGACCGAACGGGGTCTGTTGAATGCGGTACAAACCGCACCCGGTCTCGTCAGCGTCAATATGGGGGCGCCATTGTTTGAATGGCAGGATGTACCTTTGGCCAGCGCCATGGACACACTCGCTTTGCCCATCGACGGCGCGCCCACCGCCACCGGCATGGGCAATCCGCATTGCACGTTCTTTGTCGATGATGTTGCCGCGATCGATTTGGAAACACGCGGCGCCGAGATGGAACATCACCCGCTGTTCCCCGAACGCACCAATGTGCAATTCGCCCATGTTATCGGCCCTGATCACCTGCGGATGCGCGTCTGGGAACGCGGTGTCGGTGTAACTTTGGCCTCCGGCTCGTCCTCATGTGCTGTCGGCGTCTCAGCCGCTCGAAAGGGTCTAACCAACCGCAAAGTGGCGATTGACCTCGATGGCGGGCGCATCGACATTGACTGGCGCGACGATGGTGTCTGGATGACAGGACCCACCGCTCATGTGTTTTCAGGCGAGCTGACGCCCGCTTTCCTCAGCCAGATCAATGACTGCTAAGCCGCCCATCTTCGCCACACTCGGCTGCCGTCTCAACAGCTATGAGACGCAGGCGATGAAGGAGCTTTCAGCACAAGCGGGCATGGGCGACGCTGTCGTCGTCAACACTTGCGCCGTTACCGCGGAGGCTGTGCGCAAGGCTCGTCAAGAGATCCGCAAGCTCAAGCGCGACAACCCCGGCGCCCGCATGATCGTCACCGGCTGCGCCGCCCAGATTGAACCCGAGACCTTCGCTGCCATGGACGAGGTCGATGTCGTCATGGGCAATACCGAAAAGATGAACCCTGAAACGTGGCAAGGCCTCGCGGGCGATTTCATTGGCGAAACAGAAAAGGTCATCGTCGACGACATCATGTCCGTGACTGAGACAGCACAACACCTGATCGACGGGTTCGGCACCCGGTCGCGCGCCTATGTTCAAGTACAAAACGGCTGCGACCACCGCTGCACCTTCTGCATCATTCCCTACGGTCGCGGCAATTCCCGCTCAGTCCCCGCCGGTGTCATCGTCGATCAGATCAAACGGCTCGTGCAAACCGGCTTTAACGAGGTTGTGCTCACTGGCGTCGATCTGACCAGCTGGGGCGCCGATTTGCCGTCCGAGCCAAAACTCGGCGATCTGGTCGCTCGCATCCTAAAACTCGTCCCCGACCTGCCCCGCCTGCGCATCTCTTCCATCGATTCGATTGAGGTGGATGAGGCGCTGATGCAGGCCATAGCGACCGAGCCGCGTCTTATGCCCCACATGCATCTGTCCCTACAGGCCGGCGACAACATGATCCTCAAACGCATGAAGCGCCGCCACCTGCGCGACGACGCCATCAAGTTCTGCGAGGACGCCAAGAAGCTGCGCCCCGACATGACCTTTGGGGCCGACATCATCGCCGGCTTCCCGACAGAAACCGATGCCATGTTCGAAAACTCCCTCAGGATGGTCGAGGACTGCGACCTCACCTGGCTGCACGTCTTCCCCTACTCCCCACGCCCCGGCACGCCCGCTGCGAAGATGCCGCAAGTGAACGGCAAGGCAATCAAAGCCCGCGCCGCGCGGCTCCGTGAGGCAGGCCAAACACAGGTCGCTAAACACCTCGCAAATCAGGTCGGAAAACCCCATCAAATCCTCATGGAAAACCCCCGAATGGGCCGCACCGCGCAATTCGCGGAAGTCACGTTCGACAGCGATCAGCGCGAGGGTCAAATCGTTCACACAAAAATCAAATCCGTGGCCAAAAACCAGCTCGTCGCATGACGCCCATCCTCTATTCCTTCCGCCGCTGCCCCTATGCCATGCGGGGCCGTTTGGCGCTGGTTTCCGCAGGAATAGAGACTGAACTGCGCGAAATCCTTCTCCGCGACAAGGCGCCGGAATTCCTTGAAGCCTCCCCCAAAGGCACGGTCCCGGTGCTTGTCACCGACAACCAGATCATCGAGGAAAGCCTCGACGTCATGGACTGGGCGCTCGCCCAAAATGACCCCGAAGGTTGGCTCGATTACCCATCTGAAGGCCGCGCGTTGATCGCCACCTCTGACGGCCCGTTCAAAACCGCGCTCGACCGGTACAAATACCACACGCGCCATGACAGCGAGCCCGTTGAGGAACGCGAGAATGCCGCCCAATTCCTGCGACAGCTCGATACTAAACTACACGGAAACCCTTACCTCTACGGCGACGCACCAACCCAGCCCGACATGGCAATCCTTCCCTTCGTGCGCCAATTCGCCAATACCGACCGCGCTTGGTTCGACGCCCAACCCTGGCCCGACCTGATCCGCTGGCTCGACGCGTTCCAAAACAGCGAACGCTTCGTCCGCATCATGCCAAAATTCCCCAAATGGCAGGCCGGTGACCCTGTCACTCATTTTCCATGACAATCGCCCTTGGACTGCCTCGCGCGCTCCCCTAGGCTCCGGCCAAAGAGGACGAGAAGATGCACCCCAACCCCGCTTTCCGCAAAGAAGACGCCGCGCGCAACATCGCTTTCGCGCGCGACCGCGCGTTTGGCACGCTGGCCATAAACGGCGATGATGGCCCGCTGACCAGCCACATCCCCGTCCTCCTTGACGAAGACGGGCAACAAGCAGAATTACATCTCGTCCGTTCCAACCCAATCGCGCGGAAAAACTCGCCTGGAAAAGCCGTCATCACCATCATGGGCCCCGACAGCTACATCTCGCCCGATTGGTACGGGGTGCCCGATCAGGTGCCCACATGGAACTATGTCTCTGTCCGGCTCAAAGGCGTGCTGCACCCGATGCCGCATGAGGACCTGCACGCGATGCTCGACCGGCTCAGCGCGCATTTTGAGACTCTGTTACTGCCCAAAACGCCTTGGACCAGCGAAAAGATGAGCGACGGCGTCATGGAGAAAATGATGCGTGCCATCCTGCCCTTCCGCTTTGAGGTCACCGATATCGAAGGCACCTGGAAGCTGGGCCAGAACAAACCTGACGAGGTCCGCATCGCCGCTTCAGACCATGTGGCCGCCTTTGGGCAAGGCTTGGAAATCGCAACACTCGCTGCTTTGATGCGCGGCGCAAAATAACCCATTCGGAGGATCCATCATGAAGCTCTACTACGCCCCGACCTCGCCCTATGTGCGCAAAGTCGTCGTGTTGCTGAAAGAAACCAATCAGTTCGATGACGTCGAGCTGGTCACCGCAGGCGGCACACCTTTGGACCCCGGCGCCAACCCGTTGCAATTGAACCCGATTGGCAAAATCCCGACACTCGAACGCGCCGCCGGCCCAGCGCTTTACGACAGCCGGGTCATCTGCCGCTTTTTCGATGACCGCGTGCAAGCCGGGCTCTATGGCACCGCCGCGCGGCAATGGGAGCTTTTGACGCTGGAGGCCACCGCTGACGGGATGATGGATGCCGCCATCCTTGGCGTCTACGAATCGCGCCTGCGCCCGGAAGACATGCGCTATCAACCTTGGGTCGACGCGCAATGGGCCAAAATTGCCCAAGGCCTCGACGCGTTGGAGACCCGCTGGATGAGCCATTTGTCCGGCCCGATCAACATCGGTCATATCGCGGTTGGCTGCGCTTTGGGCTATCTTGATCTTCGTTTCCCGGATCGCGAGTGGCGCAAAGGCCATGACGCGCTTGCGGCATGGTTCGAAACCTTCGCAGAGCGCGACAGCATGACATCCACGGTGCCGCCCGCGCAATGAAGGTGCGCCGCGCAGTTAGCGACGAAGACCTCACCACCTGCCTTGCGATCAGGCGGGTGGTGTTCATTGAAGGCCAAGACGTCCCTGAGCATGAGGAAGTTGATGGCCGCGATCCTGAGTGTTTGCATTATCTTTTGCACAAGGACGGGACGGCCCTCGCGACCGCGCGGGTTTTGCCAAAAGGTAGCGACGCCAAGATACAGCGTGTCGCAGTGTTGGAAGCGGTCCGATTGACCGGATTAGGGTCTGTTTTGATGCACGCTATCCTTGCAGACTTGGCCAAAAACCATTCAGTCGCGAGGGCCGTTCTCGGCTCCCAAACGCATGCGATTGGCTTTTACGAGAAACTAGGCTTCACGGCGCATGGGCCCGAATATGACGATGCAGGCATCCCGCATCGCGACATGACACGCACGCTTTAGCGTAGCTGGCGCGTCGCCTCACCCAAAGCAATCGCGGCCGCAATCGCCACGTTCAAACTGCGCCCACCGCCGGGCATGTCGATCCGCAATGCATCATCGGCGGCCTCGGCAACATAGTCCGGTACGCCCGCGCTCTCCTGTCCCACCAAAAGGCAATCACCCGGCTGAAAGGCGAAATCCCACAGATCGGTCGACGCCTTGGTGCTCAGCAATACCAAGCGTCCCTGCCGCTCTGTCTGGAACGCATCCCAGTCATTGTGATGTCGAACATCTGCCTTTTCGCCGTAATCCAGCGCCCGTGTGCGCAGTAATTTCATCGAAAACGGGAATCCGCAGGGCTCGATCACGTGCAAAGGCGCGTCAAAACAGACCCCCAATCGGACCAGTGATCCAAGATTCGGGGCCAGATCGGGTTGAAAGGCCGCGATTTGGAGCTTCTTTACGCATTGGTGCGACAATTGGCTTGCCTCAAGGTGCTTTCCTGACTGGACGAGAGACCTAGCTTACCTTTATCAACCGCGCGAGGGCCTTTGCACGGATTCCGTGCGCAGGTTACGTGAATTTGTTCGGCAATATGTCCAGCGCCGAATAGCTAATGGAGAAGTGTCCGTGTCCAACGCAGACGATCACGCAGGCAACACACGCCGCGACTTTCTATATTACGCAACCGCAGGCGCGGGTGCCGTGACCGCCGGGGCCGCCGTTTGGCCCTTGGTCAATCAGATGAACCCGTCCGCAGACGTTCAGGCCCTGGCCTCGATCGATGTTGACGTGTCCGAGGTAGAACCCGGCACACAGCTGACGGTCAAATGGCTCGGCAAGCCGGTATTTATCCGCCGCCGCACCGAAGAAGAGATCGCTGAGGCCCGCGCTGTTGATCTGAGCGAACTGCCTGACCAAGGAGCTGAGAACGCCAACCTGCCCGGCGCGGATGCGACCGACGAAAACCGCGCACTGGACGAAACCGGTGAGTGGCTGGTGATGATCGGCGTTTGTACCCACCTGGGCTGCGTGCCTTTGGGCGACGCTGGCGATTTCGGTGGCTGGTTCTGCCCATGCCACGGCTCGCATTACGACACCGCTGGACGTATCCGTAAGGGCCCTGCGCCCAAAAATTTACCTGTGCCCGTCGCTGCGTTCGACGGCGACACGCTGACACTCGGTTAAGGGAGAGAAATCATGGCTGGTATCCCACACGACCATTACGAACCCAAAACGGGCGGTGAGAAGTGGCTGAACAAGCGCCTTCCCGTCATCGGGCTGCTCTACGACACGCTGATGATCCCGACCCCCAAGAACCTCAACTGGATGTGGATCTGGGGCATCGTGCTGACCTTCTGTCTGGTTCTGCAGATCATCACCGGCATCGTGCTGGCGATGCATTACACGCCGCATGTCGATCAGGCCTTCGCCTCGGTCGAGCACATCATGCGCAACGTCAATGGCGGCTATATGCTGCGTTACCTGCATGCCAACGGCGCGTCGCTATTCTTTGTTGCGGTCTATGCCCACATCTTCCGCGGCCTCTACTATGGCTCCTACAAGGCCCCGCGTGAGGTGACGTGGATCATCGGCATGATCATCTACCTCGCCATGATGGGCACCGCTTTCATGGGCTATGTGCTGCCATGGGGGCAAATGTCCTTCTGGGGTGCAACCGTGATCACAGGTCTGTTCGGCGCGATCCCGGGCATTGGTGAGGCGCTGCAAACGTGGCTCCTTGGTGGGCCAGCGGTGGATAACGCCACGCTGAACCGCTTCTTCTCGCTGCATTACCTGCTTCCCTTCGTGATTGCGGGTCTGGTCATCGTCCATATCTGGGCGTTCCACACCACCGGCAACAACAACCCAACCGGGGTTGAGGTGCGCCGCACGTCCAAGGAAGAAGCGCAAAAAGACACGCTGCCCTTTTGGCCCTATTTCGTGATCAAGGACCTGTTCGCGCTCGCCGTGATCATGGTCGTGTTCTGGGCCATCGTGGGCTTCATGCCGAACTATTTGGGTCACCCAGATAACTACATCGAGGCAAACGCCCTGGCGACGCCTGCGCATATCGTGCCCGAATGGTACTTCCTGCCGTTCTACGCGATCCTGCGGGCCTTTACCGATGACGTTTGGGCGGTGCAGCTGGTTGGCTTCCTGACCGCTGGCATCGTCGACGCCAAGTTTTTCGGGGTGGCGGCCATGTTCGGCGCCATCGCGGTGATGGCGCTGGCTCCGTGGCTCGACACCTCGTCGGTCCGCTCCGGCCGCTACCGCCCAATGTTCAAATGGTGGTTTGCTATCCTGGTGTTCGATTTCTTCGCGCTGATGTGGCTCGGTGCCATGCCGGCGGAGGAGCCTTACGCGACCCTCTCGCTCATCGCCTCGACCTACTGGTTTGCCTACTTCCTGGTGATCCTGCCGCTGTTGGGCGTGATCGAGAAGCCGTTGCCGCGGCCCGCCACCATCGAAGAAGACTTCGCGGCGCACTACCCTGCCAAGTCGAAACCCGAAGCGCCATCGGCGCAGCCTGCTGAGTAAGAGGAACAAGACCAATGCTCAAATCACTCTCACTCGCAGCAGCAACTGCACTCACCCTCTCCTCCACGGCATTCGCGGCGGGCGGGGCCGGCCATGTCGAGGATTTCGACTTCTCTTTTGAGGGCCCCTTCGGAACCTATGACGAGAACCAGCTGCAACGCGGGCTCAAGGTCTACACGGAGATCTGTTCCGGCTGTCACGGCCTGAAATTCGTGCCGCTGCGCACGCTGTCAGACGCTGGCGGGCCACACCTGCCCGAAGATCAGATGAAGGCCTATGTCGAGGCGATGTTCATCGCCGATGAGGCCGCCAACCAGCACCTCTACGACCCCGAAACCGAAGAGCTGCGGGCCCTTTTGCCAACAGATCACTTCCCGGCCGTAAACTCCGCTGGCGCACCTGATCTGTCCCTGATGGCCAAGGCCCGCGCGGGCTTCCACGGACCTTACGGCTCCGGCATGAACCAGCTCTTCAAAGGCATGGGCGGCCCGGAATATATCGCCTCACTGCTCACCGGCTACACCGGCGAGGAGAAAGAGGAAGCCGGCACCACGCTTTATGAAAACAAGGCGTTCCCCGGTGGCTGGATTTCCATGGCGCCGCCGCTCTATGGCGAGGATGTCGATTTTGACGACGGCCATGCCAACGACCTGCACCATATTTCGGAAGACGTCTCTGCCTTCCTGATGTGGACGGCGGAACCCAAGCTGATCGCGCGCAAGGAAACCGGCTTCGTCGCTGTGTTCTTCCTGACCGTGTTGTCAGTGCTCTTGTATCTGACCAACAAGCGCCTCTGGGCCTCCGCAAAAGGCAAAGAAGAGTAGCTCTTCTTAAAGACTTTCTAAGAAAGGCGCGCCCGCCACGGCGCGCCTTTCTTGTTGCTGTGCGCGCGAGACGGCTGACGTCATTCTTTTCTTCAGAGTTCAGCGGTCGACACTGTTGATAACACCGTCCAGAAACAGCATCCGCTCTTCGTCGGTTCCAGGCCGCAAAACGCCAGTCGTGGCGATTGTCATGTCATTAAAATTAAAGATCATCGTGATGTAATCCGGGCGGTCCGCCCGAACCCATGACATCAAAAAGGCGTTCGGCGCGATCTCTCGTGATGAATAGGGGATTTCGCTATCAGAATTGCCCTTCGGCGCGCCAGCAATCCATTCGTATTTGGCAAGTCCGCCCGCAAAGGACACACTCATCTGAGCGTCATTGTTGTTGTAGGTCCAGTTGACTTCGGTGCCATCCAGATTGTGGGTCCCCGTGCCAACTTGCGCCCAAGCGGTCACGGCCGCCAATTGCAGCGCAAGAAAAACTGCGAAAAATTTTGACAGTCGAAGCAATGTTGTCATGTGAGTGTCCTTCCGAACGTTTTTGAGTGTCTTGGTAAGCTTTGGGTTTGGCCTAAACGATATCAGTCAATCAGGCTTCCAGCCGGGGGAAGAATTGGCGTGGTAACGTCCAAGGGTTTCGTGAGCGCCCAAAGTTGCCGCTCGATGGCCGCGTCGGAACACGCCTCCAAGGAAAGCCCCCGCCAGCGATATTTTGGCGGGAACTTTGACCCACCAGGCGTCATTTCTGAACGGCCCTCCACAATTGTCAAACAAAGCGACGATGCGAGATCGTATTTCAAGCGTGAACTTTCCCAAACCCATTTCGCCGCATCGGTCCCGCAGGCCTGCAACCAGATCTCGGTCCCCGCTTCCGGTTCTAATGCCACAAGGCAAAGCCCGTATTGAGGCATAATGATTTCTGTACCGGCGGCCGAGCTCTCAAACCGCATGTCGAGATTCCACATGCCGTCTTTGCAGGTATGAACCCACAGGGACTCATCTGTTTTGGGTGTATCGCCAAAACCGCGCGTGTCGACGCAGAGATGCCTTGGTTCATCCAATGGCAAGGCCGCGCGCAAAAATGAGGCCTCATCGGCGCCATTGATTGGGTCCGGTCCCGTCGGTTGCGCAAGGACGCCGGAGGCTGGCTGTAAAGCGATGAGGAGGACCGCTATTAGTGTTCGTTTCCACATTTGGCATGCCTTTCGTTGATCAAGTTTGGGATCGCAAGCGCGCACCACGGGGGTTTCAACAACAATCAACATGCCATACGATAAAACCACAAGGTGGCATTATCCGAACTAAGAGTTCGACGAGGTGGATTAATGATCGATGAGCTGCGCCAGATAGCGATCTTCGCCAAGACCATTGATCATGGCACGTTCAAAGGTGCTGCGGACGACTTGCGCCTCGCGCCTTCGGTTGTCAGCCATCACATTTCTCAGCTGGAAAGCAAGCTCGGTGTGACGTTGATTTACCGCTCAACGCGAAAGCTAACCCTCACCCGTGAGGGCGAACGCCTGCTTGAATCGGCGCACATCATGACAGACGCCGTCGACGCGGCGCTGGATGATTTGCGCGGCACTTTGAGTGAACCCTCCGGCGTTCTGCGCGTCACGGCCACATCCGGATTGTCGCATTCGCGCTTGGTGAAACAGATAACTGACTTTTGCGCCCGGCATCCAAAAATAAACATTCAGTTGGAATTCAGCGACGAGCGTCGACATCTTATCGGTGACGGTTTTGATGTGGCCATTCAAGTGGGTGAAAAAGATACTTTAGCTCCTAATCGCCAGAGCTTGTTTGAGGGCAAACGCTGCATTGCAGGCGATCCATCTTACTTGTCTCAGTTTGGGCCGATTGAGACGCCAAACGATCTGAAAAGACTTAGTTGGGTTATTTTGGCGGGCGTGAAAGGGAGTAATCAAAAGCTCAAGAGATCCGGTCAAAGCCCGGTTGAAATTGACACGGTCGGTCAAATAACGGCCGACAGTTCACTTGCGGTCTATCGATTTGTAAAGGCAGGTGCAGGCATCGCAATCGTCCCTGAGTTTCTGACAGAAGATGATGTCGCGAAAGGTAACGTGCAGATTCTGCTGCCGGATTGGCAACTAGACGCCTTGGATGTCTTTGCCGAATGGCCCTCAAATGCATCAAAAGATGGCATTGTCAGGCTATTTGTCTCAGAAATTAGTGGCGCAGGGATAAAGCTAACCAGTCATCCACGCCGCACGCAGCATCGGTAATTCTAGGCTCCTACCGTACACTCGATGGTTTTGGTCGGGCTCGTCAGCCCTTCGTGAACTCCAAAAATCAGCCAAGCGGGACAAAACTGCCTTTTAAGCGGTCTGGATCAACTTCCGCAATCGTCGCTTCGTCACAAGAATACAGAGAAGCACGGGCGTGGGAGGGATGTTTGTAACGGTAGCACCAATAGTCCGGAAAAAATGGAGCTTCTGTGAAGACTTTACGAGCTTCCTTACAATTTCAACTCCGTTTAAGGGCTCAAAATTTCCAACAAATTCTGACTAAGAAGCGTCACAGTCTTTGGCGCGTTTTTTGCGCCGGAGATGCAGCCGCTTTGTCAGACTGTATTTCCCTCTAGCAGCTCGAACCCGGTATTAAACGCATTCGGACCAGCCACACCGGCGAGACGGTTCAAAACATTTTTCGCGGCAAGCCTGCCGATTTCAAACCGTCGGGTTCGAATGGTGCAGAGTCTTTTTGGCATGTGTTGACCTGTTTCAAGTCCACTAAACCCGGCGATTGCCAAGTCGTCTGGGATCGAAACCCCGGCCTCTAAGCAATGAATGATCCCTCCGGTGGCCGCTGTGTCATTGGAGAAAAAAACAGCGTCAATATCGGGTCGCATTTCCATGACCTGAGCCAGACCAGCTTTGCCGCGCACAAAGTTTGGTGGTCGATCAAAGAGTGCGGGGGAGAATATCTCAAAACCGGCTTCATTTACTTGAGCTTCTATTTCGGAAAAACGCATGGCGGCTCCGTGGTCTTGATCGGTCCAGCCAACGGCGGCAAATCGTCTGTAGCCCTTACTCAGAACATATTGGGCAAGGGCGCGCGCCGCCATGCGCTGATCCAACCCGACAACGATATCAATCGGGGTATCCGTCAAGTTCATGGTTTCGACCACCGGAACGCCGGCATTTTTCAGGATATTCGTGGCCTTTTCAGTATGCACAGTGTTTGGAACGATGATGCCCGACGGGCGCCAAGACATCATGGAGTAAATCAGCTCTTCTTCCTTTTCGAGATCATAGTCCGAGACGCCAATGACGGCATTGTAGCCTGCTTTTTCCAGCTCCGAGGTGATGCCGCTGGTCACTTCGGTGAAGACATTATTGACCAAAGACGGGATCACGACCGCGACCTGATTGGAGCGGGCCGCGGCCAGCGACCCGGCCAAACGGTTTTGCACATATCCGAGCTTGTCAACAACCGCCAGGACATGGTCCCGCGTGCGGTTTGAAACAACACCATTGCCTCTAAGGACCCGGCTTACCGTCATCTCAGAGACACCAGCTGCGTCGGCGACTTCTCTGAGCGTTCTGCGTTTCGCAAAGTTAGTCATATATCATGACCTAATTGTTAGCGGCTGACACTCTAACAGTAGAATTGGTAAATTTCGATGTCTAGCGTTGTGGCATGGAATCGAACACGTCTCTCAATATCGCGATCATTGGCGGCTCTCTTTCTGGCTGTATGGCAGCCATTCTTCTGCTCAAAGCCGGTCATAACGTCACCGTATACGAACGCTCCAAGAGGGGCCTTGTCGGTCGTGGTGGTGGTGTGACGACCACGCGCCGCGTGTTGGACCGGATGAGTGCTGCCGGCCTGATCGATGCCGATTTCCCGTCAGCGCGCTATACCGAATTGCAGATGACCAAAACAGCCGCGACCGCAGACATGTTTGGCCGCTGCCCTTTGACCCTGCCGCTGGACATGAACTGTGTGCATTGGTCCGGGCTTTGGGAAAACCTGCGCAAGCGCGTGCCTGATGCGCATTACCATCACAATGTGACGCTCAAAACCGCGCAGGACAAAGGCGCGTATGTTGAGCTTGAATTTTACGTCGGCGACCGCGTCGAGGTTGATCTGGTCCTCTTTGCAGATGGCTACAACTCGCTGGGTCGCCGCATCATCTTCCCCGAGGTTGATCTGACATATCGCGGCTACACCGTGTGGCGCGGGGTGGTTCCGGAAAGTGAGATCGAGCAGGTGCCACAGCTTGCCGTGCACCCGCGCCTATCGCTCAAGACCCGGCCGGGCAGCTTCATTTCCTACATGATCCCCCAACGCAATGGGGCGGCGGCTGCAGGCGAGCGCCTCTTTAATTGGGCCTGCTATTTCCCGCTCTCTGAACAAGAGCTGGCAGATTTCATGATAGACAACCAAGGCGAAAAACGCGTCGGCACAATCCCGGCAGGCGCCATGCGCGCGGATCAAGATGCGGCGCTCAAAGCGATGATCTCGCGGGAATTGCCGCAGTTCTACGCCGATATCGTGGCCAAGTCGGAAGACAACCAGATCCAGCAAATCTACACCTCTGAGCTCGACGCCTATGGCAAGGGTCGGATGTGCCTGTTGGGCGATGCGGGCGTTATGGTGCCGCCCTTAACTGGCGCCGGGGTCTACAAGGGCTTCACGAACGCGTTGCAACTGGTCGACGCACTCGCCAGCGATCAACCACTGACCCAAGCCCTTCAGACGTGGTCCGCCGAGCAAGCGCGCTCCGCCCGTTCGATCATGGATATGGGCATGGACATGGAGCGCGCCTTCATTTGGGACACGATCGATCTGGCCGCTGAAACGCCCGAGGCCTGTGCCGACTGGTTCGCAAAATCAATCAAGATATCGCCGGAGTACTCTTATTTTGCCCTATAAAGATTCAGCATCATGAGCGGCGTTACCCTGGCAAACGTCTCCAAGGCCTATGGGGCCGTGACGGTTATTCCTGATTTGTCGCTCGACATTGAGGAAGGCGAATTCGTTGTCTTCGTCGGCCCATCGGGCTGCGGCAAATCCACGACATTGCGGATGATTGCGGGGCTCGAGAAGGTCTCCGGCGGGCAGATCAATATCGCGGGGCGCGACGTGACCTGGTCGAGGCCCAAGGAGCGCGACATCGCGATGGTGTTCCAAAGCTACGCGCTCTATCCGCATATGAATGTGGCCGACAACATGTCCTTTGCGCTGCGCCTTGCGGGCCGCCCGAAAGATGAGATCGCGGAGCGGGTCAAGATCGCCGCCGACATGTTGGAGCTGACACCCTATCTGGACCGCAAGCCCAAGGACCTGTCCGGCGGGCAGCGACAACGGGTGGCCATGGGCCGCTCCATCGTGCGCGACGCCTATGTGTTTTTGTTTGATGAGCCGCTGTCGAACCTTGATGCCAAGCTGCGGTCTTCGATGCGCACGGAGCTGGCTTTGCTGCATAAAAAGCTCGACCGCACAATGATTTACGTCACCCATGACCAGATCGAAGCCATGACCATGGCCGACCGCATCGTGATCATGAAAGACGGGCTGATCCAGCAGGTTGGCAGCCCCAAGGACGTCTACAACACGCCGGTCAACACCTTCGTGGCAACTTTCATGGGCTCGCCCTCGATGACTTTGCTGCCGGCGGACTTGTCCGACGAGGGCGGGCAAATCATGGTGACGGGCGAAGGGTTCAAACTGCCGATCCCCGACCGGCTGAAAGCAGCAGCAAACGCGGCGCAAAACCGGGGCATCACCCTTGGCATGCGCCCCGAACATTTCTCAGCCGAGGCGCGCACAGGCGAGTTCGCGCCGGTCGATCTGGCGGTCAAAGTCGCGGAATATATCGGCTCCAGCCAATATCTCGCCGCCGATCTGGGCGGGCGCGCCATCACAGCAGCGGTCGAAGTTGGGCCGGAATCGGACCTGCTGACTGACGGCACTTACTACTTCGACACATCGCGGCTCTATCTTTTTGACCGCAAAACGGAATTGGCCCTCGTGCCAGATTAAGGCGTGCGCAACGCGCCAAAAAGCAAGACCAATGGGAGGAACTTAAATGAAATACCTACTGAAATCCGGCGTCGCCGCGATTGGCGCCCTTGCGCTGAGCGTGGGGTTTGCCGTTGCAAATCCGTACGAGAAATACGCCGGCACCACGATCGTGGTCTCATGGCCCGCGCTGAGCCACTTCACCAAGGCCGAAACCTTGATCGAGGAATTCACCGAAGAGACCGGCATCGAGGTCGAGGTGGACGCGCTTCAATATCTCAAGCTACGCGACCGGCAGCTTTTGGAGATGTCCAAGAACCGTGGCGACTACGACGTCGTGTCCTGGGTGGTTATGTGGAAGGGCGAATATGTCTCCAAAGGCCTGCTGACGCCTCTGTCGCAATTCTACACCTCGGGCAGCCTTGTCGACCCGAATTACGACATTGATGATATTGCCGATGCTTACCTGCAAAATGGCGGCGTCGTCGGCGGCACCAAGGGTTACATGCCGGGTAGATCGGGGGCGATGTATGGCGTCCCTTTCGGCGCGGAAACCTCGATCCTGGCCTACCGCAAGGACATCTTTGAGGAGCAGGGCATAGAAGTCCCCGAAACCTATGACGAGCTGCGCGCCGTGATGGCGAAGTTGAAAGAGGCAGGTATCCCCGCGCTGACCTCGCGCGGCAAAACCGGTCACCAGGTGACGGCGGCTTGGTTGCTGCATCTGGCCCCGCTGGGCGGCAAAATCTTTGACGACCAATGGAACCCGGTGATCAACTCACCCGAGGCCGTGGAAGCGGCGCAAGTGTTGCGCGAAGTGGCGCAAACCGGCCCGGCTGGTATCCCTACCTTTGGCTTTGGCGAAGCGGCGGCGTCCTTCTTGCAAGGCGAAAGCGCGATGCACCTCGATACGCTGAAAATCGCGGCGATGTCGCGTGACCCGAAGCTGTCCAAGATCGACGGCAATGTGGGCTACGCACTGCACCCCGTGGGCTCGCGCTGCGGCTCTGAAACGGGTGGGTTTGCCGCCGGCATCCCAGCCAACAGCCAAAACAAGGAAGCGGCCTTCCTGTTCTTGCAATACATCACCTCGAAAGCGGGTGACCAACGCATGGTTGAGCTGGGCGGCGACCCGGTGCGGATCTCGACACTGCAAAACAACACCGAAGGGTTTGACGACTACCCTGTGGTGGCCGAGCAGCTGCCTTGTGCTGATCCAGACTGGCGCCCGCTGATCCCGGAATGGAACGAGCTGAACATCGACGTGCTGGGCCAGGCCCTGACCGAGGTGATCACCACGGACGCGCCGATCCAGCCCATCATGGATGCCGCCAACGAGAAGGCCCGCGCCATCATGGAGCGTGAGGGCTACTACGTCTGGCAGTAAGCCAGCTCCCAGAGCGGGTCGCGCATCACGCGCGGCCCACACCTTCCCCTTGAAAGGCCCATCTCTTAAGAAAGGCCCGTCCGACCCATGGCGAACGCGACCGTAAACACCCCGGCGGCGTCCCCCGCAAAGCCTCGTTTTGATGGGGCCGCGCTGACGCCCTACGCCTTCATCTTTCCGGCACTCTTGGTGATGGCGGGCGGGCTGCTTTACCCGGTGTTCATGGCCTTCTACCTGTCGTTTTATGACTGGCAGATCGGGCTCGACCTGCAAGATGCTGACTTCGTCGGCATGACCAATTTCGCCCGGCTGTTGACCGACCCCCAAGTGTGGGAGGTGCTCTGGGTCACGCTGCGATTTGGCTTCTGGACCATCACCATCGAGATGACGTTGGGCGTCGCTTTGGCGCTTTTGCTGGAGAAACCCATTCGCGGCGCAAGCGTGTTCCGCACCATTTTCATCCTACCGCTGATGGTCTCGCCCGTGGTGGTTGGCCTGATCTGGCGGTACCTGTTTGATGCGCGCATCGGCTGGATCAACTACTACCTCGGCGCGTGGTTCGGGATCGAGCCGCAGGTCTGGCTCGGCGACGCGCAGCTGGCCTTCTTCGCCATTGTCTTCACCGACATCTGGCAATGGACGCCCTTCATCTTCATCATCGTGATCGCCGGGTTGCAGGCGCTGCCGTCCGAGGTCGTCGAGGCCTCCACGATCGACGGGGCCAACTGGTATCAGCAGATATTCCTTGTCAAACTGCCGATGATCAAATCCATCCTCGTCATCGCGCTTCTGATGCGCCTGATCGACGTCTTTCGCGGGATGGAGGTCATGCTGATCATGACCGGCGGAGGCCCGGGCCGAAGTACCGAGCTGTTATCGCTGCATATCTACAACCGCGCCTTCGAGACGCAGCAGCTCGGCTATGCCTCCGCCATCTCGGTGCTGCTGATTGCCATCGTCTTCGGCATCTCCACCCTCATCCTGACCATGGCCAACCCCATGAAAAGCAGATCGGACGTCTGAGCCATGAATGACAGTTTCCAGCGTCAGCTATTCCATTATTCCGCGCTGCTCATTCTGGCGGTCATGGCGCTTGCGCCGATCTGGGTGATGATTGCCACCTCGTTCAAAAACGAGATCGATGTGCAGGACGCCAAGCCACTGTGGTTCTTCTTTGTCCCCACGCTGGACAATTACGAATACATCATGACGCGCGGCAAGTTTGACCGGTATCTGACGAACTCGATCATCGTGGGTGTCGCCTCCACCTTCATGACGCTGCTTTTGGGCGGGTTCTGCGCCTACGCGCTTGCGCGGACCGATTTCAAGGGCCGGGCGCTCATGGCGAACTCCACCCTCATGGTGCGCATGGTGCCACCCGCTGTCTTGGCCGTGCCGGCCTTCGCCTTCGTGATGATCACGGGCGTGGAAAATGACCTGCTGGTGCTCACCTTCATCTACACTGCGCTGAACCTGCCCTTCGCGATCTGGCTGCTTTTCGGGTTCTACAAACAGATCCCCGTCGAGTTGGAGGAGGCCGCCATCGTAGACGGTGCCTCCCCCCTGCAGGTCTTTTTTCGTGTGCTGTTGCCCTTGATGAAGTCCGGCTACGCCGTTGCAGCGATCTTCACGTTCCGCATCGCCTGGAACGAATTCATCCTCGCGCTGCTGCTGACGGGCCGTAACACCCGCACCTTGCCGGTGGGGGCTGCGGGTTTCATCACCGACACGGGCGTCGAGTGGGGCCGCATCATGGCCATGGGGACGCTGATCGTCATCCCGCCCTTGCTGTTCACCTTCTTCGCGGCCCGCCAGATCATCGCCGGGATGACCGCCGGCGCCGTCAAAGGCTAGCTGGGGGGCCCGGCGGGTGGAGTGGCTCCTTGCCCCTTTGGATGCCACCCGTGCACATGAGATCACGATGGCCCAGGCCTGGCACGGCAGGTTCATGATGCTGGCTTGGGGCATTTGCGTACCCTTGGGCATTTTCATCGCGCGTTATTTCAAGGTGACACCGCGCCAGGATTGGCCACGCGAGTTGGACAACCAATTCTGGTGGCACTCTCATCTAGGGTTCCAGATCGCAGCGACTGTCGCCATGGTTTTGGGCTTCGCGTTCATCGTGGCAGATGGCATAGCGGCCAAGCCCGAGGTTGCTCATGGCTGGTTTGGGCGGGCCATTCTGACAATCGTGCTGCTTCAGCTGTTATCGGGCTTGCTGCGCGGCTCTAAAGGCGGCCCGACCGACCCGCGCCCCGACGGCAGCATATACGGCGATCATTACGCGATGACGCCCAGACGCAGAGTGTTTGAAGTCTTCCATAAGACGGTAGGATACGGGCTCCTGTTGATGTCTGCTGGCGTCATTCTGCAAGGTCTTTGGATCGTAAACGCACCGCGCTGGATGATGATCGTTCCCTTGGCATTCTGGTGCGCTTTGATTTTTTTGGCAGCCTGCTTGTCAAAACAAAAGCGTGTTTCGACATATGAGGCAATTTGGGGTCCGAAGTGCAATTTGCCGGGAAACTCCGAGACGTTGGACCGCTTGAAGTGATAGCAGCTTTTGGGAAAACTTAACCGCAACGTTGGCCAGTCAACTTGAAAAAAATGAGACGTCATTCCTTTTTTTCGAGGTCGCCAAAAGGTGCTTTGCCACTATTCGTTCGAATTGCAGCCTCAAGTACTAAGGGCTCGAGGCAGTCATTCGCCAAAATATAAAAGGCCACGCAACGGATTGCATGGCCTTTGATTTCAAATGCTAAAGAGAGCTTACGCCGTCCCGACGGGTGCGCCTTCGCTTGCCTGGCGGCGTGCGATTTCGTTGCGGTAGAGCGATAGGAAATCGATGTTTTCCAGGTTCAGCGGTGGGAAGCCGCCATCGCGGGTCACGTCAGAGACGATGCGGCGGATAAACGGGAACAGCATCCGTGGGCATTCGATCAACAAATAGGGGTGCAATTGCTCGTCTGGCACGTTCTCAACGACGAAGACGCCGGTATATTCCATTTCCAAAAGGAAGATCGGCTTTGCGCCTTCCTTGGTCTTGGCATTGATCTCCAGCTTGACGGTGACATCGTATTGGTTGTCCTGCCCGCGCTTCTTGGCGTCGAGGTTTACTTGCACCTGAATGTCGGGGGTCGGATCGCCTTCGCCCAGGCCTTTTTGCGCCGCGATATTCTCAAAGCTCATGTCGCGGATGAATTGCGCCAAGATCTGCATTTTCGGTTGGATCGGTTCTGCGGCGGCGCCGTTTTCTTCGGCCATGTTGGCTACTCCTGAAGCGTGTAATGTCGTTCCGCCCCCTCTAGCAGGAAGGCTCGCAGGTCTCAACTAGTGCCGCGTCCAGCCTGATGGCGGGCCGGACGGTTTGTGCGTTGGCTCGTCCTCAAGATCCGTAAACTCGCCGTCAATGACGTCGCCGCCTTGCGGGGTCTGACCGCGCGCGGTGGGCCCGGCGGGGTTTGGCCGATGCGGGTGCTGGCCCGTATCAACGAAGCTTTGCACCTTCACCCGTTTGCGCACCGAATGAAAAATCGCCAGCCGTATAGGCGGCACCAACAGCGCAAACCCGACGGCGTCCGTAAAGAACCCGGGCGTCAGCAACAAAAGCCCCGAGGTCAAAATCATCGCGCCATGCGCCAAAGCTTCCGTGGGGTCGCGCAGCTCATTGAGGTTGGTCTTGATCTGCCCCATGGCCTGCAAACCCTGCGCCCGCACCAGCGCCGTCCCCAAAATTGCGGTCAAAACAACGATCCCCAGCGTCGGCCAAAGCCCCAGCCAGCCGCCCACCTGGATGAACAGCGCGATCTCGACAATCGGGATTGTTACAAAAAGCAGAAAGAGCCACATCAGGCAGTCCTCAGGTTTTATTTCGCTTAGGTGGACTCATGGCCCCCTTGCACCTACATAAGGACGGAACAAAGACTTTTCCATTCCGCGCCCCCACAGAGGACCCTAATGAGCAGCGAAATGATCCAACTTTTAGTGCTGGCCGGCATCGCGGTCTTTCTTATCCTGCGCCTGAAAAACGTGCTCGGCTCCCGTGAGGGATTCGAGAAGCCGCCGCTACCCATGCCGGGCCAAAAGGACGACCCGGCCGATGAGGCGCGTCGCGGCTTTGAGGTGATCGAAGGCGGCCCCGACCGCGACATCACCGACAACGTGCCTGAGGACAGCTCCGCCGCTGATGCGTTGGCCAAGATGAAGGGCGCCGAGCCGTCCTTCGGGGTCAGCGATTTCCTTGGCGGCGCCAAGCAGGCCTATGAAATGATCCTGATGGCCTTTGAAAGCGGCGATATCGACGAGGTCGCGCCGTTCCTGTCCAAGGATGTGTTTGAAAGCTTCCAGGAGGTCATCGACCAGCGTGCCGATGAGGGCCTGACCGTCGACGCCAGTTTCGTTGGCGTGCGGGAAACCACCCTGCTCGACGCCGATTTCGATGATGGCAGCAAGCTGGCCGAGCTCAAAATCCGGTTCGTCGGTGAGCTGACCTCCGTGGTGCGCGACGCTGCTGGCGATATCGTCGATGGCGATCCAAACAGCGTCAAACGTCAGAAAGACATCTGGACGTTTGAGCGGGTGATGGGCTCCGACAACCCCAACTGGCAGCTCGTCGCTACGGGCGAATAGGGCATTTGCATGCGCTGGCTGGCGGCTTTGGTCTTGGGGGTGTTTATGTCCGCTGATCCGGCCCCGGCCGCGCCCGAGTATCAAATCATCTCCTTCGCCGAGCTCGATGGCTGGGCGGAGGATGATCACGCCGCTGCCCTCAAGGTCTTCCTCGAAACCTGCCCCGATATGGAAGACCCGGAATGGGCCTCACTCTGCGCGCTGGCGACCAGCCAACCCGACGCCCGCACCTATTTCGAGCTGTTCTTCCGTCCTGTCGTCATCAACCCGAACGACACCGCGCTCTTCACCGGCTATTATGAGCCTGAGTTGCAAGGCTCCCGCCGCCGCACGGGCGCCTATCAATACCCGCTCTACCGTCTTCCACCCGAAATCACCCCCGGCACCGCTTGGTTCACGCGAGAGGAAATTGAATCGCGCGGCCTCCTGAAAAATCGCGGGTTGGAAATTGCCTATATCAATGATCCGGTCGACGTCTTCTTCCTGCAGGTTCAGGGCTCAGGCCGCGTCGCCTTGCAAGATGGCAGCGCGCTGCGCGTGGGCTACGCGGGCAAAAACGGGCGGAACTACAAATCCGTCGGCCAGGAGCTCGTCCGCCGCGGCGTTTACCAACCCCATCAGGTCTCCGCGCAGGTCATCAAACGCTGGGTGCGCAACAACCCCGTCGATGGTCGTGCGCTTCTGCAACACAACCCTTCCTATGTCTTCTTTCGGGAGGTCTCAGAAGTGCCCGCCCACAAGGGCCCGCTCGGGGCGATGAACCGGTCCATTACGCCAATGCGCTCAATTGCGGTCGACCCGGCGTTCACCAAACTCGGCGCGCCTGTCTGGATCGAAAAGCGTGGTAAAGAGCCTTTGAACCGGCTGATGATCGCACAAGACACGGGCTCCGCCATCAAAGGCGCGCAACGCGCCGATATCTATTATGGCACCGGCTCAGATGCGGGTCGCCGCGCGGGCACGATTAAGGATGCGGGCCGTCTTGTTGTGCTGATGCCCATTCAAATCGCCTACGCCCTCGCGCCGGAGGGTTGATGTATGTCGCGCCGCAAGCCCCGTGGTCTCAGGCCCGATGAACAGGACCTTTGGGCCCGCGTGACAGAAACGGCCGAGCCGATCAAAACGCCGCAAACCCTGTTTGTCGACAGACCCAAACCGACCCCCGCGCCGCCCGCCAAAGCGCCCTTGGCCATGAAGCCTTTCAAGATTGGCGAGAAGGCAAAGCCCGCCCAAACCGCGATCCAGACCACGCCCGCCGCTGTCGCAATGGACCGGAAAACCTACACCAAGATGAAGCGCGGCAAGATCAGTCCCGATGCCAAGATCGACCTGCATGGTATGACGCAGGATGAGGCGCATCCCGCTTTGGTTTCAACCATTCTCAACGCTCACGCCGCGGGTAAACGCCTGGTGCTGGTTGTGACCGGCAAAGGCAAAATGCGCGACGACGGCGGCCCAATCCCGGTACGCACTGGGGTGTTAAAACATGCAGTGCCGGAGTGGCTGCGCCAAGCCCCCATGGCGCAGGTTGTGCTGCAAGTCACCGAGGCCAGCCAAAACCAAGGCGGCTCCGGCGCGTTATTTGTCTATTTGCGCAGACAACGTTGAGGCCTCTAGCAACCCGGCGCGCGCATGCTCCGCTCAGCCCGGGAAACCCCTACAAAAGCCAGTCCCGCCGCAAACAGATAATAAAGGGCAACCCACCCCATCTGCGCGCCGTAATCCATGCCCAGATCGATGATCCATCCGGTCAGACCTGGTCCAATCGCGGATCCTAAAACCATCAAGGCCGTCGCAAGCGCTTTGATGGCACCCAGATGCCGGGTGCCGAAATACTCCGCCCAAAATGCCGATGGCAGGGTTGTATTCATTCCGCTTGAGACGCCAAACAGGATGATCCCGATCGCCGCGCCCGCCAGCCCGCTGCTTGTTGAAAACAGGAAGAACCCCAAAGCCGCCGGAACCAGCACAAAGGGCAACAACCGCCCTGCGCCCAGCCGGTCAATTGCGAACCCAGTGATCAGCGAAATCACCGTTGCCGTCACCGTATAGACTGGGAACAGGCTGACCATCTGAAGATGGGTCCAGCCTTTGACCTCTGCCAAATGCACTTGATGAAAGAAGAACGCCGTCCCGAAAGCACCGGGTCCAACCAGAACCGGGACCAACATCCAGAACAGCGGATGGCGCATGACTTCATTTCGTGTCCAGTGTTTGCCGCCTAACCCTACGGATTGGTTTTCCTCTGCAATCGCTTGCGGGGTTCGTTCTGCACTCAGCAGATACAAAAGCACTGGCAAGATCAGGGCGACGATCCCGGCTGAGATCAGCCAAGACATGCGCCATCCGATCAGACCAAGTGCGGCCACCACGATAATCGGCAACAAGGCCTCGCCCAGCAAAAACCCGAAAGACGCAAGCGCCAATGCGCGTCCGCGCGCGGCCACATACCACCGCGCCATTGCAACGGATGCCAGATGCGACGCCATTCCCTGCCCAAGCAACCGGAGTAAAAAGATTGCAATCGGCAATAACCAAACTGCGGAATTGATCGACATGAACAGACATGCCGCGACCAACCCGCCCAGTACCAGCGCGCCCAGTCGTCGCACTCGGAACCGGTCCGTTAGCGCGCCCGCCCAGATCATCACTGTTGCGGAGGCAAGCGTTCCGACCATGTAAAGCCCGCCCCAAGCCCCGTGGCTCAGACCGAATTCCTCCATGATCTCGCCCGCAAAGATCGAGATGAAAAAGGTCTGACCAAAGCAGGAGGCAAAGGTCAGCAGGAACCCCGCGGAGAGAAATTTCAGGTTGTCACGGATGAAATGAAGCGTGCCCATCCATAGGCTATAGCGCAGGAAACCACCCCCCGATAGCGGGGGTTAATATCCGGTAAATAAAAATAAGAGTCATAACGTTTTCAGGATGTTGCGGGAATCCCCGCATGCGGGGATCTACAAAACGTAGCGGCTGACATCGCTCGATCGGGCCAATTCGCCCAGATGCTGTTCCACAAATTCTGCGTCGACCTTGATCTCCTCACCCGCCCGATCAGGCGCTGAAAAGCTCAGCTCCTCAAAGACCCGCTCCAGTACAGTATAAAGCCTGCGCGCGCCGATATTCTCGACCGCTTCATTCACATCCGCCGCGATCTTGGCCAGCGCCTTGATGCCAGCCTCCTCAAAAGTCACGATGACCTCCTCGGTCTTCATCAGAGCGGTATATTGCAAGGTCAGCGCGTTGTCCGTCTCCGTCAGGATCCGCACAAAGTCTTCCTCAGTCAGCGCCCGCAATTCCACTCGTATAGGCAGCCGCCCTTGCAGCTCCGGCAGCAAATCCGAAGGCTTGGCCACATGAAACGCACCGGAAGCGATGAACAGCACATGATCGGTTTTCACCGGCCCGTGTTTCGTAGACACGGTCGTTCCCTCAATCAAAGGCAGCAGGTCCCGCTGAACCCCCTCACGCGACACATCAGCCCCCCGCGCATCGGCGCGCGCGCAGACTTTGTCGATTTCATCGAGGAAAACGATCCCGTTCTGCTCAACCGCGTCAATCGCCGCGAGCTTAATACTGTCATCATCGAGAAGTTTGTCCGCCTCATCCGCAATCAGCAGCTCATAGCTGGCCTTCACCGTGGTCTTCACTTTCTTCGTGCGACCACCCATTTTTCCAAACAGCTCACCGATATTCATCATGCCGCCCATATTGGGCTGTCCGGGTATTTCCATGCCGCCAAACGGGTTGGAGGTATCGGCGATCTCCAACTCTATCTCAGTATCGTCAAGCAGCCCGTCGCGCAGTTTCTTGCGAAACATCTCGCGCGTCTGTTCGCGCGCCGCCTCACCGGCCAAAGCTTCGATCACGCGGGTTTCGGCCGCGTCATGAGCGGAGGCCTTCACATCTTCGCGCATGTGCTCACGTGTCATGACGATGGCCGCGTCTACCAGATCGCGGATGATCTGCTCAACGTCGCGGCCCACATAGCCCACTTCGGTAAACTTGGTCGCCTCAACCTTGAGAAACGGTGCGCGCGCCAGTTTGGCCAAACGGCGCGAGATCTCGGTCTTGCCGACACCTGTGGGCCCGATCATCAGAATGTTCTTCGGATACACCTCGTCGCGCAGATCGTCGCCCAATTGCTTGCGCCGCCAGCGGTTGCGCAGCGCCACGGCAACGGCACGCTTTGCATCATTCTGGCCAATGATGAACCGGTCGAGTTCGGATACAATTTCGCGCGGGGTCAGGTCGGTCACGTGTTTCGCCTTTGTGTTCAGAGGTTCAGACAGACTTATGCGATGGTTCCGGAAACTCAACCCCAAGTGCGGGCGTCGCGCACATAAGATGACGTTTGCGTGTGGGGGGCTAGGCGCTTGGCACGTGATGGCGCAGTATCCGCGGTAAATATGCGCTTGATAAAGGAGAGTTCCAATGACGACACGTCGCGCAGTCTTGCAAGGTATGGTGGCGCTCGGCGCCGTGAGCGCCGCCCCCGTATTTGCGGGCGGTCATGGCCGTTTGGGCACGTTTTCGGGCGCAAGCAACCATGTAACCAGCGGTACAGTTGAAGTGCTGAAAAGCGAAGTTGTTCTGCTTGATGACTTCTTCTTTGATGGCGCGCCGGACCCAAAAGTGGCCTTTGGTAAGGACGGCTATGATCCGGCAACGCTTATGGGGCCGCTCACCTCAAATTCTGGCAAGTCGAGCTACGCGATCCCGGCTGGCATCAACCCGGACGACTACAACGAGGTCTGGATCTGGTGCGAACGGTTCAATGTCCCTCTGGGCGTCGCCAAACTTGGGTAATAATTAGCCCCCGAGGCTTTCGACCGTGAGATTGCCATTGGTGTAGACGCAAATATCTGCGGCAATAGCCATCGCTTCGCGCGCGACGGTTTCTGCATCCTTGTCCGTGCCCATAAGGGCGCGGGCCGCCGCAAGAGCGTAATTTCCACCAGAGCCAATGGCGGCGACGTCATGTTCAGGTTCCAACACGTCCCCGGCCCCTGTGATCACGAACAGGTCTTTGCCATCGGTAACAATCAGCATGGCTTCAAGGTTCTTAAGGTATTTGTCCGTGCGCCAATCCTTGGCGAGCTCAACCGCGGCCCGCGCAAGCTGACCTGGCGTGGCTTCAAGTTTGGCTTCGAGGCGCTCGAGAAGCGTGAAGGCATCGGCCGTTGAGCCCGCAAATCCCGCGACCACATCATTTCCACCGGGCGAAAGCCTGCGCACTTTGCGCGCTGTCCCTTTGATGACAGTCTGACCCAGGCTGACCTGCCCATCCCCCGCGACCACAACTTTGTCGCCTTTGCGCACGCCGATGATCGTGGTGCCGTGCCAGCCGGGGAAGTCTTCTTTGGACATGGGTGATCTCCTTGTTCTCTTGCACCCATATAGGGGCCTTAATGCTCAAGCGTAAAGCGATCCAATAGCGCGCCTGCGGCGCCCACCATTCATTATTTTGAGTATTTGAAAACCAAATGGAGGTGAAAAGCCCCGCCTTTTGAGGGGCGGGGCTTTGATCTTAGCTCAGTGTGCGTTCGACTTCTTCTCTTGTGAAGATTTCGATTACATCGTCAGGCCGGATGTCTTCGTAGTTTTCGAATGCCATCCCGCATTCCTGACCAGAGATAACTTCAGGCACCTCGTCCTTGAAGCGTTTGAGGGTTTTCAAAGTGCCTTCGTGGATCACGACGTTGTCGCGCAGCAATCGAACGCCGGCAGACCGACGGGCGACGCCTTCGGTGACGAGACAACCCGCAACGCGGCCTACGCCGGTAACTTTGAAGACTTCTTTGATGGCAGCATAGCCGATAAAGGTTTCTTTGATCTCGGCCGAAAGCAGGCCAGAAGCCGCCTGTTTCACATCGTCGACCAGATCGTAGATGACCGAGTAGTACCGGATTTCCACGCCTTTTTGGTTGGCGGTGTTTCGCGCGGGCGCATTGGCCCGGACGTTGAAACCAAAGACGGGCGCGCCGGAGGCTTCCGCGAGGCCAATGTCAGATTCCGTAATCGCGCCCACACCGGAGTGCAGCACGCGGACACGGACCTCATCATTGCCGATTTTTTCCATTGCCTGGACGATGGCCTCGGCGGAGCCTTGCACATCGGCTTTGACCACAATCGGCATTTCCGAGACGTCTTCATCCGCTTTGGCGTTGGCCATAAGCTGTTCGAGCGTCGTCGCGGCACCAGCGGCGGCGCGTTTGTCCTTGGCGGCTTTTTCGCGATATTCAGCGATTTCGCGGGCTTGCGCCTCGGTCTCAACCACGTTCAAAACATCGCCTGCCTCGGGCGTGCCGTTCAGGCCCAACACCTCGACAGGAACCGAAGGCCCGGCCTCTTTGACGCGTTTGCCTTGGTCGTTTTCCATAGCGCGCACACGGCCCCATTGCTCGCCCACAACAAAGATATCTCCCTGCTTGAGCGTACCAGTTTGCACCAGAACAGTGGCGACAGGACCGCGGCCAACATCAAGCTGTGCTTCGATGACGGCACCGGTTGCAGCGCGGGCGGGATTGGCTTTGAGTTCCAAAATCTCGGCCTGCAGAGCGATTGATTCCAACAGCTCATCAAGGCCTTGGCCAGAGATCGCAGAGACCTCGACATCCTGCACTTCGCCAGACATCTTTTCGACGATGACTTCGTGCTGCAGCAAATCTGTGCGCACTTTGTCAGGATTGGCCGCAGGCAGGTCGATCTTGTTGATCGCCACGATCATCGGCACTTCGGCCGCTTTCGCGTGCGCGATGGCTTCAATCGTTTGTGGCATAACCGCGTCATCGGCGGCCACGACCAGCACGACAATATCGGTGACTTGCGCACCACGTGCGCGCATCGATGTAAACGCAGCGTGGCCTGGCGTGTCGAGGAAGGTCAGCTTTTGGCCGCCCTGCTCAACCTGATAAGCGCCGATATGTTGCGTGATGCCACCAGCTTCGCCAGCGACAACACGGGCGTTGCGGATCGCATCCAGCACGGAGGTTTTGCCGTGGTCAACATGGCCCATCACGGTGATGACCGGCGGCCGTGGGGACAGGTCTTCTGCCTTATCCGCGGTCGCTTCGATCACGTCCTCAACGTCGGAATCAGAAACGCGCACGACGTTGTGGCCGAATTCCTCGATGATCAGTTCAGCGGTATCGGCGTCGATGGTTTGCGTTTGTGTGACCATCATGCCGTTGGTCATCAGCGCTTTGACGACGTCAGCGACGCGCTCGGACATGCGGTTGGCCAGCTCGGAGACAACAATCGCCTCCGGCAGGTTCACGTTGCGGATGACCTTTTCGCGCTCGACGTTGCCGCCCATGGCTTTCTGACGCGCACGTTCTTGCTTCCGCTTCATGGCGGCCATGGACTTTTGACGTCCACCTTCGCCGCCGCGCAGCGCTTGGTTAACGGTCAGCTTACCCGAACGCCGGCCATCGTCTTGGCGGCCTTTACCCTTGTTGCGGTCATCTTCGCGTTCGCGGCGCGCTGGTGTCGGTGCAGCGCGGCCACCACCACGGGGGCCAGAGGGCGCGGCCGCGGGTGCAGC
Organism: Pseudomonadota bacterium; assembly: GCA_039030615.1. Taxonomy (GTDB): domain Bacteria; phylum Pseudomonadota; class Alphaproteobacteria; order Rhodobacterales; family Rhodobacteraceae; genus Litoreibacter. The sequence continues at coordinate 446,894 of JBCCDV010000002.1, read as the reverse complement.
CTCGGCGGGATCGGCAGCAGCCTGCGGTGCGGGTTTGGCCTTTGCGGCTTCCGCTTCACGCTTCTTAGTGGCCTCTTCTTCCGCCTTTGCTTTCAGAGCCTCTTCGCGCTCGCGGTCTTCGCGTTCCTTGGCTTCAGCTTCGGCGCGGCGGCGCTCACGATCGGCCTCGCGCTTCTTCTCGTCTTCTTCGCGGCGTTTGGCGTCGGCAACCTCTTGCTCCTTGGCGGCCTGAAGCGCCTTCATCCGGCGATCCATTTCCGCGTCGGAAATCCCGGCGGGGCGTTTTGAGGGGTCGCCTGCACGCGGTGAAGCGTTCGGGGCTGGGGCGTTTGCGGCACCGGGCTTGGGCACCACAACGCGTTTGCGCTTGGTTTCCACCACCACATTCTTGGTGCGCCCATGGCTGAAGCTTTGCTTCACATTGCCGGGGCGCGCGCCTCGAAGGCCCAAAGGTTTTTTGCCGTCACTATCGCTCATGCGTCGTCTTTTCCTTGTTTGAGGAGCTTTTTGCCGCTCGTCATTCCGCGGACGCCCTTCAGGCGGATGGCCTCAGCTTTTATTTGCTTGCTGAGTCCCCCCGCCGTTACGGCGCCATGTATCACACTTTCCCGGCCGAATGCCAAACCCAATTCCTGGGCGGTCAAACAGCCAATAAATACGTCCTTTCCGGGCGGCGAATGGAGCTTGGATTTTCCACGCTCCGAGCCGTCGCTCGCCTGAATAAGAAGACGGGCTCGATCCGTCTCCAACAAGCCTTTAACCTTTTCAAAGCCGGTCACCACCTGGCCCGCCTTGCGTGCCAACGAGATCAGGTCAACCAAACGCCGGGACAAAAGCGTCTCTGTTTGCTCGAACAGATCGTCCGCGACACTCACTTGCGTCTTTGCTGAGCGGGAAAAGGCATTCTTTTTGATTGCCTGTTCCAAAGCCGTTTTGGTGGCCGAAACCCAGATGCCCCGTCCGGGCAACTTACCCGAAATATCAGGCACGGCCTGACCTTCAGGACCAACGACAAAACGGATCATTTGCGCAGGCTCCCCAACCTCGCCGGTTGCGATGCATCGGCGCTCAGGCCCGTTTCGTTCTTTATCTCGACCGCCGCGGCTCATCGCCGGAACCTCCGAGGCCTGAAATCAGGCCTCAGCCCCTTCTTCAACGGCTTCGCCTTCTTCGCTTTCCTCGTCGGAAACCAAATCAGCCGGGTCAACCCAGCCAAGCTGGATACGGGCGGTCATGATCAAACTTTGCGCCTCCTCCAGAGACATGTCAAATTTCTCCAATACGCCGTCATCTTTAACGCGCTCTTCGCCAACGGTCGTCCAGCCGCCGGCCAGCTCCCAGTCGGCGCAGGTTGCGAAGTCTTCGAGGGACTTAACGTCATCCTCAGCAAGCGCTTCTACCATTTGGGGTGTGAGGCCCTCAAATGCAAACAGGCTGTCATCGACGCCAAGCTCGCGCGCGCGGTCCAGCGCTTTCTTGTTTTGGGCGTCAATATAGTCGCGGGCACGGGCTTGCAGCTCGCTCGCCGTGTCTTCGTCAACGCCGTCAATGACCAGCAGCTCGTCCACCTCGACATATGCAACCTCTTCGAGAGAGGTAAAGCCTTCAGAAACAAGCAGTTGGGCGAAGAACTCGTCGAGGTCGAGGGTTGAAACAAAGAGCTTGGTACGCTCTTCGAACTCAGCCTGACGACGCGCAGATTCTTCTTCCTCAGTCATGATGTCGATATCAAGGCCCGTCAGCTGCGAGGCCAGACGCACGTTTTGACCACGGCGGCCAATCGCCAGCGAAAGTTGTTCTTCGGGAACCACGACTTCGATCCGCTCAGCTTCCTCATCAAGGACAACTTTGGAGACCTCAGCTGGTTGCAACGCATTCACCAAGAAGGTCGGTGTGTCCTCGTTCCATGGGATGATGTCGATCTTTTCGCCTTGCAGCTCGTTGACAACCGCCTGCACGCGGGAGCCGCGCATACCAACGCAAGCGCCGACCGGGTCGATGGAATTGTCATAAGAAATCACGGCGATCTTCGCGCGTGAGCCCGGGTCGCGGGCTACGGCTTTAATATCGATGATGCCGTCATAAATTTCTGGCACTTCCATTTTGAACAATTCAGCCATGAACTGCGGATCGGTACGGCTCAGGAAGATCTGCGGGCCACGTTGTTCACGGCGCACATCCTTGATGTACACGCGGATACGGTCATTGGGGCGATACGCTTCGCGGCCGATTTTTTCGTTGCGGCGCAGGATCGCTTCGCCACGGCCAATGTCGACGATGACGTTGCCGTATTCCTCGCGTTTGACCTGCCCGTTAATGATTGTGCCAGCACGGTCTTTGAATTCTTCGTACTGACGGTCACGCTCAGCTTCGCGAACCTTCTGCAAGATCACCTGCTTTGCCGATTGCGCCGCGATCCGGCCCATATCGACCGGCGGAACTTCATCGACGATCGTGTCGCCAATTTCGGGGTTGTCGAGATACTCTTTTGCGTCCTCGACATTCATCTCGGCGCGGTCATTTTCGATCTCGTCATCGGCAACCACGGTGCGGACGCGTGTGAAGGTCGCCTTGCCAGTCTTGCGGTCGATAGAAACGCGAATGTCCAGCTCAGCGCCGTAACGCGACTTGGCAGCGCGTGCGAGCGATTCTTCCATCGCTTCCACAACAAGCTCCGGGTCGATCATCTTCTCGCGGGCCACGGCCTCAGCTGTCTGCAAGAGCTCCAGCTGGTTTGCTGAGGTAATTGCCATTAGTCGTCTCCTTCGCCATCGCCCAAGTGGGGCGTCAAGTTTCATCCCCATCGACGATCTGTTGGACCTCGTCGAATTGGGTTTCGTCAATTTCACCGGCGTCCTTGCGGGCGCGCAGCACGTCGCGGATCAGCTCATCGGTCAGAACAAGCTTGGCATCAGTCAGCCATTCAAACTTCAGCCCGACCGTGCCTTCTTCAATGTTAATCAAAACTTCATCGCCCTCGGTGCCTGCAATCTCGCCCTTAAAGCGGCGGCGGCCGTCGATCAGCTCTTCGGTCTCGATTTTGGCTTCATAACCCTGCCACATCTCAAAGTCCTTGAGCCTTGTGAGGGGGCGATCGATGCCCGGGCTGGAAACCTCAAGGTTATATTCGCCTGAAATAGGGTCTTCTACATCCATCACCGCCGATAGAGCGGTAGAGATGCTGGCGAGGTCTTCGACCTCGATTCCGCCCTCGGGCTTCTCCGCCATAACCTGCAAAATATCTGTTTTACCGCCCATCAGCCGCAGGCGCACAAGCTCAAACCCCATACCCTCGATCACGGGTTTGGCGATCTCGGCCAGACGGCGGTCAATTGCAGCTTTGGCGATCAGGTCAGACATCAGGTCCTTTGGAGACACAAAAAAACGGGCGCGCGGCCCGTTGATATTTCCCGGTGGAGCGCTGGGGGTGGAGGCCAGTACGCCGCTGTTGAAAGCGATATAGGGGAGTCGGTCAGAGACTGCAAGGCCCAAGCGGTTAACGCCTGCCTACCTTGCGGGCCCACGCCGTTTGGGCCGTGCATCGCCACCCTTTGCCTTGAAAGACTTCGGCTTTCCGCGTGGTCGCAGCGATTTGGACGGATCGCTCGCAAATTGGGGCTTCGCTTTTGGCTTCGGCGTGGGCGTTTCCTTGCGGACTTTGGGTTTGGGCGCAGGTTTCTCGTCATGTTTTGGGTTCGGCTTACCCTCAAATTTTGGCTTTCCGCCCGGCTTGGTGTCGTATTTTGCCTTTGGTTTGCCACCAGGTTTGCCCTTCGGCTTTTCGTCACGCGCTGGCTTCGGCTTGCCTTTGAAATCTGAAACAGTCTCCGGGTCGCGCTTCGGTCTCTTCTCTTTCCATTCGCGCGGCTCTTTTGGCGCTTTGCGTGGATCGCCGCTGTCACCCAGCGGTTTTCGCCGGTTCGACGCCATACCGCCACGCGGCTTGCCGCCCGGTTTGTCAAAACGCGGTGGGCGCGACATGTCGGGGACATGGTCGAGCTTTGTCGCCACCGCACCCTCTTCGAGCTTCATTTCGGTGCCAAGGGCGGCTTCAAACCCAGCAACAGAGCCTTTTTTTAGCTCAACAAAGGTCTCCGTTTCTTGCACGCGGATCGCGCCGATGTCGTCTTTGGAAATATCGCCCATCCGGCAGAGCATCGGCAACAACCAACGCGGTTCCGCCCGTTGATCGCGACCCACAGAGATCGAAAACCATTGAGATGGCCCAAATTCCTGAAGCGGTTTTGGCGCATCCTTCGTTTGTGGCTTTGCCAGGTCTTCTGGCGCTGTTTGACGGGAGCGGTACAGGCGGAGATAGGCGGCTGCCAGCTGCTCAGATGTGAAATTCTCTGCAAGTTTAGAAACGAATTCGATCTCGTCTTTGGCAGGTGCCTCGGTGAAACTCGGATCCGCAAACATCCGCTCTTCGTCGCGTGCCAAAACTTCGTCGGCAGTCGGTGCAGCGCCCCACTCAGCCTGTACTTTCGCAAATTTCAAAAGACGTTCGGCCTTTTTGGACCAGCGTTGTGGTACAATGATTGCGGAAACGCCCTTGCGCCCGGCCCGGCCCGTCCGGCCGGAGCGGTGCAGCAGCGTTTCTCCATTGTTGGGAAGTTCCGCGTGAACGACCAATTCTAGATTAGGCAGGTCGATACCGCGTGCCGCCACATCTGTGGCCACGCACACGCGCGCGCGACCGTCGCGCATCGCCTGCAGCGCGTGGGAGCGCTCCGATTGCGACAATTCCCCCGACAAGGCCACGACCTGAAAACCCCGGTTGGAAAATCGTGCGGTGAGGCGCCCGACCATGGCGCGTGTGTTACAGAAAACGATCGCGTTTTGTGCCTCATAGTAGCGCAACACGTTGATGATTGCGTTTTCGGGGTCGTTCCCGGCAACAAGCATCGCGCGGTAGTCGATATCGGCGTGTTGAGATTTCTCCGCTGCCGTGGCCAAACGCACCGCATCAGGCTTTTGGTAACTCTCGGCCAGACGCGCGATCATTTTTGGCACGGTGGCCGAAAACATTAGTGTGCGTCGCGCTTCGGGCGCTTCAGAGAGAATGAATTCCAAGTCTTCGCGAAAGCCAAGATCGAGCATTTCATCGGCCTCATCCAACACAACTGCGCGGATGTCGGACATATCCAGCGAGCCGCGTTTGATGTGGTCGACGAGCCGTCCGGGGGTCGCCACGACAATATGCGCGCCGCGATCAAGGGCACGGCGTTCGGTGCGCATATCCATGCCGCCGACCGTGGATGCCACAACGGCGCCCGCAAATTCGTAAAGCCAGTCCAGTTCGCGCTTCACTTGCAATGCCAATTCACGCGTTGGAGCAACGATCAAAGCAAGCGGTGCCGCCGGGCGGTCAAATTTATCGGCCTTTCCCAGCAGAGTCGGCGCAATCGCCAATCCAAACCCGACCGTCTTGCCCGAGCCTGTCTGCGCAGACACCAACAGGTCTTTTTCGACCAAGTTAGGGTCTGTTACGGCCTCCTGCACTTGGGTTAGGGTCGTGTATTCGCGCTTTTCAAGCGCGCGGGCGATGGTCTCGATCATGGGAGAATTCCAGAGTTACAAGCGGCTCACCTACGCCCCTTTCGGACAAATGTATAGGCAAAGAAAAACGCCCCTCCGAAGAGGGGCGTTTCTATCAGTGATATGACTGAGGGTTTACGCGAACCACCAGCGCTCCATCATGCGGGAGCTGTCCATTTGGAACACGTTGCCGATGGTGCCAGAGTTGGCAAGCTTCGCGGAATGCGCGTCAACATAGTTGGCATACATTGGAACCACGGTGCCGCCTTCTTTCGACATCAGCATCTGCATTTCGGTGTACATCTCGCGACGCTTGCCGGAATCAAGCTCGGCACGTGCGGTCAATAGCAGCTCCTGGAAGCGTGCATTTTCCCAGCTGGTGTCGTTCCATGGCACACCGGTCTCGTATGCGGTTGAGAACATCCAATCCTCGGTCGCACGGCCAGACCAGTAGCAGGCACACCATGGCTTTTTCAGCCAAACATTGGACCAGTAACCGTCATCGGGCTCTTGAACAACATTGATGTTGATACCAGCAGCCTTTGCGGAGTTTTGATACAGCTGAGCTGCGTCAATCGCCCCAGCGAAGGCCGCATTGGCAGCAGACAGATCAACCGACAGACCTTCAAGGCCCGCCTCTTTGATCAAAGCTGCCGCCTTGTCTGGATCATAGTTGTTCTGTTCAATATCATCTGCAAAGTATTGGTTTGCAGGCCCGATTGGGTGGTCATTTGCGACCTTACCGTGACCCAGCAAGATTTTGTCGACCATTTCCTGGCGGTTCACCGCAAATTTCAGCGCTTGGCGCACTTTCAGATCAGAGAACGGATCAAGCTGCGTGAGCATTGGGAAGGTGTAGTGCTGGTTGCCGGTAACCTCGAAGACCTCGATCATCGGGTTGGCTTTCAACAGTGTTTCCGTCTTGAAGTCCACGCGGTTCACGGCGTCAACCTGGCCAGTCATCAGCGCGTTCATACGCGCGGACGCGTCGTTGATCGCGATGACCTCTACCTCGTCAAAGTAGCCGGCATCGTCGTTTTTGTAGTGATCCGGGTAGCGTTTACCAACGAACCGCACGCCTGGGTCGAAGCTTTCGACCATATAAAGGCCGGTGCCGTTGCCCGAAGCAATCGCCTCGTCAATCTCGCCCGCTGGGAACATCAGGATGTGATAGTCCGACAGAAGGAACGGGAAGTCAGCGTTGCCCGCGGACAGCGTCATCTTGATCTCATGATCGGAGATTTTCTCCATTTCCGAGATAGCGGCGACGATAGGCTTGGCGGCCGATTTCGCGCCTTCCGCAGTATGCATTTCCAGCGACGCGATCACGTCATCTGCGCCAAATGGCTTGCCGGAATGGAAGGTCACGCCTTGGCGCAACTTGAACGTCCAGGTCTTCGCATCAGCGGAGGCTTCCCAGCTTTCAGCCAATTCGCCTTTCAGCTGGCCGTCTGCGCCCACTTCGGTCAAGCAATCAAAAACAGCGCCGTGGCCGCACATGATCATAAAGCTGTCCGAATGCGTCCGGCCATCCCAGCTGTCAGAGGTGTTGGCGCCCGCCAAACCCAGACGCAGGCGACCGCCGCGTTTTGCTTGCGCCATCACAGGCACGCCGGTGGCCGAAAGCACACCCGCTGCGATACCTGATTTTAGCAGGCCGCGTCTTGAAATTTGTGACATATGTCAGTCTCCCAGTTTAGTAAGTTTTGACGGCGTCCCCGTCCCAGTCTCGCCATCCTTGATGGATGATTCGCGTTACATCTTATCAACAGCGGCGTCGCCGATGTTATCAACTCCACGTTCTTTTAGCAGATTATCAAGCCAATCAGGGTCCATTTCGGGCACTGAGCTGAGCAGAAGGTCGGTATAGGCGTGGTGCGGCGGCTGGAACATATCTGCCTTCTCGCCTTGTTCCACGACAACCCCGTCCTTCATCACCACAACCTCATCAGAAATCGCGCGCACGGTTGCCAGATCATGCGTGATAAACATGTAGCTCAGCCCAAGCTGGTCCTGCAGTTTGGCGAGCAATTTCAAAATGCCTTCCGCGACCAGTTGGTCCAAAGCCGATGTGACCTCGTCACAAATTATGAATTTGGGCTCTGCCGCCAGCGCCCGAGCAATCCCGATCCGCTGTTTTTGCCCCCCCGACAACTCAGAGGGGAGCCGGTGGAAATACTGCGTCGGCTCCAACTCGATCTCTTCCAAAAGAGCGTCGACTTTGGCGCGTTTTTCTTTGCCCCGCAGGCCGAGGTAAAACTCGACCGGGCGACCGATGGTTTCACCGATGGTTTTGCGTGGGTTCAACGCTGTATCTGCCATCTGATAGATCATCTGCGCTTGCCGCAGCTGCATCTTGTCGCGTTGGCGGTAATTCAACGGAAGTTGTTGACCGTCAAATTCAATATGGCCAATGCGCGGTGGCAAAAGCCCGGTGATACAGCGCGCCGTCGTTGATTTACCCGATCCGGATTCGCCCACGACAGCGACTGTGCGCCCTTCATGGATGTCAAAACTCACATCGTGCAAAACGTCGACCGTCCCGTAGGCTGCGGTCACGTTCTTGACGGATACAACCGGCGTGGAGCCGGTGGCCACAGACGGCTTCGCGGGCCGTTCAAAGCTGCGCACGGCCCAAAGGGATTTCGTGTAATCTTCGGTCGGCTGCGACAGCATGGTGCGCGTGTCGGCTTCCTCAACCTCATCGCCCTTCAAGAGCACTTTGATCTTGTCAGCCATCTGCGCGACAACGGCGAGGTCGTGCGTGATGTAGATTGCGGCGGTGTCAAACTGTTCAACGATGTCACGGATGGAGGCGAGCACCTCAATCTGTGTTGTCACATCGAGCGCAGTCGTCGGCTCATCAAAGATGATCAGATCAGGGCGACAGGCCATAGCCATCGCGGTCATCGCACGTTGCAGCTGCCCACCGGACACCTGATGCGGGTAACGAAATCCGATCTCGTCGGGGTTGGGCAAACGCAAGCGCCGATACAGCTCGATACCGTCAGCCTGGCTTTCTGATCTGCCCGAGACGCCGTGTTGCACCGGACCTTCTGTATGTTGATCAATCAATTTATGGGCCGGGTTGAAGCTGGCCGCCGCAGATTGCGCGACATACGCAATCCGGCTGCCAAGCAGTGCGCGTTTGTCGGCAGCGGAGGCCGTTACCAGATCGACGCCGTCAAACACAACGGACCCTTCAGAGATCCGCACGCCGTCGCGTGTAAACCCCATTGCGGCCAAGCCAATTGTCGATTTACCGGCACCGGATTCGCCGATCATTCCGATGACCTCGCCTTTTTTCAGGTCGAGATCGACGCCTTTGATAATCGGGTTCCAGGTCTCATCAGAGCGGCCTTCTATCTTGAGGCCGCGAATTTTAAGAAGCGGATCGCTCATTCTTTTAACCCCGAAGATTTATGCAGCATCCAGTCGACCACAAAGTTCACAGCCACGGTCAGCAGTGCAATAGCGCCGGCCGCTAGCAATGGGGCCAATGCCACGTTTGGCGCAAAACCTGCGAAGTTAATGAACTGCGCAAGGTCGCGCACCATGGTGCCCCAGTCGGCCAACGGCGGCTGGATGCCCACACCCAGGAAGCTCAAAGACGCGATGGTCAGGAAAACGAAACAGAAGCGCAGGCCAAACTCGGCCAGAAGCGGTGCATAAGCATTCGGAAGCATTTCGCGGAAGATCAGGTATCCCAAACCTTCGCCCCGCAACTTCGCGGCTTCGATGTAGTCCATGACGACGATGTTCAAACCAACTGCGCGCGACAACCGGAACACCCGGGTGGAGTCGATGATCGCGATGATAAATATCATGTATATTGTCACCTGCCATGAGGCCGAACCGGCCCAGGCGGTGGCAATGGTGATCAGCAGTAGCGCAAATATCAGTGCCGGGATCGCCATCAGAGCATCAACCGCGCGGGATAGAAGCTGGTCCAACCAACCGCCCAGAGTTGCGGCTAAAAAGCCAAGCGTTCCGCCGATTAGGAAAGCCAAACAGGTCGTCACGAAGGCAATGCCCACCGTGTTTTGCGCGCCAAAAATCAAGCGGGACAGGATATCGCGGCCAATTTGGTCGGTGCCCAGAGGATAGTCCGGGCTACCACCCATGGCAGGATTGCCGCCGGGGACAATATTGGCTGCGCCCAAAACCTCTTCCTGGCCATATGGTGCGATCACGCCAGCAAAGATGGACACGATTGCGTAAACAATAATGACCAAAATTCCGAAGGCTGCTGTCAGTGGCATCGACCGAAAGAGCTTTTTGGTCCCCTCAGTGCCGACGCTGCGCCCCGCAAGGCGGAAAATAAATGCAGCAATAGCGAAGACGATAAAGACTTGAACGGCCCAGCGGAAGAAAGTGACGCCGGGCTGCGGAACGCCATCGACGGACTGCGGCTGCAAAAACAGCCAAATGCCGAGAAGCAGCAATACCGCCGCCAAAACGTAACCATAGGCGACCCCAAAAGGCATGTCGCGGAAGAACGGCGCGTTGGACGTCGCCGTTCGGCCAATGGTGCGGAACGCATAGGCGACCCCGATGAGAACGATCGCAGCGATGATGATATAAATCAGGGTCATTTTGGATGTCTCAGGCGGGGGTTTGACACAATCGACAGAATGTCAGCTGTCAGGTTGAGCAAGATGTAAACCGCCGCGAAGATCAGGCAGCAGGCTTGCACGACGGGGATATCGCGGATTTTTACACTATCCACAAAAAGCTGGCCGATGCCGGGATAGACGAAGACAACCTCAACAACCACAACACCCGTCACAAGGAAGGCAAGGTTGAGGGCGATGACTGTAATGATTGGTGCCAGCGCATTCGGCAGCGCGTGCTTTACAATCACCCGCATCGGGCTGAGGCCTTTCAGTCGCGCCATCTCGATATAAGGAGAGGCCAGCAGGTTGATAATTGCGGCGCGTGTCATCCGCATCATTTGCGCTGTCACGGCAAGCGTCAGGGTCAAAGCGGGCAACATGGTGCGGTTCAACCGCTCACTGAACTCCATGCCCGGGAAGATATTTGAAAGTGATGGGAAGACCGGGTTCAGCACCGCGAGGAACAAGATCAGCACGTAGGCGATGAAGAATTCCGGGCTGGAAATGGCTGACAGCGTCGTAACGTTCATCGACCGGTCAAAGGCGGAGTTCCGATAAAGCGCGGTCAAGATACCCAGCGTAACCGCGAGCGGTACGGCGATGGCGGCCGAAACGCCCGCGAGGAAAAGCGTGTTTCTCAGGCGCGGCATAATCTGCTCAACGACGGTGATCACATCAGTGCCCGTCGCAGTCGTGCCAAAGTTTCCTGCAAACAAAGCCTGGCTCAGCGGCACACCCAGATCGCCGCGCATGACCCCACCGAGCCATTGGAAATACCGTGAGAAGGCATTTTGGTCCAACCCAAGCTGTTCGCGTATGGCGGCAACAGCCTCAGGCGTGGCGCCTTGCCCCAATATGGCCTGAGCGAAGTCTCCGGGAAGGGCGTTCACTGCAACAAAGATAATCACAGAAACGACGAAAAGGGTTACGATCCCAAGCAGCAAACGCTGCACGATAATTCTCAGTAGTCCAGCCACGTGTCTGAAAAATCCCCTATTTCACCCGCATGGCCAGCGTAACGGCTGAAAGGCATCTGTAAACCCTAAGGGGTCCAACTGGCATTATAAATTTGGAGATTTGGTCTCAGTTTCAGCTTTATTGGCGGCGAAGTGCGTTCGAAACGCGAACCAATTCAGCAGTTATACCGGGCTCCGACAGTGCATGCCCCGCTGCTGGGATCATCGACAGTTTCGCCTTGTCCCATCCGCGGGCAAGTTCAAAGGCGGAATGTGGCGGGCAGATCATATCGTAGCGGCCCTGAACGATTGTCGCAGGGATGTGCTCGATCAAGTGGCGGTTCTCCAAGATCGCGTTGTCGGAGTCCAGCCAGCCCTGGTTGACGAAATAATGGTTCTCAAGACGGGCAAAGGCGCGCGCATAATCCGACGGACTGTCTCCGCCGCTGCGCACCTGCATCGCGGCCAAAGCGTTTTCCCAACCCGCCCAGGCCCGTGCAAAGCGAATTTCCTGCTGCATATCATCCGAGAACAGCCGACGCGCATAGGCCGCAATCATGTCGGAGCGCTCATCTTCGGGGATCAGCTTTGTGAACTCCTCCCAGCGGTCTGGGAAAAACTGGCCCGCGCCGCCGCCGTAAAACCAATCGAGCTCTCGCTTGGTCATCAAGAAGACGCCGCGCAGGATCAGGTGGGACACGCGCTCGGGATGCGTTTCCGCATATATCAGTGCAAGCGTCGCCCCCCAAGAGCCGCCAAATATGATCCAGTCGTCAATATCGAGGCCATCGCGGATCATCTCGATATCGCGCACAAGATGCCAAGTTGTGTTGTTTTCAACGGATGCATGGGGCCGTGACCGCCCGCAGCCGCGCTGATCGAACAGGATAATGCGGTAATGCGTGGGATCAAAATAACGTCGCATCGCGGGACTGCATCCGCCCCCCGGGCCGCCATGCAAGACGACGACAGGTTGGCCGTCAGGATTGCCGCATTGTTCGACATAAATGCGGTGCCCGTCGCCAACAGACAGCATCCGCTGATCGAAGGGCTCGATCGGCGGGTATAGATGCGCCGCTGCGCGGTTTTGTCCTGCGGTTCTGTCCATAACGCACTATATAACAAGCAAGCGCGGCGAAACCATGCCGAAAAGAGGATATAAATGACCACGACTGTTGACGCAGGAGAGATAGCGAAGTTCGAGGCGATGGCTGCCGAATGGTGGGATGTGAACGGCAAGTTCAAACCGCTTCATATGCTCAACCCCTGCCGGCTGGATTACATCACCACCCAGATCGCCGCCGAATTCGACCGCGACCTCAAGACACGCAATCCTTTTGAGGGTTTGCGCATCCTCGATATTGGGTGTGGTGGTGGGCTTTTGTCAGAGCCGATGGCGCGTCTCGGTGCTGAAGTTGTGGGTGCCGACGCGGCAGAGCGCAATATACCGGTTGCAAAGTTCCATGCTGAACAGTCTGGACTGGAGATCGACTATCGCCACACCACTGCGGAGGCGATGGCTGCAAACGGTGAGCAGTACGACGCGATCCTTAATATGGAAGTGGTCGAACATGTCGCCGATCCGTTGGCCTATTTGACGGCCTGCCAACAGCTGATGAAACCGGGCGGGCTTATGATTTGTTCCACGATCAACCGGAACCCGAAAAGCTATCTGATGGCTATCATAGGGGCCGAGCATATTATGCGCTGGCTGCCCAAGGGCACGCATGAATGGAACAAATTCATCACCCCAGATGAGCTGTTCGATTTGCTGAAAAACGCTGGATTAGACCCAGTTGACCGCACTGGTTTCGTTTTCAATCCGATCGCTTGGAGCTGGTCCCTTTCGGAGCGAGACCTGTCGGTCAATTACACCACGGCAAGCGTAAAGCCCAAAGTCTAGTCAGTCTTTCCAAGCCGTACGCGCAGCTGACGCAAAACCGGCAGAGTCGCTTTGACTTTGTCACTGCCCACAGTTTCGACGATCTCGGCGATCAAAGGTGTGATCGCCGCCAAAGCGGCGTCTCGCGCAGCGCGGCCGGCGGGGCTGATTACGACCTGCTTGCGCCGCGCGTCTTCCCAATCAGGGCTGACATGGATGTGGCCAGCCCATTCCAGCTTGTGAAGTGTGTTTGTCATGGCCCCACGCGTCAGGTGAAAAACCTCTGCCAAGCGCGCCGGGCTGCGCGGCTCGCCCACTTGAGCCAAATGGTTCAATACTGAGAAATGCGAAAGTTCCATGCCTTTCGGCAGAACGCGGCTCAGCCGGTTGCGGGCCAATTGGTCGGCCATGAACAGCTCCGAAAACAGTGCCGTGGCGAGCGGATCGTTGGTGGAGGCCTTCGTGTCACTCATGGTTGGTCAGTATAGGCGGTTGGAAGTCTCTGTCATGTGAAAGCGCTGGGACACGATGTCTCGCCTTTTCGACATCGGCGAGGTGGATATCAATGCAAGCGACCCCCGGAGCTTTGCCCATGTCGAGCAGAACTTCCCCCCAAGGCGCCACCACCAGCGAATGCCCGTAAGTGCTGCGACCTTTGTGCTGCCCCGTTTGGGCTGGAGCGATAACAAAACACCCTGTTTCAATCGCACGTGCACGCAGCAGGACATGCCAATGCGCTTCGCCCGTTACGGGCGAAAAAGCCGCCGGGACAGTGATGATTTCGGCGCCTGCATGTGCCAAAGCGCGGTGCAGATGTGGGAAGCGAATGTCGTAACAAACCGTCATGCCAACCTTGGCAAAATCGGTTTGAACAAGCGCGGTACTGGCCCCCGGTCGATAACCATCCGACTCTTTGAAAGTTTCGGTCTCGCTAACCTGGACATCAAACATATGGATTTTGTCATAGCGCGCAGCAATTTCACCATCTGGTGCAATCATAATGCTGCGATTGGCAAAGCGCCCGTCGGGGTCACCGGTCTTAACCGCCAAAGACCCGATCAGTAGCCAAATTTTATGCACTTTTGCTGCTCTACACAGTATTGGAAGCGAAGGGTCGTCCTCTTCCAGCGTCAACACATCGTTTTGGTGGGACCGGCTGAGTGAAAGGCAGTTCGACACTTCCGGCGTCAAAACAAACTTTGCCCCGTCCGCTGCAGCCTCATCGATGCCATTCAACATCTCTCTGAGGTTCTCTTCAGGAGTGTCGGTACTGTTGAGTTGGATCAGGCCAATACGCGTCATTTAGGCCAACATAGGGTCTAATTTGCCCGCCTGCTCCAGCGCATAGAGGTCGTCACACCCGCCTATATGCGTGTCATCGATAAAAATCTGCGGCACGGTGCGTCCGCCGTTTGCGCGCTGAATCATGGTGGCTTTTTCGCCCGGATTACGTGCAACGTCCGTTTCCTCAAACGCGATACCTTTGGAATTCAAAAGGCGCTTGGCCGCATGGCAAAACCCACAAAGAGGAGACGTATATATTTCGACTTTGGCCATAGGAGTATCCTTTTGATCTGGGGCGATCATAGGGATTTAAGCATCCTTCGCAACGCGCGCCAGCACGAGCACATCAACGTGATCCGCGCCAGCGCGCAAACACGCGTCGGCGCAGGCGGCAAGCGTCGCGCCCGAGGTCATGACATCGTCGACCAAAAGGACTGGTTTCCCGGAAAGCCGCGCTGCCTGCTTTGGGTTGGCGTCGATGGCATCTTGCAAAACGGTGAAGCGTGCCTCCCGAGTATGCCCATCCAATGGCTTGGTCGGCCGTACTCGGTGCAACCCATCTGGAATATAGTCTAACTTGGCCTTTTTTGCGACCTCAGAGGCCAAGAGTGCCGCTTGGTTGTAACGCCTCTTCAAAAAACGGCGCCATTGCAATGGCACAGGAACGACGATCGTGTCGGGCGTAACCTCCCCCAACGCCGCCAACATCCAGGACGCCCCTGATGCGGCAAGATCTGTGCGATCACCATATTTCAACGCCATGACCAGCCGTCGCCCTGTCCCGCGATACATCAACGCCGCAGCTCCGCGCTGCCAGGGCCGGGTGATCCGGATGCAATCGTCACAGCGGATATAGCTGGCCTCATCTTCGCCGGGCAGTGGGACGCCACATTGGCTGCATCTTGTACCCCGGATGAAGCTTGCATCGCGCCAGCATCCGCCACAGAGAGCGCCGTCTTCCTCGACCAGTTCTCCACATGTCAGGCATTGTGATGGATAAAGCAGCTTTAAGACTGTTTGCATTTTCGGCCTCGGGTTTTAAGTAGCGGCTCACACTAGCAAGAGGCCGCAATGTCTGCCCCGCCACGTCTTTTCGACCCAGAAACGCTCAGCGCCCGCCGCGCCCGCGCCCGTCGTATCGGCCCTGCGCTGTTTTTGCATGACGAAGCGGCATATGAGCTTCAGGAAAGACTGAAAGACATTAACAGGACGTTTACCAAACCCGCCGTTGTGACGGGTTTCCCTGAATTCTGGCAAAACCAGCTTCCCGACGCGCAGATCTTCGCGGATGACGACGTGTTGGCCCTGCCTGTCCAGTCTTTCGATCTGGTCATCCACGCCATGTGCCTGCATCAAGCCAACGACCCGGTAGGCCAGCTCGTGCAATGCGCCCGGGCGCTGCAGCCTGACGGTTTGCTGTTGGTAGCCATGCTTGGCGGGCAAACCCTGACCGAACTGCGCGCAGCCCTTTCACAAGCGGAGGTTGAGGTTTTGGGCGGCCTGTCGCCGCGCATTTCGCCCATGGTCGATATTCGCGATGCGGGTGGGCTGTTGCAAAGAGCCGGTTTCGCACTTCCGGTCGTCGATGCCGACCCGCGCCGCGTCAGCTACAAAGACCCATTTGCGTTGATGCGCGACCTGCGCGCCATGGGCGAATGCAACATTCTGGCCGACCGCGACACCCGTTTTGCGCGCCGCGCCATGTTCACCAAAATGGCGACACTTTACCCCAGTCAAGGTGAGAGGGTGGTCGCGACCTATGAGTTGCTCTATCTGACAGGCTGGGCCCCGGATCAAAGCCAGCAGCAACCACTGCGACCGGGCTCAGCCAAAGCGCGCCTCGCCGACGCGCTGAACACCGTCGAAATGGGTGAAAACGCCCGCCCTGTGAAGTCAGACGAAAGAGATAAAGAATGAAAGACGGCGCCTATATCGACCTGCCCCACGCCGAGCCTGACCACCCCAAGGTGCGGTTTGGAAAGGTGGGCATCCTGGTGGCCAATCTCGGCACGCCGGATGACTACACCTATTGGCCGATGCGGCGTTACCTGAGCGAGTTTCTGTCCGACAAGCGCGTCGTCGACTACTCAGCCTGGCTGTGGCAGCCCCTTTTGCAAGGGATCATTCTTACCAAACGCCCGTTTTCCAGCGGGGCGGCCTATAAATCGATTTGGAACCATGAAGCCGGGGAAAGCCCCTTGCTGACGATCACGCGCGACCAGACCGCTGCGATTAAAGCGCAGATGCACAAACAGTTTGGCGATCAGGTCGTCGTGGATTTTTGTATGCGCTACGGCAACCCATCCACCAAGTCGAAGGTCCGCGAAATGGTTGAGGCAGGTTGCGACCGGATCCTATTCTTCCCGCTCTATCCTCACTACGCAGGCGCGACATCCGCCACAGCCAATGATCAGTTTTTCCGCGCCTTGATGGAAGAAAAGTGGCAGCCTTCTGCCCGCACGGTCCCGGCCTATTACGAGCATCCGAGCTATATCGACGCGCTCGCCCGCTCGGTTGAGGAGGCCTACGACAAGCTCGACCATACGCCCGATGTGCTCGTGACATCCTATCACGGCGTGCCAAAACGATATTTGATGGAGGGCGATCCCTACCATTGCCAGTGTCAAAAGACCTCCCGCTTGTTGAAAGAGCGGCTGGGATGGGAAGACCGCTCTATCCGCACGACCTTCCAATCCAAGTTCGGGCCCGAAGAGTGGCTTCAACCCTACACGGTCGAGGAGGTCGCACGTCTTGCTGAAGCCGGGCACAAACGCATAGCGGTAATCGCCCCGGCGTTTTCAGCCGATTGCATCGAAACGCTCGAAGAGATCAACGAAGAGATTAAGGAGAGCTTTGAGGAAGCCGGCGGTGAAGAATTCACCTACATTCCCTGCCTCAATGACCAACCAGCGCATATCGCAGCCTTGTCTGAAGTGATCACAGAAAATGTAAAAGGCTGGATCGCTTAGACCCAGCCTTTAATTTTTTAACCGGCTGTTACCGGGCGCCCTTGAAAGAGCTGCTCGCCGACTCGGATGCAAATGCGCCCATCCGACAGAGCCTTAACAAAGATACCTTGAATCGACACACAAGACCCTATGGTCACAGTTTTCAACATGGTGTCTTTCCCCCAAAAGAGTATTGGTCACAATACCGCCACAATTCACGAAGGCCAGAGGTTTTTTTGCAAAGATCTAGATCAGGTCGCGCAACATTGCGACTAGCGGAATATCGGCCGGTGGCATCGGGTAATTGCGCAGCTCAGAGACGCGCGCCCACTTCAAAACCTGCCCCTCGTTGGGCTGCGGCGTGCCCTCCCATTTGCGGCAGGCAAAAACCGGCATAAGAAGGTGGAAATCATCATAACTGTGGCTGGCAAATGTCAGCGGCGCGAGGCAGCTTTTCCAGGTGTCGATCCCCAATTCTTCCTTTAATTCCCGTACCAAAGCAGCTTCTGGTATCTCGCCTGCCTCGACTTTGCCGCCGGGAAATTCCCAAAGTCCGGCCATGGATTTTCCAGCCGGTCTTTGCGCCAAAAGGATGCGCCCATCCACATCAATCAACGCAACGGCGGACACCAAAACCGTCTTCATGATCGGTAGTCCGCATTGATCGAAATGTAGCCATGGGTCAGGTCGCAGGTCCAAGCGGTAAACCGCCTATCGCCGAGACCCAAATCGATCTTGATCTCTATGCTTTCATTTTTCATGTAGGCGCTCGCTGCCTCCTCCGAATAATCAGGGGCGCGCCAGCCTTTGTCGGCCACCAGGATATCGCCGAAAGAAATGCTTAGCAGGTCGCGATCTGCATGCGCGCCCGATTTGCCCACGGCCATAACGACCCGACCCCAGTTTGCATCCTCTCCGGCAATCGCGGTTTTGACCAATGGGGAGTTCGCACAGGACATTGCGACGCTTTTGGCATCAGCCTCCGTCGCGGCACCCGTCACTGTGATTTCGATAAATTTAGAAGCGCCTTCGCCGTCGCGCACAACCTGATGCGCGAGATCTAACATCACCTTTTGCAATGCGGTCTCAAATGCCCGCGCGCCCGCGACTTCAACGCCCGAAGCCCCGGTCGCCACCGCCAAAAGGCTGTCCGAGGTAGAGGTGTCGCTGTCGACAGTGATTGCGTTGAAACTCGTCTCATTCAAACGGCTCACCATGGCTTGAAGCTCTGTTTGAGCCATCTGGGCATCGGTGAATATGTAGACCAGCATTGTCGCCATATCCGGCGCGATCATTCCTGACCCCTTGGCGATCCCCGCAATTGTGATCTGTGCGCCGTCAATTTCACAGACTTGGCTGCTGCCTTTGGCAAATGTGTCGGTTGTCATGATTGCATTGGCGGCGGATTCTATGGCGTCCGGGCTTAGACCTGCGTCAAGCTCATCCAGCGCTGCAACGATCCGTTCATGTTCAAGCGGCTCACCGATAACGCCCGTGGAGCTGGTATAGACATGTGTTTGGGGGATATCGAAAACAGAAGAAACAGCGGCTGTTACCGCTGAAACAGACTCTATTCCTGCACGTCCCGTGAAGGCATTGGCGTTGCCAGAATTGACCAGGATAGCAAAGCCCTTCTCTGGGTCACTTACCTGGCCAAGCTTGTCCTGACAGTCCAGAACCGGCGCTGCCCGGGTTGAGGATTTGGTGAACACGCCTGCAATGGACGCCCCGGCACAAATCTCTGCCAACATGACATCTGTGCGACCGGCGTATTTGACGCCGGCGGCGCAAGTCGCAAAACGCACCCCGGCGACAGGCGGCAGGTCCGGGAACCCGCCAAGCGGTGCCAGCGGGGAAATGTCGGTTATCGTCGCCATAAGACAGCGGCTCCTGCGTTAGGTTATTGCGACAAAAGCTCTTTGTTTCGAATAAGGGACGGGTCAACCTCGATCACGGTGCGTGAAATGTCCGCCTCTGCCTCGGCATCAGCGGCCTTCTGGCTGACAAGATCGGATCGTAATCCCTGCTCAATGTCTTCGCGCACTTCGTCAAGGGCAGGCGCGCCTGTCATGCGACTGGTGACGCGCTTGACAACATGCCATCCAAACTGTGTTTCAACAGGGGGCGAATAGGCACCGTCCTCAAGCGCAATCACCGCGTTTTCAAAGGCTGGCACCATTTGGCCCCGGCCAAAAAACCCTAGATCGCCGCCTCGCGGGCCCGATGGGCCGGTAGAACGTTCTTTTGCCAAAGTGCCGAAGTCAGCGCCGCCGTCGAGCATCGTTATAATTTCAAGCGCTTCTTCCTCGGTTTCAACGAGGATATGAGCTGCATTAAACTCTTCTTCAGCTTCAAACCCTTCAAACTGGGCGTCATAAACTTCCTTAATCTGCGCCTCTGAAATGGTACCGGCGGCGGCATTGCTGATGAACACATTGGCCAAGAAGGTGTTGATCTCGTTTTCAAGCCCCAATGCTGCCGCTTTATCGAGCGCGGCGCGGGCCTGGTCCGCCATGGCGGCTTGGCTGATCAACTGTTCCAAAATTCCGTCATAAAGCCGTTGGTCATCAAGGGTCTGATACTGCTCGGGCAAACGATCCATCAGGGCAATGACATGGCCCAGTGTGATATCGTTGCCATTGACTGTTGCCAGTACGGTGTCCGCGTCTTGCGCAGCGGCGGGCAGGGCAAGCGCCAAGGAAAGCCCTGTCGCACGCAGAAGTGTTGTGAATTTGCCCATATTTCTTAGCTCCTGTTGGGGTGCGCGGAGGGCCGCGCCGTTGACACTATATCTGCCGCCTCTTACATCACCTCGAGGCCCAAGGCGCCAGCGTCTTGGGCAATGAGATATGGGTACGTCACCGCGCAGGCAAGGCGAACCTTCACACGATGATGTTAAGCGGCAGAGCGATGTCGCAGTAAGGCAGAGGCATATGCTGGGTTTGGGCACGATTTCGCGGAAGGTGTTTGGCACCCCGAATGACCGAAAGGTCAAGGCGGTGCGCCCCCTTGTCGCCAAGATCAATGCGCTCGAACCTGAGTTCGAAAAGCTCTCCGATGACGCGCTGAAAGAAAAAACCGAAGCCATGGCGATGCGGGCGCAAAAGGGTGAAAGCCTTGATGATCTGCTGCCCGAAGCTTTCGCCAATGTCCGCGAGGCCGCCCGTCGCGCGCTTGGCCTTCGCGCTTTTGACACCCAGCTGATGGGCGGCATATTCCTGCATCAGGGCAACATCTCCGAGATGAAAACCGGTGAGGGTAAAACGCTTGTCGCTTGTTTCCCTGCCTATCTGAACGCGCTGGCGGGCAAAGGCGTGCATATCGTAACCGTCAACGAGTACCTGGTGAAACGGGACGCAGAGTGGATGGGCAATGTGTTCAGCCAGCTGGGCCTGACGACCGGTGCGGTCTACCCCCAACAGCCAGATGACGAAAAACGCGTCGCCTACGCCGCCGACGTCACTTATGCGACCAACAATGAGCTCGGTTTTGATTACCTGCGCGACAACATGAAGTCTTCGCTTGAAGAAATGTCGCAGCGCGGTCACTTCTTTGCCATCGTCGATGAGGTGGACTCAATCCTTGTGGATGAAGCGCGCACGCCGCTGATCATTTCAGGCCCGTCGGAGGACCGCTCGGACCTCTACATCACCATCGACAAGCTGATCCCCGAGATCGTGGAAGACCACTACACGCTTGATGAGAAAACCCGCGCCGTGACCTTCACTGATGAGGGAAATGAATTTGTCGAGGAGTGGCTGCATCGCAATGAGCTGTTGCCTGAGGGTCAGTCGCTCTACGACCCAGAAAGCACCACAATGGTCCACCATGTAACCGAGGCCATGAAGGCGCATAAGGCGTTTCACAAGGACAAGGATTACATGGTCCGCGACGGCCAAGTTATGCTGGTCGACGAATTTACCGGCCGCATGATGCAAGGCCGCCGCCTGTCGGGCGGGCTGCACCAAGCAATCGAGGCCAAGGAAGGCTGCGAAATTCAACCCGAAAACGTGACCCTCGCCTCGGTGACATTTCAAAACTATTTCCGCCTCTATTCCAAACTGGCTGGCATGACCGGTACGGCTGCGACCGAAGCCGAAGAGTTCGCCGAAATTTACGGTCTTGGCGTTGTTGAAGTCCCAACAAACAAGCCGATTGCGCGGATTGATGAGCATGATGCGATCTACCGCACAGCAACCGAGAAATACGATGCCATCGTAGAAGAAATCAAAGAGGCGAATGCCAAAGGTCAGCCCGCGCTGGTTGGCACGACCTCTATTGAAAAATCTGAATACCTGTCTGAGCTGCTGACCAAGGCAGGCGTTGAGCACAACGTCCTGAACGCCCGGCAGCATGAAAAAGAGGCGCAAATTGTCGCTGACGCCGGCAAGCTCGGCGCCGTAACCATCGCGACAAACATGGCGGGCCGCGGCACTGACATTAAGCTTGGCGGCAACGTTGAGATGCAGATCATGGAGGCGCTCGCTGCGGACCCTGAGGGTGACGCCGACGCTATCCGCGCCAAGATCGAATCCGAACATGAAAAGTCGGAGCAAGAGGTCAAAGCCGCAGGCGGGCTGTTTGTTCTGGCCACCGAACGCCACGAATCGCGTCGGATCGACAACCAGCTTCGGGGGCGTTCGGGGCGTCAGGGCGACCCGGGTCGGTCCTCTTTCTTCTTGTCGCTTGAAGATGATTTGATGCGGATTTTCGGCTCGGATCGACTTGATAAGATGCTCTCAACCCTCGGCATGAAGGAAGGCGAGGCCATCGCCCACCCTTGGGTCAACAAATCGCTAGAAAAGGCGCAAGCCAAGGTTGAGGGGCGAAACTTCGACATCCGCAAGCAGCTGTTGAAGTTCGACGATGTGATGAACGACCAGCGGAAGGTAATCTTCGGCCAGCGCATGGAGATAATGGAGGCCAAGGAGGTCGGTGAGATCGCGCAAGACATGCGCCATCAGGTCATCGATGACCTGGTTGACCAATTCATGCCGCCCAAATCCTACGCCGATCAATGGGACACCGAGGGTCTGTACGTTGCAGTCATGGAGAAGCTTGGCTTGGACGTACCGGTCATTGACTGGGCGGCTGAAGAAGGCGTCGACAATGATGAAATCGCTGAGCGGCTTTATAAGTCATCGGACGAGTTCATGGCCAAAAAGGCTGTCGATTTTGGTCCTGACAATATGCGCAACATCGAAAAACAGCTCTTGCTGCAAACGATCGACGGAAAATGGCGTGAGCATCTTCTGGCGCTGGAACATCTCCGCTCAGTCGTGGGTTTTCGTGGTTATGCGCAGCGTGACCCGCTCAATGAATACAAAAACGACAGCTTCCAGCTCTTTGAGGGCATGCTCGATGGTCTTCGTTCCGATGTGACGGAGAAGCTTTCCCGCGTTGTGCCCCTTACTGAAGAACAGCAACAGGAAATGCTGCAGCAGTTTCTCGCGCAGCAGAACGCGTCGATTTCGACCAGCGCCCCAGCTAAGCCCGAAGAACCAACCGGTGTGGCGCTCGAAGGTTTCGACGAGAATGACCGCTCGACCTGGGGCAACCCGGGTCGCAACGCCCCTTGCCCCTGTGGCTCAGGCAAAAAGTTCAAACACTGCCATGGGGCTTTGGGCTAGGGAAATAAGGCGAAATCGTGCCACACGAGGAGCTTCGCCACATTTTCGCCACAATTGAGCATCAAAGCTCGCCTCAATGAAAGCCGGGAAAACCGGCAGATGAGGCAGTTTTATGAGCGGATTTCGCGCCAGTGTTTTGGCCGCGCTTTTGGCGTTTACGCCGGTGAGCGCGTTTTCAGATGTAACCGCGTTGGCAATTCGGGCGCCGTTGTCCGAAATTGAGCAGCCCTTGCCGGTCATGCCAAACACGCCAGTAGGGTTTCGTATTCAGGCGCATGCGCCACTGCCAAGCGACGCTGGCGGCCTAAAACACATTATCGCACCGCAGAAGAATATCAGCGCCTTTGGAATCGCCTGCGGAGAGTCTCTGCACGTGACTGCTCAGCCAGAGGCGATCTTGCACGTTGAAGTCTCGGCTCCTTGCCGGCCACATTCGAAGGTCGAGATCACCCATGCGGGGCTGAGCTTTGGCGACACCCTAAGCTATGCCGGCACGCTCACCTTCGAGATGCCAGCCATGGAGCCTTCGGGTGAGGTTTTGGTACGTTTTGGGCAAGAACAGAGCCTAAATGGCATAGCCACAGTTGGCGACCTATCAGAATTCACCCGTTTGGCCATCGCGTGGGAAGCAGGCACGGCTATGTCGCTCCGTGCGCAAGCGCCAAGTCACCTGCCTGTGACAACCTATCAAATTGGCACGGACAAACGCTTCCAAGTCCTGTCCTACCATCAAGATCCCCAACATAGCGCAGGTGTTATCCGATTGTCGCTTGCCCGCCCGATCCATAGTGAGACATGTGACCGTGGCGCGGAGGGCGATGTTTTGAAGCTCACGCCTGATCTACCGCCTTTAAGGTATCAATTAAAACTCGCCGCACCGGGATGCGCGCGCATTGGTGAGATGTTTTTGTTGAAAAACGTGCTCCAAGACCTGAAACTCGTCGGGCGGTAAATCAGCGCTTCGACGACAGGCCACCATTTGACCAAGATGAAACGAATGCTTTGTGCGGCGCTCCTGAGTGCGGCCCCTGCCTTTGCGCAGGATGTCTCGCTCACGTCGCGAGATGGTGCGATCCAGATCGATGGCACGCTTATGAGCTATGACGGTGAGTTCTACCGCGTCGACACGATCTATGGCCCGTTGACCTTTGATGGCGAAGGGGTCACCTGCGCGGGCCCCGGTTGCCCTGACCTTGATGCGTTTATCGCCGACGTCACGTTCTCAGGCACGCGGCATATGGGCGACGTTTTGATCCCGGCGCTTATCCAGTCTTTTGCGGCGCGCCATCAGCTTTCGCTAACGCGGGAGGTGGAGGATGATACACATTCGGTCTTTGTGCTGAGCGACACTGACCGCGTCCGCGCGAGGTTCACGCTGCGCTCAAGCACAACCGCAGAAGGCTATGCGGACCTGATCGCGGAGGCCGCTGATATCGCAATGGTACTGCGCGAACCCAACCAGAGCGAACTGGATCTCGCCCAATCGGCAGACCCGAGCCCCTTGTCATTGAACAAGCGCGCACGGGTGCTTGCGCTTGATGGGCTGATCGCAATTGCAGCGCCAGATCAGCCTGTTCAGGCTCTAACACTGGCGAATCTGTCTGAAATCTATGCCGGAGAGGTTTTAGATTGGTCGGAACTGGGCGGTAGCGACGGCAAAATACTGGCGCTCGCCCCACCAGAAAACAGCGGTATCAGTGAGGCGTTTCTGTCTCGCGTCATTGCGCAAGGCGGCGATCGCCCGATCAAGACGGCCCAAACGCATGCAGACCCCGATGACCTGGCGGACCAGGTCGCCCAAGACGCATTTGCAATTGGGCTGGGCACGCTTAGCACCGCAGGCAACGCTGTACCGATGCGGCTTAAGGGGGCCTGCGGGTTTGAGCAGGAGGCAAGCGTGACAACGCTGCGCGCAGAGGACTACCCGCTGACGTTGCCATTGATGTTTTATACCGCGCCAAGGCGGTTGCCGCTTCTCGCGCGGGAGTTTCTGGCCTTTACCCGGTCCCCTGCCGCGGACCTGGTCATCCGGCGCACCGGTTACGTGGATCAAGCGATCACGGTTTCCGGTTTCGACACTCTTGGCGACAGGCTCGCGCATGCTATCACCAACGTAAGCGCCGAAACCCCTTTGCCGGAATTGCAGCGCTTGGTAACGACCCTGCGTGACCGGGTCCGTTTATCGACGACCTTCCGCTTTGAAAGCGGCGTCAGGCTCGACGTACAATCAAACGAGAATGTCGCGCGCTTGGCGCAAGCTCTCGAAACGGGGCGCTTTGACGGCAAGTCGCTCCTTTTTGTCGGGTTCAGCGACGGACAGGGTCCGGCATCTGCAAATAAAGACCTGGCTCGTCAGCGCG
Source organism: Pseudomonadota bacterium (assembly GCA_039030615.1). GTDB lineage: Bacteria > Pseudomonadota > Alphaproteobacteria > Rhodobacterales > Rhodobacteraceae > Litoreibacter. Next base: position 421,680 of record JBCCDV010000002.1, on the reverse strand, counting down.
CGGAGCTGGTCTTGGGACAGGTGCGGGAGGCTGCCGGCGTGGCAGATTTCAGGCAAATTGAGTTGTCAGCTGACGCGTTCGGAGAGGTACTGCCCATGGCCTGTGACGATTCAGATTGGGGTCGTTCAATCAACCGCCGCGTCGAAGTTTGGCTAGAATAGGGTCTAAATATAGCCTTCCGCCCGCAATGAGCTGTGCCGAGATTTCCCAACGATCAAATGGTCATGAAGGATGATCCCCAGCGTTTCGCCTGCCGATTGAACCGTTTTTGTCATCTCAACATCTTCAGCTGACGGCGTAGGGTCGCCCGAAGGGTGGTTGTGGACCAATATCAGTGCGGCGGCACTCAGTTCCAGCGCGCGTTTGATGATCTCACGCGGGTAGACTGGCACATGGTCTATCGTGCCCGTGCCCTGCGCCTCGTCCGCAATCAAAACGTTCTTGCGATCAAGATACAGGACACGGAACTGCTCGATATCCAAATGGGCCATGCGGGTCTGGCAATATTCCAACAGCGCGTCCCAGCTCGAAAGAACCTCACGCTTCATGATTTTGGCGCGTGCCATTTTGTGGGCCGCTGCCTCGACGATCTTCAGTTCCTGAATGACGGCGCTCCCCGTGCCTTGCACCTCTGCCAGCCTTGCGGGGGCGGCAGAGACAACACGGTTAAAATCGCCAAAGCGAAACAGCAAGCGCCGCGCAAGTGAGCGGACTTCGCGTCTGGGAATCGCGCGGTATAAAATGAGTTCCAACACTTCCTGATCATCGACCGCGTCCGGCCCCACGCTCATAAAGCGTTGACGCAATCTGCCGCGATGACCATCAAGCCGCTCTTCACCCGAATCTGCCTTGGGAAGGCGGATCGCTTCAAACCCTGGCAGCGACGCTGCCTCAAACTGATTACGCTGAACTATCATGCGAACATAATAGGAACGATTCTATTTAAAACCGTCTTAAGCTGGGTAGGTTGGGTGGAATTTATTGCCCGGCGAAAGGGTAAAAATCTCAAAGCCGCTCGCCGTAACACCAACCGAATGCTCGAACTGGGCCGAAAGCGATTTGTCGCGCGTCACGGCCGTCCAGTCATCGGCCAACACCTTAGTCTCGGGACGTCCTAGATTGACCATTGGTTCGATGGTAAAAAACATGCCCTCTTCCAACACCGCGCCCGTATCGCGCCGACCATAATGCAGAACGTTGGGCGGAGCATGGAACACTCGGCCCAGGCCATGTCCGCAAAAATCGCGCACCACAGACATGCGGTTGGCTTCGACATAGGCTTGAATGGCGTGGCCAATATCACCAAACGTGTTGCCGGGTTTTACGGCCTCAATGCCTTTGAACAGGGCGTCATGCGTCACCTGAATGAGTCGCTCTGCTTTGCGTCCCAGCTTGCCCGCAACAAACATCCGCGATGTGTCGCCAAACCAGCCGTCCACGATGACAGTTACGTCGATATTGAGAATATCGCCGTCTTTTAGGGTCTTTCCACCTGGAATGCCGTGACACACAACGTGGTTCACCGAAATGCAGGACGCGTGCTTATACCCTTTGTAGCCAATCGTCGCTGAGGTCGCCCCCGCCTTCTTCACTTCATCCTCGATGAACGCGTCCAGCGCCTCGGTCGTGGTGCCTGGAACAACAATCGCCGCGACGTCGTCTAAGATGCGCGCAGCCAGTGTGCCGGCGGTTTTCATGCCAGCAAAATCCGCCTCTTGGTAGATGCGGATTCCCTCTTTGGTGATGCGGCCTTGGTGTGTTTCGTCCACGGTTGCGATGCCTTTGGTCATAGTCGTATCGCCCATATAGGAAAGAAAGCTGGCGGCTTCCACCCCGCAGCGCTACATCTCGCGCGAGCTTGAAGGAAGATAACATGTCTAACCCTACCGCTGCGATGCTTGTGATCGGCGATGAAATTTTGTCAGGGCGGACCCGCGACGCCAATATGCACCATTTGGCTTGCCAACTAACCGAAGCCGGAATTGATCTGCAGGAAGTCCGTGTCGTCGCTGATGTGCATGACCGAATTGTGGCTGCGGTGCAGGCGCTTAGTGCGGGATATGACTATGTCTTCACCTCCGGCGGCATTGGCCCCACCCATGATGATATCACCGCAGATGCGATCGGGGCGGCGTTTGGAGCCGATGTCGATGTGCGGGAAGATGCGCGCGCTCTGCTCGCTGCGCATTATGCCAAAACAGGGTCTGAACTGAACGAAGCCAGACTGCGCATGGCGCGCATCCCTGATGGCGCTGATCTGATCGACAACCCGGTCTCGACTGCACCGGGTTTCAAGCTCGAGAATGTTCATGTCATGGCTGGGGTTCCCTCGATTTTCAACGCGATGGTGCAGAGCGTTTTGCCAACCTTGACGGGCGGTGCGCCTCTATTGTCCGAAACCCTCCGCGTAGAGCGCGGGGAAGGTGATCTCGCTGGTCCGCTGGGCGCTGTCGCCGCGGACATGCCAGACCTGTCTTTCGGGTCCTATCCGTTTCAACGCGACGGGGTGCATGGCGCCAATATTGTCGTACGTGGCACGGATCCCGCGCAGCTGCGCGGCGCGATTGAAAAGCTGCAAACCGCATTGGGTCTGTAATGGACCCCGACGACCTCACGCAAGTTCTGGAGGCGACCTGGCCCACGTTAGAGCAACGGCAAGTGGGCCCGTGGCTTTTTCGTACGAGCCCCGGCGGCGGTAAACGTGTGAACGCGACCCAAGCGACGGGTCCAGTCGTGCAAGCCCATCTCGATCAGGCTGAGGCACATATGCGTGCTGCCGGGAAGGAGCTTTTGTTCCAATCGCGTGTGGACACTGAACTAGATACTATTCTTGCCCAAAACGGCTATTCAATTCTTGACGAAACGCTTTGCTACCAGTCGCCTATCGCGCCGCTCGCGGAGCAAGAGCTCCCCCTGGTTACGGCTTTCCCAATTTGGCCACCGCTTCAAATCATGCGCGACATATGGGCAGCAGGCGGCATCGGTCCCGGCCGCCTCGCAATCATGGAACGCGCCGACTGCAAAAAGATTTCCATTCTCGGACGCGTCGATGGGCGGGCGGCGGGCGTCGTCTATGTCGGTCTCCATGCGGGGTATGCCATGATCCACGCGCTGGAAGTTCTGCCTGCGCACCGCCGCAAAGGCCTCGCCCGGTCCCTTGTCATCGCGGCGGCCCAATGGGGCCGCGACAACGGCGCCACGGATCTGGTGCTGCTGGTCACCCGTCAAAACGCGGTTGCAAACGCGCTTTACCAGACGCTGGGCATGACCGCGCAGCCCGGCTATCATTACCGCATCAAATCCGCATAGAGGCCCGCACAAAGGTACGTAACGATGAGCCAAGTCACTTCGCTTAATCTGCCCATGATGAACCCGCTTCCCGATCGCATCGAAAAGTACTTCGGGATATGCAACGAGAAACTGGGGCTCGTTCCTAATGTGCTCAAAGCCTACGCGTTTGATGAGGGCAAGCTTGACGCGTTCTCAGCGCTTTATAACGACGTTATGCTCGCAGAGTCGGGTCTAACAAAGCTCGAACGGGAGATGATCGCAGTTGCCGTCTCCGCCGTGAACCGCTGTTTCTATTGCCTCGTGGCCCACGGAGCGGCAGTTCGGAACCTGTCAGGCGATCCGCAATTGGGCGAGGCCTTGGTTATGAATTACCGGGTCGCAGAGCTGTCAGCGCGGCAACGCGCGATGCTGAATTTCGCCGTCCTTATGACAGAGGCCAGCTACACCATCGAGGAGGCTGACCGAGAAAAACTGCGCCAAGTGGGCTTCACCGACCGCGACATCTGGGACATCGCCGCGACTGCCGGGTTCTATAACATGTCAAACCGAATGGCCTCCGCTGTCGATATGCGACCGAACCCGGAATACCACAGCCAAGCTCGGTGAGACTGGCAGCAGCATATCTTGGTGCGTTTCTGATAGCGCAGCCTGTCTTCGGGCTTGAGTTACAGTTCTCAGGCCCAGCGGAGCTGACTTTCTCGGACGCCCAAGCCTTTGCCAGCTACAAGATGCCCATTGGGCCGTTCCAAGACGACACTATACCGGCTTTGATCGCTGAAGGCCCGCAAGAGCGCTTCGCGTGGAAAGTCCTGTCTGCAGCCGGAACGACTTTGGGGATCGCCGACAACTTACGCCAACAGATCGAGGCTGTTGGCTTCGAGCTGCTCTACGAATGTGAAACGCGCGCGTGTGGCGGTTTTGACTTCCGCTTTGGCACGCAGGTGCTGTCCGAACCTGACATGCATGTCGATCTCGGCGATTTCAGGTATCTCGCGGCGCAGCGGCTGGGTGGCGCGGTACCCGAATATCTCAGCCTTCTGATCAGTCGCAGTGATGTCGTGGGCTATGTTCAGATGCTCAAAATTGGCGGCGGTGCGGCAACAACGGCCATCGGCGTCACGGCCGCGCCAGTATCCGAGTTGCCGCCGTTGATCCTGCGGCTTGAGATGCAAGGCTCTGCCATCTTGCAAGATGTTCAATTTGAAACAGGCTCGTCTCAGCTTGATGGGGCCCAATATGATACGTTGGCGGTGTTAGCCAATTATCTCATCGCCAACCCCAACCGGCGCATCGCCCTGGTCGGGCATACTGATGCCGACGGGTCGCTCGAGGCAAACATCGCGCTCTCACGGCAACGCGCGCAATCGGCGCGGGACTGGCTGTTGGGGCTCGGCGTTGAAGGGGCTCAGATCGAGGCGGAAGGTGTTGGCTATCTAGCCCCGGTGGCCAGCAATCTGACCGCAGACGGTCGTACCAAAAACAGACGGGTCGAAGCGATCCTCACCTCGACCCGTTAAGTGCCGCCAACCACGGCCAGCACGGGAGAACTTGTTACGGTTACCAGCGTTCGGGGCCTTTTTCCTTGAAAGCCTCAACTAAGAAGTCGATGAAAGTCCGGACTTTCGGCTGTGTATACCGGCCCGGGGGATACACGGCGTAGATGCCTTGTGCTTCTGTCGGAAGGCCAGGCATGGCCTCCTCAACCAACCCTTCGGTCAACGCGTCTGCGTATAGAAAGCTTGGCAAATAAGCGATGCCAAGCCCTGAAACACAGGCGTTCAGCAAAGATTGACCGTCATTCACAGTCAGCCAGCCTTGGGTGCGGACTTGGCGTTTCTCGCCAGACGGGGCGGTCAGTTTCCAGACATTGCCTGCGGATTGATTGGAATAATGCAGAAGCTTGTGATCGTTCAGATCGTCAATTTTCTCAGGGCGGCCATATTGCTCAAAATAGCCTGGCGCCGCGATCAAACGTTTGGTTGTTTCGGTCAGTTTGCGGGCCCGCAGCGAGCTGTCTTCCATCTCACCAATGCGGATTGCCAGATCAAACCCTTCGGAAATCAATTCAACATAGCGGTTGTTGAGAACCATGTTCACGGTGATATCCGGGAAATCGGCCAAAAAGTCGCCCAGGATGGGTGACATGTGGTTCACGCCAAAATCTGTTGCAACGGAGATCCGAAGCAGCCCAGAGGGCGCAGATTGCATTGAGGACACCAAAGCATCCGCCTCACCGGCGTCATTCAACACGCGGCGGGCGCGGTCGTAGTAAGCCAGACCAATCTCGGTCGGAGAGACGCGCCGGGTCGTCCGGTTCAGCAAACGGGCCCCCAGGCGGCTTTCCAACGAAGACACGTGTTTGGAGACCGCTGATTTGGAAATCCCCATTTTCCGTGCCGCGTCGGTGAAGCCACCTTGATCCACTACCGTGGCGAAGGCTTCCATTTCTGTCAGACGATCCATTGGGACCCCTTAGTTAACTCTTGACGTTGCGGGACTGTCTGAATGTCAATTGGGGCAGAACCGTGATCTGACTGGGGCTATTCAGCGGTTTCTCTAGGGATTGGTTATGGCGCGGAAACAGCGAAACAGCTGTTGCCTTGTTTTTATTAACAAATTTTAACCTTAAAACATGGCAGCGAGTCGGGTTCCTTGGTCGATTGCGCGCTTCGCATCGAGCTCTGCAGCCACATCGGCTCCGCCAATTATGTGCGGATTTAACCCCTTTTCAAAAAGAGCATCGGCCAAATTCCGCTCACTTATTTGGCCCGCACAAAGCACAATTGTATCGGCTGATATGACACGCGGGTTCTCGCGCGCCTCTCCATCGGAGACATGCAATCCCTGCTCATCGATGCGCTCATAGTTGACGCCGCCGACCATTTCGACCTGCTTCAGTTTCAATGCGGCACGGTGAATCCATCCGGTCGTCTTACCCAAACGCTTGCCTAACTTCTCGGATTTGCGCTGCAACAGCGTGACCTGCCGCGCTGGTTTTTCTGGGTCTGGGCCGGTCGGTACCAAGCCGCCACGTTCGATGCTGGGGTCGGTGAGGCCCCATTCGGCGAGCCAAGCCTCCAGATCTTCGGTTGGACTGTCATCTGTTACAAGATACTCCGCCACATCAAACCCGATGCCCCCGGCACCAACAATGGCGACCCGAGGGCCAGCATCCACTTTGCCTTGCAACAGCTCGCGATAGGACACCGTGTTTGCGCTTTCCTGACCTGGGATTTCTGGGTCGCGCGGCAGCACGCCGGTGGCAATCACGATCTCATCGAAACCAGTTAAATCGCCAGCGCTTACGTCCGTGTTCAGCCGCAGATCGACTGTGCTGTTGTCGAGCATCGTCTGGTACCAGTCGACCAACCCCCAAAACTCTTCCTTGCCCGGCACCTGTTTGGCCATGTTGAGTTGTCCACCGATCTCACTCGCGCGATCAAACAACACAACCTTGTGCCCGCGCTCGGAGGCTGTGAGCGCTGTCGACAACCCTGCGGGCCCGGCGCCAACAACGGCCACGGTTTTCGCGTTCAAGGCTGGCGCAACCTCTAACTCGGTCTCAAAGCAGGCCTGCGGATTGACCAGGCAGGAGCTGATTTTGCCACTAAACGTGTGATCAAGGCAGGCTTGGTTGCACGCAATGCACGGCGCGATCTGTGCGGCTTTGTCCGCCATAGCCTTGGCGACGAAATTCGGGTCCGCCAGGAACGGCCGCGCCATCGACACCATATCCGCGCAGCCATCGGCCAGAACGGCCTCACCGACTTGCGGCGTGTTAATCCTGTTGGACGTGATGACGGGAATTGACACCTCACCCATCAGCTTCTGCGTGACCCATGAGAAGGCCCGCCGCGGCACTGAGGTAGCAATCGTGGGGATCCGTGCTTCATGCCAGCCGATGCCGGTGTTTATGATTGTCGCACCGGCCTTCTCGATCTCGCGGGCCAGTTTTACAACTTCCTCCCATGACGATCCGTTAGGGATCAGGTCAAGCATCGACAATCGGTAGATGACAATGAAATCTGTACCGACCGCGGCACGCACACGCTTCACCACTTCAATCGGTAAGCGCATGCGGTTTTCATAGGACCCGCCCCAGCGGTCTTCGCGTTTGTTGGTACGGGCCACAAGGAACTGATTCAGGAAATACCCCTCAGAGCCCATGACCTCGACCCCATCATACCCAGCCGCGCGCGCGCGGGATGCTGCAGTGGCTATATCGGCGATCTGCTTCTCGATACCCTCTTCATCAAGTTCCTTTGGCGGAAAAGGGGAGATGGGCGATTTCACAGCAGAGGGCGCGACACATTCGGGCGAATAGGCGTAGCGCCCCGCATGCAAGATCTGCATCGCGATCTTGCCGCCCGCGTCATGGACACGGTCGGTGACAATCCTGTGGTTGGCTATATCGGCGTCCGAAAACAGACCCGCAGCGCCGGGAAACACACCACCTTCCCGGTTGGGCGCCATACCGCCCGTGACCATCAATCCGACCTCGCCCCGCGCCCGCGTCGCATAAAACTCCGCGACCCGGTTCCAGTCTTTGGTCTCTTCCAGCCCAGTATGCATCGAGCCCATAAGCACGCGGTTTTTCAACGTTGTGAACCCTAGGTCCAAAGGGGCCAGCAGATGCGGATAGGCGGTCATATGATAGTCTCCCGAAATACGCGCTCAATCTGTCGCAAGTTGACGCGCGCGTCACCCAAGACGCCGCGTCACCTTCGTGGCTTTACAGATATTCCCGAACGGCGACGCCGTTTAAGCGCCTGTCTCTAGGCAATGGCGCCGGAACGCACGCTTTAGCATATCTAGCTCCGCGCGAAGCAAATCGACCTCGCCGCGCAGGTCATCATCAATCGGCTCTCCGGTGAGCACTGAAAAGCGGTCCAGCGTCTCGCCGCTAACGGCCTCACTCACGACAATGGTCTGCACACCTTCGGTTAGAATCTTGGGCGGCAATTCCAGCCGGACACTGTATCCGCCGGCAAACTCAGGGTCAGGTGTCAGGGTCACGCCGCTTATCTCTTCATCTCCAAAATGCGCGATCAGGCGCGGCGCGGAAGCTGGCGTGTCATTGCAGGTCAGAACGCCCTCATACACCCCGGCCTGAATGCGCGTTTTGGTCAACACAAGATCACCCATGTCCAAGCCTTCCTAAAAATCAGCACGCGGGCGACGGCTGAAGGTCACGTCGCGCAGGTAAATTTCATTCATCTCGGGCCCTTCAAATATCAGGTCCAGCCAGATGCGTTCCATACGCTTTTCGCTGATCTTGGTATGGGCGAGGTCAAATTCTACACAGGACTCCGCGCTTGTCATCGGCAATTCGCGCACAACCTGCTCGACATTGGGTCCGTATTTGATGTTGAGCCGGGCAAAAATCTCAAGCGGCTTCTCGGTTTCGATCTCTGCATCCATCCGAAGGATGTGCGTACGTCGAAGCCCGTCCAGCGCATCAGTTGGTAGATTCAAAACAAGGCTCAAGAAAGAGCCGTCAAACCGAAAGACGTCCATTCGCAGTCCGAATGGGGCCAAATCGGTTTCGCGCTGGTTGCGGACCTGGCGCATCGTCAGCTCGGAAATGGCGCAGTCATGAAACAGTGTCGCGGCGCTTCCGAGCCGTGTACGCGTCTTCACAGCCGACAAGCCTTTTGGGGAAATCGGGCCGCGCCAAATCTCCGGTCTGCAACTCCAGTCGGACCCTGCCGGTTTACGGATGGCATTGGAGCCAATGCGCGGCAACGCCAACCGACCGTCAGCAATATGGTTGACCTGATCGACGCGGCTGCGCAGTTGTTTGGCTTGGGAGCGCATCTGGCGCAAACGCGACAAATCTGTTTCTTCGGCCTCGCGCGCAGCACTCTCCCAGCGGCGCAGGCTGTAGCGGTGCGCCCGTCGCCGGATAAATTGTCGGACCCCGTCAATCATCGAAACCCAATCATCTAAATCGCGTCATCCTGAGTGCCGCGTCGACTCATCGCTATCACTGTTTCTACATTGCAAACAATGGTTTCGAGGAAATAAACGCCGCGTCGCCTCAGCCGGGGCGCTGGACCGGTCTTTGCGCGTCGGCTTCCTGGCTAGCTTTTGAAAAAGGCGCACGCGCGTTACGCTCCTTGAAGCGCCGCAATAGGCTGAGCCCTTCCGTCCCCGAAATTGGGTTTTGTTGAAAACCGATCACCGACATCGCAACAACGGCGCTGCCTGCATCAAAATAGCTGCGCCAATAGCTTTTCATCGCGCCGTCAACATGGGGCGGACTACTATCGGCGACCAGCAAAAACACGGCACCATCCTCCGAAAAGCCGTCGCCAATGCGCACCGCTCTCGGGTCGGCACTCCGGCTAAGCGCTTGTTTACCGGCGTTGCTTTGGAAAAACCCGACCAGTGCCTCAGACTGTGGCGCGATGGATCCATCACCTGCTAAACCAGCGCTCGAAACAGTGGCGGTCACGATTGCCTCCACATAGGGTTGCGACTGCTTGTTGTTGCCGGTGATCGCCGCGCAATTGCCAAACACCACAAAGGCTTCTGATGCGCCGTTTCGGGTGGAGACCGGGTCAACGCAGAACCCTTCCGGCGCGGTCAAGGAAACTTGGTTACTGGTCACCGTGATCTCTTTTTGCCCCTCAGCCCCGCTTGTCGCGGTGCCATTCGTCAACGCGCCGAGGCCCGGAAAATCTCCGCTGCACCCGGCCAACAGGAGGAGCCCGGCCGCGACCAGCAAAAATCTCGTAGCGAAAAGAGCCATCGCGTTAGAGATCCATGTAGATGTGTTTTTCTTCAGCGGCGCCAGGATGAGTGCAGGCCCCAAACTTAGCGCTGCCAACCAGCTGGGCATATTTCCAAAGCGCGCCTGAGGCATAGATCGTCTCGCGACCGCCGACCCATTCTTGCTTGCGTGTGTCCAGTTCGTCTTCGCTCAGATCGACCGAGATTGTGCCTTCAATCGCGTTTAGCGTGATCACGTCACCATCTTTCAGCAGCGCAATTGGACCGCCATGCGCGGCCTCAGGGCCGACATGGCCCACGCAGAAACCACGCGTCGCGCCTGAGAACCGCCCATCCGTGATCAACGCCACTTTCTTACCCATGCCCTGACCTGACAAAGCTGCGGTGGTCGCCAGCATTTCGCGCATACCGGGCCCACCTGCGGGGCCTTCGTTTCGGATCACAAGAACTTCACCTTCTTCATAGGCACGTTCTTGCACCGCTGCGAATGCGTCTTCCTCGGATTCAAATACGCGCGCGGGGCCAGTGAAGATCTGATGCTGCACTTCCATCCCCGCCACTTTCACAATTGCGCCGTCTGGGGCCAGATTGCCTTTCAAGCCAACAACGCCGCCTGTTTTCGAAAGTGGGTTTTCAATCGGGTAAATCACGCGGCCATCAGCGTCACCTTTGACCTCGTCGAGCGTTTCGCCAATGGTCTTGCCAGTCGCAGTTATGCAATCTTCGTGGATCAGCCCTGCCTTGCGCAGCTCCTTCATCACGACCGGCACGCCGCCCGCCTCGTAGAGGTCCTTAGCCACATATTGTCCGCCCGGTTTCAGATCGACGAAATAGGGCGTGTCGCGGAAAATTTCGCAAACATCTTCGAGCGTGAACTCAATTCCCGCCTCATGCGCAATCGCTGGCAGGTGGAGCCCTGCATTGGTTGACCCGCCCGTGCAGGCCACAACCCGCGCCGCGTTTTCTAGCGACTTCCGGGTCACCACGTCGCGCGCGCGAATATTTTTCTCGATCAAGGTCATAACGGCCGCGCCCGACGCAATCGAATACTGATCTCGACTTTCGTATGGCGCAGGCGCGCCGGAGGAATTCGGCAGCGCCAGGCCAATCGCCTCGGACACACAAGCCATAGTGTTGGCCGTAAATTGCCCGCCACAGGCGCCCGCAGATGGGCATGCAACGCGCTCAAGCACGTCCAAAGCGGCATCGCTTAGATTGCCGGCCTGATGGTTGCCGACTGCCTCAAACATGTCTTGCACCGTCAGGTCTCGGTTGGCGTATTCGGCCGGCACATCGGCGCCCGCTGGCACTTTGCCCGGCAGGATCGAGCCGCCGTAGATGAAGACTGACGGTGTGTTCAGCCGCACCATCGCCATCATCATACCCGGCAAGGATTTATCGCAACCCGCGAGCCCTACAATCGCGTCATAGCAATGCCCGCGCATGGTCAGCTCCACCGTGTCGGCAATGGCTTCTCGTGATGCGAGCGAGGAGCGCATCCCCTCGTGCCCCATTGCGATTCCGTCAGTCACTGTGATGGTGGTGAATTCGCGCGGGGTCCCGCCGCCTTGCTTCACGCCCAGCTTGACCGCTTGTGCCTGGCGGTTCAGCGCGATGTTACAAGGTGCGGCCTCATTCCAGCAGGTCGCAACGCCGACCCAAGGCTGATGAATTTCCTCCTCACCCAGGCCCATTGCGTAAAAGTAGGACCGGTGAGGCGCGCGCGCGGGCCCTTCGGTCACATGACGGCTGGGCAAGTTGGTTTTGTCGGTGGGTTTCTTAAGCATGGAGGCCTCCCGGTAAGCGTTGGCATTTGGAATAATCGCCCGCCGCCTTAGGTACAAGCGCGATTGCGCGTGCAAACCCCGCCAGTTACGTTGATTGCAAAGCAAAAAGAGGCCCGAGCCGCATGTTCCGCACCCAAGCCTTCGAGGCCTTCGTTGCGCCCGCCAAAGACTACCCACAAATCTGGCGTCTCTTGCTGGGCGTTCTTGTGTCCGCGCTCGTCTATATCGTCCCGATCCTGCTCATATTCGTGTTGGCGGGAATTTTTCTTCCCGAACGCGTGTTCGAATTTCAGATGGCGCTGACCGAGGCCTCCACCCCGAGCGCTATGTTCATTCTGCTCTCAACATTTTTCTTCATGGGGCTTGCGGCGGTGGCAGCGGCGGGCATTCACCGGCGTGGGCTCGCCTCCCTCATTGGCCCGTTCCGCCCGGCCTGCCGCAATTTCTCGCGCGCGATAATTGTCTGCGCGCTGGTCTATCCCGCCATCGGCTGGCTCTCCAGCTTCGCAATCCCCGATGAGCCGACCCAGAACATGGCTTTCAACCGCTGGCTCAGCCTGTTGCCCTACGCGCTCCCACTTCTGCTCATCCAAGTCGGTGCAGAGGAGTTACTGTTTCGCGGCTACCTGATGCAGGCCTTGGCGGCCCGGTTCCGATCTGCCCTGATCTGGTTCATTCTTCCTGCGATACTTTTCGGCGCAATGCATTATAATCCCGAAATAGACCCTATATTGGCGGTAGCCACCATTGGCGCCACAACGGTTTTTGGCGTCGCCGCGGCTGATTTGACACGGGTGACTGGCAATCTTGGTGCAGCCATCGGGTTTCACCTCGCCAATAATTTCTTCGCCCTTTTCGTCGTCGCGATCGCGGGCGAGCTGTCCGGCCTCGCGCTGTACCATAGCGCCTACACGCTTGACGATGTTGACGCGCTTCTCCCTCTCACTGGGGTCAGTATTATAATCATTGCGGTCGTTTGGTGGTGGCTGCGCCGCTGGCTCACCCCGGACCCTGTCTAGATTGCAATTCCCCAGAACCCCGACTATCTGACAGAGAACCAGACAAGAGGGTGCAATGAACTGGATCTCCAACTACGTCCGCCCCCGGATCAATTCGATCTTCTCGCGCCGCGAGGTGCCTGAAAACCTTTGGACGAAATGTGAAAACTGCGGAACCATGCTCTTCCACCGCGAGCTGTCCGAGAACTTGAACGTTTGCACCAATTGCAACCACCATATGGTTATTACCCCTCGCGACCGCTTCGCCGCCCTATTCGACGGCGGTATCTACACTGAGGTCAGCGTGCCCGAGCCCACAGCCGACCCTTTGCAATTTCGCGACCAGAAGAAGTACCCAGACCGCATGAAGGACGCTCGCAAAAAGACGGGTGAGGTCGAGGCTATGCTTGTCGCCGAGGGTGAAATTGGTCGCACACCGATTGTGGCCTGTGCGCAAGATTTCTCTTTCATGGGTGGCTCGATGAGCATGTTTGTCGGAAATGCCATCATCGCGGCAGCCGAACGCGCCGTGAAGCTGAAACGTCCGCTCATTTTGTTTTCCGCCGCCGGCGGCGCGCGCATGCAAGAGGGCATTCTGGGCCTTATGCAAATGCCCCGATCCACGATCGCCGTCGATATGCTGAAAGAGGCGGGATTGCCTTATATAGTCGTTCTGACCCACCCCACCACGGGCGGGGTCACAGCGTCTTACGCGATGCTAGGCGACGTCCATATTGCGGAACCGAACGCTCTGATTTGTTTCGCCGGCCCGCGCGTGATCGAGCAGACGATCCGGGAAAAACTGCCCGAAGGGTTCCAGCGCGCTGAATACCTTCTCGATCACGGCATGCTAGACCGCGTCACACATCGAAAAGATATGAAGGATGAGCTGGTCACCATCATTCGTATGCTTATGGGCGAAAGCCCCGCCGTCAAAGGCGACTTACCTGCGCCGAGCGCGCCTGTAACGCCGCCCGAACCGGCCACGGATAGCAAAAAGTGACGGGGCAGACGTCGGACCTCATCCTTGAGCGGATGATGGCGCTGCATCCCAAAATCATCGATCTGACCCTCGACCGCGTCTGGCGTTTGCTCGCGACGCTCGGCAATCCGCAAAACGATCTGCCGCCGGTGATCCATATTGCTGGCACCAACGGCAAGGGTTCGACCCAAGCAATGATCCGCGCGGGGCTCGAGGCTGCGGGCAAAACCGTCCACGCCTACACCTCACCGCATTTGGCATTCTTCCATGAACGAATCCGCCTCGCAGGCACGTTGATTTCTGAGGAATATCTGACCGAAGTGCTGGACGAGTGCTACACCGCCAATGGCGACGCTCCTATCACCTACTTCGAGATCACAACAGTTGCCGCAATTCTCGCTTTCAGCCGGGTTAGAGCCGATTTTTGCCTCTTGGAGGTAGGTCTCGGCGGCAGGTTGGACGCGACAAACATTCTCGAAGAGCCGCTGCTGACGATCATAACCCCCGTCTCCTTCGACCATCCCCAATTTCTCGGCGATACCGTCGCACAGATCGCTGGCGAGAAAGCAGGTATCCTCAAGCGCCTCCGCCCCGCGATCATCACGGCGCAATCTGATGATGCTATGGAAGTGATCGAGGCCCGTGCCGAAAAGTTGGGTTGTCCGACGCTGGTGCAAGGCCAGCATTGGCATGTTTCTGAGGAACGTGGCCGTCTGATCTACCAAGACGAAACCGGGTTGCTGGACTTACCACCGCCCGCGCTTATCGGTGCGCATCAGTTCCAAAACGCGGGCACAGCCATCACCGCCTTGCGCCATCTGGGCTTCGATGAGGTTGCTTGCGAGGCTGTTTGCACAAATGTCGACTGGCCCGCCCGTATGCAACGTCTGGACGCGGGTCCTCTGACCAAACGCGCGCCGGAGGCTGAGTTCTGGCTCGATGGCGGCCATAACGCCGCTTGCGCCGAAACGCTCGCCGAAACGCTCGCCCGCTTACCAAAACGCCCGACCCACCTGATCTGTGGGCTGATGAACACCAAGGATGTTGCGGGCTACATGGCGCCGTTGGTGCCCCATGTCGCAAGTCTGCAAGGCGTCTCGATTCCCGGTGAGGCAAACACACTTCCTGGCGACGCCACTGCAGCCGCCGCAAGAAATGCTGGGATAGAAGCGTCAACGGCACCGAGCGTCGAAGCTGGCATCGAAAAAGTTGTCGCTTCTGATCCCAAAGCCCGCATCCTAATCTGCGGCTCTCTTTATCTCGCGGGCGCAGTGCTGCGGGAGAACGGCTAGAAACCTGACCCGGGCAGAGGTGGCAGGCAAATGCCAAAGGTCCTCCCGATCCTGAGCGTCGTGGGTCTTATTGCGCTCTATTAACAACGGCAGCAAAGCATCCGGGCTTGGCATTGTGAAGATGGATATAGGCGATCTCATCGACGTCGAACGCCGCAGAAATTACGCCCGACACCTTTTCGCCGGGCACGACATCTGCGTCGACCATCATATGGTTGCTGTCGAAGAAGCGAACTGACATCAGGCGTGTTCGAATTACGTCAGGCACTTCGTTGATCGCAATTTTCGCTTGCTTTGCGCCTTCTCGCACGAAAATAGCATGACCCGCTTTGTAGGGGCTATTTTTCGGTTGATGCTCGAAATTGAGTAAGATTACGGCGTCTCCGATTTCAGCATCAGCCATACTGACACGGCAGGGCGTTCCTGGCTTCTCAGTTACGACTTGGCGACAGGCGTGATGTTCGACGAGCTCGGCGTCGGTCAATTCAAAAAGGTGCGAAAATGCGGTTTCGGACAAAGCTTCAATTTTGAAATCCATGATAGGCCCTCTTTCTAATTTCTTCGGGTCTAGGCCTACCAAATCGAAATCAATGTGAGCGACCCGTTCCTTGCGCATTTGAACGAGCGGAATGTTCGTACAAGCCTTGCTTTGAAAAAGTTCACATCCACGCGGTCCCAACACTTTCAACACCATGGGGATGTACTGAGCCGGAGTTCGCACATTTTAGGCTGACTTTAGGACTGACTGGCCCAATCCGCACTTTGCATTTCGCGAAGACGCGATGCGGTGCGTTCGAACTCAAACAGGCCCGCACCCTCAATATAGAGCCTTTCCGGCACATTGGCGGCCGAGACGATCAGCACCACTTTAGACTCGTACAGCGCATCAACCAGTGTCACGAACCTCTTGGCCTCGTTGAAGTTTGATCGCGACAATTCTGGGATGTCTTCCAGTATCAAAACCCGCACCGCTTCGGCCAAAGCAAGGTAGTCAGCCGCCCCCAAAGGCATGCCGCAAAGGTCGTAAAACTTTGCGCGCGCTACGCCGTTGGAAAACAGCGGCAATTCTACGTCACGGCCTTTGACGCGCAACTTTAGCGGTGCAATGCCACCCGCTGACAAGTCGCTCCAAATTGCGTCAATTGCCTGGCGCGATTCAACATTTGCGGGGTGAAAATAGACCTGCGACCCGGCCAATCGATCCTGTCTGTAATCGGTGTCGCTGGCGAGCTCATGCACCTCAAGTCGGTCTTTGATGAGTTTGATGAAAGGTACAAAAAGATCGCGGTTGAGCCCGTCCTTGTACAACGCATCCGGAACACGGTTCGAGGTCGCAACGATGACGGTGCCAGCAGCAAAAAGCCTTTCAAACAAACGCCCTACGATCATCGCATCGGTGATGTCAGTGATCTGCATCTCGTCAAAACACAGCAGCCGCACGTCGCGTGCAATGGCATCAGCCACTGGCGCGATTGCATCCGTCACGCCCTTTTTGCGCGCTTCGGTCATACCCTCGTGCACCTCCTGCATGAAGGCATGAAAATGTACACGCCGCTTGCGCGGCTCGGCCACAACATCAAAAAACATGTCCATCAACATGGATTTCCCGCGTCCGACGCCACCCCAAATATAGAGACCCCGGACAGGCACCTCATCGGCCCCAAAAATGCCCAGAAATTTCTTTTTGCCCGTTGATTGGGACAGCTCTGACGCGACGCGGTCAAACAGGGGAAGCGCTGCAAGTTGAACCGTGTCAGCGGTCAAATTCCCGGAGGCGACGCGCGCGTCATATTCGGATTTAAGGCTCATACATCTCTTCATTAGAAAGACTTACGAGCGACCGCAATATTGTTGAATTGACCGCAGGCCGAAAATCTTGGACCGTCACCTGATGAGCAAAACGTCGTCCAATATCTTTACGCCAATATTGATCGGCGGCTGCATCATCATGATTATTGGCTTCGCCATACGTGCAAGCTTTGGCGTCTTCCAAATCCCCATCGCGGACGAGTTCGGCTGGCCCCGGTCTGAATTCAGCCTCGCCATTGCCATCCAGAACCTAGCCTGGGGGATCGGGCAACCCATATTCGGAGCGATAGCCGAGCGTATTGGCGACCGGAAGGCAATAATATTGGGTGCGCTGATGTACGCGGCAGGGCTTGTGCTATCGAGCTTTGCGGTGACGCCGGGCGGCCACCAGCTTCTTGAAATTCTGGTTGGATTCGGAATTGCAGGCACCGGGTTTGGTGTCATCCTTGCTATGGTTGGTCGTGCCACCTCTGATGAAAATCGGTCCCTTGCTTTGGGCGTTGCGACCGCCGCAGGCTCAGCCGGTCAGGTGATAGGCGCGCCTATCGCGGAGCTGCTTTTGGGCTACTACACATGGCAAACAGTCTTTTTGATTTTCGCAGTCATTATGCTGCTGACCCTGTTTGCGTTGCCGATGATGCGGGCGCCGGCCATGGCCAGCAAGCCGGAGCTTGAAGAAAGCATGGGCAGCGTATTGGCCCGCGCGTTCAAAGATCCGTCTTACCTTATGATATTCATGGGGTTCTTCTCCTGTGGGTATCAGTTGTCTTTTGTAACCGCGCATTTCCCTGCGTTCATCACAGAGGTTTGTGGTCCAATTCAACCTGGCGGCGTTCTGGACGGGATTGGGGTCTCGACCACCTCAGCATTGGGTGCTTTGGCCATTTCATTGATCGGTTTAACCAATATCGCAGGCACGATCTTGGCCGGATATTTAGGGAAAACCTATTCGAAGAAATACTTGCTTGCAGGCATTTATACGGGGCGCACGATCATCGCGGCTTGGTTTATCTTGGTGCCAATGACGCCGACGACCGTCGTCATTTTTAGCCTCGCCATGGGTTCGCTTTGGCTTGCAACGGTGCCGCTCACGTCAGGGCTTGTCGCCCATATTTACGGGCTACGCTACATGGGAACGCTTTACGGTATTGTATTCTTCTCGCATCAGTTGGGATCGTTCCTAGGCGTCTGGCTTGGCGGTAGGCTGTACGACGCTACGGGTGACTACACGTTGGTGTGGTGGATCGGGGTCGGCGTTGGCGCGTTTAGCGCGATCGTGCATCTCCCCATCCGGGAAAAGCGAGCTGAGCCCGTAGCTGCTTAAAAGGCGGCCTCGTTCCGCGTCAACAGCCCATGTGATAACAGGCAATCCGCCCAACCCTGCGGTGTTTCAAACAGGTGCGTTTTCCAGCCGCGCGCTTTGGCCGCGTCTATGTTTTCGGGACGGTCATCCGTAAAAAGAAGCGACGCTGCTGCGAGCCCGCAATCTTGTTCGACAATCTCATAAATACGCGGGTCTGGTTTGATCACCTGCATATGGCCTGACACGTAGCTGCGGTCGAACTCATTCAGGAAAGTGTAGATACTGGCTGCGTAATCATAGCTTTGTATGCCGAAATTGGTCAGCGAAAACACGGGCACGCTTTTGGCCCGTAGGCTGCGCAACAAATGCACTGAATGTGGAACAACGGGAGAGGCCAGCGCGATCCAATCGCGGTGCCACATGATGATCTCATCATGCCATTTCGGGTAAAGTTCCGCCGTTTGATAGATCACATCACGCCAGTTTTCGCCGCTGTCGATGCGGTCATTCATGCCGTGCAGATCCACCTCCGCGAACATTTCTCTGCGGCGGTCTTCGCCGATCCAGCGATCATAGTGGCGCTCCGGCTGCCATTCGATCAGGACATTGCCGATGTCAAAAATGACAGCCTTGATGGTCACGCGTATAGGGCCTCCGCGTGGAAAGCGATGTGCTCTTCCATAAAGGAGGCCACGAAGAAGTAGGAATGGTCATAGCCAGGCTGGTAGCGGATCGTGGCTTGCTGGCGTTTGCTGGATACAGCAGCGGCGAACGCCTCCGGCATCAACAAATCCAGAAACTGATCCTTAGTTCCGGTATCAACAAGAATGGGGCCATCGAACCCTTCTTTCAGCATCAAGAGCGAGGCATCATGGCCGACCCACTTCGTCTCATCAGACCCTAAATATGCTAAAAACTGCTTTTGCCCCCAGTCCGAAGCCGTCGGATTGCAGATTGGCGAGAAAGCGGAGACTGACTTGAAGCGCCCCGTTTCTCGCATGGCCATGGTCAAAGCACCGTGCCCGCCCATCGAATGCCCCGTGATCCCTTGGCGTGTCTCATCGAGCGGGAATTTGTCAAATATCAGGCCGGTCAGTTCTTTGGTGATGTAATCATACATTTGGAAATGCGGCGCCCAAGGAGCTTCAGTCGCGTTGACATAGAACCCCGCACCTTGGCCAAGATCGTAAGCCTCATCATTTGCGATACCCTCGCCGCGCGGCGATGTGTCGGGAAAAACCAGAGCGATGCCGTGGTCGGCCGCCCAAGCCTGCGCCCCGGCCTTGGTCATCGCGTTTTCATGGGTGCAAGTTAGTCCAGATAGGTACCACAAAACGGGCACTGGCCCGTCCTTTGCCTCTTCGGGCAGGAACACGGCAAACGTCATCTCGCAATCCGTCACCGTTGAGGCGTGGGTGTAGACCCCTTGCGTGCCGCCAAAGCAGGCGTTTTCTGAGACGGTTTCCATGGGCGCTCCTCTTAGCTGTTGCGCCTAGGGCTAAACGGCGACCCAGCCTATGACAAGGGAAACGGTGATGATGCTGAGCATAGTGGAGATGAGGATCGACGCGGACACACGCGCGGGCGCGACGCCGTAATGCTGCGCAATGATGAAAACATTCCCGGCCACGGGCAGGGCGGCAGCCGAAATCATCACCGCGGCTGCGTAGCGGTCGACAGGGAACACCCAAAGGGAAAAAATTGCCACGGCTATCGGGTGCAACACGAGCTTGCAGAAACTCAGCCACGCTGCGATCTCGACCCTTTCTGCGGATTTCGATGCGAGCGAGGCCCCAATCGCGAATAGCGCGCCGGGCGTCGCCGCCCCGCCGAGGATGGTCAAAAATTCGTTGACTGGCGTTGGAATGGGAAAAGACAGCGCCGCCCAGAGAAAGCCCAGAGCGATCGAGACGATCATTGGGTTCTTTACGAGGCCCAGCCCGACTGTTTTCAAGATTGCAGGCGACACGCGCCCGTCGCGTGATCCGGTGATGACAATCACGACCAGACTTCCGAAAATCAGCAGATCGACCGCAAGCACCAACATGATGGGACCCAATGCGGCCTCGCCCAATAGCAACGCGAGCATCGGGATTCCCAGAAAGCCTACATTTCCTATAACAGCGCATTGCGCTTCAATGACCATCTGTTCTGCTGGGAGCTTGCGGATCAGAGCGCCAATTGACGCGATCATATAGACTGCCAGCGTCGACAAGAGATACGCCAACACGAAGGTGCTATCGAAGACACTCGCAAAGCTGAGAGTCGCCGAAAACCGAAACAACATCGCTGAAAGCGCGAAGTAAAACACGAATTTTGTGAGATATGCCGTCGCCTCTTCGCTGAAAAACCGGCTTCGACCAGCCCAATAGCCAAGCGCAATAATCGCGAAAAAAGGCAGTGTTTTCAAGAATATCTCTAGCATTTCCAAGTGCTACCATGTGCCGAAAAGCAGGGCTAAACGATAAAATGAACCGATCAGTTTAGTTTCCCCTTGAATAAGTGAACCGACCAGTTTAAATGTGTGCTAACTAAACAGAACGGTTTAGAAAAGGAGACCGGAAATGAAAACAAGATCGACCACATTTCATATAGCTGCAGCTGTCGCTTTCTTGAGTGCAACGCCACTTGTTGCAGGCGGCACCGGTACGCTTTTTCTTCCTGACCTCACCTTTCCTGAGCCCATTGAAGCCCCAACCAAATCTGGTGGCGGTAAACTGGACGCTTTGCCCAATATCTCTATGCCCGCAACTGGCCAAGCCGACGCTGGCGGATGGATAATCGAGATACCAAACACCAAACACTGACCCCCTCCCCCACCGTTGAGACAGAGTTGTGAGCCTTGGTTCACGGCTCTGTCTTTCGTTTGAAATCGATGCAAAGCCTTGTTCGATCTGAACCGATTGGTCTAAGTAGGGATAAAGACGCATTGGGAGAGCGCATTTGGACGGCACCGCACCTGAAATCAAAAGAGGCAGAAAATACGCGCAAGTCGTCGCTGGCGCGCGCAAGGTTTTTCTGGCTGAAGGGTTTGAAGGTGCAAGCGTCGACTATATTGCGCGCGAAGCCGGAGTGTCGAAAGCAACGCTCTATAGCTACTTTCCGGATAAACGCATTCTTTTCGTCGAAGTTGCCAAAGAAGAATGCGCCCGACAGGCAGACCGCGCGTTGCAGGTGGATCGAACCGATCTTCCAGTACGCGAAATGTTAAGCCACATGGCGCATTCTATGATGGAATTCCTGACCTCGGAGTTCGCGCAGCGCATCTTTCGGATCTGTGTGGCGGAATCGGACCGGTTTCCAGAATTGGGGCAAGAGTTTTACATGTCGGGCCCGCAATTGATGGAAGACCGTCTGAGCACCTACTTCACCCATGCTGTCGAGCGGGGCGAACTAAAGATCGACGATGTGCGCTTCGCCGCGCAACAATTCGAGGCGCTGATGAAGGCTGATATCTTCGTCAAAAAAGTCTTCAATATCGTCGACAAGCCTGAACCTGCGCAGGTCGACCGCGTCATTGATGGCGCGATCGATACGTTTTTGGCACGTTACGGCGCCTAGTTAGAACAGCACCACAGACCGAATAGACTCGCCTGCATGCATCAGGTCGAAACCTTTGTTGATGTCATCAAGCCCCATTGTGTGGGTGATCATAGGGTCGATCTCGATCTTGCCGTCCATGTACCAGTCAACAATCTTTGGCACATCTGTGCGACCTGACGCACCGCCAAATGCGGTCCCGCGCCAGACCCGGCCTGTCACCAGTTGAAATGGTCTGGTCGAAATTTCGGCACCCGCAGGTGCCACGCCAATGATAACGCTTTCTCCCCAGCCCTTATGGGCGGCCTCAAGCGCGGTCCGCATTACACCGACATTGCCAGTTGCATCGAACGTATAGTCCGCACCACCACCTGTCAGCTCAACCAGATGGGCGACCAGATCGCCATCGACATCATTCGGGTTCACAAAATCGGTCATGCCAAATTTTGTCGCCATCTCGACTTTGGATGGGTTCAGGTCGACGCCAACGATTTGGTCTGCGCCTGAAAGCCGAAGTCCTTGAATGACGTTCAGGCCAATCCCACCCAAACCGAATACGATGGAGCGGTTGCCAATCTCGGCCTTGGCCGTGTTGATCACCGCGCCAATGCCCGTGGTCACGCCACAGCCAATGTAGCAGATTTTGTCAAACGGGGCGTCTTCGCGCACTTTGGCCACCGCGATTTCCGGCAAAACCGTATGGTTCGCAAAGGTCGAGCAGCCCATGTAGTGCAGGATCGGCGTTCCATCGAGCATGGAGAATCGCGAAGTGCCGTCTGGCATAACGCCTTGGCCTTGGGTCGCGCGAATCTTCTGGCAAAGGTTGGTTTTCGGGTTCAGGCAATAGTCGCATTCACGGCATTCAGGCGTATAGAGCGGGATCACGTGATCACCCTTCTTCAGGGAGGTCACGCCCGGACCTACATCCACAACGATGCCGGCGCCCTCGTGGCCCAAAATCGCAGGAAACATCCCTTCCGGGTCGGCGCCTGAGAGTGTGAATTCATCCGTGTGACAAATCCCTGTCGCTTTGATTTCGACCAGGACCTCGCCCTCCTTGGGCCCCTCCAGGTTCACTTCCATGACCTCAAGAGGTTTGCCTGCGGCAATGGCAACGGCGGCTTTTGTGCGCATGGGTTTGGTCCTTTCTCTCCCTAAGTTAGCGGGCAGCTTCATCCATAGCTTTCACAAAATCAATCGCCATCCTGCTCAAAACGCACATGAAACAGCGCAGCACTTGCTGGGCCTCACGGCTTGCGCTAACCCTTCGACCATGACCAGATTGATCTATGCCGTTCCATTCTTTTTGTTGGCTTGCGCGCCGGTGGACGACGTCCAACCGATAGAGGTCGATGCTGAGCCACAAGTCACCTCAGGTCTTGAAGAACGGCTCCCTGACACCTGCGAACTCTTCAACTTCGAAGGTTTTGTTGGTCAGCAATTCGCCGACATCACCGTGCCCGAGGGTACCAAAACCCGGGTTGTATTGCCTGGCTTGATCGTTTCGCAAGTCTATGAAGCCGATCGCGTGAACATCCATGTGGATGGCGAAGGCAAGATCACAAAGGTCATCTGCGGCTGATTACTTCGCCAAACGGAAAGTCTTGTGGCAAGCGGTACAGCTATGCCCCAGCTCGCGAAATGCCCGGTCAAGCTCAGGCAATGTTTGCGACCCACTGACTGCGACGGCTGCCTCCCGCATCTTTTGATTGGCGCGGAGGAACCCGGCCCAATCGCTCCAAATCGCATCTTTCGCTTCCGATTTCGGGTCTTTCGCGGGCGGCTTGAACAAGGCCTCAGACGCATCGGCATGGGCGCTAAGTTGTAGGCCTATTGCGCGCACCTGCGCGGCATCAAACGTCGTTTGACCCTTTGCATAGCCAGCGAGGCGCTTCGTTTGCGCCGAAATGTCGCTCATCACTTGCATACGCGCCATGACCTGAGGGTCCTTGACGCCGTCATGAGCCAAAGCTGCGGTCGCACACACTGCGATGCAGAGACCAAATTTGATATTTTTCAAACGCATCATTTCCCTTTGCGCATCTTGACCTGAAACCCTATCCCCGTTTTGACAGGTCTCGCGTCTAAGATAGGGTTTTCGCGTGGCGAAGGCAGCAAAAAATAAAAAACCGAAAAGGTCAGTATTTTGGTGGATCGGCGTTGTTCCGTTCCTGGCCTTACGATGGGGTGCTCGGGCGCTCGTAATGCTGGCAGTGGCAATGGTTGCGGTAATTTTGCTCTATGCGGTGGTGAACCCGCCAACGACCATCTTCATTCAGCAAGAGGCCAAGCGTTTGGAGAGCGTCAGACGTGAATGGCGCGACTTAGAAGAGATTTCGCCGCATATGCCGCGCGCCATCGTTTCCGCGGAAGATGCGAATTTCTGCAACCATTGGGGTTTTGATATGGCAGCGATACGCGATGCATTGGAGGAAGGCTCCGGTCGTGGCGCGTCCACCATTTCGCAGCAAACGGTGAAGAACGTGTTGCTCTGGCACGGGCGAAACTACACCCGCAAAGCGCTGGAGGCTTTGATAACTCCCGTCGCTGAGTTGTTTTGGTCGAAGCGGCGTATTTTGGAGATTTACATGAACGTTGCTGAATTTGACGAAGGGGTCTTTGGGGTCGCTGCGGCTGCGCCTTGGTATTTTGGCGTTGACGCAAAAGACTTGACCTTGCGACAAGCCTCGGCGCTTGCTGCAGTGCTACCCAATCCAAAGGCACGGTCGGCCAAAAACCCAAGCGCATTCTTGCAACGCCGCGCTCGTCAGATTGCCAGCGGGTCTGAGACGATCCGCCGAGATGGCCGCTCCGCCTGTTTCGAAACTTGAAAAACCGGTGCAGGCTTGCGAAGAGAAACAACCGATTTGATCCCCGGATAATCATATGAACCGCTTGTACCATGTTCCACTTTCCCCATTTTGCCGCAAAGTGAGGCTCGTTCTGGCCGAAAAGAAGGTCGAAGTTGAGCTCTTGGAAGAGCGCTATTGGGAACAATCAAGCGAATTCATGCGCCGAAACCCGGCGGGTAAGGTCCCGGTTCTCAAGATTGACAGCCAAACCCTCAGCGACAGCCAGGCGATTTGCGAATATTTGGAAGAAACCCTGCCTGATCCACCCTTGCTGCCAAAGGCACCCGAAGACCGCGCTGAGGTACGTCGACTCGTTTTCTGGTTCGACGATAAGTTTCATTCCGAGGTGACATCGAAATTGCTCTACGAGCGCGTGAATAAGAAAATCATGGGTCAAGGCTACCCCGAAAGCCGGAATGTCAAACTGGGTGCCCAGAAAATCAAGTTTCACATCGACTATGTGGGCTGGCTTTTGGATCAAAGGCGCTGGCTCGCAGGCGATCAGATGAGCCTTGCCGATTTCGCGGCAGCCGCACATTTCAGCTGTTTAGACTATATTCGCGACGTGGACTGGAACCGAAATGCGAATGTCAAAGACTGGTACGCGAAGATAAAATCGCGTCCCGCGTTTCGCGGGCTTCTGGCCGATCAAGTCTCTGGCTTTCCGCAGCCATCGCATTACTCGGACCTTGATTTTTGAGCATGAAGGCGCGCTTGAGGGCGCAGGCCTTGGCCGAAGGCTTTGCGGAGATGGGCGTCTGCCGGCCTGATGCAATTCCGCAGGCAATGGAGCGGCTAGAGACCTTTCTGTCTTCCGGGCGGCATGGGCAAATGGCCTGGATGGCCGATCGAAAACACTGGCGCGGCGACCCAACGGCGCTTTGGCCAAATGCAAAAAGCGTCATCATGCTGGCCGAGCCTTACACGCCCGATCATGACCCGATGGAAAACCTGACGCAAACAGAGCGTGCCAATATTTCCGTCTATGCCCGAAATCGCGACTATCACGATGTGGTCAAGAAACGCCTTAAGCGTCTTGGCCGGTGGTTGATCGAGCAGTCAGAGGGCACAGAAATTAAGGTGTTTGTCGACACGGCGCCCGTCATGGAAAAGCCGCTTGCCGCAGCGGCGGGTCTGGGCTGGCAGGGCAAACACACGAACCTGCTGTCACGCGACTTGGGCAATTGGTTTTTTCTTGGGGCGATCTTCACAACGCTTGAATTAGACCCTGATACTGCCGAAATCGATCATTGTGGAAGCTGCCGCGCATGCTTGGACATTTGCCCAACAGATGCATTTCCGGCGCCATTTCAGCTCGATGCGCGGCGTTGCATTTCTTACCTAACGATTGAACACTACGGCCCGGTGGACGAGGCAATGCGCCCGACGCTTGGCAACCGCATCTATGGCTGTGACGATTGCCTCGCGGCCTGCCCTTGGAACAAATTCGCAAGTGAAGCGCGGGAAATCAAATACGCCGCCCGTCCTGAGCTGACGATGCCTGATCTCGCGGATATGGCCATGTTGGATGATGCGGGCTTTCGGACCCTTTTCAGTGGCTCACCGATCAAACGCATCGGGCGGAACCGGTTTGTCCGCAATGTTCTCTATGCGATTGGCAATTCGGGATCTGCTCGCCTCCGCAAGGTTGCTCAAGACCTGACGCAAGATGAAGACGCCGCCGTCGCGGATGCCGCCATCTGGGCGGCACTGAGGTTGCAATGACAAATCATCTTCTCAGCTTTGGCCACGGCTTTTCAGCCAAGGCGCTGACGCCTTTGCTTTTGACGAAAGGATGGAGTGTTAAGGGGACAACGCGCTCCCCCGAGAAGGCAGATGCCTTGCAGAAAACGGGCGTGTCGCCAGTCATTTGGCCGGGGACGGATATGTCTGATGCAATCGCGGATGCGACGCATATCCTCGTGTCTGCCGGTCCGGACACAGATGGGGACCCCGTGTTGCGGTTCTTGCGTGATGCAATCGCGTCTAAAGCGACGCAATTGCAATGGCTGGGCTATTTGTCGACCACAGGCGTCTATGGCGATCACCAAGGCGGCTGGGTGGATGAGACAACACCACTGTCGCCTAGCACAAAGCGTGGGCAGTTACGGGTCGATGCGGAAGCTGCGTGGCAGGCACTCGCCGCAGAAAGCGGTCTTCCGCTGCATATCTTCCGGCTTGCAGGCATCTATGGCCCCGGCCGTGGTCCTTTTGCCAAAGTACGCAATGGAACAGCACGCAGGATTATCAAAGAAGGCCAAGTCTTCAGCCGCATACATGTCGCAGATATTGCACAAGTTCTTCGCGCGTCGATCCAGCATCCGCGCGCGGGCGGCATCTACAACCTGTGCGATGATGACCCGGCCCCCCCAGAGGATGTGATTGCCTATGCGGCCGAGTTGCTTGGCCTGCCGATCCCGCCTGCGGTAGACTTTGAGACGGCCGAAATGACCCCGATGGCGCGCAGCTTTTATGCTGAATCGAAGAAGGTCAGAAATGATCTCATAAAGTCCGAGTTGGGGGTTGAGCTGCTCTATCCTGACTACAAAACGGGTTTAAACGCCTTGTTAGAGTTGGAACGCTAGCATTTAAGCGATTCACCTACGCTGCGGACCTTGCTATGGTGGCGGAAAAAAGGGTCGATTGGGCATGTACAGAGTAGTGCTGCGGGTCATGGTGCTGATGGCGTTCTTTGCGGTGTCTGCCTGCTCGTCAAAATTTGCTGACTATGACGGACCGCAGGTGACGCGGATTTTGGTGCTTAAAGAAAAGCGCAGGATGTATCTGATGAACGGAAAAAGGGTCCTGAAGGCCTACGATTTTGACCTTGGCTTTGCGCCGGAAGGGGACAAGCTTTTCGAAGGTGACGGGCGGACGCCCGAGGGAAGGTATTACATCGACCGACGCAATCCCAACAGTTCGTTCTACCTTTCGATCGGTATCAATTATCCAAATGCGCGTGATAGGGCGGAGGCGCGCAAGCTTGGAAAATCGCCGGGCGGTGACATTTTCATTCACGGCCAGCCAAACCTTAATCCCGCCAAGAGACGCGGCCCGGATTGGACCGCGGGCTGTATCGCAGTCACCAATAAGGAAATGCGTGAGATTTATGCGATGGTAAACAACGGCACGGCAATCGACATCATGCCGTAAAGGGTCATGTCCCGCTGATAAGCGTCCACCAGATTTTGCCGGTGTCTTCTTGAAACCACGAAAACCCCAGACTGCGAGCATCAGGGTCTAAAATTACATCGCGCGTTCGCGGAAGCTCCATCCAGGCAGACAGAGTGGACGTTTCATCTTCATATGTCTCGGAGATGTTCTCACCGATCAGCTTGCCTGTATACCCTGCGCGCGCAACGCGGTCCAAAGGCGACGATCCGTCTGAGCCAAAGTGCCATGGCCTATTTTGGACCGACATATCACGGGCGTGTGTGGCGGCGGCGGCGTTTAATTGGCTGTTGAGCTCCAATGGGGCCTGACCGGCGCCCGAACGCAGTGCATTGATCGAGTCCAAAACGCGGAACTGAATTTTTGCGGTATCGGAAGATTTGATCCGATAGACTTGGGGCAATGGTTGTCCATCAGCGCCAATCGAAGGTGGCGGTGGCGTACAGGCTGCCAGAGCAACCATCGAAGCAATCAAAAATACCGTTGAGCGGACCATGTTCAGCCACCTTTTATTTGACGCATCACCCTTAGACCCTTCGCCAACTGGGCGCAAACCAACCAAAGGCAATCCTTCGCCGCACGGATTCTTTGATTTGCGACTGCGGCCAAAACGCCATAGCTTTAGGGATACTTGCAACGGGGATGACTGACATGAAGAAACCTGCGCTCAACAAATTTGACCGCCGCGGATTTTTGTTTGGGGCCGGAGCGAGTGCGCTTGCCGTTCCAGCAATAGCCCAATCGACGGAACCTATCGGCGGGGGAGGGGTCACACGCAGGAACATTTCCAGCTTCCGCGCGCTTGACTGGCAACCCTATTTCAACAGCCTCAAAAACGGTGCGATCTTGGTCGATCTGGACAGCCGCGCCTTGCACATGTGGACTGAAGGCGGCGGTTATGCGTTGTATCCATCCAGTGTGCCGCTTTCGGAGGACCTGACGCGCCGTGGCCGCACATCGGTCATTCGCAAGGTGGATGGCCCGACTTGGAGCCCTACACCGGCCATGAAACGCCGCAATCCTGCATGGCCCGATTTTGTGCCCGCTGGTCCCGACAATCCGCTTGGCACGCATGCGCTATATTTATCATGGACTTACTACCGCATCCACGGGACGCACGATACGCGCAAAATTGGGCGTCGGTCGTCCAACGGGTGCATCGGATTGTATAATGAGCACATTGCAGAGGTTTTTGCGAAAACCAAAATTGGCACCCAAGTGTTGCTAATTTGACGACAATATGGCGCTGCATGCGGCAGTGTTGATGCATTTTGCTGTAAGTTCACCGCTGCAGTCGGTAGTGAACTTGGTAGGTAACATGCGAGCAATCGAAAAAGTCGGGGTGGCTTTTGAAAACGGTTGTCGCAAGAAGGAAGAGACAATGAAAAACATCGCACTTGCAAGCGCATTTGCCCTCGCAGCGAGCTCTGCTTTCGCTGGCAATATCGACGCACCGATCATTGAAGAAGAGCCTGTTGTTGTCGAAGAAACGACATCTTCTGCTGGTGACGTGCTGGTCCCGATCCTGTTCTTGATTTTTGCTGCTGCAGTAGCGGCAAATTAAGCTGGTTCCAGACAATTAAATTTGAAAAGTGGCGGGTGCGAAAGCCCGCCCTTTTTTTTCGCCTAGACAGGGCCGATCCCGGCCTCAGCTTCGATTTGCTTGCGAGATTTGCGGGCGCGTTCCGTTGCGGATTTGAGCTGACCACACGCCGCCATGATATCCTCACCGCGCGGCGTGCGAATGGGCGATGCATAGCCGGCGCTGAAAATGATATCGGCAAAGGCTTTGATCCGCTTCCGGTCAGACCTTTCATAGGGCGCACCTGGCCATTCGTTGAAAGGAATAAGATTGATCTTGGCGGGAATGCCTTTGATCAGCTTAATCAAGCGCCTCGCGTCCTCGTCGCTGTCGTTGACACCCTTCAACATCACATATTCAAAGGTAATCCGTTCGCTATTGGACAGTTTCGGATAGGCCTTCAGAGCGCTCAGAAGCTCGTCGATGTTCCAACGTTTGTTGATTGGGACAAGCTTGTCTCGGACCTCATCGGTTGTCGCATGAAATGACACGGCAAGAAGACAGCCAATTTCTTCGGCGGTCCGCGCGATCTCCGGCACGACGCCCGAGGTCGACAAAGTAATCTTGCGACGGCTTAGGCTGATGCCTTCCGGGTCCATAGCGATTTTCATCGCGTCGCGTACGTTGTCAAAATTATAAAGTGGCTCGCCCATCCCCATCAGGACAATGTTTGATAGGAGCCGCGTTTCGTCATTTGCGTTTCGCCCGGGCTTTGGCCATTCATCCAGATCGTCGCGCGCCAGCATGACCTGTCCTATAATCTCACCGGCAGTCAGGTTGCGCACCAGCTTCTGCGTGCCGGTGTGACAAAAGGAACAGGTGAGCGTGCATCCGACCTGGCTGGACACACAGAGCGTGCCGCGCCCCTCCTCGGGAATATAGACGACCTCCACCTCATGCCCACCAGCGATGCGAACAAGGTATTTGCGTGTGCCGTCTTCGCTTATATGGCGAGAGACGACCTCCGGCAGTGCAATGACAAAATGGACGGCCAATTCAGCCCTGAAGTTCTTGGAAAGGTTCGTCATTTCCTCAAAATCGCGCACGCCTTTTTGATAAAGCCACTGCCAAATCTGGTTGGCGCGCATTTTGATCTGTTTTTCCGGCGTCCCGGCGGATGCAAGCGCCTCCTTCAACTGATCACGGGTGAGACCAACCAAGTTTACGGGTCCCTTCGGAAGTTTCCGGGGAATTGTATGTACATCTTGGGTGATCGGCGCGGCTGCGGGCATGACGATGTCCAATGGAAGAAGTTTGGCGTGATATAGGGTGTTAAAGGTGAGATTGCACCCCTGATCTGGCCTCGTTCACTGAAGAACGTGTATAGTTTGCTGCGAATTGATGGGGCGCTGGACCAAGATCTGCGAAGCAATACGCGCCTCACGCGCGGAAAGTGCACGTCTGCCATGGCGTTGCGGGGAATCAGCAACAGAGATGGCGAGCGTGTTGGTTAGGGCCACAAACGGTAGGTCCGCCGAGAGCGTCACATAAGTGATGCCCCGCAAACCCTCAACGCGCGATACCCCGGGTATCTCAAGCAAGTGGTCGGCCTGGGCGTAAACCTCCCTCTGACCAAACATCATATCAAAAAGCGGATGGCAAAGCGCGACACGCGCCGATGGGGCCAGGTAGCATTGCTTATCGGGCTTCTGGAACAAAAGGCTGTCGGCTCTGAAAAGGATCGGCGCTAGGTGCGGCGCGTTTTGCAAGTCTATATCGGTAAAGGTGACCTGAGCGATCGACTGATACCCGCGATCTTTGGTGATAATGCGGGTACCTGGTGTGATATCCTCTACCGATATTGTCCCGCTCTGAGCATGAAACAGCGTTCCACCCGTGAACAGCGCTTCGGCGGCGCCCGGTTTCTGAACGATTGCAGAGTTGTGAGAAAGATTCGTGTGCACGAGGTCTGCCTGTTTTGAGCGGTTATCGCCCCATTTGGTTTATTCTGTGTTGAGGGGCCGGCAGCCGCCCCCCAACAATTAGAAATTAGCTTGAGCAGCGTTTCTCAGCGTCTTCCAAAGCGGCTGTGAAGCCCAACAGCGAAAACTTGTCGCGTGTGCTCGTGCCCCTCGAAGACACACCGGAAATCGTGGCATCAGAGCCGCGTTTCATGGCCGTGATGATCTTGTTGTCGTCATCGGCAGAGGCGGCCCATGCGGTCTCACCGCTGGTGAACAGCTCAAATTTGCTGCCGCCAATGTCAACAGTCACAGTCGATCCATCGCCAAACGGATATCCGCCAGTGAAGGAAACCTCACCCATTTTGCCTGCGGTTGGCCAGTAGCTGACAAACATCAATATATCGCCGCGGTTCACAGCGACCACACGGCCTTCCTTGGTGTTCACAGTTTCTTTTGGGCTACTGACAACCCAGCACTGGGTTGGGCTTTCTTCTACAAAGACGCTCCAATCCGTTACGGCGTTGACTCGATTTGTGGATTGCTCCTGAGCGATAACGGGGCTCGCTGATCCAATCAACAAGGCCGCTCCAACACAATTAATTAATGTTTTCATTGTCCTACAGCTCCAGCTGTGTCTGCCTCTGGTCGCTGGATTGGGCATTTTGCCTCGTATTGCTCCGTGCGACGCTCTATTCTGTTCGATGTCACAAACATAGCGCAAGAATGGCGCTTTGGGGAAGTCCTATTGGCGGATTTTCGCAGCTCGAAGGGATCACAGAAATGACATCGGCAAACCTGGTCGAGATCTGGCGCGGTAGCCATCTGGAATCGTTGCATCGTGGTCATGCTGTTATCTGCGATGCGAAGGGCGCCGTGCTCGAAAGTTGGGGCGATCCAGACAAGCTGATCTACCCCAGGTCTTCTTGCAAAATGCTGCAGGCGCTGCCGCTTGTC
The DNA here is from genome assembly GCA_039030615.1 of Pseudomonadota bacterium. Taxonomy (GTDB): domain Bacteria; phylum Pseudomonadota; class Alphaproteobacteria; order Rhodobacterales; family Rhodobacteraceae; genus Litoreibacter. Next base: position 389,480 of record JBCCDV010000002.1, on the reverse strand, counting down.
GAAAGTGGGGCTGCCGATAAATTTGGATTGCGGGCGCCCGATCTCGCACTCGCTTGCGCGTCGCATTCAGGGGCGTCGATCCATACAGATCATGTCGCTTCATGGCTTGCGCAGTTGGGTCTTTCGGAAACCTCATTCAAATGCGGCCCGCAAGAGCCTTCAGACACGCGCGCACGTGACGCCCTCATAAAAGCGGGGCAAGAGCCTTCAAGACGGCACAATAATTGTTCTGGCAAGCATTGTGGGTTTCTGACCCTGTCGCAGCACATAGCCGCGGGACCCGATTACGTGGATATTGACCATCCCGTGCAGCGCGCTGTGAAGGACGTCATCGAAGAGATGACGGGCATTGCGGCGCCGGGCTATGGGATAGACGGCTGCTCCGCGCCGAATTTTCTTACAACAGTGACGGGTCTCGCGCGCGCCATGGCGCTGATGACACGCACTGGTCGTTCCGCACGCGCGGTTGCGTCGCAAGCGCTGATCGAGGCCATGATGTTGTATCCTGAGAAAGTTGCTGGCGAGGGTCGGGCCTGCACGGAACTTATGCGTGCATGCGGTGGTAAAGCTGCCATCAAATACGGCGCTGAGGCTGTGTATGTTGCTATCTTACCTGAGAAAAAAGTCGGCATCGCGCTGAAGATCGAAGATGGTTCTAGGCGTGCTGCCGAAGCCGCTATTGCGGGTTTATTGACTAAGTACGGCGCGCTGGAGGCTGAACATCCAACGGCCAAGAAATACACCTATGGCCCAATTCAAAACTGGGATGGCCTCGTGACCGGGTATCGCCGCTTTAGCGATGGCTTTCTGCCAAACTAAGGGTCTCGAGCTCTGAAAGCGCCCTCTCTGCGCCTTCGATATAGTTGGAAAGCTCAGCCTTCTTCAGAGGTTTGGTCATGTAGTGATCAAAGCCGCCCGCGCGTATGCGTTCCTCATCACCGGCCAAAGCGTGAGCGGTCATCGCGACCATTGTGATAGGCGTTTCGCCTTCTGCTTGACGAATGAGCGAGGCGGCTTCCAACCCGTCCATGACGGGCATTGAGATGTCCAAGAAAACAATGTCCGGCCGCTCCGCCTTGAAGGCGTCGACGGCTTCCTTCCCGTTTTCGACAAGCGTCAGATCAATGTCCAAATGCGCCAGCATCTTTGTGAGAACCAGCTGGTTTGTCTTGTTGTCCTCGGCCGCCAGAACTTTCACTATGCGCGGTTTTTCTGTGGTGCCGAACGGCTCGATAGCGCGACTTAGGGAATTTAGAAGCCCAGACCTGGTGAATGGTTTCGGCAGATCGGCCGCCTCGTCGAATTGCCCGGCGAAACTGACATGCGCGACCGGATGATCGGTCGCGGATAAAAGGTCTCCCACCTCGCTTTTGGGAAGGGGTCGCGTCAAAACGACCTGAAATTCTGTCTGACGCAGGGCTGTCTTGCAGTCTTCAGGTCCAGTGACGAAATGAGATGCAAGCCCCAGCAGGTTGAGCTGCCGCTCGAGTAAGGATTTCTCCAAACTGTTGTCCGTCATAACGAGAATGTCTGATAACGCTTCGGGAACAACGGGCTTGGAGTTTTCCGACACGACGGCGCAAGGCAGTTTGATCCTGAAGCCAAAACAGGACCCATGATCGGGAAGGCTGTCGATCCAAATGTCGCCTTCCATCGTCTCAACCAGCTTGCGCGTTATCGCGAGCCCAAGCCCCGTGCCCTCATATTTGCGATTTGCTTCATCTTCGATCTGGTTGAATTCACCAAAAATGTGCTCGACCATCGCCGGTGGGATCCCGATACCGGTGTCTTCGACTGTGACATGTAATTGGCACTCGGAGTCGTCCGCGTCGCTCAAGCCAACGATACGCAGCATAATCGTACCGGCTTCGGTGAATTTTACTGCGTTGCCCATGAGGTTCAAAAGGATCTGACGAAGGCGTCCTGCATCCCCTAAAAACTCCGTCGGCAGGAATTGATCATAGTCCATCAATAGCTCAACCGGCTTGTCGCGCAACGACGGGCCGAGAATAAGGCAGACGTTCTGGGCCAGCTGTTCAAGATCGAACGGGGCTATGTTGAGTTCAAACTTGTCTGCTTCGATCTTTGAGAAGTCTAGAATGTTGTTGATGATCTCAAGCAGGGCTTGGCTCGAATTCTTGATGGTCTCTGTATAGAGCTTTGCTTCTTCCTCTTGTTCACGCTCAAGCAGCAAATCGGCCATGCCCACAACACCGTTCATTGGCGTGCGTAACTCATGGCTCATTTTTGCAAGGAATGCAGATTTTGCGCGATCCGCGGCTTGGGCTTTGTCGCGCGCTTCGGTCAGTTCCCGCTCGCGTTGCATGTCGCTCGTGATGTTGAGAACCAGCGAGACGATGCCGCCATCGGCGGTGCGACGGTCATTCAAGCGGACATACATGCCGTTCCAGAACCGCAGCGTCACTGGCTCGATCGCTCCGTGCTCCCAGCGATCAAGCATCATGTCGTACCAGTCGTCCTGTGGCATCCCGCCGAGATCGATCAATCCATCATCAATGCAATGCTCAACGATGGTTTGGTAGCTGTCGCCGGGCTCGATCCCGCCTGAATCCTCGAAAACCTGCAAGTAGGGTTTGTTGGCAGCAAGCAAGCGCGCGTCTGGGTCGAAAATTGCGAAACCATCGGGAATAGACTCTAAAGCAGCCCAAAGCAGCCTTTCCATCTCGACTGCCTTGACGGTGGCGCGTTCCAAATCCTCGCTAAAGCGGGAGTTTTCCCCTTGTAGGGTGTTCACGACCTCGCGCTGATCAATTATCTGTCCGGAAAGCGCCATCGCGTGATCGGAAAGTTGGCGGTTCGCCGTGATCAGCTCTTCCTTTTTGAGGTCAAGCATCCGTTCAGCGGCAAGCCTTTTCCGCCGCTCTGTCGCTAGCTCTGCTTCAAATTCGCTGCTGTCCATCAGGTCCGAACAAGGTGATGCCGTTTACTGTTGGACGTATAAGCGATTGAAGGTGAAGGGCCTCTTAACTTTGGCAAACCCGCTGAGGAGGGTATGCCGCATGCCGGGTTCCGAAAAAGTGAGGCTTGTCAGAGCCTTTCGATGGCCAAAGCAATGCCTTGTCCGCCGCCGATACACATTGTGATCAGAGCTTTGCTTCCTTGTATGCGCTCCAATTCATAGAGCGCTTTTACCGTGATAATTGCGCCTGTCGCGCCGACCGGGTGGCCAAGCGCTATGGCGCCTCCGTTGGGGTTGACCTTTAAAGGGTCAAGCGACAGGCCTTTGTTGACCGCCAGCGCTTGTGCGGCGAAGGCTTCGTTGGACTCGATCACATCAAAATCGCTGACAGAGAGACCAGTGCGCGCGAGCAGGTTTTCAACAGCTGGAACGGGCCCGATGCCCATCACCTCGGGCCGAACGCCCGCATGTGCGTATCCGATGACGCGCGCCTTGGGGGTGAGGCCTGCACGTTCGGCCGCATCTGCGCGTGCAAACACGAGGGCAGCCGCGCCGTCATTGATCCCGGACGCATTGCCCGCCGTTACAGAGCCGTCTTTCTGGAACACAGGGCGCAACCCGCCAAGGCTTTCCAGTGTCGAGGGTTTCGGGTGCTCGTCTTGCTCAAAATTCACCATGTCGCGCTTCACACGCACCTCCACCGGGGTGATTTGATCCTTGAACAGACCCTTTTCGATTGCAGGTGCGGCCCGGTTTTGGCTTTCTAGTGCGAAGGCATCCTGTGCGTCGCGGTCAATGTCATGCTCTCGGGCGACATTCTCAGCGGTGACGCCCATATGGCCGGTGCCAAAGGGGCAGTTAAGAGCGCCCAGCATCATGTCTTGCGCGCCAGCATCGCCCATTTTCTGGCCCCAGCGGGTCTGAGGCAAAATGTAGGGCGAACGGCTCATATTCTCAGCGCCGCCCGCAAGTCCGAACGTGGTGTCGCCTAACATCAAAGATTGAACAACGGAAATGATCGCTTGCACGCCGGAGCCACAGAGGCGGTTCACATTCATGGCCGGGACGGTATCAGGCACCCCGGCATTCATCGCGGAGACACGTGACAGATACATGTCGCGCGGTTCCGTGTTGATGACATGTCCGAACGCGACTTGACCAATCTGTGCACCCTCTACACCGGCACGGTCCAGCGCTGCTTTTGCGGCCACGGTGCCAAGATCAATTGGCGCCGTTCCAGCCAGAGCGCCCCCGAAGGTGCCGATTGCAGTGCGGGCGCCGCCCAGAATGACGATATCATTCATCATGTGATCCTCTCTGTTTCGGACACATTATCGCGCTTTTGCAACGCATCTAGCGTAACGCCGCGTGACTTTCCAAATTCGGGCAATAGGTGATGTGGATGAGCAAATACGGTCCCTCCCGCGGTGAGCTGAAAATGCGCGTCGGCATTGGCGTGTTCATTTGTGGCTTGTTGGTCGTCGCAGCGTTTGTAAGAGGCGTGCCAACAGATCTGGTCGGCGTGGAGCTGTTTGTGTTCTGCGGCGGTTTCGGGCTCGGGACCACGCTGTGGAGCTTGTGGAAGTTGCGCCGCTAGCGCTTGCAGCAGGGCGGACTGCATGGTCTTGTCTGGCACATGACACTTGAAGATCGCTTTGCGCCGCTGACCGAGGCTGAACAAAAACTGGTCGACGACGCGGTGAACCCCAACCGCACATCTTTTGCGGACGGAGCACTACCCCCCTCCGCCGATGACAACGTGACGATCCGTGCCGATTTGATCCGGCATTTACTGCTCTCGGCGCCACTTCACGATAAGGGTGTCCGGTTGCGCGGTGCCTGGATCAAGGGTGCGCTCGATTTGCAAGGCTGTGATTGCGAGCGCGACATATCACTTACGGCGTGTCACTTGCCCGAGCCGGTGAACCTGACCAACGCCAACCTTCGTGGCCTCCATATCTCGGGTTGCCGCCTTGGCGGGCTCGTGGCCGACAACGCAAGCTTTTCTGGCTCGATCTACCTGCGCGCGGGCACCTTGATTTCAGGTGAGGTCAGCCTATCCGGCGCATCCGTTGGGGGTGACGTCCAAATCTGTGACGGCGAGATAGCTTCGGCGACCCAGGACGCGATTTTCGCGCCGTCGCTGCGCGTGGCGGGGTCTCTTTTTCTAGGAAACTACCCTTACGCGGATGGCGATACGAGCTTGGTCACATCAGGACAGATATTCCTGTCATCGGCCCGCGTCGCACATGATCTTTTCGTCTCTAACACTGCGATAAACCTGAATGACACAACATTGGCAGGTGCCGTTTTCGGTGCGACGGAGGAGCATGGCTCCAACATCGCGATCAGCCTCGCACGCGCCAAAGTTGGGGGCATTTTGTTCCTAAAGGACAATCAAATCTCGCGCGGCGTTTTCAATCTGGCTGGCGCACATGTTGAGCGCTTGAAGGATGAGCCAATTGGCCCAGGCGCTGCTTACCCGATCCGCCTTGACGGTTTCACCTACACGGATTTTTCGAGGCACGCAGAAACAAGCATAAAGGCCCGGCTAGATTGGCTGGCGCGCCGGCCTGAAGACACGCCTTTCATCGCGCAACCTTATGAGCAATTGGCTTATGTCTTGGGCCGAATGGGACATCGCAACGACGCCCGTACGGTCCTCATGAACAAGGAACGTTTGCTTAAGAAGGAGAACAGAAGGCTCCATGCTGAGCGTGGTGGCTTCGCGTTATGGACGGGTGTATCTTGGGCGGTCGACACGTTTTTGCGCTATACAATCGGTTATGGATATCGCCCGGCGCGTGCGGTGGCGATTGCTTTGATCATTGTTATTGGGCTCGGATGTTTTTTTGAACAGACTTGGAAAGCGGGCGACATGGCACCCAATGCGGCACCGGTTTTGGTCTCGCAGCCTTGGATTGAGGCGACCAAATCACACCCTGAAAACCCAGCTGCTTTCTGGTCCGGGTCGGGCCAAGCCGGGCAGGACTACGAAACGTTTTACGCCTATGCCTATGCCGCAGATCTGGTCGTGCCCATCGTGTCACTCGGCCAAGAGGAGGCTTGGGCGCCATCAACCACCCGCTCAGATTGGGGGCGCGCGGGTTGGTGGATGCGTTGGATCGCAAAAGCCATTGGCTGGATCGTAACGGCCCTAGGGGCCGCCGCTATCACCGGGCTGATCCGGCAGGATTGACCGCCAGAGAGAAGTTCCGGCGGTCAAAATAGGCTCTATACAACGTCAAATTGCAATGTTTTGACTTGCTGGAACATACCTGTTCCTTCCAGTTTCTTGAGAATGGGGGCAGGAACTGGCGCATCCACGTAAAGCAGCGCAATGGCTTCCTTTCCAGCACCTGCGCGACCCAAAGTGAAGTTCGCAATGTTCACACCGTTCTCGCCCATAGTCTGGCCCAGGGTCCCGATGATGCCGGGCACGTCTTCGTTGGTGGTGTAAAGCATATGTTCCCCGATCTCGGCGTCGATGTTTATGCCCTTGATCTGGATGAACCGCGGTTTGCCGTCCGAGAAGACCGTACCCGCGATCGAACGCTCGCGCTGATCGGTGACAACGTTGATCTTGATGTAGCCATCAAACACGCCCGATTTGTCCTGTGTCGTTGTGCTGATTTTAACGCCACGCTCTTTCGCGATAACGGGCGCGGAGACCATGTTCACATCAGGGTTCGTGGCCTTCATAATGCCAGCCACGCCCGCGCAATTCAGCGCTTCAAGGTTCATGGCAGAGACAGAGCCGTTATAGGTAATCTGAATTTCCTGAAGGACTTCGTCAGTCATCTGACCGATGAAGGCGCCAAGATGCTCTGCTAGTTTCACCCATGGGCCCATGACTTTGGCCTCTTCGGCCGTGACAGACGGCATATTCAGTGCGTTAGATACCGCTCCGGTCAAAAGGTAGTCCGACATCTGCTCGGCCACTTGCAGCGCCACGTTTTCCTGCGCCTCCGTGGTCGCCGCGCCCAAATGCGGGGTAACGACAACATTTGGCAGGTTGAACAGTGGGCTTTCCGTTGCGGGCTCCACCGCAAAAACGTCGAACGCGGCGCCGGCCACTTTGCCCGATTTCAGCGCAGCCGCCAGGGCTTCTTCGTCAACGAGACCACCACGCGCGCAGTTTACGATGCGTACGCCGTCTTTCATCTTGGCGATATTCTCGGCTGAGATCATACCGCGCGTCTTGTCCGTCGCAGGCACATGCATGGTGATAAAATCGGACCGCGCGAACAGTTCGTCCAGCTCGACTTTGGTGACGTTCAGTTTTTCGGCGCGCTCTTCTGATAAGAACGGATCATAGGCGATAACCTTCATTTTCAGGCCAACGGCGCGGTCGCAGACTATCCCGCCAATGTTGCCGGCGCCGATAACGCCCAAGGTTTTACCGGTCAGTTCCACACCCATGAATTTCGACTTTTCCCACTTGCCCGCATGGGTTGAAGCCGATGCCTCAGGGATTTGACGCGCGACGGCGAACATCATCGCAATCGCATGCTCCGCCGTAGTGATCATGTTACCGAAAGGCGTGTTCATCACGATGATACCCTTCTTGGACGCCGCCGGGATATCAACATTGTCGACGCCAATACCGGCGCGCCCGACAACCTTGAGATTGTCGGCGGCGCTGATCAGTTTCTCGGTCGCCTTAGTGGCCGACCGAATGGCCAAACCGTCATATTGAGCAATGATAGAGTGTAGTCTTTCTTTGTCCTTGCCCAGCTCAGGCATGAAATCCACATCGATTCCACGGTCGCGGAAGATTTGGACAGCGGTTTCAGACAGTTTGTCAGAGACGAGTACTTTGGGGGCCATGATGAGGCTCCTTCTGAATAGAAATTGGTGGAGTTAAGCCGAAATCTCGGCGTCAAAAGCATGGGCGATCCAAGGCATAAGCGCCTCGATATCTGCCGTTTCCACGGTTGCGCCACACCAAATACGCAAGCCTGCAGGCGCATCACGATAAGCGCCGATGTCATAGGCCACGCCTTCAATGTCGAGCCGCTTTGCGACCGCCTTGGCGAACGACCCACCATCGGTGATGCGTGGGTCGGTAAATTTCAGGCAGACGGATGTGTTCGACCGTGTCGCTGGATCAACCGCCAAATTCGCAAGCCAATCCGTGCCGTCAGCAAACGCGTTCACCGCTTTTGCATTCGCATCAGCGCGGGCGATCAAACCCTTGAGGCCGCCCACAGATTTGGCCCAGTTCAACGCAAAAATGTAATCCTCGACGCACAGCATCGATGGGGTATTGATCGTGGCGCCTGTAAAAATGCCATCAATAAGCTTGCCGCCTTTGGTCAGGCGGAAAATTTTAGGCAGCGGCCATGCAGGAGTGTAGCTTTCCAACCGGGCGACGGCACGCGGGCTCAGGATCAGTACGCCATGCGCCGCTTCCCCGCCCAAGACTTTTTGCCAGCTGAACGTTGTTGCATCCAAACGGTCCCAGGGCAGGTCCATCGCAAAGGCAGCGGAGGTGGCGTCGCACAGCGTCAAACCAGCGCGTTCGGCTGGAATAGAGTCTTTTGACGGCACTCGGACACCGGAGGTTGTGCCATTCCAAGTAAAGCAAACGTCCTTGTCGAAATCGACGGTCGCGAAATCAACGATCTCGCCATATTCAGCAGTTTTGACCTCAGCCTCGATCTTGAGCTGCTTGATAACGTCGGTCACCCAGCCCGACCCAAAACTCTCCCAGGCCAGCATTTGGACCGGGCGTTCGCCCAGCAAGTTCCACATCGCCATCTCATATGCGCCAGTGTCCGATGCGGGCACAATGCCGATCAGGTAGTCATCGGGCACGCCTAACACTTCGCGTGTCAGGTCAATCGCCTCTTTCAATTTCGCTTTGCCGGGTGCGGCGCGGTGCGAGCGACCCAAAGGCGCGTCTGCCAGCTTGGTCAATTCAAATGTGGGAGGTTTGGCGCAGGGGCCAGATGAAAAACGCGGGTTGGCCGGCCGCGATGCCGGAGCTTGAGTAGCCATTGATGGTATCCTCACAGATATATGCCCTTCGTTGGGGAAGGGTGTCCCACCGCCGGACATACGGAACCGCTGTAGAGACGGCAACAGGCAAAGTTGCCGGCCATGCAGATAAAGCAGCCCGTGGCAGCGCGATAAGGGAACGGATGTTTCCTATTGGCACGACTCGGGCGCAAGGAGACCTGGTTCGACGCAAACTATGTTGTCGGGTGGCCGATAACAAAGCAGGTGATATCGATGGCGCGTTGTTCCATGGTCAATGGAACTTCCGCTTGTTGTGATGGAGCAGAATTCAGCTGCACACTTGAAGTCCGCGCCAGCGTGTAACAGGTTGGAGCGCAATGAAACTGAAGCTGCCGGAAACCCATCTTTAATGAACCGCACTCTCATTCTTGCTGGTCTTGCAGCTCTCGGCGCAGCGGCCGTTGCGACATTGGTTTTGCTCCCACCCAAGAACGGCGTGACCGAGAATGCGCAATTCACGGCGCCCGGGCTTGAACCCATGACCGTTGATGAAGCGAGCACAGATTTCTGGCGGCTGACGCCGGCGCTGCTGCTGGTTGTCTATGATGCGTTCGGATTGACGGAAGAAGACGCAATCTATGATACGCTGGCAAGCGTGACGCATGGGGATGCACTGGAATACCTCTATCTTGAGCGCGTTGGGGCCATGGCTGGCGGCGGCCTTGAGGAGGCGGATCAGACGATCCATGAGATCAAGTTGCTAAACACGCAGGTTGCACGAAACGGCGGTGAACTAACCATCGACGCTTCATGGCAGGTGATCGGAACCGTCGGGCACGCGGAGCATCTGCACGTGCGTGGTAACACTTATAGTGCAGACCTATTGGTCTCTCCCGTCGAAGGTGCATGGCGGATCACTGATTTCACTCTGCTCGACGTCAACCGGGATGCGGCGGGCGAAACTTTTTTGGCCCCGCAGACCAACTGATGATCACGATTGAGAACCTCACCTTCGGCTACGGCGGAGCGGGATTTCGGCTGAATGTCCCGCAGTTTGAGCTCCGCAGCAACGAGCGTCTGGCCATTGTTGGCCCAAGCGGCAGCGGCAAAACCACGCTGTTGAACCTCGTTGCTGGGATCCTTGTTCCTGAATCGGGCCGCATAGATGTGGCTGGTACCGATGTCGCCACGCTGACCGATGTGCAACGTCGCCGGTTTCGGGCCAGCACAATAGGGTTTGTGTTTCAAGATTTCGCGCTGTTGGACTACCTGTCTGCGCGGCAGAACATTCTGTATCCCTACCGCATCACGCCCGCGCTGACCCTTGATGCAGCAGCGCGAGAGAGGGCGGAAGCGCTGGCTGCAGCCTGTGGGATTGGCGACAAGCTCGATCGCCATCCCACAGCTCTCAGTCAGGGCGAACAGCAGCGCGTTGCGATTTGCCGGGCATTGGTGACGCAGCCCAAGCTTATCTTGTCGGATGAGGCCACCGGCAACCTTGACCCCGATAGCAAGGCGCGCATCCTCGACTTGTTGTTTGAACAAGCGACACAGGCGGGGGCCGCGGTGCTGGCGGTGACCCATGACCACGAATTGCTGCCTCGGTTTGAACGGGTGTTGGATTTCGCCCAATTCCGCGAAAGCGAAGAGGCATGAACGCGCTCTACCTCGCCTTCGCCTATCTGCGCTATCACTGGGCCCGCAGCATCGTTTTGACACTGGTAGCGGCACTCATCCTGTTTGTTCCGTTCGCGACGCAGATCCTGCTGTCGACCAGCGAGCGTTCCCTCGTTGCACGGGGCGAGGCGACGCCGCTTTTGTTGGGCAGCCGCGGGTCACAGCTGGACCTGACAATGGCCGCGCTTTACTTCTCAGATGAGCGCCCCGACCCCGTCGAAATGCGGGAGGTTGAGGCCGTCTGGGACAGCGGCCTTGCCATGCCAATCCCGGTTCATACGGCCTTTTCATCAAGTGGGTTTCGGATTGTTGGAACAACACTCGACTATTTCGATTTCCGCGACTTGACCATCTCCGACGGTCGCGGCCTTTCCCTTCTGGGAGATGCTATAATCGGTGCCGACGTGGCAGAAGCGCTTGGCAAGGGTGTCGGCGATACGCTGGTGTCATCGCCAGAAAACCTGTTCGATTTGGATGGCGTCTATCCTTTGGAGATGCCGATTGTCGGTGTTCTTGCCCCAAGCAATTCTGCTGACGATCAAGCTGTCTTTGTTGACATCAAGACGGCATGGGTCATCCAGGGCATTGGACATGGCCACGAAGATGTTGTCACAGCGGCGGAAGTGGCATCGGGATCCGAGGCGGTCGCGAATGCCGCCGTTGTGCAGTACCAACGGATCACGGTAGACAATATCGACAGCTTCCATTTTCACGGCAGCCAGGATGATTTCCCGGCATCGGCTGTGATCGTCGTGCCAAATGACACGCGCTCTGCAACGATCCTTAAGGGGCGCTACCTCGACAGCGAAAGCCCAACCCAGTTGATTGAACCCGCAGGCGTCATACAAGGCCTCGTGGACCGCATATTCCGGATCAAGTCACTTCTCGATGTCGTGACAATGATCATCGCGATTGCCGCTTTTGCAGCGATAGGGTTGGCAGTTTTCCTCAGCTACCGACTGCGCGCGCGCGAGATCGCAACAGCTGTCAAATTGGGCGCCCGGCGTGGCATGGTCCTTCGTCTGTTGTCGGCAGAAACATTCACATTACTATCATTGTCAGCGCTTATCGCTGCAATTGGTGCGGCCATCGTGTCGCGAAATGCTGAGGGCTGGGTGGGTTGGCTGCTCGCGCTTGGTTCATAATCAACAGGAGGTGTTATGAAACGCTATCTCATCACGGCATCGGTCGCAGGCATCATCGCCGCCACACCTGCAATGTCGCATTACGGTATGATCATTCCGAGTGATCCGATGATCAGTCAGGAAGACGGGCGGAGCGTCGCTTTGACCCTGTCTTTCTCGCATCCGTTTGAGACGGATGGCATGATGCTCGACGAGCCTGTGGCCTTCTCCGTCACACATGAAGGCAGCTCAACCGACCTTTTGGGCGGTGTTCAAGACGCGACGGTCATGGACGAACAGGGGTACACACTTGATTACCCGCTGGATCGTCCCGGCACCTACATCTTTGCGATGGAGCCGCAACCCTATTGGGAGCCCGCCGAGGACGCTTTCATCATACATTATACAAAAACCTACGTTACAGCTTACGGCGACGATGAGGGATGGGACACTGAACTGGGTCTGAAGACAGAAATCGTACCGCTTTCGAAACCATTTGGGCTTTGGGAGCACAATGTCTTCCAGGGCATTGTTAAAATGAATGGCGAAGCCGTTCCTTACGCCGAAGTTGAGGTCGAGTTCTTCAACAATGCTGCCGGGGCCACGGTGCCGGATGATTTGATGATCACCCAGACGGTCAAGGCCGATGCGAGCGGTGTGTTCACCTACGCGCCACCTTCTAACGGCTGGTGGGGGTTTGCGGCGCTAAATACCGCTGATTACACTCTGCCCCAAGACGGCGAAGACAAAGCGGTTGAGCTAGGTGCCGTGATCTGGGTGCATTTTGAAAAGTGGACGGGTCAGTGATCCGGTCAGCTGCAATGGCTTTCGTCTGCTCTGTCGCCCCCCTTGGGGCGGCCGCACATCAGTTGACCGTTTTCGCATCCGTAGATTGCGAAACCGTCACAGTGGAAGCAAAGTTCTCCAACGGAAATGCTGTCCAACAAGGCGACGTGCGCGTGCTTGACGGCGAAAACGCGCTTCTGACCACCTTGCCTATTGGGACGGACGGAACCTTGGCCGTGCCGCTGGACAGCGTCGATCATTCCGGCGGCCTTGTGATTGAAGTCGATACTGGCAGCCATGACAACTACTGGATTGTGACGCCAGACGACATTTCCCGGAACTGCCAGAGTTGATGACGTTGCGTACCCTAAAACAGTTATTAACGGTCTGGTTGATCCTTTTTTCAACTGAGGTTGCAGTCGCCCAAGATCGCCCACGCGTGGTCGCTGTGAACCATTCGCTGCAGTATTTCGCGGAACGCCTTTTGGGTGAGACGGCCGACGTCGTGTTTCCCGTACCGCCCGGCGTCGACCCGTCCTTTTGGCGTCCTTCGATTGCCGATATCAGCATGATTCAATCTGCGGATTTGATCCTGTTGAACGGGGCTGGGTTCGCCACTTGGGTCGACCGTGTGTCACTGCCACGCTCGAAACTCGTGAACACTTCTGCTGCCATTGAAGACCAATTCATTGTCACCGAAAGTATCACTCATAGCCACGGTGACGGGGGCGAACATTCTCATGAAGGGGTCGCGTCTTATTTGTGGCTAAACCCGTCTCTCGCCACCTTGCAGGCTGAGGCCATTGCCGCCGCGATCACCGCGCGCAAGCTGGCGCCGGCAGATGATGTTGCGGCCCGGCTCGACGCGCTCCGCGCCGATTTGGACGCTCTCGACACAATGGCCCGCGCTGCTTTGCAGGATATGCAAAGTATTGCGTTTATCGCCACGCATCCTCGTTACGAGTACTTTGAGCGCAGGTACGGTCTCTCAATTGCATCGTTGGAGTGGGAAGCGGGATCGATCCCATCCAACGATCAAATTGAAAACCTCCGCTCGCTCGTGGCGCAGACAGGCGCTCAGATTCTCATTTGGGAAGCATCGCCCCCAACGGGCGCGTTTGATCTCACGGCCGATCTTGGCCTTCAGAACATCGTCTTCCCGCCGCTCGCGCGCGCCGTCGAAGGGCAGAGCTACATCGACAGTTTAAAAGAGACTATTTCGTCCATATCGAATTTGGACGTCCAATAATTGCCTGTTCGCTAGATCAATAGGCGTCTTTTTGGGTTCAATTCGGCGGCATCGTCCTAACACGTATCAGAAGCGTGCGTGACTTTGCGGGGCAAGCTTGGTTCCCGGCTTTCACAACAGGGGATCGAAGGCTATAGCAGCGGTGGACCTCGTTTTCTTTGCGACACCCCTGACTGAGATTGGACACTTCGCGCATGTTTGTGGCTTCCCTCCTAACCTCGCCTGACACCCCTGTCCTTGAGCCTGCGTTGGTCGAGTCGTTGCGGAATGCTTGGAGCGGGGGCGAGACCATCTGGTTGATGCCAGGGGTCGCCGCGGAATTTACGCTACCATCCATGCCGGACAATTTTGGTAGCGTTTGGAGCGATCTTCAAAGGATGAAGCTGGACGTTGCTGTGCACAAAGAGGCAGATCGCAAAAAGCGCCTGCTGCTTGCCGATATGGATAGCACCATGATCGAGCAAGAATGCATTGATGAGCTCGCCTCACGCGCTGGGATTGGCGCGAAAGTGGCTGAAATTACTGCGCGCGCTATGAATGGTGAGATCGCTTTTGAAGGCGCTCTAAGGGAACGCGTGGGCTTACTCAAAGGCCTCTCCCAAGGCGTAATAGACTCTGTTTTAATGGATCAAATTACCTTTATGCCGGGTGGAAAAACGTTGCTCGCAACGATGAAAGCGCACGGGGCTTACGCAGCATTGGTTTCTGGCGGCTTTACGTCTTTCACAGGGCCGGTTGCAGAGCATCTTGGGTTTGATGAGCATCGGTCAAACCAGTTTGTGATCACAGACGGAAAGCTGACCGGTGAAGTGATCCCGCCTATCTTTGGCAAAGAAGCCAAAGTTGAAGCGTTAGAAGAGCTTAAGCTCAAACTTGGGATTGGTGACGTGCAAGTCATTGCAGTCGGGGATGGCGCCAATGATCTAGGTATGTTGACGCGCGCCGGAATGGGCGTTGCACTTCATGCAAAACCTGCTGTGCAGGCCGAGGCGCAGTATCGGGTAAACCACGGTGATCTGACCGCGCTTCTTTTCTTGCAGGGCTACAGTGCTGAGGAATTTGCAACATGACGAAGCCTGATCTCGAGGGTGCATATGATCTGAAAACGCCGGAGGAATCGCTCAAGCTCTACAGCGATTGGGCGGAAACATATGATGAGAGCTTCGCTGAGGCATCGGGCTATCAATTGCCAGTCGCCGTTGCGGAAGCCTACGCGCGGAGTGGAGGGACCGCTCCGGTTCTGGATATTGGCGCGGGCACGGGCTTGGTGGGAGCAGCTTTGACGGAGCTTGGTATTGACGTCGTTGATGGAACCGATATTTCCCAACAAATGCTGGCAGAGGCGGCCCTGAAAGATTGCTACGAGAACCTGTTTGAGGGCGATGTGACCGAGCGTTTGGATGTTGATGATGGGACCTATCATGGGATTGTGAGCGCCGGTACTTTCACGCACGGACATGTTGGCCCTGAAGCGATTGACGAACTGCTACGCATCGCTTCTGCGGATGCACTTTTCGTGCTCAGTATTAACGCTGAACACTTTGCCGCGCGCGGGTTTGAGGCGAAGTTGAACGAGCTTCGAAGCAGGATAAAGGGTCTAACAAAGCACGAAATACCGATTTATGACGACTCATGCCAAGATGGCTTTGCGGATGACAAAGCCTTTCTTGTGATCTTCAGAAAGGCCTAGCGTCTTTTCCAGCAAGGATCGCGCTTTTCGGCGAAGGCCTTGGCGCCCTCCAACTGGTCTTCGCTCGTGTATAGCGTTTTGACGGTTTCAAAGCTGCTGGACGTGATCTGATCCATCGTGTCTTGAAAACGCTCATTCTCCGCCGCGCGGACGATTTCCTTAATCGCCGCGTAGACCAAAGGTGGGCCCGAGGCCAAGAGCCGGGCAAGCTCCCATGCGCGGTCCATAAGCCTGTCTGCAGGAAGGATTTCGTTGACCAACCCCCAGCGATGCGCCTCGTTCGCATCAAACCAGCGGCCCGTGAAGAGAAGCTCCATGGCAATGTGATAGGGGATCCGTTTGGGGAGTTTGACGGAAGCCGCGTCAGCTACCGTGCCCGACCGTATTTCGGGTAGCGCAAATGTCGCGTGATCAGCGGCAAGGATCATATCTGCGCTCAAAGCCAATTCTAGACCGCCGCCGCAGGCGATGCCGTTCACAGCTGCGATGACTGGTTTGTTGAGATCTGGTAACTCCTGCAAGCCCCCAAAGCCGCCGACACCGTAGTTGCCGTCCACAGCGTCACCGTCCGCCGCCGCCTTCAGATCCCAACCTGGACAGAAAAATTTCTGTCCGCCGCCGGTAACAATGGCCACGCGCAGTTCCGGGTCATCGCGAAAGCCAGCAAAAACATCGCCCATGATCCGAGACGTGGCCAGATCAATCGCATTTGCTTTTGGTCTGTCCAATGTGACCTCTAAAATCGGTCCGTCACGGCGCGTTTTGATTGGATTAGGGTCTATCATTGGGTTTTCCTTATCAATGCATCGGCCGCAATTGCGTCTGCTTGAGTGCAGATCAATGGGTTCACCTCGATCTCTTCCAGACTGCTGGCATGGTCTACTACATAGGATTGGACAGCTTCGATTGCCGCCGAGATGGCGGCGCGGTCGCAGGCCGGCTTGCCGCGATACCCTGCCAGAACGGGCGCAATCCGAAGCGCGTTTAGTGCCTCGTCGACCGCAGCTTCTGAGGTCGGAATAAGCAGGGAGACGCTGTCATCCAGCAGCTCCGTCATCGTGCCGCCCGCGGCAAGGGTTAAGACAAACCCATGTACAGGGTCCCTTACAACACCGATGAGCAGCTCCGCGATGCCTTGCGTCACCATCTCTTCCAAGAAAACAGGTCCGTCCGTAAGGCGCGGCAGCTCCTCTTGAATGTCTTCAAGGCAGTTCAAGCCCAAGGCGATGCCGCCGGCGCCAGTCTTGTGTGCCAGCCCTTGCACTTTTGCGACAAGTGGAAATGCCAGTTCTGCGGTGGCCGAAAGATCATCGCGATCCTCGAGCAAAACGCCCTCAGGGATCGACAGCCCATAGGCCCAAAGGGCGCGTTTTGCGTCAACTTCGCTAAACAGGACTGTGTCGCGAGGTTCTCCCGGGAGAAGGAGTTCGGCCGCCTCAGGCGTTGGAAGATGTGCAGCACGTATGGCTTCCATCGCCTCACGCAGGCCGTTGAATGGAATGACACCGCCCGCTATCAACCTTTCGGCCACCTCTTCTGGCATGAGCTCCGGCAAGCTGGAGACCATGGCAAACGGCCGACCGGTTTCCTGACGGACACGAATGGCTGCGTCAATGGCGCAATCCCAATCACGTGGGTCGCACCTGTCGCGCCGGGGTACATCCACAATAGTCATCGTGATCGCTGTCTCGGGGCCAGTCATTGCTTTCCAAGCATCCGCCATGGTTTCCGCATCACGCCAAATATAGGTATGATAATCCAGCGGGTTGGCGAGCGCGACTTTCGGCCCAAGTACCTTTCTTAGAGCCTGTTTTTGTCCATCGGTTAAGGGTGGGAAAGTAAGACCTGCGGCAGCCCCTAAATCAGCTGCGAGTGATGCCTCCCCGCCAGAACAGCTGATCGAGGCAACACTTTTGGAAGGCAATGGACCTGACATATGCATCAGCTTGAGCGTTTCCAGAAAACTTGGCAGATCCGGGCTGCGGACGATGCCCAGGCGATCCAACAAGGCTTGCGCGCCGCTATCCTCGCCGGCAAGGGACGCAGTGTGTGAAACAGTTGCGGCGCGTGCCTGTGCCGAAGCGCCGACTTTTAGGGCGACGATTGGAATATTTCTTTCGCGGGCCTTCTGCGACAGCCGTTCCCAAGCGCGCAGGTTTGCGAACCCTTCTATATGCAAACCAATGGCCGTGACGCGTGGGTCATCAAGCAAGCCTTCTGCGATTTCGGCCTGGCTCAATTGGGCTTGGTTTCCACATGCGATCATATAGCCAATCGGCAATGACCGCGCTTGCATGGTCAAGTTGATCGAAATGTTGGAGGATTGGGTGAGGATGGCGACGCCTGTCTCCACCGGCACCATACCGTGTTGATCGGGCCAAAGGGCGACACGATCAAGCGCATTGATGAACCCATAGCAATTGGGCCCTAGGATCGGCATGTCACTGGCGGCCCGTAGTAATCTCTCCTGCGCATCGGCGCCGGTCGAGTCCTCGGCCGTCGTTTCGGCAAATCCGGAGGCAAAACAGACGGCACCACCTGCGCCTTTCTTTCGGGACCGTTCTACCGCACCGACGCTCGCTTCGCGGTTGATCCCGACGAAGACTGCGTCCGGCGCTTCTGGCAGAAGATGCACGCCACCCCATGCTTTGACGCCCGCAACCTCGGGCTTGACGGGGTGGACGGCATAGACAGCGCCGCTGAAACGGAACTTCTGGATCTGTTCGAGGACCGCTTCACACCAAGCGCCACCGCCAATGACAGCGATAGAACGCGGGTTCAGCAGCCTTTGCAACCCGCTCATCAGGCGCCCAAGGGCCGCAGCAAATCGCGGCTGATAATATGGCGTTGAATTTCTGATGTGCCGTCCCAAATACGCTCAACCCTGGCGTCACGCCAAAAACGTTCAAGCGGGTAGTCGTCCATCAGGCCCATTCCACCATGAATTTGTATGGCTGCGTCAGTGACACGAGCGAGCATCTCGGTTGCATAAAGCTTGGCAGACGCGATCTCACGGTTTGCAGGTATTTGTTTGTCGAGCCTGTCAGCTGCCGCCAGCGTCAACAAATCCGCGGCATCGATCTCGGTGATCATATCGGCGATCTGAAATCCGACGCCCTGAAACTTGCCGATGGGCTGGCCAAATTGCTCGCGCTCCGCGGAATAGCTGAGCGCGTAGTCAAACACGCGGCGCGCGCGACCGACAGACATCGCGGCAACCGTGATCCGCGTCGCGTATAGCCATTCGTTCATCACTGCGAAGCCGCCATCCACCTCTCCCAACACCTGCGCGTCGGGCAGGCGACAATCGTCAAAGTCGAGGATCATATTTTTGTAACCGCGATGCGAAACGGACTTGTACCCATCACGAATAGTGAAGCCGGGCGTGCCGCGATCAACGAGGAACGTCGTTATTCGTTTCTTTGGGCCGCGCGGAGTATCGTCCTCACCCGTCGCGATAAAGACGATGATGAAATCAGCATGCTCAGCTCCGGAAATGAAGTGCTTGGTCCCGTTCACGACCCAATCCCCGCCATCGCGCACGGCTGAGCATTTCATGCCGCGCACATCGGACCCGGCGCCGGGTTCCGTCATGGCAAGCGCGTCCATTTTTTCGCCTCGTACAGCTGGCATTAGATAGCGGTCGATCTGCTCCCCTTCGCAGGCCATCAGAATATTCTGCGGACGTCCAAAGAAGTGGTTGAGCGCCATCGACCCCCGGCCAAGCTCGCGCTCAACAAGTGAAAAATCGACATGGTTGAGCCCGGCGCAGCCCACACTTTCCGGGAAATTGCAGGCGTAAAACCCCAGCTCTAGGGTCTTTTGTTTGATGTCTTGTGCTATCTCTTCAGGCACCTCGCCCGTACGCTCGACCAAGTCCTCATGCGGATAGATTTCATTTTCCACAAAACTGCGAACGGTGGAGGCAATCATCTCCTGTTCGTCATTCAGGCCGTATTGCATAGTCAGTCCTTCTTGATACGCGACGATGATTTGTCTCGGTCCGCTTCATCACGGATACAATTGTTTGGTTTTAGAACGGGTTCGGGCGTGGATGCGTCTGCTGCCAGTAAAGCCGGAGCATTTAGCGATAGGCGGCGTAGCTTCCAACCTCATTGGGCAAAGTTAGAGCCTTCTTCTTCCAAGATTGCCTTCAGTTCAGCCAGATGTCGGATATCCGCCTCGGGATAACCCTCCAACTCATCTGCTGTTTTTGAGGCGATCTCATCAGGCAAGATGGAAAGCGGCTGGCCGGTTTGCAGGGCGTTGATATAGACCGCCGCCGCACGTTCGAAGAAATACATGCGATTGAATGTTTGGGCGACCGTTTCGCCGATGACCATAATGCCGTGATTGCCCATCACCATCACAAATTTCTTTGGATCCGCAAAAAGCTGGGCGCAGCGTTCGCCTTCTTCCTCAAAGGCCAGCCCGCCATATTCATTGTCGACAACCTGGCGGTCGTGAAACATAGCCGCGTTCTGGTCCAACGGCGGCAGCATCTTGTTTTCCAGACAAGCCAGAACCGTTGCATGGACAGAATGTACATGCATCGCGCAGCGCGCATGCGGACAGAAGCGGTGCAGGCTGCCATGAAGACCCCATGCGGTTGGGTCCGGCGCATGCGGCGTGTCGAGAGTGTCGGGATCATTCGCGTCCAACAAAAGCAGGTCGGAGGCTTTAATCCGACTGAAGTGTACCTGGTTCGGATTCATCAAAAATTGCGTGCCATCGTCGTTTACCGAAAGCGAAAAGTGGTTGGCGACGGCTTCGTGCATATCCAGCCGTGCGGTCCAGCGAAAACACGCCGCGAGGTCCACGCGCTCTTCCCAGTGTTCGATATTCGTACGTGAGCCGTCCATTTCGTTCGTCCTTCGCGCAAGAAGTAATGTCCTGTCGCGAACGAAAGCATGTCGACGCGCGCCAGGCTAGTGCAATTGCGACTTGCAAACCTATTAGCGACCATGACAATTGGTACATGGAACGGCACTCACTGAAATCTTGGGCAGATAGCGCGGCGACTTTGGTCGCGGTGGCGGCAGGCCGCGCGGAAGCTGACATGGTGATCCGCGGCGGGACTCTGGTCAACGTGCATACGCGTGAAGTGCTCGAAGGGTGGCAGGTTGCAATCTCGGAGGGTCGCTTTGCCTATGTTGGCCCGGACGCTGGGCATTGCACTGGCCCAAAGACAAATGTGGTCGAAGCCGAAGGACGCTTTCTTATCCCCGGGCTCTGTGACGGGCATATGCATATCGAAAGCGGAATGCTCACGCCTGCCGAATTCGCCGCTGCCGTGATCCCGCATGGCACAACCACGATGTTCACCGATCCGCATGAAATTGCCAACGTCCTAGGGCTCGAGGGCGTACGTTTGATGCACGATGAGGCTCTAATCCAGCCGATTTCTATTTATACGCAGATGCCCAGCTGCGCGCCGTCTGCTCCCGGCCTTGAGACCACAGGTTTCGAAATTGGACCGGAGGACGTGGCTGAAGCAATGTCGTGGCCAGGAATTATTGGTCTGGGGGAGATGATGAATTTCCCCGGTGTCATCAATGGAAGCCAGCAAATGCTTGCCGAGATCGCTGAGGTTCAAAAGGCCGGAAAAACCGTTGGTGGGCACTATGCGTCCCCCGATCTCGGCCCTGATTTTCACGCTTATGCCGCTGGCGGCCCGGCGGATGATCACGAAGGAACGTGCGAGGCCGACGCGATAGCACGCGTGCGCCAAGGTATGCGGTCCATGATGCGCCTTGGCTCTGCTTGGTACGATGTAGAAAGCCAGATCACTGCGGTGACCGAGAAGGGGCTCGACCCGCGCGGGTTTATTTTGTGCACCGACGACTGCCATTCCGCAACTTTGGTCAATGAAGGTCATATGAACCGTGCCGTGCGTCATGCAATTGAATGCGGATGCGATCCGATCATTGCGCTGCAGATGGCTACGATCAACACAGCAACGCATTTTGGATTGGAGCGGGAGCTTGGATCAATTGCGCCGGGACGGCGCGCAGATGTCATCTTAACCTCTGATCTGAGGTCGCTGCCGATTGATCAAGTCATCGCACGAGGCCGCGTCGTTGCTGTGGAAGGGGTGATCAAGGTCGATTGTCCACATCTTGACTGGCCCGCACACGCGCGCGAAACCGTCCGGCTGGGCAAGGTTCTGACCGAGCATGACTTTGAAATTGAGGCGCCAGCCGGTGCTGGTCAGTTGACCGCCAATGTCATTGGCGTTGTTGAAAATCAGGCGCCAACCAAGGCTTTGAAGCGGCGCGTTAACACAGAACAGGGTCTAATTTCATCCCAAAATGGGATCGCTCAGATCGCCCTCGTTGAACGCCATCGCGCAACCGGTGACGTCGTAAATGCCCTCGTCGAAGGGTTTGGCTATAGTGGTGAAATGGCCATCGCGTCCACGGTGGCCCATGACAGCCACCATATGATCGTCATCGGCACGTCGCGGCAGATGATGGCGCGCGCCGCCAATCGTTTGGGCGAGGTTGGTGGTGGCGTCACCGTCTGGAAAGACAATCAAGAGCTTGCTTTGGTTGAGCTGCCAATTGCCGGTTTGATGTCGGATCGTCCGGCCCGGGAGGTCGCCGCCAAGGCCGAGCAACTGGTTGAGGCAATGCAGGCCTGCGGTTGCGACCTGAACAATGCTTTCATGCAACACTCCCTCCTCGCGCTGGTTGTCATACCAGAGTTACGGATTTCCGATCTTGGCTTGGTGGATGTGACCAAATTTGAAATGACAACGCTATTTGAAGGTGCCGAATGATAGTTTCAGACGCTGATTTGCCGATCAAAGTCGCAAATGTTCCCGCATCGGAAATGTTTTCAGACGCCAAACTGGCGGTGGATCGGCTTTGTGCGCTCTATGGCGCTGCCACCAGTTTCCTGACAGAGAATTTCAATGCCGCACTGGCAGGTGACGAACCTGCCGCGCGCTACCGGGCCTTCTACCCAGAAATTCGAATGACGACGACGACCTTCGCGCAGGTCGACAGCCGGTTGAGCTTTGGTCACGTGGCTTCTCCAGGCACCTATTCTGCCACGATCACGCGACCTGATTTGTTTCGTCACTATCTTGAGCAGCAAATTCAGCTCCTAATGGATCATCACGGCGTTGAGGTTCAGATTGCTGCGTCCGATACGCCCATGCCTGTACACTTTGCCGCCGCCGCTGGGGATAGGATGACCGTGCCTCAGGATGGTGCGATTGCTTTTACGCTGCGCGATGTCTTCGACGTCCCGGACCTGTCAACGACCAATGATGACATCGTAAATGGGCACGGCGCCACGCATCCTGATGGGTCAAGCCATCTGTCAGGTTTCACGGCGCAGCGCATTGACTACTCGCTCGCACGGCTATCGCATTATACCGCGACTGACCCGGAGCATTTTCAGAACCACGTTCTGTTCACCAACTATCAGTTTTATGTGGACGAGTTTGAGACTTATGCGCGCGTGATGCTTGGCGATGCACAATCGGGCTACACCGGCTTTGTGAGCACCGGAAACCATATCCTGACCGATCCCGAGGGCGCGATCCCCTCGGTGCAGAAAATGCCGCAAATGCCGACCTATCATTTGACAAAGGAAGATGGCTCCGGGATCACATTGGTGAATATCGGTGTGGGTCCGTCGAACGCCAAAACGGCGACCGACCACATCGCCGTTCTGCGCCCTCATGCTTGGTTGATGGTTGGCCACTGCGCCGGTTTGCGAAACTCCCAGTCCTTGGGCGATTTTGTGCTGGCCCATGCCTATCTGCGGGAAGATCACGTACTCGACGATGATTTGCCCGTTTGGGTGCCAATCCCGGCCTTGGCAGAAGTGCAGATCGCCCTTGAAGACGCGGTTGAGGAAGTGACCGAATTACAGGGCTACGATCTGAAGCGGATCATGCGAACTGGCACGGTTGCAACCATCGATAACCGCAATTGGGAGCTTCGTGATCAATCCGGTCCCGTCCACCGCTTGAGCCAGTCTCGCGCCATCGCGCTCGACATGGAAAGTGCTACGATTGCTGCAAATGGCTTTCGGTTCCGGGTGCCCTATGGAACGCTGCTTTGTGTCTCGGACAAGCCGCTGCATGGCGAGTTAAAGCTGCCTGGAATGGCCTCAGACTTCTACAAAACCCAAGTCGCGCGCCATCTTTTGATAGGGATCAAGGCAATGGAACGCCTTGCAGAGATGCCTCTGGAACGCCTTCATTCCCGGAAATTGCGCAGTTTCGAGGAAACAGCCTTCCTTTAAATGGCAAAAACAGCGGAAAAACGCAGAAAAATAAGGGTTCTGGCACACTAATTGTTGTGCGGCCCTACTATATTCAGCTAGATTCGCGCAATAACGCCCAAATAATGGGATACTAGAGGGAGACAGCTTATGGCGTCGAAACCAATGACCAAGACACAACTGGTCGCAGCCCTGGCCGAAGAAGCCGGAACCGACAAGAAAGGCGCCGCGGCGGCTTTGGACGGGATCATCAACATTATCACCAAGGAAGTATCCGGTGGTGGCGCAGTGACCTTGCCTGGTGTTGGCAAAATCTATTGCCGCGAGCGCCCAGCCCGCATGGTACGCAATCCTGCTACCGGTGAGCAGATTTCCAAAGAGGCAGATAAAGTGGTGAAGATGACCATTGCGAAAGCCTTGAAGGACAGCGTTAACGGCTAGGCCGCGCTGCATTTACAGAGTTTCGAGGGTCGCCTACGGGTGGCCCTTTTCTTTTGGCCTAATCGATCCGAATGTGCGCCTAACGGCGCGCTCGAAATTTTGTGCCTCCGGCGGGAGTATTTCTGCCAAAACGAAGCTAAGGAGCTTGGGTGGATATCAAAGCAGTTCTGATGGGCCTTGCCTTCGCGCTCATCTGGTCGTCGGCCTTCACCTCAGCGCGGATTATCGTGACGCAGGCGCCGCCTTTGACGGTGTCAGCATTGCGGTTTCTGTTTGCGGGTGTGATGGCGATTTGTATCGCTTGGGCGATGGGACAGAGTTGGCGACTGACGAAAGGGCAGTGGCGGGCTGTAGTGATCTTCGGCGTCTGCCAGAATGCGATCTATCTGGGGCTGAACTTTGTAGCGATGCAGACGGTGGAGGCGTCACTGGCGGCGATCATTGCGTCGACTATGCCATTGCTGGTCGGGTTAATAGGCTGGATTGTCTTGAAGGACCGGTTGCCAGCGTTGGGAATAGTGGGGCTGGTGTCGGGTTTCATCGGTGTGGCGATCATTATGGGCGCGCGTTTGGGCGGGCAGATGGATCCCGTTGGGCTGGGGATGTGTGTGGTCGCGGCGCTGGCTTTGGCGGTGGCGACGTTGGCGATGCGTGGGGCGTCCAGCGGGGGCAACCTGATGATGGTTGTGGGCTTGCAGATGCTGGTGGGGGCGGCTGTTCTAGCGGTTGCTGCCTGGATTTTTGAGGAGATGGTGATCGACTGGAACCTGGAGCTGGGGTTGGCCTTTGCCTACACGACGATTGTTCCGGGGATCATTGCGACGTTTATCTGGTTTGTTCTGGTGGCGAGAATTGGGGCTGTGAAGGCGGCGACGTTTCACTTTTTGAACCCGTTCTTCGGGGTCGCGATTGCGGCGGTTCTGCTGGGCGAAGCTCTGGGAATTTGGGATGTTATCGGGGTCGCGGTGATCACGGCTGGTATTCTGGCGGTGCAGCTTTCGAAGCAAAAACAGTGATCCCCCGCACGCGGGGAATCTTGTAAGGCCGTGATCTAAAAGTACTTCTGAAAATTTTTAACCGGTTGTTTACCCGATCGCGCCTTGATTTCCGCCGTTTTGACCACGGTGCAATAGGATGTGATCGAGGATCACGCAGGCCATCATCGCTTCACCCACGGGGACGGCGCGAATGCCGACGCAGGGGTCGTGGCGGCCTTTGGTGATGATCTCGGTCTCTTCGCCAGATTTGGTCACGGTTTTGCGCGTCGTCAGGATCGAAGAGGTCGGCTTGACGGCGAAGCGCACAACCAAGTCCTGACCGCTGGAAATGCCGCCCAATATACCGCCCGCATGGTTCGAGCTGTAGACCGGCCCATCAGGTCCCATGCTGATCTCGTCCGCGTTCTCTTCGCCAGTGAGCATGGCGGTCTGCATGCCTGCGCCGATCTCGACGCCTTTGACGGCATTGATCGACATCATCGCGGCGGCCAGATCCGTGTCTATCTTGGCATATATCGGCGCGCCAAGGCCTGCAGGCGCGCCTGAGGCAACAACTTCGATCATTGCGCCGACAGAGCTGCCGGATTTGCGCAAACCGTCGAGATAATCGGCCCAAACGACCGCGGCATTCGCATCCGGCACCCAGAACGGGTTTTGGTCAATCTGCGACATGTCGCGTGTGTCGGTCTTGTGAATGCCCATCTGCACCATATAGCCGGTGACAGTGAGGCCGGGGGCAAGCATCTTGATCGCTTCGCGCGCGACGCCACCAGCTGCGACACGGGCGGCGGTTTCGCGTGCGGAAGAGCGCCCGCCGCCGCGATAGTCGCGAATGCCGTATTTCTGCCAATAGGTGATATCGGCATGGCCGGGGCGGAATTTCTCGGCGATATCGCCATAGTCTTTTGAGCGTTGATCGGTGTTTTCGATCATCAGCTGGATCGGCGTGCCGGTGGTTTTGCCTTCGAAGACTCCCGACAGGATTTTCACCTGATCGGCTTCACGGCGCTGCGTGGTGTATTTGTTCTGCCCCGGTTTGCGCTTGTCGAGCCAGACCTGAATCATGTCCTCATTCAGCGGCACATTTGGCGGGCAGCCATCGACCGTCGCACCCAAAGCGGGCCCGTGGCTTTCGCCCCAGGTGGTCACGCGGAAAAGATGGCCAAAACTGTTCATCGACATGAGGTACGCTCCTGATTGATCCATCAATTAACGGGCTGTTTGGCAAATGCCAAGCCGCTGGGAGGTCAGGAAAAATGGACAGGCCTGTGCGGGGGCTCTGCCCCGGCGCCTTTGGCGCCCCCCCGGAATATTTTTGAAACAATGAAGGGGGGCGCTGCGCGCAAAGCGTTACGGTTCTGCGCGGCGCTTGGAGCTGCGCGGCACAGCGGGCAGACGGTCGCGTCTGCGTTTGGCAAAAGATGTGATGGAAGTGACGGTGCGGTCGACGAGGATGACCAAAAGCGCGGTCAGCCAGATTGGCAGGTTATGCTCTGTCGCGACACCAAAAGCGAAATAGACGAGCCAGACAAAGGCCAGCTCTAGACATACGATAATTACAGACAATCCCCCAAGGGCGCCTCCTTTCTGTTAAATTTTTAGAATGTAAATACATGTTACATTAAAAGGGCGGAAAAAGCCAGTGGAATGTGGGCTGTCTTCACTACCACCACGCGGTCCGGTGCGAAGAAAGCGCAATAGACGGGCTTCGTTGGGCCTCATCGGGCCGCTTTTGAGCGCGAAGACAAGCTATTTCGCGAATATTGAAAATTTTCTGAAACTTATTGTCCCGCCCATACGTGGCTACGCGAGGCAAAATCTATTTGCTCAGCGGGTCGTAGAGGCCCGGTTACACATGAACGCTGTCTCTAAGGGAGAAGTCTATGTTTGAAATAAGAAGGTTAGCGGCCATATGCACTGCGGTCTTTCTAGCATTACCAGCGACTGCCGCCACCATCAGCGGGTCGTCAACTGGCGTGGCGAACGCGGATGTCGAGATCGGATTTGGAGAGATCGCCACCACCGGCGCGATCACGACCCAGTACAGTGGTCTCGGGCTCAGCTTTACGCCCGGATTGACGCGGCTGAACAACAATCCAAACCGTCCCAACTTTACAACGCCCTATCTTGGGAATTTTGGCGGTGCGAACCCGTTCTCAATGATCTTCACCAATACAGTGACGGATGCATCATTTGCGATGACAAGCAATGGCGGCATCCAGACAACATTCACCGCGTTGTTAAAGGGGATCATCGTGGAGTCGTTTACGACCGCTGTGTCGCGCCCTCCGGTCAATGGCAATCCGCGCGACCCCAATAACTTCTACGGGTTCACGGGGCTGTTGTTTGACGAGATCAACGTCTCGGTCGGTGAAAGTGGCAATAGCAGCATCGTAGGCCTGGACACGGTCGCTTTTAACGTGGCTGCCGTTCCGGTTCCTGCATCTCTTCCATTGCTTTTTGCCGGCTTGGGAGGATTGGCTTTGATGCGCTGCCGCAGGCCGACCGCTAACGCCTGATTGAGTTCTAAGATTATTTGGATGGCCCGGGGGAAACTGCGGGCCATTGCTTGTTCTTGGGGGGTCTTGCGCCGCAGTTTTGGTGCAGAAAAAAAATTTCACTCCAGCTGAAACTATTCCGCCCGGCCTCTCGTGGTTGAGGTCAGAGCGCATCGAAAAATCATGCGCGCTGAGGAAAACTCGAAAGGAAAAACGATGAAAACCCAAGCTCTTGTGACGTCTCTTATTGCCATTGCTGCCAGCCCGGCATTCGCCGCCGGTCACGCGGCAGTCTCCGGCTATGCTTTGGCCAATGACGGGGCAACGCTGGTCGTGATGAGCGATGTGAACGCCCCGGCGGAGGTGATGACCTACGACCTCGCAGCGCCGCTGAAGGCGATTGCCTGGCGGCCTGTCACTGGCGAGTTGATCGGCTTTTCCGACGGCATGATCGCGACGATTGATCCGATGTCGGGCAAGATGACCGATTTGGGCGCTGCCTTCATGGAGGACGCGATGATCGGCGACGGCAAGGTGGTTGCGTTTGACTTCAACAACAAGATCGACGCCGTGCGTGCGGTGACATCGGCAGGTGACAACCTCGTCTATTTCCCCAAAGGCTTCGGCGACAATGACGAGCGCGCCGGGTCGGTGCGCCGTTTCACCGATCTGGCCTACGGCGAGGGTGACAGCATGGCGGGCACGACGCCGATGATCTTTGCCAACGCCTATACAAACGCCATCAATGGCGAGAAAGCCGGCGGGACCTTCCAATACGCGCTTGATGCAGAAACGGACACTTTGGTAAGCCTCGCCAACAACGCGGGCACCTTGGAAACCATCGGCAAAATCACCGTCGACGGGGCGCCGGTCGATCTGGCCCCAATGGGCGGCTTTGACATCGTCTCCGCCAGCGAGGGCGAGAACATGGCGCTTGCAATCTTGCAGATGGAAGGCGCGCCATCGGCGGGGCTCTATGAGATCGACCTCGAAACCGGCGCGGCCAGCATGAAAGCTGATCTTGGCATGGGCCGCATTACGGGCTTCGCGGCCTCGCTTGGCACGTAATCCATGACGACCGGGCAATGAGTTGAGTGGTACCTGTGCAAAATGGTCCCAGCGGCGAGAGATTGCCGTTCGGGGCCATTTCTGTCAGTCAGGTTAAGAAAAGAAGCTATTTGAACGGCTTAAGAGGCGCATGACGGACCGCAAGGACATTGAAGAGTTGATCGGCAAGGTCGCGCTTGGCGACCGGGCTGCCTTGGCCGCGCTCTATGATGCGACCAGCGGGAAACTTTTCGGCGTTTGTCTGCGTGTCTTGAAAAGTCGGGCGGAGGCCGAAGACACACTGCAGGAGGTTTACTTGCGGGTTTGGGCCAAAGCGGATCGGTATGCGGTCACAGGTCACAGCCCGATGACATGGCTGATCACCGTTGCGCGGAACCTAGCGATTGACCGGCTGCGGGCGCACAAAAGCAATCATGTGGACCTCGACAGTGTGGGCGAGCTTGTCGAAAAGCGCCCGGGGCCTGAGGCTGCAACGATTGCCGCCTCTGAGCAGCGCCGGATCAGCGCCTGCTTTGAGGAGCTGCCGCAAGATCGTGCCGAGGCGGTTCGCGCTGTTTATCTGGACGGCGCAACCTACCAAGCGCTCGCGGACCGCTTTGACGTCCCGCTGAACACAATGCGAACCTGGCTGCGCCGCAGCCTGATATCTTTGAAGGAGTGCCTTTCGCGATGAGCGACCAACAGGACATACCGGAAGACGAGGCGCTGGCCGCCGAATACGTCTTGCGCCTGCTGGATGCGGACGCTGAGCGGGCATTCGAAGCGCGCCTTCTGAACGAGCCAGACCTGGCCGCGCAAGTGCGGTTCTGGGAGGCAGAGTTTTCAGCCTTGGCCGCTGACGTGCCTGATGAGGCTCCATCGCCCTCGGTCAAAGCGAAGCTTGTTGCTGAATTGAGCGGTGAGCCGAAGGGTCTAAGACGCGGATGGTCTTGGAGCTGGCTCGCTTTCCCTGCAATGGCCGCTTTGGCGGTCGCGGCCTTTCTCGCCTTCAGTCCCATGCTGCGCGACCCGGTATTCGATCCGACGCTCCATGCGACACTGATCTCGGAAGACGGGACGGTGCATATTGAGGCGGGCTATTCGCCGGAGGGCGACTTATTCAAAGTCATCCCCGAACAGGGTGCGCCAGCGGCGGGTCGGGATTTTGAGCTATGGGTGATTGGCGCGGATGCCGATGCGCCCGTGTCGTTAGGGGTGATCTCGGCAAGTCAGGAAAGCCTGTTCGAGATCACACCCGAAATCGCCGCCTTGATCGATGGTGGGACATTGGCCGTCTCCGACGAGCCAGTAGGTGGCTCACCCACCGGCGCGCCGACAGGGGCCATTCTGGCGATTGATGAATTCTTCGACGCAGATTTATTTCAGGCCGGCTGAAACTTTTCCACGCATCGCGCCGTGGCTCTCATAACCGCAAAAGATCGCGGGCAATTATGAGAGGAGACTCAAATGAAGATCGTATCCAAGCTGGCGACCGCCGTCACAGCACTGACCATTGCAACCGCAGCTTACGCCGAGAACCCGATGGTGGGTGGTGCGCCAATGTTCGAGACCAAGAACATTGTGGAAAACGCAGTGAACTCAGCCGATCACACGACATTGGTCGCCGCCGTTCAAGCCGCAGGTTTGGTCGACACGCTGCAAAGCCCAGGACCTTTCACAGTCTTCGCGCCCGTAAACGATGCCTTTGCTGCACTGCCTGCAGGAACGGTTGATACGCTTCTAAAGCCTGAAAACAAGGAACTGCTCATCAAAGTCCTGACGGCGCATGTGGTGGCCGGTGATTGGTCCGCTGCGGAGATCGCACGCCAGGCGCGTGCCTCATCTGACGGGTTTTATCACTTCAATGCTGTCTCGGGCGATGCTCTGTCGGCTCAGGTCAAAGGCAACAATGTCTATATCTACGATGAAAACGGCAATGCGGGTCGTGTGACCATTGCAGATGTCGATCAGTCAAACGGTGTGATCCACGTCGTCGATACCGTGCTCGTTCCGAAATAAGGCGAGCAGGGGTGCCCGAACGGGGCGGCATGCCCTCTTGCTGACCCGTTCGGGTGATTTCTCCAACAGGTGATGACATGAGACGCAGATCATTTCTTATGACAACCGGCGCCGCCTTGATCGCGAAGCCGCTTCACGCTGTGACATGCGGTTTCGACATTTGCCGGAGTGACGCTGAATGGCGGGCGCGGCTGAGCGAAAACGAATTCCTAGTTTTGCGCGAGGAGGAGACCGGGCGTCCCTAAACCAGCCCGTTGAATGACGAAACACGCGCAGGCCCTTGCCACTGCCGAGGGTGCGATGCGATTTGTCTATGTGTTTGAGCGTCGGTACAGAACGCCGTTGTAAAAAGTCAAAAACTGTCGCTCGCGACTGTCGTGAGGCAGAACGAATATGTCTTTCGTCGTTTTCTTATGGTGCCCACTAAGTTCACCCAGGCAATCGACCACGTCAGTAGCTGTGCTACAAAACTTTTTATTTTTATAGTAAAACCTCCGCTGCAGAGCACAGGATGCTTCGACTTTGGTGCGTTTCGCTACATTCACAAGCGCTAAAGGCTGACGTTGGATCGTCGAATCCAAATGGCAATTAAGTCCCGTATTTCTGACCCTTGGAGTTCGCGAAGGGCTGTGGAGCCCGACCAATACCATCGGATGTCCGATAGGAGCCCAAAGTGAATGATGATGCTCATCGTGTGAAAGCCGACTTTCCGCCCTCGGCATGCAGAAATGGCTTCTAGGAAACGCTCAGAAAGACAAGATAGGTCCCGCCTAGAAAACCGGACAGCAGAATGAGACCCCATGAACTTGGGTTGTTAAACTCATAGGCTGGATGTCTGCGAAAAACGAAATGAAGTCCTACGTGGACAATGCTGAACGCAGCAAGCCCTACCCGTGTCACGCTTTTAGGTTCTCCGTCACCGCCCCACAAGAGCAATGCAAAAAGGGGGACATGAAGCCAGATGAAGACTTGTTCGCCGAACCGTTCGGGTATTGCACGCAGCAACGGCAAAACACGCCATTCGTGACGTTTCACGGCATCGAGCTCATGCTTAAAGAATGCGCCAATCGTCGAATAGTAGAGAAAATCGAGCATAGAGAACTTCCTGAAAATCGCCAGCTGCCACTAACTAAGAACAGTCTATCCGATCTGGAAGAGCAGACTTTCAGGCTCCCGCAGCGAAATGGCGCTTCGTCCGCTCCATCGGAATTTAAGCCCGTTCGCAACAGCGTTTTGCACGATAGGCCTATTCGTCGACGGGCAGGCTTCCGGCCGGAGGCATGAGCGTCGTTTCGAGGTCCAGCGGTTGTGTTATTGACCAGAGCTGGCGCTCGATGGCCGCGTCGGAGCATGGCTCGAATGACAAGGACCGTGATCGGTAGCGTTGGGGAAAGCGCTTTCCGCCTGGTGTGAGTTCTGACCGCCCATCTGCGATGGTGACGCATAGGGTTGGGTCGGCAGAAAGTTTCAGTCGGGCGTTTTCGAACAGGATCTTCGCGGTTGCGCTTCCGCATTCGGCGAGGATGACCGAAGCTCCGGCGCTGGCAGCCTCCGCCGCGAGACAGTTTTCATATTGAGGCATTTCGAGCCCGGCATCATCGGCTGTCCAGCGGAACCGCTCATCATAGTTCCACATGCCGTCTTTGCAGGTATGGACAGAGAACGGCGCGTCGGGGTTTGTCATACTGCCATGCCCAGGCAGATCAATGCAGAGGTGGCGCGGTTCATCAAGCGGGAGCGCCGAGCGGATGTAGGGCGCCTCGTCTGCCTGATTGATCGGATCGGGTTCGGTTGGTTGTGCGATGGCCAGCTGTGCCATGAGCGCGGAAATCCCAAGGCAGCCAAGTGTGAACAGTAAGCGCAATTCTCTCTCCCATGTGATCAAACAGGTGTTTTTTGGGGACGCATATAGGGCGTCACATCGGCTTACATCTTGCCGTGATAGGCTTGGCTGACGACGAAGCTGTCTTCGAACCAATGCCAAAGAACGACCTGCCCGTCGCGCACTTTGGCGCGCAGCGCGAAAGTGAAATCGCCGGTGGATTGCCCGGTTTTCGTGGCGGTTGCAGCCATTGTACCGAATACGGCAACCGTGTCACCGCTGGCGAAGGCATCCCCGTTTTCCCACTTTGTGGTCTGAAGGTTGGAGGAAAAGACGGGCAAAAATTCGAAAATGGCCGCTTTGCCTTTGATATCCCCGTGTATCCACGGAAGTGTCTTGTCCCCTTCGTTGTGCCAGACCATGTCGTCGGCCATCAATCTGCTCATCGTATCCATGTCGCCGCCGCCCATCGCGCCCATGAAGGCCATGACGGTGTCGAAGGATGCTTGAGATTCTGCGTCCATTTCTTGTGCTCCCAATTTACTTGCAAGTGTTGCCGCCAAGGCGGCGGCGATTGATGTTTTGATGAATGTTCTGCGATGCATTGCGCACCTCTTTGTTGGGCACTGCTCCGACGTTTGGGAGAGTGACGTTAGAATTTACCGGCTTCATTGCTCTTCGCATCGGGGCCGGGCATTGGGGCGATGACGTCCCAGTGTTCAACGATGAGACCGTCTTCGAGGCGGAAGAGGTCGTAGAATGCCATCGCGTCTTCGCCGAGCGCGCCTTCGGACATCGTCAGCACAAAGTTGCCCTCACCGATGACCTTGTGAACCTTGCTATAGGTCATCGCGGTGCCTTGTTCAGCCATCGCAGCCATGGCGGCGCCAAACCCATCGAGACCGTCAGCGACGTCCGGGTTGTGCTGAAGGTATTTGTTAGGATTGATGTATTGCGTGACGTCGATATCGGCGCGCTCGATCATGGATTTCGTCAGGAATTCTTCGACCTTCGCCTTGTTCTCTTGGGTCTTGTCCAAGTCCGTGATTTCGGTGGCGCCATCAATCTGGCTGCGGCCAGACGGGTTGAGAGGTTTTTCGGATATAAGGTTGTCCCAATGCTCGACGATCAGGCCGTCTTCGACGCGAAAGACGTCAAACCCGATGGTGGCGGTCGGGCCAAAGCCGGTGTAGCGGGCATGCACGGCGACGATGTCGTCATCGGCAATGACACGGACATATTCCGCGCCAAAATTACCGCCGCCCGCAAGGAACTGGATCAAACCCTTTTGGGCCTCGATACCATTGCCCATGTCGGGATTGTGCTGGATGTAATCCTGGCCCCAATATTTCGGTGCAGCGTCTGGGTTGCCCTTTACCAAGGCCTCTTGCAGCGCCTCCATGACAAGTGTTTTTGACGCGGCTGAGTCTGCCAGCGCAGCAAAGGGCATGATCGCAACTGAGCAGGCCAGAGCAAGCGAACGAATTAATTTCATTGGTTTCTCCTTTATCACATCGGTTTCGGCAATCTGAGGTCGTGCACGCAGGCCGGCGACGATGCGAACCCCCCAAACGCGTGTTCGCGAGAAAGGTAAAGCTATGCTATAATTCTGATAAGTGGTTAAATACGTAGCAATCAATTACGGATTTCGGAATAATGATCGACTATCTCAGGCATATGGCAATCTTCTCGAGTGTTGCTGAGAAGGGCTCATTCAGCGAAGCCGCAAAGTCCCTTGGGATCGCACCCTCCCGTGTGAGTGAGGCGATTTCCAAGCTCGAACACTATGTCGATGCGACGCTGTTTCAGAGA
The DNA here is from genome assembly GCA_039030615.1 of Pseudomonadota bacterium. Taxonomy (GTDB): domain Bacteria; phylum Pseudomonadota; class Alphaproteobacteria; order Rhodobacterales; family Rhodobacteraceae; genus Litoreibacter. The sequence continues at coordinate 355,192 of JBCCDV010000002.1, read as the reverse complement.
ACGACGCGAAAGGTGACGCTCACCAGCGAGGGGCGCAGGCTTTATACATATACCGCGTCGATTGTTGGCGATGCGCACCAAGGGATAGATGCGCTGAAGGATGCGAAATCCTCACCTTCTGGAACTTTGAACATTTCGGTGCCGTCTTATCTGACCAACTCTCCGGTGTTGGCGGCCGTTGGGGCATTCGGAGAAGCCTACCCGGATGTTCAGATCGCGATCTCATTTACGGACAATCAGGTCGATCCGATAAAGGACGGTTTTGATGTATGTGTCCGCGCGGGCAAGCATGAGGGACCAAGCGTCGCGGTGCAAAAGCTGGGCGAGCTGGAACGTGTGATTGTTGTAGGTCGAGATTACTTTGCCAAACACGAGGTGCCTGAGCACCCGAAAGACCTCGAGAGTTGGAACTGGATCACCTACCGCTACAAGAAACGAAGCTACAAACTCTCTTCAAAAGGCGGAAAGCGGGCGCGGCTGTTGATTGAAGACCAATCGAAGTTTCAGGTGGATAGCTTCGATGGGCTTCAATTTCTGACCAGATTGAATCTGGGTGTGTCCGTCATGCCGATTGAGATTTGCCGCGACGGGATCGAGCAGGGCGATATTGTCCAGCTGTTTGACGACTGGCGCTTGTCTAAAGTGCAACTTTTTGCGGTGACGCCGGAGAAAACAAAGCCCGGCAGCCTGATATCCTTTTTCGTCCAGTTCCTAACTGACCGATCCGCCAGTGCTTAGTCGTCCGATCGACGCTGGCCCTGGAATGGCTCTGGTCGCATTTCGTTGAAATTGGGCAGGTACCCAAACCCGGGCATAATTTCATCCGCGCGGAATGGCGGCGACCCATCTTCCTCTCGGCGGATTTCGCCGTCGATCAGCAGCATGGCGTAGCCGTGTACCAAGCTCCACAACATCCATTCGGTTCGCCACGGGCCGCCGGGGGCCTCGGCTTTGTCCCAATCGAGGCCATGTGCAATATTTCGCAGAATACCGTAGCTTGCCCAACCCGCCTGCTTCAGCGCTTGGTCGTCGGCGAGGTGGAATGAGCTTGAAAACATCAGTTTGAACAATTCCGGGTTTTCGAGCGCAAACCGCACATAGCCGTTGCAGGCCGCATCCAATCGCGATTTTCCAGGCGGATGATCCTCTACGCCTTTTTGCATCTCGGCGGCGTGTTGTTCAAAACCAACTGTCGCCATAGCGGTCAACAGCCCGCGCAATCCATCGAAATGGTTCTTGGGGGCGGTATGGCTGACACCTACGCGGGCCGCGATGGACCGTAGCGACAGGGATTCGAGCCCTTTTTCCTCAAGTTCTTCCAACCCGGCCGCAATCAAGGCAGCTTTTAGGTCACCATGGTGAAACTTTTTTCTGTTTTTTTTCAGCAATTTAGTTCCTCCATATTTCCAGTGTAAATTTTTTCTCTGGACTTCGCAAGTGATCGCAACACATAAGTTACCAGTGGAAATTTACAGTGGGTATATACCATGACACCGGAGCTTCTATTCTCGCATGTTGGGACAGCCGCCATGATTGGCTGGGCGCTTCTCATCTTTGGACCCCGGCGCTTTGCATTGGTCAATGCCGTGCCTCTTTGGATCATCCCGGCGGGCCTGTCTGCCATTTACGCGGCGCTTATCTTTAGCCGCTTTTCGGGGATGGGCGGTGGCTTTGACAGCCTCGCCAACGTCGCGGTGCTTCTTTCTGATGACTGGGCGCTGTTGGCAGCATGGGTGCATTTTCTTGCTTTTGACCTTTTTGTTGGCGCGGTGATGGCCGCTCGGATGGACCGTGCCGGTGTCAGCCGTCTGGTGCAGGCGCCCATTTTGTTTTCGACCTTCATGCTTGGCCCACTGGGCTTTCTGATCGCTGGACTGACCGAGCTGGGCCTTCGCGCGCGCGGCCTGACACCACAAACCACTTCTTTGGAAGGAACACGCCATGACTTTGCTTGATGTAAACCCGCCTGCAACCCGCACCGAGCGGCCCATGCAGTTCACCACATTGACCGTTGTCGCGGTCGTCCTTGCGGCCTTGTCGATCCTTTGGGGTTTTGTTGATGAGCGTTTGATTGATGGCGTGCCCGTGTTCATGAAGCCGCTGAAATTCGCGCTGAGCTTTGCCCTGCTTTTTGCAACGCTGGCCTTGGTTGAGACCCGGCTGACGCAAGGCGCCCGCGATGGCTGGACCCTGCGCATCACTGGCTGGGTCATGGCTGCGGCGTTCCTTTCAGAAATGGCCTATATGATGTATCAGGCCGGGCGGGCGGAAGCGTCCCATTTCAACCTGTCCACCCCGTTTAACGAACTGATGTATACGAGCGTCATGGCCGTTGGTGCGGTGGCCCTTGTCCTTGGAACCGCCGTCATCGGCTGGGTTGTGAAACGGGATAAAGCGGCTCGCTTTGGCCCAGCGCTTCGCGAGGCGATCTGGCTTGGGTTCGTTTTGACCTTCGTGCTGACGATGATCGTGGCCGGGTATATGAGCATGGGAAGCACACGGTTTGTTGGCGTGCATCCTGATGGTGCGCCGAGTTTGCCCTTGGTTGGCTGGTCAGGTGTGACCGGAGATCTGCGCCCGGCGCATTTTGCCGCGCTCCACGCGATGCAGGTGCTGCCGCTTTTGGGGCTTTGGTTGGATCGCGGGGGCGAAAGGCAGGGGGCTGTTCGCACCATTCGGATCGCAGCTTTTGGATATGCTATTCTGACACTCGCCGTTTTTGGCCAAGCGTTGATGGGCCTGCCGCTGATTCCCTTGGGATAACAATCGTGGTTGTACTGCGAGTTTTCTTTGGAAAGGGCTAGCGCATCTGCTTCCAAAGCGGCGCATCGCCGAGGCTTTCAAGGAAGGCGGTATGGGCCTCTTGCTCCGCCTCGGTGAGGCGGCTTGGCAGAGGGGTGGGGCGCGGCGCAGGGCGCCAATCATCGGAAGGGCCGCCTGCGTTTTGACCGTTGGACGCGCCCAGAACCAGGTCAGGTTGGCGGCCGCCGATAAGCTCTAGATAGACCTCAGCAAGAATCTCACTATCGAGCAGCGCGCCGTGTTTTTCGCGGGCCGAGTTGTCAATTGCGAAGCGGCGGCACAGCGCATCGAGCGACGCGGGCGAGCCGGGGAATTTCTTACGCGCTATGGCCAGCGTATCGAGCGCCTGATCATTTGGCAGAAGGGGTTTGCTGCACCAACCGAGCTCCGCATTCAGGAACTTCATATCGAAGGACGCGTTGTGGATGACCAGCTTGGCGTCGCCCACAAAATCGAGAAAGGCCTGCGCGATATCGGCAAAGAGTGGTTTGTCTTTCAGAACCACTTGACCGGGCTGCGCGGGTTGCGGCGGGGTTAGGAGGTCTGGTCCAATGCCGTGCACCTCAAACGCGCCGGCGGGCATTGAGCGTTCCGGGTTTATGTACTGGTGATAGGTGCGGCCAGTGGGCATGTGGCCCATCAGCTCGACCGCGCCGATCTCGACGATGCGGTCGCCTTCACCCGGCTCAAATCCGGTGGTTTCCGTATCGAGGACGATTTCACGCATGATTTAGCCCCTGAGCTGTTCAACCAAAGCATGCACCTGCGCGCGCGCGCCGTCTAGCGTGGCCGTGTCGATGACTGTATCTGCACCGGCGCGCTTTTCGGCATCGGGGGTTTGCTTGCGCATGATCATGTTGAAGGTCGGCTCGTCCATCGTGCCACGCGCCAAGACGCGGGCGCGTTGGTTTTCGGGCGTGGTGGAGACAACGACGACATGATCGACCTTCTTGTGCGCACCGGTTTCAAACAACAGTGGCACATCGAAAATGATCATCTCGGCGTTTTGATGCGCAGCGGCAAAGTCACGCCTGTCCTGCTTGACCAAAGGATGAACGAGGCTTTCGATTTTGAGAAGCAGATCGGGGGATTTTTTTATTTCGAGTTTCAAGGCGTCTTTGCTGATCCCGCCATTGAGGATGGCGCCTGGGACAAGGTCCATCATCGGCGCGACCGCAGCGCCGCCTTTTGCGTAGAGCCGCATGACGGCTGCGTCTGCATCCCAGATCGGGAAGCCGTACTCGGCAAAAATTTGCGCTGTTGTCGACTTTCCCATCCCGATGGAGCCTGTGAGCCCGATCAAAATTGGCGTGTTGGTCACCGAAGCATTTCCCTACGCAGCGAGTCATCAATGTCAGGGGTTTTGCCAAACCAGCGCTCAAACCCCGGTGCTGCTTGGTGCAACAGCATGCCCAGCCCGTCAACCACGCGGCAGCCTTTTTGATGCGCCTGCGCGAGCAGGGAGGTGGTCAGGGGCGTATAAACAAGATCGGTGACGAGCGCGTCGGGGCTTAACGCGTCTAGGGAGAGTTTCAGCTCTTCCTTGCCCGCCATTCCCAAAGATGTCGTGTTGATCAATGTGTGCGCCTCGTCCAGCCGGGCGATGATGCCGTTCCAATCAACGACCTCCACTTTTGCGCCAAAATGGGCTTTCAAAGCATCGGCGCGCGCGCGGGTTCGGTTGGCCAGTAAGATCAGCGGCACACGTTCATGCAAAAGTGCGGCAACGACGGCGCGCGCGGCACCGCCTGCGCCAAGCACAATTGCGGGCCCATCGCTGGCTTTCCAATCGGGCGCATTTTGCTTGAGGTTCGAAATGAAGCCCACGCCGTCAGTATTGTCAGCGTGCAGCTTGCCATCGCTTTGAAAGGTCAACGTGTTCGCCGCACCAATCAACGCCGCACGATCTGAGATGACATCGGCGATATCGAGCACCGGTTCTTTATGAGGGATTGTGACATTCACGCCCAAGAATCCCGCGCGCGGCAAGATATCAAGCACATGCGCCAGATCGCTGCTGGCAACATCCATCGGGATGTAGTGCCCCGCAAGCCCGTAGCGTCGGAGCCAATGACCATGCAGCCTGGGTGACTTGGAATGTGCGATCGGGTGGCCGATGACGCCGGCCAAAGGAATGGGTGGAAGGCTCATCCGTCTATCGTCCCTTTTAAGCTAAGGTAGTTCAGAATTTCCAATAAGGGCATACCCAAAACCGTAAAATAGTCGCCCGTGATGTGGGCGAAAAGTCGCGCGCCTTCGGCTTCCAACTGATAGCCGCCGACGCAGAACTTAATCTCATCCCAGTTCCGGTCCACATAGTCATGCAAATAGGTGTCGGAAAAATGGCGCATCGCGAGCTTGGCTTCTTTAACGGCGCGCCAAACCGGTTTCCCGTCTTCATATATCACCGCTGCCGAAAAAAGCCTGTGGGTGCTGCCCCGCAATTGGCTGAGCTGGGCGATAGCCGCCTCTTGGTTTTCGGGCTTGGACAGAAGTGCTCCGTTATGCTCGAGCACCTGGTCACATCCAAGAACCAAACGGTCGGGGTGTTTTAATCCGAGCTTCTGAGCCTTATATTCAGCAAGAGCGTCGGCGATATCACGTGGCTTTGCGCTTTCAGCGATGAGGCTTGCGGTGATCGTCTGCTCATCGATACGGGCGGGCAGGCAGGTCACCGGGACCCCTGCATTTTCCAGCAGCTGGCGACGAATTTCGGATTGGGACGCGAGCAAAAGCGGGGCGGACATGTGGGTAAGTCTGAGGGGAAGCCAAGGGATAGGTGGTGAAAGACTGCGGAGTTATACACGCCCTTTTGTCAGAAACCCGGTTTCATTCACAGTGCTCTTATTTGGTTCATGAAGTTATTGGGTGTGGGCTGTTGCAAATTGGGGCTGTGCAGGAATCGGTTAAGAAAATGTTGATCTACAGGATATACACAAGTTTTAAGATTTTAACGCATTGATATACAAAGATAAAAATAGCTTCTGGAGACAGAGTCAGCCGGCTTTTTCAACAGATTGCCAGCCTGTGAATGACTATTTGATCCCCGTTATCCACAGGCCCTACAAACTACATCATCTTTTCTTTCTTCTTTTTATATTTAAGAGGGATAAAAGAAAGCGAAGGGACCAGTGACAGATTTTCTTTATTCTCTCTACCCTTGGGTAAAGGCGGTCCATATCATGGCCGTGATCTCCTGGATGGCTGGTATCTTTTACCTCCCTCGCCTGTTTGTCCATCACACAGAGAAAGTGAGTGTCGGTGGCGACACCGACGCGCTGTTTCAGATGATGGAAATGAAACTGCTTCGCGTGATCATGAACCCGGCAATGGTCGCGACCTGGGCGGCAGGGCTCTACATGGCGGCGCTTGGGGTCATCGACTGGTCAGAGGTTTGGCCATGGGTAAAGCTGATTTGCGTCTTGGCGATGACCTGGTTTCACCATTGGCTGGGGAAACGCCGCAAGGATTTTGTTGCTGGGCAAAACACGCTGACAGGTCGCCAGTATCGCATGATGAATGAGGTGCCGACGGTTTTGATGATTATCATCGTGATCTCCGTGGTCGTTCGCCCGTTCTAATCGGCCCGCGCTTTTGATTGACTCATTGGGCGCGGCCCCTTAACTGGGAAAAAAAACAGCACGCCGTCCGGCTGTGGCTGATTTCCGAATTTAAATTGAAACATCGCGCGGGCCCTTGGTGGGCCAATTGCGCGTATGACAGGACCAACTTTATGTCTGATGAAACCATGACGTCCGAAGATGTGACGTCTGATGAGAAACTAAACCTCTCTGATCTCAAGAAGCAAAAGCCAGCCGATCTGGTGGATATGGCTGAAGAGCTAGAGATCGAGAACGCGTCAACCATGCGTAAGGGGGACATCATGTTCTCCATCCTTAAAGAGCGCGCGGATGACGGTTGGGAGATTTCCGGCGACGGCGTTCTTGAAGTGCTGCAAGATGGCTTTGGCTTTTTGCGCTCGCCCGAGGCCAACTATCTGCCCGGCCCTGATGATATCTATGTCTCGCCTGAGATGATCCGTCAGCATTCCTTGCGCACGGGTGACACCGTAGACGGTGTGATGGATGCCCCAAAGGAGGGGCAGAACTATTTCGCGATCACCAAAGTGACCTCGATCAATTTCGAAGAGCCCGAAAAGGCGCGCCACAAGGTGAGCTTTGACAATCTGACGCCGCTTTATCCTGATGAGCGTCTCAAGATGGAAACGGCGGATCCGACGGTCAAAGACCGCTCCGCGCGGATTATTGATCTGGTTGCCCCGATCGGAAAAGGCCAGCGATCCTTGATCGTGGCGCCGCCGCGTACCGGTAAAACGGTGCTGCTGCAAAACATCGCGACAAGCATCGAGCAGAACCACCCTGAGTGTTACTTGATTGTTCTTTTGATCGATGAGCGCCCTGAGGAGGTCACAGACATGCAGCGGTCCGTGAAGGGGGAGGTTGTGTCCTCAACCTTCGATGAGCCCGCTACGCGCCACGTGGGCGTCTCTGAGATGGTGATTGAGAAGGCTAAGCGGCTGGTCGAGCATAAGCGCGACGTTGTGATTTTGCTGGATTCGATCACACGCCTTGGCCGTGCCTTCAACACGGTGGTGCCATCCTCGGGTAAAGTACTGACCGGTGGTGTGGACGCGAATGCGCTGCAACGCCCGAAACGGTTCTTCGGTGCTGCCCGGAATATCGAAGAAGGCGGCTCCCTCACCATCATCGCAACGGCGTTGATTGATACTGGGTCGCGCATGGATGAAGTGATCTTTGAAGAGTTCAAAGGCACGGGTAACTCAGAGATCGTGCTGGACCGCAAGGTTGCCGACAAGCGCGTCTTCCCCGCGATGGACATCCTCAAGTCCGGTACCCGGAAAGAAGAACTGTTGGTGGATTCAAAAGATCTGCAGAAAACCTTTGTCTTGCGCCGCATCCTGAACCCAATGGGAACCACGGATGCGATTGAGTTCCTGCTTGGCAAACTCAAACAGACGAAGACCAATGATGAGTTCTTCGATTCGATGAACGCCTAGGGAAACTGGGCGCTCATCCCTGATTTTTTGTTTTAAAACAAAAGGTTGAATGGGATGGCGACGATTTATGCGCTTGCATCGGCCCGTGGGAAAGCGGGTGTGGCGGTGGTCCGGGTCTCCGGCCCGCTGGCGCAGCAAACTTGCATTGATGTGACGGGTCGCGCGGTTGAATGCCGCGTCCCCTCGTTGCGGCGGTTGCGTGATGCGTCCGGTGCGTTGATGGACGAAGCGCTGGTTATAGGGTTTGAGGCGGGCCGCAGTTTCACCGGCGAGGATGTCGTCGAATACCAACTCCACGGCAGTCCCGCTATCATCAACGCTGTTCTCGCGCGTCTTGCGGCAATGGACGGTTTGCAATTGGCGGACCCTGGCGAGTTCACCCGCCGCGCGCTGGAAAATGGGCGGATGGACTTGGCGCAAGTCGAAGGGCTTGCCGATCTCATTGATGCGGAGACGGAAGCGCAGCGACAGCAGGCCTTGCGTGTGTTTGACGGTGCGCTTGGCAAACGGGTGGAGGCATGGCGCGTCGATCTGATCCGGGCCGCAGCGCTTTTAGAAGCGACGATTGATTTTGCGGATGAGGATGTTCCAATCGATGTAACGCCGGAGGTGATTGATCTCACACGTGGTGTGTTGGTGCAGCTTGAGACGGAAGCAAGCGGAGCGCGCGCCGCGGAGCGTGTGCGTGACGGGTTCGAGGTTGTGATCCTGGGTGAGCCCAATGTTGGCAAATCGACTTTGCTTAACGCATTGGCTGGGCGCGATGCGGCGATCACCTCTTCGGTTGCCGGAACGACGCGGGACGTAATTGAGGTGCGGATGGATTTGTCGGGCTTGCCGGTGACCTTCCTTGACACCGCTGGGCTTCGGGCGACGGAAGACGAGGTTGAAGCGCTTGGGATAGAGCGGGCGCTGGCGCGAGCGGAGCGCGCAGATTTACGCGTTGTGTTGACGGATGGAACGGTTTTGCCGCCCGGACTTGTGCTCGGTGCCGATGACATTGTCATTGCAGGTAAAGCTGACACCGATACGCAAGGCGCCGTTTCAGGTTTGACGGGTGTGGGTATTTCCGAGTTGGTGAGTGAGGTTACAACGCGGCTGGAAAACAAGGCGAGTGGGGCGTCTTTGGCAATCCGCGCCCGGCATGCGCAAGCGTTGGAAACTGGCATAGCCTCTTTGCAAAACGCGCTGGATGAATTAAATCGCGGGATGGAGAGGTCAGAGCTGGCGGCGGAAGAGCTGAGAATCGGCATCCGCGCCCTTGAATCCCTCGTCGGCCGTATCGACGTAGAGACCTTGCTTGATGAGATTTTCGCGAGCTTTTGCCTCGGTAAATAAGGGATATGTTTCACGTGAAACATTCAAATTTCGATGTGATTGTTGTTGGGGGTGGCCACGCTGGGACGGAGGCTGCTGCTGCGGCCGCGCGCGCGGGTGCGCGAACCGCGCTCGTCACACATAAGGCGAGCACCATCGGCGTTATGTCGTGCAACCCGGCGATCGGTGGGCTGGGCAAAGGTCACCTTGTGCGGGAAATAGACGCGCTAGATGGTCTGATGGGCCGTGCCGCCGATGCCGCTGGTATTCAGTTTCGGTTACTAAACCGGAGTAAGGGCGCTGCTGTGCAAGGGCCACGCGCGCAGGCCGACCGTGCGCTTTACCGTGCCGCGATCCAATCGATGATCGCTGCACAAGATGGTTTAACGGTGATTGAGGCCGAAGTCGCTGACCTGAACATAGTGGGTGGGAAGATCACCGGCGTTATTTTGGGCGATCAGTCCGAGGTTTCGGCGCCGTCCGTGGTGCTGACGGCGGGGACCTTTCTGCGTGGGGTGATCCATGTTGGCGACGTTTCGCGGCCCGGTGGGCGCGTTGGTGATGATCCGTCGGTCACGTTGGCTGAACGGATTGATAGTTTTGGGCTTCCCCTCGGACGGTTGAAAACGGGAACGCCGCCCCGACTGGATGGCCGGACCATCAATTGGGATGGGCTGGAAATGCAGCCCGGTGACGTTGAGCCTGTCCTGTTTTCGTTCATGTCGGAGAGCGTGCAGGCCAAACAGATCTCCTGCGGGATCACGCATACGAATGAACAAACCCATGAGATCATTCGCGAGAATCTCAAAAGATCCGCGATGTATGGCGGGCATATTGATGGGGTCGGACCACGCTACTGCCCCTCCATTGAGGACAAAGTTGTCCGTTTTGCTGATAAAACATCGCATCAGGTTTTTTTGGAGCCGGAAGGGCTGGGGGATCCGACGATCTATCCGAATGGGATTTCGACGTCGCTGCCAGTTGATGTGCAAGAGCGTTATGTGCGCTCCATTGCTGGCCTGGAGGGGGTTGAGATACTGCAACCCGGCTACGCGATTGAATATGACTATGTTGATCCGCGTGCGTTGAAGCACAGCCTTGAGCTGAAAGACGTCGCCGGCTTGTATTTGGCGGGGCAGATCAATGGGACAACGGGATATGAGGAAGCTGGCGCCCAAGGGCTTCTGGCGGGTTTGAATGCAGCGCGTGCGGCGCGTGGCGAAAATCCTGAGAGCTTCAGTCGGTCCGAGGCCTATATCGGTGTGATGGTGGATGATCTGGTGACGCGTGGCGTGGCGGAGCCGTACCGCATGTTTACCTCGCGGGCTGAATTCCGGCTGACTTTGCGCGCTGACAACGCCGATCAACGCCTGACGGAACGTGGAATTGCGCTGGGATTGGTCGGTGACGCGCGGGCTGAGGTATTCTACGATAAGATGGATCAGCTTGAAACGGTGCGCGACGGGCTATTGGCAAAATCGGTCTCACCCCAGGAAATTGCGCCATTCGGGATCAAGATCAAGGCGGATGGGAAGCGGCGCAACGGGATAGACTTGCTGTCATTCCCCGACATCAGCTTTGAAAAGCTCGTTGAAATGTGGCCTGAGCTTGATGGAACGGCGATCCCAATCGCCGAGCAAATCGAGCGGGATGCGCTTTATGCTAACTACATCGACCGTCAGAACCGTGACGCGGCGAGCCTGAAGAGGGATGAAACCGTTGTTATTCCTGTCGATTTTCCATTCGGGGAGATTGAGGGACTGTCGAACGAGATGAAATCAAAGCTGTTGACGCACCGCCCTGAAAACCTGTCGCAAGCCAGTAAGATCGATGGGATTACGCCTGCTGCGCTGACTTTGGTTTTGGCCAATTTGAAGAAAAAGGCCAAGAAATCGGCATGAAGCCCGATGAGTCGGTCCAAAAGGCCCTTCTGGATGACTTCGATGTTTCACGTGAAACATTGGAGAAGCTCGAAGCGTTTGCAGAGCTCTTGGTGAAATGGAACCAGAAGATCAACCTGGTGTCGCCTGCGACCATACCTGACCTTTGGACCCGTCATATTCTGGATTCCGTTCAGGTTTTACAGCTTTTGCCGCCTGAAATGTCGAGCTTTTGTGACATTGGGTCTGGCGGCGGCCTTCCGGGGCTGGTCCTTGCGATCGTAGCATCTGAGAAATACGCCGAGATGAACGTGACCATGATTGAAGCCGATCAGCGCAAATGCGCTTTTCTGCGAACGGTTTCGGGGCAGCTGGCGCTTGGGGTTGATGTCCGCGCCGAACGAATCGAGACAGCGGTGCCAAGTGACGCGCAGGTTGTTTCTGCTCGTGCGTTGGCGCCGCTTCCGAAGCTTGTTGGGTTGGTGAGCAGACATTTATCCGATGGCGGACGTGCTTTTCTAATGAAAGGCGCAAATGTTGATGCCGAGATCGAGGTAGCGCTTGCGTCATGGCAGTTTGATCTTCAAAAACATGCGAGCAAGACAAACGCCGAGGCGTGTATCTTGGACATTTCAAACATTAGGCCGCGCTGATTTATGACGATATCGCCCCGCATTATCTCTGTTGCCAACCAAAAAGGCGGCGTTGGAAAGACGACGACGACGATTAATTTGGGCGCTGCGCTGGCTGCGCGGGGCAAAAAGGTGCTGTTGATAGACCTTGATCCGCAAGGCAATGCGTCAACGGGGCTTGGAATCGAGCAAAAGGATCGGAAAGTTTCGACTTATGATCTGATCCTGAACGATATGGCGCTGGAAAAGGTTATCATTGAAACCGGTGTGCCGCAGCTTTGGATAACCCCGGCGACGACAGATCTGAGCTCGGCTGACTTGGAGTTGGTCTCTACGGCGCGGCGCGTGTTTTTGTTGAGAGACGCCTTGCGCAGCGCGGATGCGGTGGCGTTGGGATTTGACTACATCCTGATTGATTGCCCGCCCTCGCTGAACCTACTGACGTTGAACGCGATGGTGGCCTCAGATTCTGTGCTTGTGCCGTTGCAGGCAGAGTTCTTCGCGTTGGAAGGGCTATCACAGCTGATGCTGTCCGTGCGCGAAGTGCGGGAAACGGCCAATCCGGGCCTGCGCATCGAAGGTATTGTGTTGACCATGTATGACCGTCGCAACAATTTGTGCCACCAGGTTGAGTTGGATGCGCGGGAGAATTTGCAAGATTTGGTGTTCCATACAATGATCCCGCGTAATGTGCGGTTGAGCGAGGCGCCGTCCTACGGGCTTCCGGTGATAAATTACGACCCAACATCGCGCGGGTCGGTGGCCTACAAAGCGCTGGCGCGCGAAATTTCTGAACGAGCTTAGGGGGCATCAAAATGGCGGAGAAAGAAAAACGCGGTCTGGGGCGTGGATTGTCTGCATTGATGGCGGACGTGGACCTCAACGAGCGCGATAGCGCGCCCGCGGCAACGCGTCCTGCTGAGGCCAAGCTGCCGATAGAACGGATCAGCCCCAATCCGGACCAGCCGCGCCGCGATTTCGATGACGTTTCCCTCAAGGAGCTATCGGATTCGATTGCCGAGAAGGGGATCATTCAGCCGCTGATCGTCCGGGCTGATCCGAGTGATCCTGGCCAATACCAAATTGTTGCGGGGGAACGTCGCTGGCGTGCGGCGCAGATGGCGCGGCTGCATGAGGTGCCAGTTGTCATTCGGGAGTTCACCGATGGTGAAGTGCTCGAGATTGCGATTATAGAGAACGTGCAACGCGCCGACCTGAACCCGGTAGAAGAGGCTTTGGGATACCGGCAGCTGCAAGAGATTTATGGGCACACACAGGAGCAGCTATCGACTGCGCTTGGCAAAAGCCGGAGCCATATTGCTAACCTGATGCGCCTGCTAAATCTGCCACAAGAGGTGCTGACCTGGTTGCGTGAAGATAAGTTAAGTGCGGGCCATGCGCGGGCTTTGATCACATCGGATGATCCGGTTGCGCTGGCGAAAGTTGTGATCGGCAAAGGTCTTTCGGTTCGCGAAACGGAGAAGCTGGCCAAGTCTGGCAGCGCGAAACCAACGGCTTCGAAAACGCCAGCGGTTGCGCCAGTTAAGGATGCAGACACACGCGCGCTTGAGGGTGATTTGGAGGCCGCTTTGGGCATGAAAGTGAATATCGACCACATGGCCGATGGTGCGGCAGGTAAGCTTACGGTGAGCTATAAAAGCTTCGAACAACTCGACGAACTTTGTCGGAAACTGTCGGTGACGAAGACCGGCTAGGTCAGAAGCTCCTTAAGAATGGCGTTGAGAAGGACGCGCTTTCTTGGGGGGACCGTCAGAGAGATATCCGTGCGCTTGATCAGGGATAAATCCTCTAAGCCATTGATTTTTATGATGTAATTTTCAATAAATGACTCTGGAAGCCTGGTGAACAAAGCCCCTTCATTGGTGCGCAACGACATCATCAAATATTCAGAGAGCTGGTCCTCGGCAGTGATACGCTCGCGCGTTTGCTCGCCGGTGCCGGCGTCGACGGCGTTCAACCATATGAGAGGTTGTAGCTCGGTCTCGGTCGCATATCGATTGGCGCCAATGGTCAGCCTGCCATGTGCGCCGGGCCCAATCCCGATATAGTCGCCGCCACGCCAATAGATCAGATTGTGCCGACTTTCCTGACCGGGGCGCGCATGGTTTGAAACCTCATACGCGGGCAGGCCTGCGGCATCGGTCAGCGATTGAGTGATTTCAAACATGTTGGCGGCGTGGTCCTCATTCGGGAGGCCACGCAATTTACCAGCGGCGAAGCGGTCGCCAAAGGCGGTGCCGTCCTCGATTGTAAGTTGGTAGAGAGAGAGGTGGTCCGTGCCAAAGCTAAGCGCTTCGGTGAGCTCAGCCTCCCAATCCTTTGGCGTCTGATTTTGGCGCGCGTAGATCAAGTCAAAGCTCACACGGTCGAAGGTGCTTTGCGCAATCTCGAGCGCCGCGCGAGCCTCCGTGACCGAGTGCAAACGCCCAAGTGCCTTGAGGTCTGGGTCGTTCAGGGCTTGGACGCCAAGTGAGACACGGTCGATCCCGGCATATCGGTAGGCCGTGAAACGCGTGGCTTCGACGGAGGAGGGGTTCGCCTCCATCGTGGCCTCAAAATTATTGGCGAGCGACCAGTTGCGGCGGATGCGGTCCATAATTTGGTCGATCAGCTTTGGGTCCATTAGGCTGGGTGTGCCGCCGCCGAAGAAGACTGTGTCGATAACCCGACCGTCCGTTTCACGGGCGGCGCGGTCAAGTTCGCTCAGATAGGCTTTGGCCCAGCGGTCTTGGTCAATCTTTGCCACGACATGGCTGTTAAAATCGCAATAGGGGCATTTGGCCTGGCAATAGGGCCAATGGATGTAGAGGCCGAAACCGGCGTCGTTTTCACCTTTGGGCCAAGGCTCAGGTGTCAAAGGCTTTCACCAGCTTGGTGAAGGCGTCGGCGCGATGTGAGATGCGGTTTTTCTCGGCCCAGTCCATTTCACCGAAGGTGATGTCATATCCCATCGGCTGGAACATTGGATCGTAGCCGTGGCCTTCCATACCGCGCATCGGCCATTGCAAGGTGCCTTCGACTTTGCCTTCGAGGACCTCGTCATGGCCGTCGGGCCAGGCAAGAACGAGGGTGGCGCGGAAACGGGCGGTCCAGGGTTTGGGCGCGCCCGTTTTCAGGATTTCGTCGTGCGTCTTGGTCATGGCCATAACAAAGTCGCGACCGTTTGGTGTTTCGGCCCAGTCGGCGGTGTAGACGCCGGGGGCACCGTTCAACGCGTCGACCTCGATCCCGCTATCATCGGAGAGCGCGGGCAGGCCGGTGGCTTTGGCGGCGGCGTGCGCCTTGATCCGGGCGTTGCCGATAAAGGTGGTTTCGGTTTCTTCTGGTTCTGGAAGATTGTGCTGCGCCGCGCCCTCGACGGAAATGCCTAAGGGTTTGAAAAGATGTATCATTTCTTCTAGCTTGCCCGCGTTATGCGTGGCGACAAGCAGCGTATTTCCAGTGAATTGGCGCATCAGGCAACGGCGGCTTTCTGTGCTGCAACAAGCTCTGTGACGCCCTTTTCGGCCAGATCCATGAGCTGGTTGAACTCGGCGCGGGAGAAGGTCGCGCCCTCAGCGGAGCCTTGGATTTCAATCAAGCCGCCTGCGCCGGTCATCACAAAGTTGGCGTCGGTACCGGCATCGCTGTCTTCGAGGTAGTCGAGATCCAGAACGGGCTGGCCAGCATAGATGCCGCAGCTGACAGCGGCGACGTGATCGGTGAGGGGATCAGAAGTGATCTCGCCCGCTTTCATCAACGCGTTCACCGCGAGGCGCAGCGCGACCCAACCGCCCGTGATGGAGGCGCAGCGTGTGCCGCCGTCGGCCTGGATCACGTCACAATCGATACTGATCTGGCGCTCGCCCAATGCGACGCGGTCGACACCGGCACGCAAAGCGCGGCCAATCAGACGTTGAATTTCTTGCGTCCGGCCGGATTGACCGTTCTTCGCCTCCCGCCGCATCCGCGTATGGGTCGCGCGCGGCAACATTCCGTACTCAGCCGTTACCCAGCCAAGGCCAGAATTGCGCAGAAACGGGGGCACGCGCTCTTCGACCGTTGCGGTGCAAAGCACATGGGTTTCGCCGCATTTGATCATGCAGGACCCTTCAGCATATTTGGTTACACCCGTTTCGATTGAAATCGGGCGCATCGTGTCTAAGTCTCGTCCTGAAGGTCGCATGCGAGTTCCTATATCTTGGGTTCGTTGATGCATACGCCCCGCGCCGTTCGGGTTGCAAGCACCTTTGGCTGTTCTTAAAAAGGTGCGTCGTTGGAGAAATTGAATGACGATTGAAAACGCCAACCTCTTGAATGAAATGACGGACCGCTCCCGTGAGGTGTTTCAGCGGATCGTCGAGGGGTATCTGGTGTCTGGCGATCCAGTGGGTTCACGCACGTTGACCCGCGAGATGTCGGAGCGTGTGAGCGCCGCGACGATCCGCAACGTGATGCAGGATTTGGAATATCTTGGCCTTCTTGGCAGCCCGCACATCTCCGCTGGGCGTGTTCCAACCCAGCAAGGGCTGCGGATGTTTGTTGATGGGATGCTGGAGGTCAGCGACCTGAACGACGCGGATCGCAACAGGATCGAATCCACCGTCAAGACGAACCAGCCCGATGTGTCGACCATGCTGGACAGCGTTGGCAACGCGCTTTCGGGTCTAACACAGGGTGCAAGCCTCGTTCTGGCGCCGAAACACGAAGCGCCGATCAAGCATATTGAGTTTGTGAGCCTTGCACCTGACCGCGCGCTTGTGGTGCTGGTTTTTGCCGACGGGCATGTTGAGAACCGCGTGTTTACGCCACCGCTGGGTCAAACGCCTTCATCCATGCGGGAGGCTGCGAATTTTCTGAACGCCATGGCCGAAGGGCGCACGATTTCCGAGCTGCAAGAACGGATCGTTGACGAGATCAAAAGCCGGCGGCAAGAACTCGACGCCTTGGCGCGCACGATGGTTGAGGCGGGGCTTGCGGTCTGGGAAAATGAAGGCGAACGCAATGAGCGGCTGATTGTGCGCGGCCGTTCGAACCTTTTGGGCGAAGAAGATGGCGAGAGCCTTGAGCGAATCCGGAGCCTGTTTGACGACCTTGAACGCAAGCGTGATATCGCCGACTTTCTCGAACTTGCCGAAGACGGCGAAGGTGTGCGCATTTTTATTGGATCAGAGAACAAACTCTTTTCACTTTCGGGTTCCTCTCTGGTTGTAAGTCCTTATATGAACGCTGATCGAAAGGTGATTGGCGCCGTGGGTGTGATTGGCCCGACTCGTCTGAATTACGGACGGATCGTACCGATCGTGGACTACACCGCGAAACTGATTGGCAAGATGATATCGAATGGTGGGTAAGGCCTGGATATGAGTAACATAAGAGACGAAGAAGAATTTCTGGAAGACCCGCTTGAGGCTTATGCCGAGGAAGAGGTCGATATAGTTGAAGAATCCGCCGATGAGCTGGATGAGCTTCGCGACGAAAACAAGCAGCTGAAAGACCGCTTGCTGCGCGCCATGGCGGATGCGGAGAATATTCGCAAACGCGGGGAACGTGATCGGCGAGAGGCGGAGCAATATGGCGGATCAAAACTGGCGCGCGATTTGATGCCCGTTTATGACAATCTGAAACGCGCCCTGGATTCTGCCGATGACGCGCAACGCGAAGCCGCGAAGGGCGTTTTCGAAGGTGTTGAGCTGACCCTACGGGAGCTGATTTCCGTTTTTGGGAAGCACAGAATCGAGCCTATCGTGCCGGAAGTTGGCGATAAGTTTGATCCTCAGCTGCATCAGGCGATGTTTGAAGCGCCCTTACCGGACACCAAGGCGGGTGACATCATTCAGGTGATGACCGAAGGGTTCTTGCTGCATGATCGATTGCTGCGCGCGGCGCAGGTTGGCGTGTCTTCCACGCCCGGCTAATTTTTCGAGGCCAAGTCTTTGAGCTCATAGAGAAGTTGCAAGGCTTCGCGAGGGGTCAGCTCGTCTGGAAGTATGTCTTCCATGCGGGCATCCAACTGCGAGGCCTTCTGTTTTTGCGGTGCTGGCGCAGGAGTTGCAGCGAAAAGTGGAAGATCGTCGATCAAGGCTTTTGGGTTGGCCGCACCTTCCCGTTCGCCCTTTTCAAGCGCATCAAGCACGATCCGGGCGCGTTCGACGACCGCCTCCGGAAGCCCGGCCAGTTTTGCAACTTGCACGCCATAGGACCGGTCAGCGGCACCTTTGCGGACTTCGTGCAGGAAAATAACGTCGCCTTCCCATTCCTTAACGGCGACCGTCGCGCATTCGACGCCGTCGAGCTTGGAGGCAAGCGCTGTCAGCTCATGATAATGGGTCGCAAAAAGGGCGCGGCAGGCATTTACGTCGTGCAGATGTTCCATCGTGGCCCATGCGATGGAGAGCCCATCATAAGTGGCGGTGCCGCGTCCGATTTCATCCAGGATGACCAAAGCGCGACTGTCGGCCTGGTTCAGAATTGCGGCCGTTTCGACCATCTCGACCATGAAGGTGGATCGACCACGGGCGAGATCATCGGACGCTCCGACCCGGCTGAAGAGCTGAGAAACGAGGCCGATATGCGCGCTGGAAGCCGGTACAAAAGACCCTATTTGAGCCAAAAGTGCGATAATGGCGTTTTGACGCAAGAAGGTCGACTTACCTGCCATGTTGGGACCGGTGAGAAGCCAGATGTTGGATTTACCGTCTTCAACGCTCAAATCGCAGGAGTTCGCGACGAACGGTGCACCGCTTTGCGCGCGCAGCGCACGTTCGACCACAGGGTGGCGCGCATCGCTGATATCAAAGGCGCGACTTTCATCAACTTGCGGACGTGTCCAATTCTCTGCCTGGGCCAGATCGGCGAGGCCCGCCGCAAGGTCGATTTCTGAAAGAGCATCGGAGGCGAGCGTGAGCTTAGGGGCGGCTTCATTGATGGTTTTGCTCAAGCTGTCAAAGATGCGCTTTTCGATCTCAATAGCGCGACTACCTGCGTTGAGGATTTTGGTTTCGAGTTCGGATAGTGGAACGGTCGTGAACCTGACTTGGTTGGCCGTGGTCTGGCGGTGGATGAAAGTCTCTGACAGCGGGGCGGAGAGCATCTTTTCAGCATGGGTGCTGGTGGTTTCGATAAAATAGCCGAGCACGTTGTTATGCTTGATTTTTAGCGAGGAGATACCCGTCATTGTGGCGTATTCGGCCTGCATCTCTGCGATGACTTTGCGGCCCTCATCGCGCAAACGCCGTACCTCATCGAGCTCTGCGTCATAGCCCTGCGCGACAAAGCCGCCATCGCGCGTCAAAAGCGGTGGTTCAGCGATGAGTGCATCAGACAAGAGCGCAATCAAGTCGTCATGACCGGTCAGGTCCTTTGCGGCCTCTGCCAGAATGTCCGGAAGCTCGATCTGGGAGAGTTGTTTTTGAGAAAACAGACACTGTTCCAGCCCATTTCGTATTGAAGCAAGGTCACGCGGTCCGGCGCGGTCGAGCGAAATTCGTGATAGCGCGCGGTCAATGTCTGGCACTTTGCGCATCGCATCGCGCGTCAGGTCCCGCGTTTTACTATCATTAAAGAAAAAAGTGACTGCGTTTTGGCGCCCTAGAAGGGTCTCAAGATGTGTCGTTGGGCTGGCGACGCGCCGGTCGAGCAATCGACTACCGGCTGCGGTCATGGTCCGGTCAATGACCGACATGAGGGAGCCGTCGCGACCGCCGGTGAGCGCTTGGGTCAGCTCAAGATTGCGGCGGGTCGCGGCGTCGATCTGCATAACGCGATTTGCTTCCTCCCGCCGGGGCGGGTTGAGGCGCGGCATGTTCCCTTTTTGGGTGATCTCGAGATAGTCGAAAATGGCGCCCATGGCAGAAAGCTCGGCCCGGGTGAATTGGCCGAATGCGTCGAGCGAGCCTACTTGGAAATGCGCGAGCAACCGCTTTTCGGCCGAGGTGCTGTCGAAGCTGGCCCGGCTGAGCGGGATAGCGGCCAGGCCGGTATCGATGATGACCTCGTCCAGCCCGTCAAAATTTGTTTCTGATAGCAGCAATTCCTGCGGGGCAAGGCGGGCGAGATCGGGGCCAAGGCGAACCAAAGGGCAGGGCGTGACCCGAAACGCGCCGGTCGAAATGTCGACCCAGGCCAACGCGCAATCACCGCGGACCTCTGAAAATGCCGCAAGGAAATTGTTGCGGCGCGCGTCGAGCAGGCTGTCCTCAGTAAGCGTGCCCGGTGTCACGAGGCGGACGACATCGCGCCGAACAACCGATTTAGAGCCTCTTTTCTTCGCCTCCGCCGGATTTTCCATCTGCTCACACACAGCGACGCGGAAGCCTTTGCGGATCAGAGACAGCAGGTAATTCTCGGATGAATGTGCGGGCACGCCGCACATTGGGATGTCTTGGCCCAGATGTTTGCCGCGTTTGGTCAGCGCGATGTCGAGCGCCTCAGCCGCGGCGACCGCGTCATCAAAAAACATCTCGTAGAAGTCGCCCATCCGGTAGAACAACAGTGCGTCGGGGTACTGGGCTTTGATCTCCAAAAATTGCGCCATCATGGGCGTGACGGATGCGCTGGCAATGGCCACGACGTTCCCCCTATTTGTGCGGCCCGCCGAGTCTAGTCACGGCGGCGGGAAGGGAAAAGAGGCAATCGGTTGTGCCAGCCGAAATGCGTCGCTATCACTGGCAACTGGCCCAAATGAAAGACACCCCATGACCAAGAGCACGCGCGTAACGCCCGAAGAGGCGCTGAGCTACCACCTTGAACCGACGCCGGGAAAAATCGAGATCAATGCCTCGACACCGATGGCGACACAGCGTGACCTGTCCTTGGCCTACTCGCCCGGGGTGGCTGTTCCGGTGGAAGCGATCGCAGAGAATCCGGACACGGCCTACGATTACACGACCAAAGGAAACATGGTCGCAGTGATCTCGAACGGGTCGGCGATTTTGGGGTTGGGCAATTTGGGAGCGCTTGCGTCGAAGCCGGTGATGGAAGGCAAGTCGGTTTTGTTTAAGCGTTTTGCCGACGTGAACTCTATTGACCTAGAGTTAGACACTGAAGATGCCGATACATTTATTAATGCGGTCCGGCTGATGGGCCCAAGTTTTGGCGGCATTAACCTTGAGGATATCAAGGCGCCCGAGTGTTTCATCATTGAGCAACGCTTGCGCGAAGAGATGGATATCCCCGTCTTCCACGATGACCAGCATGGCACGGCTGTGATCTGTGCGGCGGGATTGCTGAATGCGCTGCACTTGGCGGACAAGAAAATCGAGGATGTGAAGATTGTTTTGAACGGTGCGGGCGCTGCCGGGATCGCCTGTGTCGAGCTGATCAAGGCCATGGGCGCGAAGCACAATAATTGCATCGCCTGTGACACGAAAGGCGTTATTTATCAGGGCCGTACCGAAGGGATGAACCAGTGGAAGTCGGCCCATGCGGCAAAGACATCTGATCGCACACTCGAAGATGCGATGAAGGGCGCTGACGTGTTCCTTGGCGTTTCGGCGAAGGGCGCAGTGACGCAAGAGATGGTGAAATCGATGGCCGACAATCCGGTGATCTTCGCCATGGCGAACCCAGACCCGGAGATCACGCCTGAGGATGCGCATGACGTGCGGCCCGACGCGATTGTCGCAACAGGGCGGTCGGATTATCCCAATCAAATCAATAATGTGCTGTGTTTCCCCTATCTTTTCCGCGGGGCATTGGACATTCGGGCCCGGACGATCAATGACGCGATGAAAATTGCCTGTGCGGAGGCTTTGGCGAAGCTTGCCCGAGAAGACGTGCCAGATGAGGTCGCGATGGCTTACGGGCGGAAGCTGAGCTTTGGGCGCGATTACATTATTCCCACCCCATTTGACCCACGCTTGATCTACACAATCCCGCCTGCGGTGGCGAAGGCGGGCATAGATACGGCAGTGTCGCGCAAGCCGATTGTCGATTTCGATCAATATGAGGCGGATCTCCGGGCGCGGTTGGACCCGACGGCAAGCATGCTTGATGGGCTCTATAACCGGGCGCGCAAAACCCAGGCGCGGATGATTTTTGCAGAAGGTGATGACGTTCGGGTGCTGCGGGCTGCGGTGTCTTATGCGCGTTCCGGCCTTGGGCAGGCCTTGGTTGTGGGCCGCGAGGATGATGTACGTGAAAAGCTCGATTCTGTGGGTCTTTCTGACGCTTACCGAGAGCTCACCATCGTAAACGCGCGCAATTCCGAGCATTTGGATAGCTACCGCGAGTTTCTGTATGAGCGGCTGCAGCGGAAAGGGTACGACCATCAGGATGTGCATCGGCTGGCGGCACGCGACCGGCATGTTTTTGGCGCGTTGATGTTGGCGCATGGGCATGGCGACGGGTTGGTAACGGGTGCCACGCGCAAATCGGCGCAGGTCTTGGGCCTCTTGAACCACGTTTTTGATATTTCGGAAGCGGATGGCGCTGTTGGCGTCACGGCGCTGCTGCACAAAGGTCGGATCGTCCTGATCTCGGATACATTGGTGCATGAATGGCCGGATGAGCACGACCTTGCGCATATCGCGACGCGCGCGGCCGGGACGGCGCGTTCATTGGGGCTGGAGCCGCGTGTGGCGTTTGTGAGTTTTTCGACATTTGGCTATCCGGTCAGCGAGCGGGCAGAAAAAATGGCACATGCGCCCGAGGTTCTGACGCGGCGCGGGGTCGATTTTGAGTTTGACGGTGAGATGACCGTTGATGTCGCGATGAACCCGGACGTGATGGCGGATTACCCGTTCTGCAAATTAACGGGACCTGCGAACATTCTAGTGGTACCGGCGCGGCATTCGGCGTCGATTTCGGTCAAATTGATGCAGGAAATGGCGGGGGCGACCGTTATTGGACCGATTTTGAGCGGGCTGGAACAGCCGGTGCAGCTTTGCGCCTATACCTCAACAGCCAATGACATTTTGAACATGGCGGTGATGGCGGCGTGTAAGGTCGGGTGAGCGGTCGGGTGGGTCATTGACCCACCCTAATTTGCGCTATTGCGAGCCGTCCCAGAAGGATTTGACCTTCTTGAAGAAGCCGGAAAGCTCAGGATTGTTCTCTTGGCTCATCTGTTCAAACTCCTTCAGGAGGTCTTTTTGCTTTGCCGTCAGATTGACCGGCGTTTCGACGGCAAGCTCGATGAACATGTCGCCGTGGCCGGAGCCGCGCAGAGCGGGCATACCCTTGGACCGAAGCCGCATTTGGCGGCCGGATTGGCTGCCAGCGGGAACTTTGACGCGCGACCTGCCGCCGTCGATCGTGGGCACCTCAACATCGCCGCCCATGGCCGCCGTGGTCATTGAGACTGGGACGCGACAAAACAAATCGGTGCCATCGCGTTCAAACAGATCGTGCTGCGTCACCTCGATGAAAATGTAGAGATCACCTGAGGGACCGCCGCGCAGACCGGCTTCGCCCTCACCTGCAAGGCGGATGCGGGTCCCGGTTTCGACGCCTGCGGGTATGTTGACCGAGAGGGAGCGCTCTTTCTGCTCCCGCCCTGCCCCGCCGCACGTTTTGCAGGGGTTCTTGATGATCTGACCCGCACCGGAACAGGTTGGGCAGGTCCGTTCGACCGTGAAGAAGCCTTGTTGCGCCCGAACTTTGCCCATACCGGAACAGGTTGGGCAGGTTTGAGGCTCGGCGCCACCCTCTGACCCGGTGCCTTCGCAAGAGGAGCACACAACCGATGTTGGAACAGTGATTGCCTTTTGCAGACCCGCAAAGGCCTCATCAAGCGAGATGCGCAGATTGTATCGCAGGTCCGAGCCGCGCGTGGCGCGCTGACGCCCGCCGCGTTGCTGGCCGCCCATGAAATCGCCGAAGAGGTCTTCAAACACGTCAGAAAAAGCGGAGGAGAAGTCGCCCTGCCCGCCCATGCCGCCGGGACCACGACCGCCGCCGCCCATGCCACCTTCGAATGCCGCATGCCCGAAACGGTCATAGGCTGCTTTCTTTTCGGCGTCTTTGAGGATCTCATACGCCTCATTGGCTTCTTTGAACTGTGTTTCGGCTTCGGGATTGTCGCGGTTGCGGTCGGGGTGCAGCTCTTTCGCCTTGGTGCGATAGGCTTTTTTCACCTCATCGGGTGAGGCACCTTTTGCGACGCCAAGTACATCATAATAATCGCGTTTTGCCATCAATCAGATCTCCGCTGAAAACCCATGAGACCGGCCGTTTGGTGTCGGCCGGTCTCAGACGGTTTGGGTTTCAGCGCCACTTAGGCGCGTTTGTCGTCGTCGAGGTCTTCGAAATCGGCGTCGACGATGTCGTCATCCACGCCGCGTGGCGTGTCGTCAGGCTCTGCGTCGCCATCAGGTGCGGCGGCCGCTTCATCCTGGCTGGCTTTGTAGATAGCCTCGCCCAGTTTCATTGACGCTTCCGTCAGGTTTTGGATACCGCCTTTGATTTTGCCGGCGTCTTCTGTTTCCAGAACCTCTTCGAGCGCTTTGATCGCCAGCTCGATGACTTCAACTGTGGAGCCGTCGACCTTGTCGCCGTGATCTTCGAGCGACTTTTTGGTGCCGTGGATCAGGCCTTCGGCCTGGTTTTTGGCTTCGACCAGCTCTTTGCGCTCTGCGTCGGCTTCGGCATTGGCCTCGGCGTCCTTGACCATTTGTTCGATCTCATCATCGCTGAGACCGCCCGAGGCCTGGATCGTGATCGCCTGCTCTTTGCCGGTGCCTTTGTCTTTGGCGCCGACCGACACGATGCCGTTGGCGTCGATGTCAAATGTGACCTCGATCTGCGGCAGGCCGCGCGGCGCTGGCGGGATCTCTTCGAGGTTGAACTGGCCCAACATTTTGTTGTCGGTGGCCATCTCGCGTTCACCCTGGAAGACCCGGATCGTCACTGCGTTCTGGTTGTCTTCAGCGGTCGAGAAGATTTGCGATTTCTTGGTTGGGATCGTTGTGTTGCGGTCGATCAGGCGGGTGAAGACACCGCCCAATGTTTCGATGCCCAAGCTCAGCGGTGTCACGTCGAGCAGAACAACGTCTTTGACGTCGCCTTGCAGAACACCAGCCTGAACGGCGGCGCCCATGGCGACCACTTCGTCCGGGTTTACGCCTTTATTCGGCTCTTTACCGAAGAATTTTGTGACCTCTTCGATGACTTTCGGCATGCGGGTCATACCACCAACAAGAACAACCTCGTCGATGTCACCAATGCTGAGACCGGCGTCTTTGACGGCTTCTTTACATGGCTTGATCGAGTTTTTGATCAGGTCGGAGACGAGGCTTTCCAGCTTGGCGCGGGTCAGCTTCATGACCATGTGCAAAGGCTGGCCGCCTTTTGGGTCCATCGAAATGAACGGCTGGTTGATCTCGGTCTGTTGGCTGGAAGACAGCTCAATCTTGGCTTTCTCAGCCGCTTCTTTCAGACGCTGCAGCGCCATTTTGTCTTTCGTCAGATCGACGCCGCCGTTTTCCTTTTTGAACTCGTCAGCGAGGTAGGACACGATGCGCATGTCGAAATCTTCACCGCCGAGGAACGTGTCACCGTTGGTGGATTTGACCTCAAAAAGGCCATCGTCGATTTCGAGGATGGTGATGTCGAATGTACCGCCGCCAAGGTCGTAAACGGCGATGGTTTTGGTTTCTTTCTTGTCGAGGCCATAGGCGAGCGCAGCCGCGGTCGGCTCGTTGATGATGCGCAGCACTTCGAGGCCCGCGATCTTGCCGGCGTCTTTGGTGGCCTGACGCTGGGCGTCGTTGAAATAGGCTGGAACGGTGATGACCGCTTGGGTGACGTCTTCGCCGAGATAGCTTTCAGCGGTTTCTTTCATCTTTTGCAGGATGAAGGCGGACACCTGAGCGGGCGAGTACTTATCGCCACCGGCTTCGACCCACGCGTCGCCCTGACCGCCATTGACGATCTCGAACGGCATATTCTTTTTGTCTTTTGCGAGGTGTTTGTCGTCAAACCGGCGACCGATCAGACGCTTGACAGCGAAAACTGTGTTGGACGGGTTGGTGACGGCCTGGCGTTTGGCGGCTTGGCCGACCAGACGCTCATCGTCGGTGAAGGCCACAATGGATGGGGTCGTGCGGGCGCCTTCAGCGTTTTCGATAACGCGAGGCTGCGAGCCGTCCATGATTGCGACGCAAGAGTTTGTTGTTCCGAGGTCAATACCAATGACTTTGGCCATAAGTTCAGGTCCTTCTTTCTTTCGGCGATGTGGTGGAAGACAGGCCCGTTTTGGCCCCTGCCCTCCAATCCCAATGAACCGGGGATGGCTCCCCAATCGGAGTTCTGGCGGTATATAGGTATGGGCTTCGGGTGCTGCAAGGCGCGAAGTGACAGGAAATTGCTGAAATAACCCTGAAATTAACCAATTTTCTTGAGCTCCCGACCAACTCGGCTTTAGCTGCCGCTATGTCGGCGCCGCTTCTCATCCGTGACTTTAAGATTTACCCGGAATTCTTAACGCTTCCTGAACAAAAGTCGCTTGTTGAGGAGCTTCGGGTTGCAGCCGCCGAAACGCCCCCCTTTCAGCCTATCCTGCGTGGCGGAAAACGCATGTCAGTAAAGATCACCTCCTTTGGGGAGCGGGGCTGGTTGGCGGACGGGCGGGGCTATGTTTACGCAGCACATCATCCCAACGGAAAGCCCTGGCCGCCAATCCCGGCATCTGTTTTGCGGATATGGACGGCCGTCTCCGGGGTGGCGCGGCTGCCGGATTCGTGTCTGATGAACTATTACGCCGAGAACACCAAGATGGGCATGCATCAAGACAAGGATGAGGCAGGGTTTGATTGGCCTGTGGTGTCGGTCTCCCTTGGTGATGAGGCTTTATTTCGGATGGGCAATGTCGCGCGCGGGGGCAAAACGGAGAGCATTTGGCTGCGCTCCGGCGACGTTGTGGTGATGGGCGGCTCGGCACGGTTGGCGCATCACGGGATTGACCGGATCAAGTTTGGAACATCTGCATTGCTCAAACAGGGTGGTCGGCTCAATCTAACACTGCGCGTGTCGGGTTAGCGGCCAGCTGACCAGCTGATTGACGCGTGTTGGCGGGTGTAGAACTCGCCCATCAACCCGATCATGATCAAAATCACACCGACCAGCATTGGGTAGCTGATTGAGCTGAAATGCGGGTTGTAGTTGATGAAGGCAAAACCGCGCGCTTGATCGATGGCGTGGAACAGCGGGTTCCAATCAAAGAACACCAAGATGTAGCCGGGCATCGTGTTTGCCACGAACATCTTGCCGGATGCGATCATATTGGCCCGGCTGTAGACCATAGCCAGCGTCTGTGCGAGCCCCGGAAACCAGGGCTTGAGGGCCAGAAACACCATGCCAACCGCGACACCGGTGAACCAGGCAAGCAAGAACATCCCAACCGTCGGAATGGGTTTGTAGAAAACGACCGGGTGCCAGACGACGTGGACGAAAAACAGGATCAGCGCCGCAGAGAGGACCTGCAGGTAAAGCGAGGCGAGTGCCGAAGAGGCGATCGCGATTGCTGTGTTCATTGGAGCGTGCTTCATCATCGCCGAGGTCGGACCTTCTGAGCCCATCACCGCGCTGACGGCTTTGGTGTGCGTGAGAAATAGAAAGATGCCTGACAGGAGATAGAGGATAAAATCCCCTCGGATCGCGGAGCCGCGCAACCCCAGCACAGAAAACATCAAGTAAAATGCGGCAACAAAAATGACGGTCTGAAACACGTTGCTGGCGAGGCCCACAAATGCGTTTCGATGCGTTTTTCGGATTTGGCGGACGGTTGAGAAATAGATCAGCTCTGACAGCCCAATGACTGTCCGAAAATGCGAGCGCCGTTCCTCGGTCCTGAACATTTTTGCCTGCCTTTATGCCGAACGCTCTGATCTTGAGCCAGAAATCTTGCCGTTTCGTTAGGGAGAGATCATAAGGGGCGCGACATTGCAAAGCAACTCACACACCAATGAGGCCCTATGGATTACAAAGAAATCGCCGCCGTGTTTCGCGCGCTTGCCATCGAGGCGGGCGACATCATCATGGAGATCTATAATTCCGATGATTTTGAAGTGAAATCCAAATCAGACGACTCCCCGGTTACAGAAGCGGATGAAGCGGCTGATGCGCATATTTCCGCTGGTCTGGCGAAGGCTTTCCCAGACATCTTGGTCGTGACCGAGGAACAGGCGGCCAGCCACAGCGAAAGCGCAGAGACGTTTATCATTGTCGACCCGCTTGATGGCACCAAAGAGTTCGTGAAGCGTCGCGGCGATTTCACTGTAAACATTGCTCTTGTCGAAAACGGCACCCCGACCCGTGGCGTGGTTTATGCACCCGCGAAGGAGCGTTTGTTTTTCACCGATGCTGATGGCGTTTCCCAGGAGGAGGAGGGGCCGTTTGAACCCGCCAAACAGGGTCCAACCAAGCCGATTTCGGTCAAGACGCCCAAGAATGATGCGCTCATTGTCGTCGCATCGAAGTCGCATCGCGACCAGGCGACGGACGACTATATCAATAAGTATAATGTGGCCGATATGACGGGCGCCGGGTCGTCTTTGAAATTCTGCCTTGTGGCGACGGGAGAGGCTGATCTTTACCCCCGCCTTGGCCGCACGATGGAGTGGGACACAGCAGCGGGTGATGCGGTGCTGCGGGGCGCGGGCGGCGCGGTCGTGCGTTTTGATGACCATTCGGTGTTCACATATGGCAAACCTATCTATGAGAACCCGTTCTTCATTGCCTACGCCCCGGGTGTCGAGCTGAAATCGGCTTAATGTCCGTCGTTATCATTATCCCGGCGCGCTATGCGTCTTCTCGCTATCCCGGCAAACCCCTGGTCGCTCTGACGGGCGCGTCGGGCGAAAAACAGACTCTGATTGAGCGGTCGTGGCGCGCCGCGATGGAAGTCTCTGGCATCGACCGGGTCGTTGTGGCGACTGATGATGAGCGGATCAGATCCGCGGCCGAAGGGTTTGGGGCGGAAGTGGTCATGACGTCGCCGGATTGCGCCAATGGGACCGAGCGGTGCGCTGAAGCGCATGCGGTGCTCGGAGGCGGGTACGAGATCGTCGTGAACCTTCAGGGCGATGCCCCGCTGACCCCCGCCTGGTTTATCGAGGCTTTGGTCGAGGGTATGCGATCTGATCCGCAAAGCATGGTGGCGACGCCTGTTTTGGCAACGGACGGGGTCGCCTTGAACGGCTTCCTCGAAGATCGCCGGGCCGGACGAGTTGGGGGGACCACAGCGGTCTTCGATAAGAATCACCACGCGCTCTATTTTTCGAAAGAACTGGTCCCGTTTACGTCGCAAAATTATGCAGATGAGGACGTGACACCGGTTTTCCACCATGTCGGTGTATATGCCTATCGCCCCGATGCTTTGATGGCGTATACTGAGTGGGAGCAGGGGCCGCTCGAATCATTAGAAGGCCTTGAACAACTTAGATTTTTAGAAAACGGCCGAGTAATTTTATGCGTCGAAGTGGATGCGAAAGGCCGACAGTTTTGGGAGTTGAACAACCCAGAGGACGTGCCACGGTTAGAGAGAATGATGCGCGAGATGCAGCTGGGATAAATCCCGTTTGTTTCCCCGTGACACATAATCGCCTAATACTATGGTGCATAGGTCACAAATATGACGCGAAGTTTCGCGATTACAGTTCACGAGTTTACCACCTATCAACGATTGAAAATTGAGGCCCGAATGAAACGCAAAGTCACCAAAGCGGTTTTCCCTGTTGCCGGTCTTGGGACACGGTTTTTGCCAGCAACCAAGTCGATTCCCAAAGAAATCATGACCTTGGTCGACCGCCCGCTGATCCAATACGCGATTGACGAGGCGCGGGCAGCCGGAATCAAAGAGTTCATCTTTGTAACCTCACGCGGCAAAGGTGCGCTGGAAGACTACTTCGACCATGCGCCCGAGCTTGAGACGTCTTTGCGCAAGAAGGGGAAGAAGGACCTTCTTGCGGCCTTGAAGAACACCAATATGGAAAGCGGCGCGATTGCTTACATCCGCCAATATAAGGCGCTTGGACTTGGTCACGCCGTCTGGTGCGCGCGCCGTTTGATCGGCAATGAGCCATTTGCGGTTATCCTGCCTGATGATGTGATTGCGGCGGAAACGCCTTGCTTGCAGCAAATGACTGAGGCCCATGCTGAAACTGGCGGGTGTATGGTTGCCGCCATGGAAGTGGCGCCAGAGAAAGCTTCCGCCTACGGCGTTTTGGACGTGCGTGAAGATATGGGCGCCATGGTGTCCGTCAATGGCATGGTTGAGAAGCCGAAGCGGGAAGAAGCGCCCTCCAACTTGGCTGTGATCGGTCGCTATATCTTGACGCCCGACGTCCTACGCAACCTGAACAAGATGAAGAAGGGTGCGGGCGGTGAAATTCAGCTGACCGACGCAATTGCTCAAGAGATCAAGGAAGAGCGGGATGTCTATGGTTATCGCTTCCGTGGGCAACGCTTCGATTGCGGCTCTAAAGCTGGGTATTTGCAGGCGACCGTAGCCTTTGGGCTTGCACGTTCGGAGCTCAAGGACGAGTTTGGCTCCTATCTGGACGAAATGGTTTCCATGCGGCAAGCGGCCGAGTAGTCCGCAACGGGCAGTAGATCTATGACGCATGTATTGGTGACGGGTGGGGCCGGGTATATCGGCTCCCATGCTTGCAAAGTCCTGGCGAATTCCGGCTACACCCCCGTAACGGTCGACAACCTTTCAACTGGTTGGCGTGACGCCGTGATGTTTGGTCCGTTTGAGCAGGCTGATTTACACGATCGTGCCCGGCTTGATGAGATTTTCGCGACTTATGAACCCTTGGCCGTGCTGCATTTCGCGGCGTTTAGCCAGGTCGGGGAGTCTATGACCGATCCGGGGCTTTATTGGCGCAACAACGTTGGTGGCTCCCTAAGTTTGATAGAGGCGTGCGTTGCGGCTGACTGCCGAAATTTCGTCTTTTCTTCCACCTGCGCGACCTATGGCGAGCAAGACGGAGTGGCATTGACCGAAGCCAGCCCACAAGCGCCGATCAACGCCTATGGGGCTTCCAAACGCGCCATCGAAGATATCTTGGAGAATTTTGGCGCGAGCCATGGCTTGCAGCATGTGATCTTTCGGTATTTCAACGTGGCGGGCGCCGATCCAGATGGAGAGGTGGGCGAGTTTCACCAGCCTGAAACGCATCTTATCCCCCTCGTTCTGGACGCGATTGATGGGAAGCGCGATGCGCTGACGATCTATGGCACCGACTATGAAACGCCCGATGGCACCTGCATCCGTGACTATGTGCATGTGATGGATTTGGTGGAAGCGCATGTTTTGGGCCTGAAGTGGCTTGTTGATGGGAAGGGAAGCGCGGCGTTTAACCTTGGCACAGGAAGCGGCTTTTCGGTGCGTGAGGTGATTGACAATAGCGCTGTGATCACAAACCGTGAGGTACCTGTCGTTGAAGGCGCGCGGCGTCCGGGTGATTGTACCAAGCTTGTCTCTGGCAGCGATGCCGCGCGGGAAAAGCTTGGATGGAAGCCTCAGCGTTCGACGATGAAGACGATGGTGGGCGATGCTTGGAGATGGCACCAAAACGGGCATTACGACAGCTAAAGCGGTCTTGTCGCCTCAGGCCACTTGGCGCACCGCGGTTGAAGCGTATCGAATGCGGTGGAAACGACGACGGCTGTTGTGGCGTGCCTACAGGTCGCGGCATGACCTGACCTTGTTGCAAGACAAGTCTGACGCTTTTGATGCGCAATCCATCCTTGTGGTTTGCACATTGCGCAATGAAATCGACCGGCTTCCACATTTTCTGAAATACTACCGCGCTTTGGGTGTTGGCGGGTTTCTGTTTGTCGACAATGGCAGCGATGATGGAAGTCGGGAGTTCTTGCTGGAGCAGCATGACTGTTCCATCTGGGGCACTGATGCGAGCTATAAATCTGCGCGGTTTGGGGTCGATTGGGTAAACTACCTTTTGAGCAGATATGCTGCTGGTCGGTGGTGTTTGACCGTTGATACTGACGAGCTAATTGCATTTTCGGGCATGAATAGGGTCGATTTGAAGGGTTTGACCGCTTGGGCCGATGCGGCAGGCGTTCGAGCTTTGGGCGGACTTATGGTCGAGCTTTATCCGAAAGGACCCGTTGGAAACGCTGGTCGGGAAGGCGGAATCCATCCGCTGTCCATTTTGACCCACTTTGATGCGGGTCCTTACCGTGCTCAGCGCCAGCGCCCGCTTGGAAATTTGTGGGTACAGGGTGGTGCACGTGAGCGTGTTTTCTTTCAAAACACGCCTCAGAAGTCGCCCACGCTAAACAAGATCCCTTTGGTCAAATGGCGCCGGGGTTTTGCTTACGTGAACTCCACCCATTCGATGCTGCCGCCGCAATTGAACAACGCCTATATTGATGGTGCGGGGGAGATGCAGCCAAGCGTGGCGCTGCTTCATACCAAGTTTCTGCCGAATGTGGTCGAGAGATCGCGGGTCGAGAAATCCCGTGGTGAGCATTTCAGCAATTCAGCGGCGTTTGATGCCTATTATGACGCTCTTAGCGACAACCCGGAGCTCTGGTCTGCGGAGTCAGTTCGGTACGAAGGACCTGAACAGTTGGAGGCGCTCGGGTTCATCAAGGGCGGGGGTTGGACGTGACTGAGGAAAATGCGCGCCCTCAATCCCCTTTCAATATTAAGACAATACACCATAATTGAGGCACATTGTTTCGCTATAGAGACGATGAAAGCGTGGGCGCCGGGCAAAACCGCCGACCTACCATAAGAATGAAAGGCCCGAGCAGCACGAGTGCGGTTACTGGAACGACATCGACTGCGGCGCGAAAGACTGCGCTACAGGTTGCGCGCTTTTCGCAAGCGTCGCGAGATACAGCCGCTTGTCAATCGTACAGCCCAGATCGCACCTAACGATGTGCTGCTGTTTTGCACGTTGCGCAATGAACGCCGGCGGCTGCCCTTTTTTCTGAAATATTATCGGGAACTTGGTGTCGATCACTTCTTCTTTGTCGACAACGGATCGAATGATGGAACGACCGATTACCTGGAAGCGCAGGCAGATGTTTCGTTGTTTCATACGACGCATAGCTACAAAAAGGCCCGCTATGGGGTCGATTGGATGCAGTGGTTGCAGCGGCAATACGGGCACAATCACTGGTGCCTGACGGTCGATGCGGATGAGTTTTTTGTCTATTCTTTTTGCGATACGCGGCCCATTCGCGCGTTGACGGATTGGCTTGAGGCGTCCGCCATTCGGTCCTTTGGGTGTTTGATGCTTGATATGTATCCGAAGGGCCCGATCAATTCGGTGATCTACGAAGAAGGGGAAAACCCGCTTGAGAGCGCCCCCTGGTTTGATGGTGGAAACTACACGATTGCGCGCAACCCTTACTATTGGAACCTTTGGATCCAAGGTGGGCCGCGTGCCCGCCAGTTTTTTGCGGATGATGCGAAGCACGCCCCCGCGATGAACAAGATCCCGCTGGTGAAGTGGCACCGTAGCTATGTTTACCTTAGCTCAACGCATATGCTTTTGCCGCGCGGTTTGAACTTGGTTTATGACGAGAAGGGCGGCGAGAAGACCTCCGGATGTTTGTTGCATGCGAAGTTCCTCGATACGTTCGGCGATAAATCCTCCGAAGAGATGAAGCGCCAGCAGCACTATGCCAATAGTCGCGAATATAGTGTCTATAACAAGCAATTGGACGAGCAGCCCGACCTTTGGTGCGAATGGTCTGAGCGCTATGTCAATTGGCGCCAGCTTGAGATTTTGGGCCTCATGTCTAAGGGAAACTGGGCATGAGTGTCGGTTTCGTAATGTTGGTCCATGAAGCGTTGGACCGCGCGGCGCAGGTTGCGCGCCATCTGCATGAGCATAAGAAACCGGTTGTGATCCACGTTGACGAGCGCGTTCCCGGGGCGGAGTTCTCTTGGCTGAAACGCAAGCTGTCAGATTGCGATGATGTCGTGTTTTGCGAGCGGCATATCTGCGATTGGGGCAGCTGGGGGATCGTGCGCGCGACGCAGACCGCAAGCGAGATGATGTTGGACCGCTTCGCACATGTTTCGCATGTCTATTTGTCGAGTGGTTCCTGTCTGCCGCTACGTTCGATCGAAGAGCTACAAAACTACCTTGATGAACGATCCGAGACCGACTTTATCGAGTCAGTCATGACAGATGAGGTTGATTGGACTGTTGGCGGGCTGGATCAGGAACGGTTTACCCTGCGCTTTCCATTTTCTTGGAAGCGGCAGCGGCGGCTTTTTGATGCCTATGTGGAGTTGCAGCGTCGTTTGAAGCTTAGGCGCAAAATCCCGGCCGGGCTAACGCCGCATTTAGGATCACAATGGTGGTGTCTGAGCCGTGCGACTTTGTCGGCCATTTTGACCAGCGCGAAGCGGGAGGCGTTTGATCGGTATTTTCGGCATGTCTGGATCCCTGATGAGAGCTACTTTCAAACGCTTGCAAGGCGCTATTCAAGCTCGATTGAGAGCAGATCACTGACACTTTCGAAATTTGATTTTCAGGGCAAACCGCATGTGTTCTACGATGACCACATGCCGCTGTTGCGCCGGTCTGATTGCTTTGTGGCGCGGAAAATCTGGCCGGAGGCGGAGGAGTTGTATCGCGTTTTCCTTGCTCCGGCGGAGCGTGCTCTGACGCAGGTTGAACCCAATCCATTGAAGATCGACAAGCTTTTCTCCCGCGCGACGGATCGGCGGATGCGGGGGCGCTCGGGCCTGTATATGCAGGGGCGGTATCCTAAAAAAGAGTTTGATAATGCGCCAACAGCGAACCGGTATTCCGTGTTTCAAGGGTTCGACCACCTGTTCGAGGGTTTCGAGGGTTGGCTGAGCCGGCGAACCGGCAATCGCGTTCACGGCCATTTGTTTGCCAAGGATCGGGTGGCGTTTGCTGGCGGCGCGCAGTTGTTCAACGGATGTTTGCCGGACAGCGCCGCTTTGCGCGATTACAACCCGCAGGCGTTTTTGACAAATTTGATCTGGAACACGCGCGGGGAACATCAGTGCTTTATGTTTGGGCCCAGTGATGCGCAAGAGGTCTCGAAATTCATGGTCGCGGACCAAAATGCGCAAATTTCAATCGTGACTGGCGCTTGGGCGATCCCGCTGTTTCACTCAAACCGACCTTTTGAGAACTTACGTAGAGAGGCCGCGTTTTTGCAGCGGGTGGAGGCAACGCATCTGTCAGTGCTGCGCCAACCGCTTGTGAAAGCGCGGGTGAATCTCTGGAGCTTGGCTGAGTTTATCGAAGACCCGATGGAACGTCTTCAGATGATCCTTGATGACTTGGGTGGCGGTGCGCAGCGTAGGTTGACCGAGGTTCCAAAGATGGCCGACCTTTCGGGCTTCGGTCAGTTTTTGCAAAACCTTAAGAACCAAGGAATGAGCCCTTATTTGATGGGTGATTTTCCGGTGTTTGATCATGATGGAGAGGCGTCCGGCAGTGATGACCAACGGCCTTACTTGGTGAAATAGATGGGTTTCACGTCCTTTGTGATTTTGGCTGAGATGCGCACGGGATCTAATTTTCTGGAAGCGAGCCTGAACAGTTTTGAAGGGATTTCTAGTTACGGCGAGCTGTTTAACCCGCATTTTGTTGGCCAACACAACAAGGATGCGTTGTTTGGAATAAGCTTGGATCAGCGGGAGGCCGACCCGTTTTCGCTGCTGGGCGCTATTCGGGAAAAAACGGATGGGTTGGCTGGGTTTCGCTTGTTCAGTGATCATGATCCGCGTGTGTTAGAGTATGTCTTGGCAGAGCCGAGCTGTGCGAAGATCGTGCTCACTCGCAACCCTTTGGAGAGCTACATCTCGCTCAAGATTGCTGCTGAAACTGGGCAGTGGAAGCTGTCAGACCTTCAAAAACGCAAAGATGCGAAAGTTGGTTTTGATCTTAAGGAGTTTCAGGACCATCTGGACACGCAAAGACAGTTTCAAAGCGATATCAACGCAGTGCTTCAACGGACGGGCCAAGCGGCATTTCACATCAGGTATGAAGATGTGGGCGAGGTTGAGATTCTGAACGGACTCGCGCGGTTCCTAGGCGCGCCCGATCAGATCAAATCAGTGTCTAATAAGACGAAAAAGCAAAACCCTGGCCGGTTGGAAGACAAGGTCTCAAATTTCTCTGAGATGACCCAACTGCTCGCTTCTTTTGATCTGTTTGGTTTGGATCAGCCGTTGGATTTTGAGCACAGCCGGGGCTCAGCGGTTCCGAGTTATGTTGCCGGATCCGAAGTGCCGCTTTTGTACCTACCTATTGCGAATGGGTTGGAGGGCGCGGTTGAGCATTGGCTGGCAGCGCTGGATGGGGTCTCAACGGATGATTTGACGCGCGGGCTTTCTCAGAAATCGCTGCGACGCTGGAAAAAAGATCGACCCGGGCATCGCAGTTTTACTGTTGTGCGACATCCGATGTCGCGAGCCTACGACGCACTTTGCATGATCGTGATGAGCGAGAGCAATGTGGGTTTCGACAAGACCAGGCATGTTTTGGCCAAACGATACGGTGTTGAGGCACCGGACCCCGTCGATCAAGCGGCGGTGAAGGCGTGCTTTTCGAAGTTTCTGACGGTCTTGAAGGGGGGGCTTGCGGGTCAGACGAGTTTAAGGATCGACGCGAATTGGGCGACCCAGTCATCAGCCTTGACGGGGTTTTCCACGATCCAGCCGCCTGACTATGTTATCCGGGAGGACGATATTGCGCGCGATTTGGAACGTTTAGCCCAAGATATCGGTGCTGAGCCGCAAGGTTGGGTTTTGCCGGATGTCGGGCAGCCCTTTGACCTGAAAGAGCTTTATGACGCTCACCTAGAACGACAATGCTTTCAGGCCTATCGAAAGGACTACATCAATTTCGGATTTTCGTCCTGGCTGTGAGGCTAGGCAGCTTGGCTGCTTTCTGAATCCGTCAAAATCGCCAGCAAGGTTGTCGCGTCATCATTGGCACGCAGCTTGGCGCAAATCTGTTGCTGGCGCAGTGTTCGAGAGACAAGGGCCAACGCTTTGAGATGCTCGACACCGGCGTCTTTGGGCGCGAGAAGGCAGAAAAAGAGATCGACTGGTTGACGGTCTGCGGAATCAAATTCTACCGGCTTATCAAGCCGTAGGAAAACTGCGACAACCTCTTCAAGACTGTCTATGCGCGCATGCGGCAAGGCAACGCCCTGCCCGACACCTGTGGGGCCAAGGTTTTCACGCTCTTGCAAGGCATCGAACACCAGCGTTTGAGGCAAGTCATAGCAAGAAGCAGCAACTTCAGAGAGTTCCTGAAACAGACGCTTCTTACTGGAAATAGAGGACACACTCCGAACTGAGCCGGGCTGCAGAATGTCGTTAATTTTCATGACCGCTCTCTATTTACGGCGCCAGGCCGTCAGTTGTTGCTGGAAGGATCGATCCAGCCGACATTACCGTCGTCGCGTCGATATACGACGTTGATCCCTTTATTTCCCTCGTTGCGGAAAACCAAAACCGGGGCCCCCGCGATCTCCATTTGCATAACAGCTTCACCGACAGAAAGCGATGGAATCTTGGTTTCCATTTCCGCAACAATCATGGGTTGCAGGGTCTCAGGTTCGCTGTCTTCCGAATCCGTGTTCCCGGCGAGGATATAGGAGGAAGCTTCAGAGAGTTCAACTGGCTGCGAGCGTTCTTTGTGATGATCTTTTAGGCGGCGTTTGTACCGGCGCAGCTGTTTGTCCATTTTGCCGGAGCAGCTATCGAAGGCTGCGTATATCTCTGTTTCGTGGGCTTTGGCTTGGGTAGTGAGCCCCGTGCTAAGGTGGACCGTGGCTTCGCAAACGTATTCATGCGCGTGTTTTGAAAATACGACAGAGGCATCTGTAGGGCGACCGGCGTATTTTCCCAACATTTCAGACAGTTCCTGCTCTACATGGGTTTGAAGGGCTTCCCCGATATCGATTTGTTTGCCGCTGATCTGATAGCGCATGGCGTCTCCTTTATGAGGTGCGAACCGGTACTTTTCCGGTCGCGATTGGGGAAGAATTTGGTTGATCAATGACATGCGCCCGGGTTGTGGGCGTTTCCGCTGGGCCGTGCATTTCAGGTGTGGCCAAAACCAAAGAGGTTCGCGATGTCATTGATCCTATTTGGCGGTAGGAGGACCCGTTGAGTCAACTGAGTCGTTGGTAAAAATCGACTCATTGTCCGTTTGGGCGCGCGGAATTAAGTGATTTTGAAGTTCTGACCGAGGTAGACGCGGCGGACATTTTCGTCTGAGACAACTTCCTCAGTCGTGCCGCTCATCAACACATGCCCATCATGCAGGATATAGGCGCGGTCGACGATTTCGAGCGTTTCACGGACATTGTGGTCTGTGATCAAAACACCGATACCGCGCTTTTTCAGATCGGCGACAAGGCCACGGATTTCGCCAACGGCGATTGGATCGACGCCGGCGAAGGGCTCATCAAGGAGCAGATATTTCGGGTCAGCAGCAAGGCAACGGGCGATTTCGGCCCGTCTTCGCTCTCCGCCGGACAATGAAAGCGCTGGCGCGCGGCGCAGATGACCGATTGAGAATTCGTTTAGCAGTTCTTCCAACCGCTCGCGGCGTTTGGTCCTGTCACGGATAGCGATTTCGAGGATCGCAAGAATATTGTCTTCGACACTCAGGCCGCGGAAGATCGACATTTCCTG
The DNA here is from genome assembly GCA_039030615.1 of Pseudomonadota bacterium. GTDB lineage: Bacteria > Pseudomonadota > Alphaproteobacteria > Rhodobacterales > Rhodobacteraceae > Litoreibacter. Next base: position 316,897 of record JBCCDV010000002.1, on the reverse strand, counting down.
CGGAAGATAGCCAATCCCCATCTTGGCGCGGCGATACATTGGCAGCAGTGTGACATCACGCCCGTCAATCGTCACGGTGCCAGCCTCTGGCGTCACAAGCCCGGCGATTGAGTAAAAACAGGTCGTCTTGCCGGAGCCGTTTGGGCCAAGAAGCGCCACAACCTCGCCGCGTGCCAAGTTCAGAGAGACATCGCGGATGACGGGTCTGCGCTTATAGTTCTTGCGAAGCCCAAGCACCTTCAGGCCCGAGGAGCCTTCTGTCACGTTGAACTTTGGTGCTTCGGCCATCAGTCGCTTTCCGTGGTCCGGAAGATTGTTTTGACACGCCCAGTCATGCGGCCGCTGCCATCGGTCAGATCGACGGTCAGCTGCTCGCCAGACAGTGCGTTTTGTCCTTGGGTAAGAATCACATCGCCTGTCATGACAATCTCTGCGCGCTCGACGTCATAGACCGCGCTTTGCGCTTCTGCCGCCTCCGCGCCATTTACCAGGGTGACGCCTTGCGACGCGACAAGCTGGGCAATGCGACCCGTGGTTTGCCCACCGGACGCAGCATATTGGACTTTGACCTGACCGGCGCTCAGACGCATTTCGCCTTGTCCGGCGACCACATTTCCAATGAAGACGGCCTGTCCGGTGGCCTGATCGACGGTCAGCTCATCTGCAGTGATTTCTACGGGAAGCGACGCGTCATGTTTCAAACCGCCGAAGGCGACATTTGCACCCTGAGCAGAAGCAGCCGCTGTCGCACCCGACAAGATGGCGATGATCATAGCAAGTGGTCGAAGAATTGACATGTAACCCTCTAATTGTCTGGTTGGTATACCAGTTTTACGCCGCGATTGAAAACCAGAACCTCGACACCATTGCGTGTGATGACTTCCATGCGTCCAGCCGTCAATACGCCTGACGGGCCGGTGCCGGTCAAAGGCCCGGGCGAGAGCAACTGAGTTTCGGCAAGCGAGGTTTGAAGTTCTTCGGAACGCAGCCGGTAGCCTGTCGAGGTTATGACATCGACATCGCCTCGAAAGGTCACACGTTCGGTGGCGCCGTCATATATGGCTGTCAGAGCTGAAATTTCGATTTCACGACCGGTGGGCGCCACGACAAGCGCGCGGGTGTTTTCGATTGCGATTCTGCGCGGGTTTTCTGGGTCAGGCGTCGCAAAATCAGCGCTAACAGTCACTTTGGACCCGTCTGTCGTGACGCCCGAAAATTTTGGTGCGGCGATTTGTTGTTTTTCGGCGATGCTTTCTACGTCGTCCTCGACGAAGGGGATTGCATCCTCCGGATTCACGGATTTTGAGAACAGAAACAGGGTCGATAGAAGGCCCAGGGCCAATAAGGGCAACGCGACTTTCGCAAATTGGACAAACCGTGAGTAGGAATTGTCCGCAACGGCCATCAAATTACGCCTGCGCGCAGACAGTCTTGCAGCTTTATCAAGCCAATTGGGGCGGCAACATCGCGCTTGGCGTCAATGACGAAGAGCGATGTGATGCTGTTTTGGTCCATGATCCGTACCGCTTCCTCGGCCAACGCGTCGCCTTCGACTGTCTTGGGCTCCGCGCTCATTACGGTTTGGGCGTCAAAAGTCAGCAGCCCGTCCATATGTCGGCGCAAGTCGCCATCGGTGATAACGCCCGCCAAGCTGCCATCGTTGTTAAGAACAGCGACGACACCGAACCCCTTTTGACTTATTTCGAGCAACGCGTCGGACATTTCTGCATTGCGCAAGCATGTCGGCAGAGCGTCGCCGATATGCATGAGGTCGGAGACTTTTGCCAGCTTCGCGCCAAGTTTGCCGCCCGGGTGGAAGTCACGGAAGTTCTCTGGCGTGAATTTACGCGATTCCATCATGGCGATTGCGAGTGCGTCACCAAGCGCAAGCGTCATTGTTGTTGACGTTGTGGGGACAATTCCTGTGTCGCACGCCTCCTCCGCGGATGGCAGCAAGAGCGCGATATCGGCCTGTTTCATCAGGGTCGAGTTTGGACGGCTGGCAATGGCAATCAGCGGGATATCAAAGCGGCGCGTGTAGGCGATGACATCGGCGAGCTCGGGCGTTTCGCCTGAGTTGGACAGAAGCAGGACGACGTCGCCAACCGCCATCATCCCCAGATCGCCGTGGCTGGCTTCTGCGGGGTGGACGAAATGGGCGGGCGTTCCCGTTGAAGCAAATGTCGCAGCAATTTTGCGCGCGATATGGCCCGATTTGCCCATGCCGCTGACAATGATACGGCCCTTTGTCTGCATCAGCGTTTCCGCTGCCATGACAAAATTTTCATCCAAGGATTGGCCAAGAAGGCCCAAGGCATCGGCTTCGCGCGCGATGACCCGGCGACCGGTGGACAGAAGCTCCGATTTGGTCATTGCGTCCTTCGTTTTTGCTTAATGCGCGAAGATATCAGTATCTGGCCAGCCCGCCAAATCGAGCTTCGCGCGTGTGGGCAAGAAGTCAAAACAGGCCTGTGCCGTATGCGTTCTGCCCTCGCGAGCGAGCATGATATCGAGTTTCTCGCGCAGATCATGAAGATAGAGCACGTCCGAGGCAGCGTAGCTGACCTGCGCCTCGGTTAGCGTCTCTGCGCCCCAGTCGCTTGATTGTTGTTGTTTGGAAATGTCTATGCTGAGCAGTTCTTGCAGCAGATATTTCAGGCCGTGTCGGTCTGTATAGGTGCGCACCAGTTTCGATGCGATCTTGGTGCAGTAAACGGGCGCTGTCAGAGCGCCGAACGCGTTATAGAGCGCGGCTATGTCAAACCGGCCAAAGTGAAACAGCTTGAGCACGTCGGGGTCTTCTAACATCCGACACAGGTTAGGCGCGCTGTCCTGCCCTTTGGTGATCTGAACCAAGTGGGCATTTCCATCGCCGTCCGAAAGCTGAACAACGCAAAGCCTGTCGCGATGTGGGTTCAAACCCATCGTTTCGCAATCAATGGCGACAACGGGTCCGAGCGCGAGATCATCCGGGAGATCGCCGATATAGAGGTGGTTGGTCATGCGTGTCCCTGCTTCAGTCTGGATTGGGATAGTTGCTTTGGGTGCAATGTTCAACACACCAAGGCACTCGCCGCGGGCTTCAACTGGTGTGAGGCGGGCGAAAGACTTTCAACCGATTGGCGTGTTCAACTGCGAAAAAGAAATGGGTCGTCGTCATCGTGTTCGAAGCCTGCCAGATAGTTTTTGAGTCCTGCAGTGTCATGGACATTGCTTATGCCTAGCCGGTCTTGTCCGTTTTCGAAGACAGTTGCTTTGGCGCCGGCGAGGGAGCGTAAAATTGCAGCCTGCATTTTGTCGGAGCTCAACCCATCTTTGGCGACGATGTCGTGGCAACCGTTTCGAAACGCGTTCACGGCAACCTCAGTTTTGGTGTCACCTGTGACCATGATGACACCTGTTCGGTTATAAAAGCCGTCGGTTCGAAGGAGGTTCAATGCTTCGATCCCGTCGCCATCGTCCAAATTGTAGTCAAGCAGGACCAGATCGAAGCGTCTTGAGCGGAGGTTCTGAGACATCTCTTCAATGGAGCGCGCTTCAGCGATCTGGATGTTCAAGTCTGATCGCGTGCTCAGGCGTTTGATGTATTTTCTATCGAATTCATTGTCGTCCACCAGGAGTGCTTGGATGACGGAGTTTCGAAACTGTGAGATTGGCATCTGATCGATGCGCAGCGAGTTTTGCATGAGTGGAGCCCTTCTCTTTTGTGCAAACTAGACGCCAATTAACAAGAGCTGGTAAATGAGCACGCCATGCAAAAGCTGCATTTGCAGCGATTTTTAATCAGTTCTCTGGCCACATGGGGGCCGCTGTTTAAGTATTGCTTTCACATGCAGTCCGCGGCCGTTGGGCGCCGCAGCGAGAGATAGGTTTCCCTCATACTGTTCCGCGATCTTCTTGCAGGTTGGCAAGCCAATGCCGCTGCCGCAATTATTTGCGTTCTGACTCAGGCGCGTCATAACCTTTAAGGCTTTTTCATAGTCTTTGGAGTGTATTCCGGGACCGTCGTCGATCACATCTATCAGCAGATTTTCCCGCATGATCTGGGCGGAAACTTGGACGGATCTGGCGCCGCGGTCATGATGGACTATTGCATTCTGGATCAAGGCCTCAAAGAAAGTGACAAGGTCAGGTTCTGCAATCCGGACGGTCGCATCTTCGACGCGTGCGGCAATGTTGAACCCGTTTGCTGGCCCGACCTGTTCCTTCGCGCGATCAAATGCATGCGAAACCTGCGCGCTTCGGTCTGAAACGGCGCGACCCGCGCGGGAATAGAGCAAAAGGTCTTCCATCATCCGGTCCAACCGGTCGGCGCGGTTTATGAGCATTGCGATATTGTCCAAGATGTCGGCATCAAGCTGGTGCCCGGCGGACGCGATATCGTCTTTGATCCATCGCGGAAGCTCGCGCAGTGCGCGCATCTCTGCGCGTAGATCATGCGAGATGATGTAGATTGCGTCATCAACTGTGTCGGGGACCATCAATGATGCGCCCAATCATGCGCCCTTCTCAAAGCGTTTCCGATACGCTTTGACGGCGTTTGTCCCACACGTTTTGAGCCAGGCTTAGCAACGCTTGGCTCTGAACGGGCTTATTGATGAAAGCTGCGATATCGGGGTTCTCGGCGGCACGATTGTGCAAGTCGCGCGGGAGAGGGCATGACAATAGCAACGCAACGACCACATTTTGTTGCCGGAGTTTGGTGCTGGCGCGTTCGATCAATTCCAAACCGTTGATGCGTGGAATGTTGACATCCATCAACAGGAGCTCGGGCAGGCGAGAGGTTGGATGGGTAAAGAGCGACAGGGCAGCTTCCGCGGTTTTAAAGCTGATCGCTTTCTCGGCGAAGTTGATTTTCTTGAAAGCACGCATGCAGCTGGCATGATCGAGCTCGTCGTCATCGACGATCATTACCTCGGTAAAGAGAAATTTTTTCTCATTTATCATCGGGTTCAACCTAATAGCTTTCTGATTTACCAGGACGATGCCCGATTTGGTGTTGGGTATTGAGTTTGCGACAGATAATTTCTCAGGGCGTCCAACAAAGCTGAAAGCTCCACCGAGCGTTGTGGCTTCACGAAATAACCGCTGGCGTGATGTTCATAGGCCTGAGCGATATCGCTGGGATTGTTTGACGTTGTGAAGACGAAGACTTGGTGGTGTGCCATCTCAGGTGTGGCGCGCATTTCGCGCAGAAACTCATGGCCGTTCATACGTGGCATATTGATGTCGAGGAGTATCACGAACGGCTCGGGCAAGGTCGCGTCTTCGACGTGTTTTTGGAGAATTTCCAACGCTTCAATGCCGTCATGGGCTCGCGTGACGGGGTTCTCCATCTCTATTTTTCTAAGCCCGCGGCGAAGGATTTCAACGTCGAGGTCGTTGTCTTCGACCAACAGAATGCTTGGAGTGGCTTGCATGTCAGGCCACCTTTTCGAAGTTGCGAGCAACTTGGTCCAAATGGCGTGGCCATGAAAATGAGAAACTGCATCCCTGCCCGGGGGTCGAGCGTAAGTCGACTTTGTAGCCGTGCATCTCAACACATTTCTTTACCGATGCGAGGCCAATCCCGTTACTGCCGGGCGCGGGCATTGAGCTGAGAGTTTGGAAGGGTTCGAATACTTTCGAGTGAAATTCATTCGGAATACCGGGGCCGTTATCTGTGACTCTTATGTCCAAATGGCTGGCTTGCGCCGTGATCGACACCTCAACCGAAATGCTGCCCGGCGCATTGTGATATTTGACGGCATTGCTGACAAGATTTTCGAGGACGCGCAAAAGGCTGCGCCCGTCACAAAGGATGGTTTCAACGTCACAAGAGAACCGGAGCTGCTTCGCTGATAGATAGAAGTCTTGACGCAAAATGCGTTCAATCTCATCCTTTCCAAGCGGGGAGGTATTGTCCAAACCATGGCCCACTTGCGAGTACTGGATGATCCCATCCGTCAGCGCGTTGATCCGCCCAACACGGTCGAGGATGCGATCAAGTTTATGATCGACAATCGGGTCGGCATTAGCGGAGGCAAAATAGGGTTCCAAATCCTCCTTGATCATTTCAGTCAATCCGCCGATGCCGCGCACAGGCGTTTTCAGGTCATGGGAGGCAACATAGACAAATTGCTCCAGCTCTTGATTAGTTTTGGCGAGTTTTTCTTTTTCATCGTGCAAAGCGTGCGTGACGTTCTTTGCGTGTTGGTGCGCCCGCCTGTTGGAAAGCGTCATTGAGACCAGAATCGCTATGACCAGCGCTTCGATGACGAGGCCGCCTGCCAAGATCACATCGGGTTGGACGTAGGTGTTTTGCGACCGGAATCGCAGGTTCGTTGCCATGTCGGTGATCCATGTGCGGCCGTAGAGTTCGATCTCGAAATTTCGGCGAAACATTGGATCTGGGTCGGTCAATTCATCAGGGGTCGAATGCTCGTCGTAAATAAGAGTTTCGGCATCACTTATTCCGAAGCGCAGGTCGCGATTTTCCTCAGATAGAAGACCGTCCATCAGCTTCTTTACGATGAAGGGCGCATAAACCGCGCCGATGGCGCGGGCGCGTCGCTCAGCCACGGTATTGGGTCGCCCGCCCTCGTAGAAGGGCGCAAAAAACAAGAAACCGGATGTGCTGCTTTCATCTTGTACTAGAACGATTGGTCCGGTGATCTGCGAATTTCCGCTGTCTCGGCTGGTGATGGCGGCCTGTCTGCGATTGGTTTCATGCGCGATATCGAGGCCAAGTGCGGCACGGTTCGTCGCGAGCGGTTCGATATAGGTGATCGGCATCGCAAGCGGGCCATCATAGGCGGGATTGATGTCAAACGCGGGCTGCTGAAGGCGTTGTTCTGCCTCGAAGGCCTCCAACCCCGACGTGGAGACGAAGTTGATGACCCCGATACCGTTTATGCCGGGGTATTTCTCTGGCAGGCGGAGGCTTTCGGCAAAGGTCTTCCATTCCTGATGCGTCATTTCACCTGACAGCGCATTGATGGCGGCGACGCTGGACCAGAGGGCATCTTCATATCGCTGCATTCGATCCTCAAGCAGACCAATCGTACGCTGCGCAGACGCTTCAAACCGCGCCTCTATCCGCGTTTGAATTTGCTCGTTTGAGAATTTCCAGGCACCGAATGTCAGTATGAGCGAAGCGGCAACAACCACAAAATTTGACGCAGAGAGGGGCGCACTTTGAGGCGCGGGGGGCTTGGTAAGGTCCTGATCTTTCGCTGTTGCGCTCATGGCACCCGACTAGGCTGCAAGATTTAAAATTCTATTTAACCCGACAGGTTTTCTCACTTCGATGTGAGAACCACCGGCTTATTTGCCAAATTGCTGGAATGGGCCAGCCGGACGGAATAGGAGGGAGTGACCCAAAACCCCGCGAGAGGATGCCTTCATGTCACGCAGCAATTCAGGCCAAAACTCGGCCTCAGATATTATTGCTCAAAGGCTTTTTGACGCGGGCGCACGCTATGCGTTCGGTATTCCAGGCGGCGAGGTCTTGGCGATCATGGACGCACTCGACCGTGCTGGGCTGTCGGTCAATTTGGTGAAGCATGAGAACTCCGGCGGGTTCATGGCGGAGGGCACCTATCATGCCAGCGGTGCGCCGGGCGTGTTGTTCGCGACGATTGGGCCCGGGATTGCAAATGCCGCCAATACGATTGCGAATGCCTGGCAAGACCGGGTTCCGCTCATTGTGCTTACGGGCTGCGTGCCGGCGATTGATCAGCATACCTATACGCATCAGGTTTTTGATCATGTGGCGATGCTGAAGCCCGTGACCAAGGCAAGCTTTCGGGTTGAGCCGGGCACCGCGGGTGTTTTGATCGACAAAGCACTTAAGATCGCGACCTCGGGGCGCCCGGGCCCGGTGATGCTGGACGTGCCGATTGATGTCCAACGCGAGACGCTTGATCACTTTGTCGCACCGCGCCATCAGCCAGAAGCAGCGATGGTCCCGGCCCCTACCCCGCTTGCGCAAGCCAATGCCTGGTTGTCTGAAGCGAAGAAACCGCTTGTTATTGCCGGGGTCGACGCGATTGATGACAAGAATGCCGAGGCCGTCGCGCGGTTCTGCCGTGAACGGTCCATTCCTTTGATCACGACCTATAAGGCAAAAGGTATTCTGCCGGAGGGCGATCCGTTGGCCTTGGGTGGCGCCGGCCTGTCGCCTGTTGCGGATAAGATCTTGCTTCCTTTGGTTGGCGCATCCGATTGCATTGTTATGGCGGGTTACGACCCGATTGAAATGCGGCCGGGGTGGCGCGACGTAGTGACCCCATCGCAGCGGGTGATCGACATCACCGCTGAAGGCAACACACATTACATGCATCAATCTGCGCTCAACTTTGTGGGCGGCGTAGCAGAAACGCTTGAGGCTCTGGGACCGTCTGTCGACGCGGTTGATTGGGTTGCGGGCGATGTCGCCTCGGCCAAGGCTGCGCTAAGGTCGGCGTTCCAGTCTGATGAGAACTGGGGTCCGGCAGCTGTTGTTGATGAGGCACGGCGTGCCTGCCCCCCTGGTACCATTGCGAGCGTGGACAGCGGCGCGCATAGGATTGTGCTGTCGCAGATTTGGGAAACGGATGTGCCGCGTGGGCTGATCCAGTCCACTGCTCTATGCACGATGGGCTGCGCGGTGCCTTTGGCAATGGGCCGCAAACTGGCTGAGCCTGAGCGTCCCGTTATCGCATTTGTCGGCGATGCTGGGTTAGAGATGTTTTTGGGGGAGCTGGCAACTGCGCGGTATTTGAAGCTTGGTCTGCCTATCGTCGTGTTTATCGATGAGCAGTTGGGGCTGATCGAATTGAAGCAGCGCGGCAGTCAGATGCCAAATCTGGGCGTCGAATTTGGGGGCACAGACTTCACGCGTGTTGCGGAGGCTTTGGGCGGCTTTGGTGCCACATGCCATGATCGTGAGAGCCTGCATGCGGCCATTGGCCAAGCGTTTGAGCGGGACAGTTTCACACTTATTTCGGCTGTGATCGGGCGCAACGCCTATGACGGGCGCATCTAGGGTTGAACAGCTTATCATTTTTCCTGCAAATGAGGCGCATACCTAATATTAGGCCCGTATGCGCCGGAAGGGCGCTCTCTTAGATCGAAAGAGGATTAGCTATGAAAAAGATTTACGCCAACGCAACGGAGGCGCTCGACGGGCTGTTGCATGATGACATGCTCATCGCTTCGGGCGGTTTCGGCCTGTGCGGTATCCCGGAGCTTTTGCTTGAGGCCATCAAGGCGAGCGGTGTGAAGGATTTGACCTTTGCGTCGAACAACGCGGGCGTCGACGACTTCGGTATTGGCATTTTGCTGCAGACGCGGCAGGTGCGGAAAATGATGTCGTCTTATGTTGGCGAGAATGATGAGTTTATGCGCCAGTACCTGTCGGGCGAGCTGGAGATCGAGTTCAACCCGCAAGGCACTTTGGCGGAGCGGATGCGCGCAGGCGGCGCGGGTATTCCCGGCTTCTACACCAAGACCGGGGTCGGCACGCAAGTGGCCGAGGGCAAGGAGCACAAGGATTTCAACGGCGAGACCTATATTATGGAAGAAGGGATTTTCGCCGACCTCTCCATCGTGAAGGCGTGGAAAGCGGACGAGACGGGCAACCTAATCTTCCGAAAAACGGCGCGTAACTTTAACCCGCCGGCGGCGATGTGCGGCAAGGTTTGCGTGGCTGAGGTCGAAGAGATCGTGCCGACGGGCAGCCTGAACCCCGACCTGATCCATCTGCCGGGCATTTACGTGCACCGTTTGATCCAAGGTGATCACGAGAAACGCATCGAACAACGCACTATCCGTCAGAAGGAGACCGCATAATGGCTTGGGATCGGAACCAGATGGCCGCGCGGGCGGCGCAGGAGCTGGAAGACGGCATGTATGTGAACCTCGGTATCGGGATCCCGACGCTGGTGGCGAATTATGTGGGCGATAAGGACATCACCTTGCAATCTGAGAACGGGATGCTGGGCATGGGGCCGTTTCCGTTTGAGGGCGACGAAGACCCCGATTTGATCAACGCGGGCAAGCAGACGATCACGGAGCTGAACCGGACCGCTTATTTTGACAGCGCGACCTCTTTCGGGATGATCCGTGGTGGCAAGATTGCGTCGGCTATCTTGGGGGCCATGGAGGTCGCAGAAAACGGCGATCTGGCGAACTGGATGATCCCTGGAAAGCTGGTCAAAGGCATGGGCGGCGCGATGGACTTGGTGGCCGGTGTCGGCCGGGTGATCGTGGTGATGGACCACACGAACAAACATGGGGTGTCCAAGCTGCTGAAGGAATGCACCCTGCCGTTGACGGGCAAAGGGGTGGTCGATCTGATCATCACAAATCTCGGCGTTCTTGAGGTCGTTGAGGGTGGCTTGAAAATCCTTGAGCTGGCCGATGGCGTCTCTGAGGAGGAGCTTCGCGCGGCGACTGAGGCGGCGATCGTCTAGCTCTTTTCAAGCTTGAAAAACACGGACCCCCGTATGCCCCGCATGCGGGGGCTTTTGTACGCTATTGATTTAATTCACTTATCCGAAAATATTTACCACTTGGAAACCTTTGACCCAGCTGTGGTCTGGTCGCGAAAAAACCGTCGCGCTGGCGCAGGGAATGCGACAATCTGAGGTTGAAAGATTGGTTTGAGGGCGGGCTGAACAAACGTATGGAAAGACAGCACCAAACCGCGTCTTCGGAACGTTCTAAAGGCTTTGCTTCGTGACGCATGATGCGCCTGCAACGCTGTCGACGGTCTCCGGGCAGTTTATCGAGGATTGGCTCGATGCGCTGGGCGGTTTGCGTTCCGAGGCGGAAATGGCGTCGTTCAAAAGGCGGGCCGGATTGGCCGGGCAGAAAAGCCGGGTGACACTGGATCAGATTGTTTCGCTTTACCAGATTGCGGCGGTTGAAACGGGCGATGAGATGATGGGGCTTTGGAGCCGTCCGGTGCGGCCCCGAGCGCTGCAACATCTTCTGACCTCGGTGAAAGAGGCGAGGGGTATACCGGCGGCTTTGTACCGGTTTTCGACCTTTTGGAACCTGCTATTGGACGATTATCAGTTTGCATTGGAGGATGCGGAGGGGTGTTTGACGCTGCGGTTGGAGCCGCAGGGCGCGCCCGACGTGCAACGGTTTGGTCATATGCTGATCCTGAAGTTGGCCCATGGGCTCGTGTCTTGGCTGGCAGGTCGGGAAATGGCCGTTGCGGGTGTAGAGTTTACTTTTGAGCGCCCGGAGTTTGCAGAGGATTACGCCGTTATCTTTCCGGCGCCTTTGCGTTTCGGCACATCTACGACGTCGATCACGTTTGAAAAACGCCACCTCGCCGCAATGCAGGCGCGCGATGCGTCTGATTTGGACCGGTTTTTGAAGAACGCCCCGCGCGATTGGATTTTTACGCGCTCACAAGAACACACGGAGTCGCTAAAGGTTCGGACGCATCTGGGCCAGACTGGTTGGGCTGATGCAAGTTTGGAGAAGACGGCCCTTTTCATGCATGTCACGCCGCGCACGTTGATTCGTCGGCTGCGGGCGGATGGGACCTCCTTTCAGATGATAAAAGATGGTTTGCGGCGCGACTTGGCGATCCGCGACCTGCAAGCGGGTCGTAAATCGGTTGAAGCGATAGCACTAGACGTCGGATTTTCGTCTGCTGCAAATTTTCACAAGGCGTTTCGACGCTGGACCGGGAGCGCCCCGAGCGCCTATCGCCTCAAACTCTAGTTTGTCACTTTCGGACAATGCTTTGTCATCCCAAGAGAGTGCGCGACCATACTTGTGCTGCTAGATCACCCGTAAATTATGAACACAAGACGAGCTGAACGCTCTTAGTTTGGTCTGCATGCGCAGATCAGCTTTGGCACTATTGGCATAAATGACCTGAGAAAGGATTTACCCTGATGAGCGAGAAACTGACATCGATCCTGGCGGCCGCGCGCAAGCATGCGGAGCAGGAAATCCTTCCAAATGTCGACGCTTGGAATGCTGCGAAAACCTGGCCACGGGCGGCGTCAGACAAAGCAGGGGAGGCAGGATTGACCGGGCTCTATGCGCCCGAAGAATTTGGCGGGCAGGGTTTGCCATTGTCTGAGGGCATTCAGGTTTATGAACAGTTGGGTTTGGGAGACGGGGCCTATGCGTTTGCACTGTCGATGCACAATATCTGCACTTTTGCGGGTTGTGGCTATGGGACTGACGCGTTCAAGGCGCGTTGGGCGCGGGACCTGACCTCTGGCCGGAAGCTTGCGAATTTTGCCCTGACAGAGCCGCAGTCGGGATCAGATCCGATGAAGATGTATACGCGCGCAAAGATCAATGCGGATGGCACTTGGACGATCAGTGGCGCCAAAGCGTGGGTCAGCCTGGCAGGAGAGGCGGACATCTATTTCACGGTCGTCAAGACGACCGATGCGCCAGGGCATAAGGATATGGCGATGATTGCGATCCCGGCTGATGCGCCCGGGATCAGCTTTGGGCCGCTTTATGAGACCCCGACTTACAACTTCTTGCCCATGTCCGAGATGTATTTGGACGAGGTTGTTGTGAGCGAGGAGAATATCATTCTGCCGATCGGTCAGGGGCTGCAAGGGTCGCTGATGGCGATTGATATCGCACGGGTGTCCATCGCGTCGGGCTGTTGCGGTTTGATGCAATCGGCATTGGACACGGCGCTGTCTTATTCCAAGAACCGCAAGATGTTTGGTGGGACCAACCTGCAGCTTGATGGCATTCAATGGATGTTGGGCGAGGTGGCCACGGATCTGGAAGCGTCCCGTCTGATCTACAAAAAGGCCGCGGAGGCGTTGGGCACGCCAGAAGGGCCGTTGATGGCGGCCCATGCCAAGCGATTTGTGCCGGACGCCGCCGTAAAAGCAGCCAATACCTGCACGCAGGTTCTGGGCGGAATGGGGTTGTTGCAGCCCTACGGGCTGGACCGTTTATCGCGTTTGGCGCAGATGCTGCGAATCGTGGATGGCACGACCGAGATCAGCCGCGTTGTCATTGGGCGTGCCTTGCAAAAACGCGCCGCCACCTTGGGAGATTTGCCGATCCCGCAGGGTTTTGGTGAGGCGGAGCGCGCTGCGACTGTACGCGACGTTGCTTGATATCAGCCTGTTTAGGGTCTGCTTTTAGAGTAGACCCAGCAGGTATTGCCCGTAATCCGACTTTTTGAACAGCTCTGCCCGCACGCGGAGCTGTTCGGGCGTGATCCAACCCTGCTCAAACGCGATTTCTTCAGGGGAGCCTGTTTGCAGGCCTTGGCGCGACTGCAGTGTTCGGACGAAATTGCCGGCCTCCAAAAGGCTGCCATGGGTGCCGGTGTCGAGCCAGGCAAAGCCACGCCCCATGCGTTGCACGTTGAGCGCGCCGTCTGCGAGATAGGTTTGCAGCAGCGACGTGATTTCCAGCTCCCCCCGGTCAGAAGGCTTGATCGATTTGGCGCGCTCGGGCGCGGTGCCATCAAGGAAATAGAGCCCGGTTACAGCATAGTTGCTGGGCGGGATTTCGGGCTTTTCGATAATGTCGACGACAGTTCCGTTTGCGTCCATGTCGACGACGCCGTAACGCTCCGGATCGGTGACGCGGTAGCCGAAGACGGTGCCGCCGGTCGTGGTTGTGTCTGCAGCCGCGAGGAGTTCGGGCAGACCGTGGCCGAAGAAGATGTTGTCCCCCAGAACCATGGCGCTGGGGGCGCCATCAAGGAACTCCTCAGCGAGAAGGTAAGCCTGCGCCAGCCCGTCCGGGTTGGGTTGGGTGATGAAGGTCAGATCGAGCCCCCATTGGCTGCCATCACCCAGAAGGCGCTGGAACTGGGTCTGATCCTCGGGCGTTGTGATCACAGCGATTTCGCGGATGCCCGCAAGCATCAAGACGGAAAGCGGGTAGTAGATCATCGGCTTGTCATAGACCGGCATGAGCTGCTTTGAGACGCCGATTGTGATCGGGTAGAGCCGCGTGCCGGAGCCGCCAGCGAGGATGATGCCTTTGCGTGTCATGTGCCTGCCTTCAGTTGCGCCACGATCTGCGAGACACTCGCGCGCCAATCGGGCCGTTCTATGGCGAAAGTGGTGAATGTGGCGCTGCAATCGAGCCGGGAATTGAGCGGGCGTTTCGCGGGTGTTGGGTATTGGCTGGTCGGAATGCCTGTGACCTGGACGTCCAAACCGCCTTGCGCGAAAATCGCCTCGGCGAAGCCTGCCCAGCTGGTGTCGGGCGCGCCTGAGAAATGGTAAGTGCCAGTGTTGTCCGGGGTTAATTGGCCCGCAATAGACACTGTTGCGGCGGCGATGGCGCTGGCAGGGGTCGGGCCGCCGATTTGGTCATTGACGATGCTCAGCGCGTCGCGGTCCGCGCCGAGGCGGAGCATAGTTTTCAGGAAGTTCGTGCCATGGGCGGAGAATACCCAGGAGGTGCGCAGGATCGCATGGATACCGCCGGCGTTGGTGATTGCTTGCTCGCCTTTGAGCTTGCTGCGGCCATAGGCACTGATTGGTGCGGTTGGTTGATCGGGCGCGTGCGGTGCGGTGCCGTTGCCGTCGAAGACATAGTCGGTGGAAATATGGACGAAGGGGATGTTCAGCGTTGCGCAGGCTTGGGCCATGGCGCCGGGTGCGTCGGCGTTGATGGTGGTGGCGAGCGCTTCTTCCTCCTCGGCCTTATCGACAGCGGTATAGGCGGCGGCGTTGATGACGGCGCTGGGCCGTTCCGCCAAAATCACGGCGGCGCAGCTTTCGGGGTCAGAGAGGTCGGCGATGTCGCGGCCAACGCAATGTGTCTGGGCGAACGCGCCAAGTTCCGTGGCGACTTGGCCCGTTTTGCCGAAGACAAGGATGGTCATGGGTCAGGCCTTTCCCAGGCGTTCGCCCACGCCGTCGCGATTTTGCAAGGCGCGCCACCAGTCTTCATTGTCGAGATACCATTGAACCGTGCGTTCCAGACCCTGTTCAAGTGTCACGGAAGGGCGCCAGCCAAGTTCCGTGCGAATGCGCTCGGGGTCGATGGCGTAGCGTAGATCATGGCCGGGCCGGTCAGTGACGTAGGTGATCTGTTCTGCATAGGGTTTGTTCTTCGGGCGCAGCTCATCGAGAAGGGCGCAGATTGTGGTGACGATGTCGATGTTACGCGCTTCATTTTCGCCGCCGATATTGTAGGTGCGCGCGTTCTCGCCTTTTTGCAAAACGGTCAGGAGCGCGTCTGCGTGATCTTCGACATAGAGCCAGTCGCGCACGTTTTCGCCTTTGCCATAGACGGGGATATCCTCGCCCGCGAGCGCGTTCAAAATGACCACTGGGATCAGTTTTTCAGGGAAATGATAGGGACCGTAATTGTTCGAGCAATTTGTGATCACAAAGGGCAGGCCATAAGTTTCGCCCCAAGCGCGTACCAGATGGTCTGACGACGCTTTTGAGGCGGAATAGGGACTGTTTGGTGCGTAAGGCGTCTCTTCAGTGAACTGACCGTCGGCGCCCAAAGTCCCGTAGACCTCATCCGTAGAAATGTGGTGAAAGCGGAAATCTTTGGGCTTTCCCTGCGCCGTCCAATAGGTCAGCGCTGCCTGCAAAAGCGTGAAGGTGCCCATGATGTTGGTTTCAAGAAAGGCTTTGGGGCCATCAATTGAGCGGTCAACATGGCTTTCGGCGGCGAGATGCATGACAGCGTCGGGCTTATGCGTATTAAAAACATCTGCGACATCGGTCGCGTTGCAAATGTCGACTTGCGCAAACTGATAGCCGGGCGTCTTTTCGACGGTTGCAAGATTGGCAAGGCAGGCCGCATATGTGAGCTTGTCGAGATTTACGATCTCATGGTCGTCCGCAATGGCTTGTCGTACCACGGCTGAGCCGATGAACCCTGCGCCACCTGTCACCAAAATCTTCATCTATCTGGTCCTATTCAAATGGCGATACGAAATCGGCAAAATCTATGGCGTCGGCATCTTTGCCCGAAAGCTCTGGCTGGGTGTCGCCAAGCTGCCAATCGATCCCAAGTGTCGGGCTTGCATAATGTACCGCGCCATCGCACTCGGGCGCGTAAAAGTCGGTGCATTTGTACAAAAGCTCTGAATTCGGCTCTAACGTGGAAAATCCGTGCAAAAAACCCTTTGGGACGAGGAGTTGCACGCCGTTTACGGCGCTCAGAACCTCTGACACCCATTGCCCGTAAGTTGGGGACGATTTGCGAATATCGACCGCTACATCGAGAACCGCACCGCCGCCGCAGCGCACCAGTTTGTCCTGTGCATGAGGCGGCGATTGGTAGTGCAGCCCGCGCACTGTTCCCGGTGTGGCCGAGAGGGAGTGGTTGTCCTGGACAAAATCAAGATCAATTCCGTGATCAGAGAGCAGCTTGCGGTTCCAGGTTTCCGAGAAGTAACCGCGGTCGTCGCCAAAGCGTTTCGGCGTCAGGATCAGTACGCCTTCGAGCTTGGTTTTCTCAATCTTCATAGCGACCTGTTACCTTTCAAACACGGGGGAAGCCACTAGCAGCGTGTTGGTGTCCTGTCACGGTGATGATCACTCGACGCCGTAATCCGCGCGTCCGATGGAGCAATAGGCCTCGAAACCGGCTCCTTTGGCGTCCTCAGGCGCGTAAATGTTGCGTAGATCCGCCAAGCGCGGGGTCGACATAGAATTCGCCAGCTTGTCCAGATCGAGGGCGCGGAATTCATTCCATTCGGTCAGTATCACGAGCGCGTCGGCCTTATTTGCGGCGGTGTAAGGATCCTCATGCCAATGCACGCCGGGCAAGAGCGCCTCCCCCTCATGACGGCCCTGAGGATCAACAACATTGACCTTCGCCCCGCCCCCCACGAGCGCAGGAACAATGGTCAGCGACGGCGCGTCGCGCATGTCATCGGTGTTGGGTTTAAACGTAACGCCCAAAACGGCGATGGTTTTGCCGTTGAAAGACCCATTACAGATGTCGCGCAGCTTTTCGATCATACGCGCCTTCACGCCGTCATTCACCCGCATGACGGTTTCAGTGATTTGCATTGGCGCTGCGTGTTCCTGCCCAATTCGTGCAAGCGCGCTGGTGTCTTTTGGAAAGCACGACCCGCCATAGCCGGGGCCAGCATGTAGGAATTTGTTGCCGATCCGGTTGTCGAGGCCCATGCCGCGGGAGACCGATTTCACATCGGCGCCGGTCTTCTCACAAAGGGCGGCGATCTCGTTGATGAAGGTGATCTTGGTTGCGAGGAAGGCGTTTGCTGCGTATTTGATCATCTCCGCACTTTCGAGGTCGGTCGTCATGATCGGGAAATCGCGCAGATAGAGCGGGCGGTAGATATCGGCCATGACCTTGCTGGCGCGGTCCGATTCGACGCCAACGACGACGCGGTCGGGCTTCATGAAATCCTCGATCGCGGCGCCTTCGCGCAGAAACTCAGGATTGGAGGCGACGTCAAACGCCAGCTTCGGGGCCGCTTTGGCGACGACTTCTTTCACCTGACGATTGGTGCCAAGGGGGACCGTGGATTTGGTCACGATGACGGTGTAGTCGGTCGCGGCCCGCGCGATTTCCTCGGCGGCGGCGTAGACATAGGTCAGGTCGGCGTGACCGTCGCCGCGCCGCGTGGGCGTGCCGACCGCGATGAAGACGGCCTCCGCGCCATCGACGGCAGTTTTGAGATCGGTGGTGAACGAAAGCCTGCCAGCCTCGACGTTCTTTTGCATCAGCGTGTCGAGCCCGGGCTCATAGATTGGGACCTCGCCCTGATCCAAAAGCTCGATCTTGCGAGGGTCCTTGTCGACGCAGATCACGTCGTGCCCGAAATCGGAGAAACACACCCCCGACACCAGGCCCACATAACCGGTCCCGATCATTGCTATCTTCATGATCCAAATCCCTAAAGTGATACGCGTAGGGGGATGCGAATTTTGAATGATCCTGTCAACAGGCGAGGCGCACTCAGCCGAAAACAGTCAGTTGTTTATGATAAATTTGTTCGACGTCCGCAGGTTCACCAGCCCGATGCTCATCAAACAGAGCGACAGCATGCAGACATAGAGCCAGGAGATATAGGCGCCCTCATATTCGGGGTAAAACCCGGCGCGCAGCGTGCCGACGATGTGGATCAAAGGGTTCCACCAGAGGATCGACTGGATCGCGGCGGGAAGCGAGTCGAACAGGTAGAAGATCGCCGAGATAAAGAAGAGCGGGCGCGTGATGATGCGCCAGACGCTGCGCCATGAGGGGAAGATTTCGAACAGCGTCGCGTTCATCAGCCCGATGGAGGCGCCGAGCAGCAACGCCATCCCCAGCGCCGCGGCGACATAGGGCAGGCTGGCGATGATCGTAATGCTGAAATAGGCCATGAGCCCGCCAAACAGCAGCAGGCTGACCGTTACCTCCGTCACAGCGATGAGGATGAAACGCCCCAGGATGACGTCTGTGTAGGTGACCGACGGGTAGAAGAGCAGCGCCTTGTTCTGGCTCAGCGCCACCGAGATTTTTGATTGCGCCGCGTTGTAGATGCCGAAGGGTAGGTAACCCGTTGCGTAGAACAGCGGGAAGCTGCTGCCGAGCGGGGGCTGTTTGAACACGAGCGAGAAGGCGAGCGTGAAGATGAGGATAACGCCGATAGGCTCTAACACAGCCCAAAGGTAGCCGAGAGAGGAGCGCCCGAACGTTGTTGTCATCTCGCGCAGGAGCAAGGCCGCGACCACACGCGGGGTTTGGAACGGCACATGGCGGCGGAGCGCGGTGGGCGTTGGCTGTTGGGACATAAAGACAGGCCGGGGCGATGACGGGTGGAATTCTTATCCGTCGAAAGGATTAAGTAAGGGTTTCGGGTCAGAGTGCGGTTAACCAAAAACCCCCCTCCCCGTTTCGGGGTCTTGACCCGCAGAGGCCATCCAGACAATGCAGGCATCCGTCCAGGCCAGACCCCCACGCCGCGCCGCGCGGCGGGCGCGTATGCGGCGGCGGCATGGGCTGTTGCTGGTCTCGCTGTTGATCATGGTTATGGCGCCGATGGGTGCGATCATTTGGTATCTGAACGAGTGGGCGGAGGATCAATACGCCTCGGAAATGTCATTCTCGATCAGGTCAGAGGAATTTGTGAACCCTTTGGAGGCGCTGAACGGGCTTGGCCAATTGTCGACCGGCACCACCGCCGACGCGGAGGTCGTGTATGAATTTATTGCAAGCCAGAAGATCGTGCGCAGCATTGATGCAGAGCTTGGGCTACGCGCGCTTTATTCAGCGCCTCAGGATGATCCGGTGTTTACCATATCTGCCGATGTGCCCGTTGAAGAGCTGCTTCGGCATTGGCGTTGGATGGTGCAGGCCAACCTCGATAAAGGCAGTGGCCTGATCAATGTGAAAAGCTTCGCTTTCGATCCTAAATCGGCGAAAGACATCAATGACGCTATCCTCAGGCAGTCGCAGGACCTGGTTGATATGCTGAGCTTTCAAGCGCGGGAGGATGCGACGAAATATGCGAAAGCGGACCTTGAAGAAGCGCGCGAAAGATTAAAACGCGCGCGGCAAAACCTGAGCCAGTTTCGGGCGGAATCGCAGTTAATTGACCCCACAATTGACGTGCAAAGCCAAGGCGGTGTTTCGGCTGCGCTTCAACAACAGCTGGCTGAGGCGATGATTGACCTGGACCTGCTGGAAGGCAGTACCTCAAACCGCAACGACACCCGGTTGGAACAGGCGCGTCGCCGGATTGAGGCGATCCGAAACCGGTTGGAGGGGGAGCGGGCGAGCCTGGCTTCGGAAGTTGACCGGGACATGGTTGCGATTGTCGGCAGCTATGAGGCGCTGATTGTGGAGCGCGAATTTGCCGAGCAGGCGTTTTTGTCCGCCGCTGCCGCGTTCGATAGCGCGCGCGCCGACGCGAAGCGGCGCACAAAATACCTGGCCGTCCATATCGAACCGACGTTGGCCGATGCGCCTTTATACCCTCGCGCGATTCTGATATCAGTCATGAGCGCTGCGCTGCTGGTGCTCGTCTGGTCGGTGTTCTTGATGGTCGCCTATTCGATCCGAGACAGGCGTTAGGTCGCGATGATTGAGCTAAAGGACCTCACGAAGAGCTTTCGAATTCGTGGTTGCAGAAAGTTTGTTGCCCGCGACGTGTCCGCCATCTTCCCGGAGCGGACATGTGTGGCATTGCTTGGCCGCAACGGGACGGGAAAATCGACGCTTCTGAAGATCATCGGCGGGACGATGCGACCCGACTATGGCGAGGTGGTAAGCACCGGCAGCATTTCATGGCAAATTGGATTTGCAGGCAGCTTTCATCCCGATCTGACGGGCGCTCAGAACACACGGTTCATTTCGCGTGTGTATGGGATCGATACGGAAGGGCTGGAGGAATATGTCCTCGATTTTTCCGAGCTTGGCGACAGCTTCTGGATGCCGGTTCGGACTTATAGTTCTGGTATGCGGGCGCGGCTGGCCTTCGGGGTCACGATGGGAATCCCGTTTTCCTACTATTTGATCGACGAAGTGACCTCTGTTGGGGACGCGTCTTTCAAGGAGAAGTGTCGCTTGGTTCTGGAAGATCGGTTGGATCAGGCGGGGTCGATTGTGGTGTCTCACAGTGAGTCTGTGTTGAAGACATTGTGCTCCTCCGGCGCGGTCTTGGAGGACGGGCGCTTGTTTTACTATGAGGCGTTGGAGGATGCGCTGGCGCATCACGCTGAGAACATGAATGTGGCTGCGGCGTGAGCGATGGGGGCCTTGATATCTTGCACGTGACGTCAGCCCATGGGGTCACGGACACGCGGATCTTTGTGAAGCAGGCGCGCAGCCTGGCGGCGGCGGGGTACAGGGTTGGCGTGCTTGGGCCGGGCTCCGCACCTGAGACGGTGTCCAAGGATGGCGTTTGGCTGCGGCGATTGAAAAGGCCGTCTGGTCGCCTGGGGCGTTTCACGTGGTTCCGAAAGACCCTATACAAGCATATTTTGGAGGTTGGCCCGCGAATTGTGCATCTGCATGACCCCGACCTTTTGTTGATGCTGCCGCGTTTGAAGCGCGCCGGGATCAAAGTGATTTATGACGCGCATGAGGATTTCAGCCAAGCGCCAGTGTCACGTGACTGGCTGGGACCGCGCTGGATGCGCCGGTGCGCGGCGTGGGGCCTGGACATGTTCGAACGGCGTCACGCCGCGCTGGCAGATGGCGTCGTGGTGGCTGATGAGCAGCTACTGCCGCGATTTGGCGGTGCCCATGTGGTGCGCAATTTCTTGGTTGCCTCTGAATGGCCAATATCACCGGTTCGGCCGCGTGCGAGCCATCTGCGGTGCATTTACGTCGGCGACATCACCCGCGCGCGCGGGGCGCTGCGCATGTGCGATGCGGTAAGGGCAGGGCGCGAACATGGGCTACCGCTGCACCTTGATTTCGTCGGACCGGTTGCGCCGTCCTTGCGTACGGACCTTGAAGCCCATCCCGCCCGGCCGCATATTACCGTTCATGGGGCGCTGTCGCGCGTTGATGTGGCAACGCGCATGGCAAAGGCTGATGTTGCCTTGTGCCTGCCCGAACCGTTGCCAGCCTATCGCAGCTCCTTGCCGGTCAAACTGCTTGAATATTTCGCGATGGGCCTTCCGGTTGTGGCCACAGATACACCGCGGTTGCGGGCTGAGGGGCGGTTGGCGAAAGGGTTGAAGCTTGTGCCATGGGAGGCACCGGCGCCCCAGCTTGTGGCCGCTATTCAATCTGCGCAGAATTTGGCGGATCAGGCCCGGGCCGACCTACGCGCCACTGTGATGCGCGATTTCAATTGGTCGCAGGAACAGGCCGTTCTGCTGGGGTTGTATAGCGAAGTTTTACCCGAATTCGAGCCTATAGAGGCGCATGCAGCCGAATGACCTCGAACGGTTCGGCCATGGCGTGGCCAGACGCGAGCCCCGCGGCATTGAGCATCGTCTCGATCGCGCCTCGCTGAAAATATTGGCGTGAGGACTGGCTTTTGTAGCACGCGACCGCGTCTAGCTTTCTGGCCAGATGCGCGGGCCCGATGGCGACATGCGCGTTTTGGATGCTGTGTGTCAGGTTCCAGGGGAGGTGATAGCCCAAAAGCGTTGTGCGCTTGAAGGCGCGTTGGGCTTCTTGGGCGAGTGTGAGGTGGTCTTGGTGACGGTCCTGAAGCGATGGGCAGAAAACCAGGTCGGGGGGATGGGCGCGCGCCTCGGCGACCAGAAGCTCCAAGATGGTTTGGCGGTGTTGCGGGAAGTGGCGAACGGGGATGTCCTCAATCTGCAGATTGTCGTCGGGGATCGAGAAAGCGCGGGCGGCGTCGCGTTGTTCTTGCAAGAGCGTGTCCTTTGCGAACCCGTCCGGCAGCGACTGCCACGCGTTGCACAAGACAAGCCATCGTAGCGCGACGCCGGCCTCGACCAACCGTGCGATGGTGCCGCCCATGCCGATTTCGCAGTCATCTGTGTGCGCGGAGAGCAGAAGCGCAGTTTTGGGGTGATCGTCGGACGGGAAGATCATGCCGGGTAGCGTTCCTTCAGGACCCGCGCCGGGGAGCCGATCAAGACGACGTTTTCGGGGCAGGACTTGGTGACCACCGCGCCAAGGCCGACGAGGCTACGATCCCCGATGCTGGCCTGGTTCATGATCGAACTGTTCGGACCGATCCAGCAGCCTTTGCCGATCTGGACGCTGCCGCTGACCTCGGCGCAGGCGATGACGAGGGACCGCTCACCGACATGCACGTTGTGGGCGATGAAGACCTGATCGTCGAGCATGGCGCCCGCGCAAATGCGCGTGGGCTCCAGCGTGCCGCCGGCGATGGTGGTTAAGCAGCCTATGGTGACCTGATCTTCGACCACCACCCCGCCGATATGGGGGAGCTGAAAGTTGCTACCGTCGAGGTCGGTTTCAATGCCGAAGCCCGCCTGGCCGATGGCGCAACCGGCCCGAATGATACAATCCGCGCCGATCTGGACGTTGCGTTCAAGCACCGTATTGGCGCCGATTTGAGTGCGCGCGCCGATACTGCAGTTTGGACCGATCACCGCGCCGGGCCCGATTGAGACATCCGGCGCAAGGGTGCTGGTGGGGTCTATGGTGGCGGAGGGGTGGATTGCGCAGGCAGGTTTGGGAAGGAAGAACGCTTCAACCAGCTTGCCGAATGCCAGCCTTGGATTGCTGACGGGAAGCAGTGTGGCTTTGGTGGGGCTCATGGCCTCGGGGACACAAAGAAGCAGCGCATTGTCCACGGAGGCTGCGCGCTCTGGCAGGGTTGGCTTGGTACAAAAAGACACTGTTTGTGGCAAAAATGCGTGAAGTGGCACGGGTTTTGATACTGGAAACAGAGGTGGCGCGCTGCCGTTGGACCCAAAGTGTTGATCAATGAAGCCCGCGATTTCTGAACTGCAGGGGGCGGTCATAGCGCGCTATAGGCTTCGATGAGCTTTTGCTCCTGCGCCTCCCAAGAAAACAGCTCGTTGAGCTCGGCCTGACGGTTGGCGCCGCGCTCATATATCTCGTAATTGAGGCTGACCTCGAGAAAGGCTTCCGCGAGACGGTCGGTGTCATCGGCTTGATAGCTCATTCCGAGACCGTATTCGGCGACCAGCTTTTTCTTTTCGACCAGATCGGCGGCCACGATAGGAAGGCCCGCGAGGATCGCCTCGAATAGCTTGTTGGGCATGCCAAATTCATAGGAAAGAACCAGCGGGATGCCCGGCGAAATGCTGGCATCAGCCGTTTTGATATAGTCGATGATCTGGTTGGGCGCGATCGGGGGCACAAAATGCAGCGAGATCGCCTCACCATATTTCAAATGCAACGCTTCGATCCGTTTGACGACGGCCGGGACCGTGTTGCCTACCATGGCAAAATGGATGCCGCCTTTATAGGCCTTGCGGAACTGAGGGTCTTCGGCGGCTTTTGACAGGCCGATGACCGATTGTTCAATCCCACGGTTGAAGGTGACGTTGCCGGTATGCACGATCAAGAAGGCGTTTGGCGGCACCATCAGCTCGTCGCGCAGATCAGTGCGGTCATGGGTTTTCAGACGCTCTGGTATGGGCAGCGGCGTTTTTCGCGGGCTGTTGTACAGAACGAGCGGGCGCCGGATGCGATATGTCTTCTCAAGATATTCAGCGATCTTGTGGCCGACGGTCACAACGATATCGGCCTTTGGAAGGTATGTTTTTTCCAGATGGATGACCTGCATTTTGCGCAACCACGGCAGAGGTGGGTTGCGATGCGTTTCCAGCTCATGACTGTCAAAGACCAGCTTGGCATCACATTTTTGCGCGACTTTAGCTGCGAGCGGCAGGGCGATCCCATCATGGGCGTGTACGATATCTGGGTTCCACGCGGCGATTTCATCTTGGAAGACAATGCGCAGCGACAAATCACAAAAGACAGTGTGGAACATCAAGCTGAGCTTTTTGAACCTGCTGTTTAGGGTCTTGTTTCCCAGCCTTTGTAGCTTTGAGGTCAAACTCATGGATCCTCCTCCCGGTAACGATTTTTGAGCCGGACGGTGTCCGACGGGAAGGGCGCGCCCAAAAGCTTATGCTTGATCAATCCGACGAGGTTCCATTCGCGGCGGATATAGGTGACGCCATTCAGCTCCTCACGCACGGGCAGTTTGATACCGGGTTTCCAGATGCAATAGACGCGCACGTCATAGCCGCTTGCGGCGAGCGCCTCGGCCTCTTTCACAACGCGGTAATCGAGGTTGCAAATGTTCGGGACGACCATCGCGACCCGCTTGTTTTCGACCTTCTGCAACATCGCGACCAACATCACCCATCTTGCCCCTGACCGACCCAGTGGGCGCATTAATGCTGCGGTCATAAAACGGGAAGATGGTTAATAAGCTCTTAGCGGAATTGCTTGATGAAGCTGAGCCATTTCTCATGTGGCAGGGCAAAATTGCCTGACACCTTTTCGTTTTCGAGGACGTCCCGCGTGACGACGGCACCAAGAGAAACCTGCCCGCCTTGAGCGACCGTGATGCCGTTCGAAATCGATGAGCCAGGCCCTATATAGGCGCCTCGCTCGATCTTGACGCGACCAGACAGGCTGGCCTTGGCGCAAATGATAACATCCGGCGCGATATTGCAGTCATGCGAGACGGATACGAGGGAATCGATCAGCGTCCTGTCCCCGGCTTGTGTAAACCCGCCAAAAATGGCGCGTGAAATAACGCAGCTGGATTGAATTGTGACATCATCGGCGATTTTTACGCCACCTGATTGTTCCAAAAGATGCCCTGGATTGCCCGGGTCTTTCTCAAACCCTTGAGCGCCCAAATGGGTGTGCGCCGCGATGCGACAACGTGCGCCGATAAGGGTGCGTGGTTCAACTACGACGCCGGGACCAATTTGCGTCGCTGGGCCGATCACAACATCGGTTGATGCGATCTCTGCGGTTTTGCTGATTTGCGCTGTTGGGTGGATGCGCGTCTCGAAACTGTCCCATTGAAGCGACGGGGTTTGCGCAAGCGCGGTCTGTATTTTTGCCAGCGTTTCCAGAGGGTTGTCTGAAAGGATCAGCCCAAGACCATCGGGCACCTCCGACGAAAGATCGGGCGGCGTGATGAGGGCCGCGACGCCGGTTGCGGTGTTTGCCTGTGCGATATGATCATGTGTGCTTAC
Source organism: Pseudomonadota bacterium (assembly GCA_039030615.1). Classification (GTDB taxonomy): domain Bacteria; phylum Pseudomonadota; class Alphaproteobacteria; order Rhodobacterales; family Rhodobacteraceae; genus Litoreibacter. The sequence continues at coordinate 291,332 of JBCCDV010000002.1, read as the reverse complement.
CGGCACGATACGGTGTTCCAGCGGCGTCGTCAGCTTCCCGGCGAATGCGATTTCAGCGTCGCGCAGAATAGTGTGTGACTGGTCCTTGAGAAGGCTTGAAAGCGGTATCTTGCGATTGGTGAACATCAATACCAACGCCTTTCCGCGTTACGCCGTTAAACGCGTTTTTAACAGTTTTAGACGATTTAGATCAAGCACGCCCAGTCAACTCGTCTGCCTGTAAAAGAGTAGGAATTTTATGCAAACCATTGGAATCTTTGGCTTAGGGTATGTCGGAATTCCCTTGGCGCAGCGAATCTCTGAAACCGGAGGGCGTGTCATTGGATTTGATATCGCTCCTGAACGGATCGAGACGTTGAATGCGGGCAAGAGCCCGATCAAGCATTTACCAGATGCGGAGATCGCGGCGATGCGGCGCGATGGATTTGAGGCGACGCTCGATTTCTCGCGCAGCCTGGAATGTGATGCGCTGGTTATTTGCGTGCCGACGCCGCTGGATAGCCGCAGACAGCCAGATCTGAGTTATGTGACGGCGACGATGGATGCGATTGAGCCCTATTTGCGTCCGGGGCAGCTTTTGAGCCTTGAAAGTACGACTTGGCCCGGCACAACCGAAGAGGTGTTGCTGCCGTATATCGCGAAATCGGGGCTGCAGGTTGGCAAGAATTTCTACCTTGTTTACTCGCCCGAGCGCGAGGACCCGGGCAACGCCAATTTCCCGACACGCACCATTCCGAAGATCGTAGGCGGTCATACGGAAGCCTGTTTGGAGAAGGGGCAGCAGCTTTATGGTCGGTTTATCGATAAGGTTGTGCCGGTAAGCTCGACGCGCGCAGCGGAGATGGTGAAGCTTTTGGAAAATATACACCGCTCGATCAATATCGGGCTGGTCAATGAAATGAAGATTGTGGCGGACGCCATGGATCTGGATATTTTTGAGATTATTGACGCGGCGAAGACCAAGCCTTTCGGGTTTGCCGCATATTACCCTGGCCCCGGAATTGGCGGGCATTGCATCCCGATCGATCCTTTTTACCTGACATGGAAGGCGCGCGAATATGGGCTGCACACGCGGTTTATCGAGCTTGCTGGTGAAGTGAACGCGTCCATGCCGCAATATGTGGTCGACAAAACCATTCGCGCGCTGAACAAAAACGGCAAGAGCCTGAAGGACGCGAAACTTCTGGCGCTTGGCGTTGCCTATAAGCGCAATGTCGATGATATGCGCGAAAGCCCGTCGGTTTTTGTGATGGATATTTTGCGCAAATGGGGGGCTGAAGTGGCCTATTCAGACCCTAATGTGCCGCAATTTCCAAAGATGCGGGACCATAGTTTCGACCTTGCCTCGGTGGATTTATCTGCAGATGAGATTGCAAGCTATGACGGGGTGCTTCTGCTGACCGACCATAGTGATTTTGACTATCAGCTGATTGCGGAGAACGCCCAGATGATTGTCGATACGCGCGGGAAATTTGCAGACGCCACAAATGTTGTGCGCGCTTGAGCGGTCGGATGAAACGCTATGCTCTGATAGGTGCTGCCGGATACATCGCCCCACGTCATTTGGCCGCAATCAAGGCGACGGGCGGTGTGCTGGACTGCGCTTTTGATGTGAATGACAGCGTTGGGATTCTGGATCGTGATTTCCCAGATGCGAAATTTTTCACAGCGTTCGAAGAGTTCGAAGATTATGTGCAGGCCCGGCGCGGATCAGAAAAGTCGATCGAGACAGTCGCGATTTGTTCGCCCAATTTTTTGCATCGGCCGCATATCAGTTTTTCATTGCGTGCTGGGGCGGATGTTATCTGTGAGAAACCTTTGGTTTTGTCGCCGGGCGATCTGGACGCTCTTGCCGGCTTGGAGAGAGAAACGGGGAAACGCGTAAATTCGATCCTCCAACTTCGATTGCATCCATCGATTATTGCGCTGCGCGACAAGGTGCGTGCGGCCCCGAAGGACCATATTCATCACGTCGATCTGGGCTATTTCACGTCCCGCGGGGCTTGGTATCATTCAAGCTGGAAGGGCGACACGCGCAAATCAGGGGGTATTGCGACCAATATCGGCGTTCATTTTTACGATATGCTGGCTTTTGTTTTTGGGCCCCAAACGCGAAATTTCGTCCACCATAGGGCGGCCGATTGCGCTGCCGGATATATGGAATTTGAGCGGGCCAAAGTGCGTTGGTTTTTGTCGATTAACCGGGCCCATTTGCCGCGACAAACACCCGCGGGGCAATCGACATATCGCTCGATCACAATTGACGGGACTGAGGTAGAGTTCTCGGGCGGATTCACCGATCTCCATACTGCAAGTTATCAAGCAATCTTGGCCGGTGACGGCTTTGGGCTGGAGGCGACGCGCCCATCCATTGAGACAGTGTCGAAAATCCGAACGGCAGCGCTGACTCCTGACGCGGGCGCGACGCATCCCGACCTTGCGCGTCTCTTTGAACCGGCATGATCCATTTCAACGACCTTGCGGCGCAGCAAGCGCGGATCAAACCCAAGTTGGACCAACGCATTTCGAAGGTCCTTTCGCATGGCAGATACATCATGGGACCCGAGGTTGTGGAGCTAGAAGAAGCGCTTTCGGAGTATTGCGGAGCGACCCATTGCATCACTTGCGCAAACGGGACGGACGCGTTGCAGCTTGGATTGATGGGCCTTGGTGTTGGCCCGGGCGATGCCGTTTTTTGTCCCAGTTTCACCTTTGCGGCGACGGCTGAGATTGTGCCATTGCTTGGTGCGACACCTGTGTTTGTCGATTGCGATCTGGAAAGCTACACTCTGGACCCAGATAGTCTTGAGCGAACTGTCGAGAGCGTTGCGGCATTGGGTTTGCGCCCCGCTTGTGTGATTGCTGTGGACCTGTTTGGGCAGCCGGCGGATTACAAACCTATCTCGAAAACCGCTGCCCATCATGGGACGTCCGTTATTTCAGACTGCGCGCAAGGGTTCGGTGGACGCTATGGCAGCGAGGCGGCAGGCACATTTGGGCAGCTGTCGACCACATCTTTTTTTCCGGCAAAACCGCTTGGCTGCTACGGCGATGGTGGCGCGATTTTTTGTGAAGATGATGGTTTGGCAGACCTCATCCGGTCTTTGCGTGTGCATGGCAAAGGGGCTCACAAATATGAAAATCAACGGGTTGGTCTGAACTCCCGACTTGATACGCTTCAAGCGGCGATCTTGTGTGAGAAACTGGCGATCTTTGATGATGAAATCGCAAAGCGCTCAGCGATTGCGCAACGATATAGTGCTGCCCTCACGCAGTATGTCGCGACGCCACGTGTTGCCGAAAGCTGCCAATCGAGTTGGGCACAATATACGATCAGATTGCGGTCCCGGGACATGCGCGATGATCTTCAGGCCAAACTGGCAGAGCGAGATATTCCCACGCAGATTTACTACCCGACACCCCTGCACCAACAGCCAGCATATGCTGACTTTCCCAAAGACCCCAAGGGGTTGGCCGTTTCGCAAACACTGTCGGAAACCGTTTTGAGTCTTCCCATGCATCCTTACCTCAGATCTGAGGACCAGGACCGCGTGATTGCGGGTGTCATTGAAAGCGTGACCTAAGCCGATGAGTTTTCATTTCAGACCGATGGTTTCCGTCTTGATGCCCTGCCGCGCGGGCCAAGAGAGTGTCGTGGACGCGGTGGCGTCGGTGCGTGCGCAAAGCTTTGAAGATTGGGAGCTTGTGATCGCGCAAGACGGTACCATCGACGATGTGACGCGCTATCTCGGCAATGCAATTTACGACCCGCGAGTCAAGATTTTGGATCCGGTTGCCTATGGCAGCGCCGCGCGGGCGCGGAACGGCGCTTTGGCACGCGCACAGGGAAGATTGGTCGCTTTTTTGGACGCTGATGACCTGTGGTTGCCTGAAAAACTGGATAAACAAGTCACCGAAATGCGGCGACGCAAAACCGCTTTTTGCTGTTCGGCCTATTTTGTTGAGAAACTCGGCGGGAAAACGATCCGCAGAACACCGCCAGAGACGATGACATTGCAAACGCTGCTTCGGGGAAACCGGGTTGGATGTTTGACGGCGATCTATGACGCGCGACAGCTGGGCAAACAGCCAATGCCCGATATCAAGATGCGCCATGATTACGCGCTTTGGTTGCGGCTTTTGTCCCAAACCGAGACGTGCGTTGGCCTTCCTGAGGTTTTGGCGGTCCATCGCCGCAATCCGGGCTCGCTCAGTTCCAACGCGTTTGAGGCGACCGCGGCCACATGGTCGATGCTGCGAACCGAGGCGGGTCTGGGGTATCTGGGTGCCGGCAAAACGGTGCTGTCGCATTCCATCGGCCGGTTGATGCGCGGATAAGCTATGGATGTTGGTCGATCTTGACGGGCTTAGGTGCCGCGCGTTCTAGGTAAACTCTTCTGACAACAAAGTACCCGCGCTGTCGAAAATGCGGCTGTAGGTTTCCCAAGCAAATTCATCATCGACGTCAAAGAGCGTCGATCGCTGATTGCCATTGTCGAAATCCGTGACCTTCTTTGTGAGCCTGTCGGCAGCGTCTCTGGTCTCATTGATGAGATCCCAGTTTTCCATTTCGAGCAGGTCGAAGATCAGGCGGGTTTGCTCGCCCGTGTCAAAATTGGTGCGCTTGTCATAGAGCACATCGTTTTCGTCGCGGTACTCGAAAATCGTGTCCCAGTCTTCGCTCTCGTCGAAGTCAAAGATCACACGAAGCTGGGTGTCGTCGTCGTAATTGGTGCGCTTTTCGTAGAAATTGCTTCCGGCGTCCCGGTATTCCAGGATTGTGTCCCAGATGGCGGTATTTTCATCGTCGAAAATTGCGCGAAGCTGGGTGCCGTCATCATAGTTGGTGCGTTTGTCATAAAGGACGCCGCCTGCATCTCGGTATTCAAGAATAGTGCCCCACACATTGACCGCATCGACGTCCGAGACCGTACGGATTTGCGTGCCGTTGTCGTAGTCAATGCGGTAGTCGAACTCCTGCCCCTGATCGTCCTTGTAGGATGAAATTCTCTCCCAAGTGCGGGTGTTGTCGGAGTCCAGATCGACCGTGAGCGAGCTGTTATCGTCATTGAGGGTCGAGTAGACGGTCAAAAGTGCATTGGCGTCGTAGGAATAGCTGCTTTGGGCGAAGCTTTCGGCTGTGCCGGTGTCATAGACGTTGACGGTTCTGCCGGCCAATGAGAATTCATCGAAGCTTGGGGCGCCGAGATCCCAGGCGCTGGTCAGGTTGGTTGTCAGCGCCGCTACCACGGCCACATTTCCAGTTGCGGCGACCGCTTGAATAGCGAGATCGTCGATTTGAACCATGCCATTTATTTCGGCGAGATAGTAAGTTTCCTGCCCTTCGAGGTAGATCAGGTCGCCGCTGACTGCGCCGGACTGGGAATTGACGCCTGAAAATTCGTAGTCCTGGATAGCGCCGCGATTTGTCGAGAAGACGAAGACGTCGTTTTCGGCGCCGCCGGTGAGGCTGTCATCCTGGCCGCCGCCATAGAGAATATCCGCGCCATCGCCGCCGTTGAGCGTGTCCATCCCGCCGCCGCCGACCAGAATATTGTCCGCGCTATTGCCAGTGAGGGTATCGTCGCCACCGCCAAGGATCGCGTTTTCGATGATTGTGTCGCTGTAGATCGACAGATTGCCACGCAACCCACGATAGTCCGAAATCGTGCCGGGGTTCAGGTCGATCCGGTTGTCTGCGTCGACATTGGACAGGTCGAGCAAATCGATCCCGCCGTCGTCGATTATGGTGAAGGTAGCAGTGTTTTCGGTGAACATGTCGTCATAGTAACTGCCTGCGGTTGAGCCATCGCCATAGGTCGTATTGGTCGCGCGAATGGCGCCATCGACCCCGTAAAGGGCCTGCATTGCAGCAATGTCGCCGATCATTGGCGTCATAACATAGGCGAAAGACGCGTCGATTGAGGTATTTTCCGACTGGCTGAAATAAGACATGACGCTCATTTGCCAGCTGTCATTGGTGTAGTTGTTGTCGACCCCGTAGCGCGCGCTGCCGTTGTAGTTTCCGCCATGGCCCAGACCCATGGCATGGCCAATTTCGTGGATATAGGTCTGCAAAGAGTAGCTGGAATAGTCGATGGTCGCGCCGCCGGACCCGTCGCTGGCCCAATCGTTTTGAATCCAATCCGCGCCAATATTGATCGATGCGCTGGTGATGTTGCCGCCGGAGCTGGAATAGCTGGCATATGCGCTTCCCGCGACGGCATCGTCGAACACCATGCCGAAGGCGCCGTTTGACAGCGACGTGACATTGAAATTGATGCCGGTGACCATGTTCCAAGCGCTCATCGACGCGAGCGCGAAAGCCTGCCCCCCGGCGTCGAGCGCGGAAATATCGACATCAATGCTGTCGCCCGGGCTGACATTCCAGGAATAGGTGGTCGGGCTGGAAGACTGGCCGGACCAGACCCAAAAGTCTTCTGTTAGCTGGGCGACAACCTCTGAAACGGTGAACGTCGCGACCTCAGGTGCCTGGCTGAACGTGGCGGCCACCGAATAGGAGCCGGTGTCGTCGTTGCCGTAGTCCTCAGCCGAGACGTAATAGGTCTGCGCGACACTGCTGGTATTGTTGAATTGCAAGGTGGAGCTGTCGGCGGTGTAGCTCGACTCATTTTTGATAAAGGTGCCGTTGGCGTCATAGAGTCTGATAAATGGATCGCTTACGGTGCCGGCGCCCGTGGCCGACATGACAATGTCGACGGCTGTGTCGGCCGGGACGACGATCCGTATCCAATCCGTGTCGCCCGCAAAATCGATGGCACCATTAAACACATCGCCGCCACCAATTGCTGCGGAGGTTGACGTGTTGCTTTGAACTTCGCCGTCTTCGTCAAAGGTTTGATAGGTCTGGTTGGCCTCGCAATCACATGGCCCGTCGCAGCCGCACTGGCTTGGTTCCTCTATGACGGGTTGCGCCTCATGAAGATGACAGTCGCATTCACCCTCATGATCGCATGTGCCGTGATGATGCGTGCCGGGCCCGTGCTGATGCGAGTCTTCATCGGCGCCGCGTTCATTCTGGCTTTCTTGCGCGAGTACAAAACTCATCAATTCCGCCCTTTTCCAAAGCAAAGAGATGCATGGCGCAGACTGCAGGCAAAGTGCCCAAGGGTCCCAGCGCTGAGAGGCTGCTGCGCCATGTCGGATAATCGGTAATGGGGGCGTTCTATGGCCGGGCTCGTTAAGATCGCGCAAAGATCGGGGACGAGCCCGAGATCAGCGAAATCTCGCGCATAGCCGTGCGTTCGGAGGGAGGCGAGGGACATAAATCAAACCACTAATCACATCACGCCACCCGTCCTGAAACTCGCAAATTCAAAGGTCTCTGGTAAAGCTTTATCTCCTTAAAATTTGGGATAACCTGCGCATAGTTTTGAAGGGTTGCGCGGGGCAATATGGATCAGAAAGTAGCGATTGTAACAGGCGCCGCGCGCGGTATTGGTTTGGCGTCTTGCCGGTTGTTTTTGGAAAACGGCTGGCGCGTTGCCATGGTCGACCGGGACGCGGAGGCGTTGGCAAACTCACAAAACGGGCTTGAAGCCACTGCGGCCTTTGTGTGCGACGTGTCCGACCCGCGGCAAGTGGACGTGATGGTGAGCGCTGTCGAGGCAGAGTTTGGCCGGGTCGACGCAGTTGTGAACAATGCCGGCGTCGCCGATTTTGGACCGATCGAACAAACGGATTTTGCCCGCTGGCGGCGCGTGATGGAGACGAATTTGGACGGAGTGTTCCTCGTTTCGCAGGCGGCAACACCGGCCTTGAAGAAGACGCGTGGCGCTTTGGCAAATATTGCGTCGATCTCTGGTTTGCGCGCCTCAACCCTGCGGGTCGCTTATGGGACCTCCAAGGCGGCGGTGATCCAACTAACCAAGCAGCAAGCGGCGGAGCTGGGCGAATACGGCATCCGCGCCAATTGCGTCTGCCCCGGCCCGGTGCGCACCAAGCTGGCGATGGCGGTGCATACGCAGGAGATTATTGACGCCTATCACGACGCGATCCCGCTGAACCGCTATGGCAGTGAGCAGGAGATTGCGGAGGTGATCGTGTTCCTGTGTTCCGACAAGGCGAGCTATGTGACCGGGCAGGTCATCGCATCAGATGGCGGGTTTGAAAGCACTGGCGTTGGACTTCCCGCGTTGCGCAGTTAGTGCCCGTCGGCGTAGCGTTGTAGGCGCTTTGCCAATCGGCCGACGCTGAAATGTAGCAAAACGGTCAGGCAAGCCAGTACGATGAGGCTCGCGAACATCAGGTCGATTTTCGCGCGGCCATTGGCAAGCAGCATTAGGTAGCCCAGGCCCTTTGAGGCCCCGACCCATTCGCCGATGACCGCCCCGATGGGCGCGTAGACCGCCGCCAGTTTCAGACCGGTGCCGAGCGAGGGCAAAGCGTTGGGGATTTGAATATGGCGCATCGTTGAGAACTTGCTCGCACCCATGGTTTTGGCGAGGTCGAGATAGCCCTGATTTGACCGCGTCAGCCCGTCATGGAAGGCGGAGGTTACAGGGAAGTAGATGATCAGGATCGCCATAACGATTTTAGACCCTATTCCGTAGCCAAACCACAATGTCAGCACTGGCGCGAGGGCGAAGACGGGCACGGCTTGGGTGAACACCAAGATCGGAAGCATGAGCCTTTCAGCGGTTTTGGACAAGGCCAGTTGGATTGCCGTTGCTGCGCCCAGGATGGTGCCGAGGATGAGACCCAAAAAGACCTCTAGCGTGGTGACCCAAGCGTTTTCCATCAGCGTGACACGGCTGTTCCATGCGGCCTGCGCGACACGCCAAGGCGAGGGAAGGATGAAATGCGGCGCGCCTGTGATCACAACGATGGCCTGCCAGAGGCCGAGACCGATCAACAGTGCCCAAAGGATATCGAGTTTCTTCATGGCTCGACCCGTCTGAGATGTTCAAGGAGGTTGGCTTGGCAATCCAGTGTTTCGGGCGCGTTGATGTCTCGGATGGCGGGCGTTTTGGGCACGGGCCATTGCGCGGCCTCTGTGGCGGACATGACGAGGATTTGCTCGCCTAGCCTGGCGGCTTCAGCGGGGTCGTGGGTCACAAGGAGGACTGTTTTGCCCTTGAGCACTTCGGCAGCAAGTTCTTGCATATCGGCACGGGTGCCGGCGTCGAGGGCGGAGAAGGGTTCGTCCAGCAGGACCACCGGACGATCCTCCATCAGTGTGCGGGCGAGCGCTGCGCGTTGCCGCATGCCGCCGGATAGGGCTGCGGGGGTTTTGGCGGCGTGGTCTGACAGGCCGACGCGGTCGAGCAGCTTCTTGGCGCGGTCCGTATCGGGAGTTTGCCCACGCAGCTTCGCCCCGATGAGGGTGTTTTCGGTGACGGAAAGCCACGGCAGAAGCAGGTCGGATTGCGCCATGTAGCTGACGCGGGAGGTTATTTCTTGGCCGTCTTGGGCCTGAATAGAGCCTGAAAAGGTGCCGCCGGTCTCCAGACCTAACAGCAAACGCAAGATAGTGGATTTGCCTACGCCAGAGGGGCCTAGAAGGCAGGTCCATTGCGCGCTGGGCAGGTCTATTGTTGCCTCAAAGAGGGGCTTTTCACCGAGCATATAGGTGCCGTTCAGCGTTATGCCCGGTGCTTGGCTCACGTGGCGTCGAGACCCATTTGCCAGAAATCTACTTCAAGCGCGGTTGCTTTGGTAAAACGGGCTTGAAGCGCTTCTGCGCGCGGACTTTGGGATAGGTCGCCGATGCGGCGCGTGACGGCTGTGTCGATCATCGCGCCAACAGTTGTACAAACGTCCTGATATTCAGGATCCGCATAGGTTGCGATCCAGTCGAAATAGGGCGTGTCGGCGGCTTTCGTGTCTGCCAGCCGCACCCCGATTTCGCCGTACCCCATGACGCAGGGGGCGAGCGCTGCCATCAGGTCGAGGAAATCGCCTTGCAACCCGGCGTCCATGACATAGCGCGTGTAGGCGAGGTTCGCGGTTTCCTCAGACGCGTTGAAGAGGGTCGCTTCGTCGATGCCTTCAGCGGCACAGGTTTTGATGTGCAATGCCATCTCGTGGTTTACCAATGCGTCGACCGTGCCAGCGCACACCTTCATTTCTTCCATCGTCTCAGATTTCACGACGCCCAGTGACCACGCGCGGGAGAAATGAACGAGGAAAACGTAGTCCTGTACCAGATAGTGCAGGAAAGCTATGCGTGGCAGGGTGCCGTCGCGCAGCCCTTCGACGAAGGCGTGATGGGTATAGTCCGCCCATGGCCCCGCGGCGCCTGCGCGCCACGAGGCGAAGGTTTTGCCATAATCTGGCGTCACTTCGCGGTCACATCGATGGTGATTTTCTCAACCGGGTTGATCGCCGGGATCAGGCCAGAGCTGTGCAGAAATTCCTCAAATGCCGCGTAGCGGCCCGCATCCATTGCGGTGGGGCGCAGTGCGAAACGGGGCAATGTGTCGACCCAGGCACGCGCGTTCAGCTCATCTTGCAGCTCCGACGAGGTGCCGGCAAAGATTTCCCAGCTGTCTTCGGGGTGGTTGACGATGTATTGCGTGGCTTTCTCGGTCGCGGCCAAGAAACGCGCGATCATGTCCTTGTCCATCGAATTTGTGTTGGCGACGTAGATCAGCTCGTCATAGGGCGGCAGACCCTCCTCCTCGACGAAGAAGCATTTGCCGTCGACGCCTTCGATATCCATCTGGTTTAGCTCAAAGTTGCGGAATGCGCCGATGACTGCGTCGACCTGACCGGACATAAGCGAGGGGGAGAGCGACCAGTTCACGTTAACCAACTCGATATCGTCGAGGGTCATGCCGTATTTGGCCAGGATCGCGGCGAGCACCGCCTCCTCGACGCCGCCGACGGAGAAGCCGACTTTCTTACCTTTGAGATCGGCCGGGGTCTGCACCGGACCATCGGTCAGCGCGAGCAGGCAGTTCAAAGGCGTGGCGACCAAGGTGCCGACGCGCTGCAGGGGCAGGCCTTCGTGGATTTGCAGGTGCAATTGTGGCTGGTAGGAGATCGCCAGATCGGCCTTGCCAGCGGCAACCAGCTTGGGCGGGTCGGACGGGTCTGCGGGGGCGATGACCTCGACCTCGAGATCCTGTTCGGCGAAATAGCCTTTTTCTTGGGCGACAATAATCGGCCCATGATCGGGGTTCACGAACCAATCGAGTAGCAAAGTCATTTCATCGGCGGCCCATGCGGGGGCTGTGGCCAGCGACAGTGCTGCCGTGAGGGTGGTTAGCTTCATAAGGATTGCCTTTCGAGTTCGGGCGCGTCGCCCATTGCAATGAGGAATATCGGGCCGTCCCAGTAGCTGCGCAGATGCGTGGCCGCTTGCCATGCGCGCAGGCCGGATCGGCATGTAAGCACGGCACGTTGACCGGGGTTCGGCGTTGGCCTTTGGACCGGCATATCTGGGACGGTGAGGCGGAGTGCAGCCGGGGTGACGGGCGTTGGGGCCTCGTCCGTGCCGCGTAGCTCGATGACGTAATCTGTTGGCGTGATCTCAGCGGCTGCTATGAAGCTAAGCGCGTGTTCAGGTTCAGGTGCGCCGTCGAAACGGAAGCTGGTTTGGCGGAAGGTTTTTAGATCAAAGCTGACAAGCTGGCCGAGCGGATTAGGGTCTATTCCAGCCAAAACAGCCAAAGCCATCTGCGTTTGGGCCGCACCGATCATGCCGACGACAGTGCCCAGCACGCCCGCCGTGGCGCAATTGGCGGCGCGGTCGGGCAGGTCTGGAAAGACTGCGCGCAAAGACGGCGCGCCGCCACAGAAACCACCGGCATATCCGGTGAGACCGAGGGCGGAGGCGGTGATGAACGGTTTGTCTTGCGCGAGGCAAAAGTCGGACAGGATATAGCTGGCGGCGAAACTGTCCGCGCAATCGACGACCAGATCGGCTTGGCCGACCAGTGCGTCGGCGTTTGCGGGTGCCAGCGGCGTCGTGACGGCAGAGATTTCGATTTCTGAGTTAAGCTGCGCGAGCGTTTGTGCTGCGGATTCGGCCTTGAATTGGCCGATTTGGGTTTCGCGGAACAGGATTTGACGGTGCAGGTTTGACAGCGCGACGGTATCGCCATCGACAATGGTGATATGTCCGACACCCGCGCCTGCAAGATACTGCAAAACGGGGCAGCCAAGGCCCCCGGCACCTACGACCAAAACGCGCGCTTTGCTCAGCGCGGCCTGCCCGGTTTCGCCCAGTTCGGGCAGTATGGTTTGGCGGGCATAGCGGCTCATCTGGTGGCGTCCAGCCATGCACGCACACGGGTCTCGGGGTCTTGGTTCAGGGTGATGTCGGTGACGGCTGAAACGACATCCGCCTGCGCATCGAAGGCGCCCTGGGCGCGCTCAACGCTCATCCCGCCGATAGCGATGAGGGGCGTGTCGCCGATCAGACCCTTCCACTTTGTGAGCTTTTCCAGACCCTGTTCATGCCATTTCATCTTTTTCAGGATGGTCGGGTAAACGGGTCCAAGGGCGACATAGTCAGGCTTCAGGGCCATTGCGCGCGCCAGTTCGGCGCGGTCATGGGTGCTGATCCCGAGTTTCAATCCAGCGGCGCGGATGGCGTCTGTGTTGGCGTCGTCGAGGTCTTCTTGGCCAAGATGGACACAGTCGCACCCTTCGTCGATGGCGATTTGCCAGTAGTCGTTGACCACAAGGGTGCAGTCATGAGCTTGGCACAGGTCGCGGCCGCGGATGATCTCTGCGCGGACCTCTTCGTGGGGTTTGTCCTTGATGCGCAGTTGTACGAGCTTGATGCCGAGGGGCAGCAGGCGTTCCAGCCAGTCAGCGCTGTCGAATATGGGGTAGAAGCGGTCAAGGCTCATTCGAGAAACGCCTTTCCGATAACAGGCGTGGAGGGGGCGGCCATATCGCGCGGTTCCATCGGGTCGGCTTTTGCGGCGAGCTGACCGGCGCGGACCGCCATGGCGAAGGCTTCCGCCATCTCAGCCGGGTCGCCCGCTTTGGCGACGGCGGTGTTAAGCAAGACGGCGTCGAAGCCCAGTTCCATCGCTTGCGCGGCTTGCGAGGGCAGGCCCAGCCCTGCGTCGATGACCAATGGGACGTCCGGGAAATGGGCGCGCATGGCGCGGAGCCCGAAGAGGTTGTTTAGACCCAAACCCGAGCCGATTGGCGCGCCCCAGGGCATCAGCACCTCGCACCCCGCATCGAGAAGTTTGCCGGCCACGACGAGATCTTCGGTCGTGTAGGGAAAGACCTGAAATCCATCCTCGGTCAGAACGCGCGCGGCCTCAACAAGGCCGAAGACGTCGGGCTGTAGCGTGTCTTCTTCGCCGATGACTTCGAGTTTGATCCAATTTGTGTCGAAGACTTCGCGCGCCATGTGGGCGGTGGTGACGGCCTCTTTGACGGAATGGCAGCCGGCGGTGTTGGGCAACACATGGACACCGAGGCCCGCGATCAGTTTCCAGAAATCCTGGCCCGCCCGGTCCTGCCCGCTTTCGCGTCGCAGGCTGACCGTGGCGACGGATGCTTCGGAGCGTTTGAACGCGTCGGCCAGAATGGCGGGCGACGGGTATTGTGCTGTGCCGAGCATGAGGCCGTTTGCGAGCGTGGTGCCGTAGAAATCGCGCATTGCTTAGCCGCCCTGCATTGGTGCGAGAACTTCGACCTGGTCGCCGTCCGCCAGCGGTTGGGTCGCGCGCAAGGCCGCGGGCACGAACGTTCCGTTCACGGCTGTCGCGACCCTTGCGCCCGCGAAACCATGCGCGTCGAGGAGTGCTGCGAGCGTGTCTTGGACAGTGTCGATCACCTCTCCGTTAAGCCGCAATTTCATCCATCACCTCCGGTTGGGTCTTATCGTAAATCAGCTCTGCCACCATGCGGGCGAGCGCCGGGGCCAAGAGAAAACCGTGGCGAAACAGGCCATTGGCTGTGATCACATTTCCATCTTGGCGGATCCGGGGCAGATTGTCGGGGAAGGCGGGGCGCGCGTCGACGCCGATCTCCAAGACCTCGGCCTCGCCAAAGGCGGGGTTCAAAGCATAGGCGGCGCTGAGAAGTTCCAGCAGCGACCGCGCCGTAACATAGTTGGTGCCGCTGCTTTCAATCATTGTGGCGCCAAACATGAAGATGCCGTCGCCGCGTGGTACGATGTAGAGTGGAATACGCGGATGCAGCAACCTGATGGGGCGGCTGAGCGCGATTTCGGGGCAAGAGAGGATCAACATCTCGCCCTTTACGCCGCGCAGGTCGGGTTGCGTGTCACGGGCGCTGAAACCGCGGCAATCTACAAAAAGCCCTTGGTTAGAGACTATTTTCGGATCGAAATCCGCAGTCTCGAAGGTGACGCCATCGGCGACTAGCCTGTCGCGAAGGGCCTTGAGGGCGGCACGGGGTGCGAGATGGGCTTCGCTTTCGAAGAATAGTCCGCGTCTGAAGCGGTCGCCTAAATCCGGTTCTAGCTCCGCGATTTCTGGGCCGGTCACTTCGCGGAAATTGCTGGTGCGGCGGGCGAAACGGGTCAAGTCTGATTTGTCGCGGGATGCGGCGATGACGAGCGAGCCGTTTTGCGTGACGCAGCCGGTTTTGTCTTGCCACCACCCGGCGGCTTCCTGGCCTAGGCGAATGACGGGCTCTTCAGCGCTTTCGCCTTCGCAAAACGGGGCCAACATGCCGCCTGCCCACCAGGAACATTGATGCGGTCCGATACCATCCTGCCTGTCGATGACCCGCAGCTCTGCGCCACGGTCGCGCAGCGCCCGCGCGACGCAGAGGCCTGCCACCCCGCTACCTATGACCGTGATTTGTGTCATGGCCACATCGCATGGAAATGGTGCACGGGGCCGTGGCCTTGCCCAATTGCAAGTGTGTCGGCTTGCGCGATGGCGCGGTGTAGATAGCCATGGGCGGCCCGAACGGCGTCGGGAAGGGCCATGCCCTTGGCAAGGTTAGCGGCGATTGTGGCGGAGTAGGTGCAGCCGGTGCCGTGGGTGTTTTTGGTGTCGATGCGCTTCGCTTCAAACCTCGAAACGCTGCCATCTGCTGTGAGCAAGATGTCGGTGCAGCTTGCGTCGGTGCCATGCCCATCTTTGAGCAAGACAGCTTTTGGACCCATTGCTTGGAGCGCCTGCGCCTGCGCAACTTTTTCGGCGTCGTTGGTTGCGACATCTTGGTCGAGCAGCCTTGCGGCTTCGGGCAGATTGGGCGTGAGCAGCGTGGCGAGTGGCAAGATTTCGGATTTCAGCGCCTCGATTGCGTGGTCTTGGAGAAGCGCGTCGCCGGATTTTGCTATCATTACGGGGTCGACGACGAGTGCGCCTGTGAACCCTTTTAGAGATTGCGCTACAGCCCCGATGATTGCCGGGGAAAACAGCATACCAAGTTTAATGGCGCCCACGTCGAGATCACTCAGGACGGCGTCGATTTGGGCCGCGACGATGTCTGCGGGGATCTCATGAACGGCCGTTACAGCAACTGTGTTTTGTGCGGTGATGGCTGTGAGCGCGCTGGCCCCGAAAACGGCCTGTGCCGAGATCGCTTTTAGATCGGCCTGAATTCCCGCGCCGCCGCCACTGTCGGAGCCTGCGATTGTCAGGGCAATCGGGGTCTTCTTCGTCACAACGCCACTCCCACGTTTTTGGGCTTTTGGTGGCGATGGAAGGATAGCGCGGTTTGCCCCGCGAGCGACCCGTTCCCTACGCCGGAATTGCCCGGATCAGGTTCGACGGGTCGGTGCACGCACCTCTCAGCCCAAAGGGCCCCCCGACGGATGAAGCGAAACTAGGGTACAAATGAGGGCGACGCAACCACGTGCCAATCCGCTGTGTTTCCAGTTTCGGGAAAATGACCGGCTTACAGGCAGAATTACCCGCTAATTCGTTCAATTTCTTAACAAAACCTTAAATCTCGCCCGTTTTGGCCATATTTGAGCGGGATTTTGTTCGCGAATTCGAACTGGTGGAGTAATTTGATGTATACTGTTTCGCGCTTGGCTGTGGTCTTGGGGCTGATTGCGACCCCTCACCTTGCCGCGGCACAGCAAGTAGAACTGATTTCGGATGACGGGCTTCTTAGCGTTGAGGGCACGTTGCAGGATTTCGACGGAAAAATGATTTCTGTCGCGACCAGCTATGGTCTCATCAAGATCCCAGCCAGTGAAGTTTTGTGCAAAGGCGATTGCCCGGCGGGGGTTTCTTTGGCCGCAAATGACACCGCCTGGAATGTGTCTTTTGAAAGCGCCCGCCAGCGCATTTTGATGCGCACCCTGCTGTCGCTTGATTTTGTCGCTGACAATGCGGGTGTCGAGGTAGAGGCGGACGCCAATGGTGTGGACATCAAAACCGCCGCGCCAGCGTCCATGTCAACTTTGACTTATGTGGACCAAGATGACGACGCCAATCTGCGGTTCGAGCTTGGCAGCCGCGCCGCCACGTCCTTTATCCCCGGGGTTTCCCTGAACCCCGCCGACGCAGACGGACGACAAGCTTTTGAACTTGCGATTGAGCCTTTCGCGATTGTTTTGGGTGACAACACCGGTGTCGAGGCGTTGAGCTTTGAAAATCTGGCGGAGATCTATTCTGGCGACTACTCAAATTGGAGCGAATTGGGCGGGAACGATTTAGATATCCAGCTTTACGCTACAGCAAATGCCCAGATTCAGCTTGAGAGCCTGGAGGCGGGGGTGCTGCGTCCTTTTGACAAGACGGCGAGCCTGAGCATCTTGCGCTTGGCCAATGATGAAAAGCTTGCCCAGTTTGCGGCTGCGTCCGAAGGCGGCATTGGGTTGGTGTCCTTTAGCGCGATTGACCCGGCGGAGGCGACGCCGATCCTGAACGCTTGCGGCGGGCTCGTTCGCCCCAACGCGATCAGCATTGCGAACGGAACCTACCCGCTGACCGTCTCGAGCTATGCGGTCCTAGAGAATTCGGATGGCGTCGATGCGACCACGATCCTGCTTGATAGCCTGTCGGGTGATGCGATCCAAAATCTGATCTCGGCATCTGGGTTTGCGTCCCAGCAGATCACGCGTGTGCCGTCTCAAATCAAAGGAGCGCGGCTGTCGAAGATCTTGTCGACAGAGTGGCCCGAGGGTTTGACCTTGGCCGCAGGCGGGATGATCAACGACTTGTTTGCGGCCGAGCAGCTGTCGATCCGGTTTGACGGCACGCCCGGCACGGATGCGGCCCTTGCGCGCGCGCGTGGCGATTTTGTACGTCTTGCCGAAGCCATGGAGCGGGGAGACTTTGAAGATCATGAGGTGATCTTTGTAGGGTTCTCCAATCTGGACGGCGCGGCAACCGCCCTACAGGCCGCGGATCGCGCGGCCGAGCAGATGCTTGCTGACTTTATTGCCTTTTCGCCCGCAGCGGCCCGCACCAAAGGCACGAGCCTGCGTGCGCAAGGGCATGGCAGCGTCGGCGTTGAATGCCTCGCCTCGGAGGCCGGCGTGGCTGAGAGCTTTGTTGAGGTATGGGTGCGCTCCACCAGTGTGACCCAATGACCCGAGTTTACGACTTTCTGATACGGAGACCAATTCTATGAAAACGACCAGCACATTGGCTGTCGGTGCGTTGATTGCAGTGACCGGTATGGCGGTTTGGACCCCACAGGCGCGCGCGTCTGATGGGCCCCGATGCGGGACGCCCTATACCGTGCAATCTGGCGACACATTGAGCAAGATTGCCGACAGCGCTTACGGGAACGGCGCTGAGTTCGCGACGATCTACACGGCGAATTCCGAGGCGATTGGGCCAAATCCCGGTGCGATTGAAGTTGGCATGCAGCTTGACATTCCGTGCCTTGATGGCGCGGCGGTGCCTTCGACGGCAAACCTGGCTGCGATCACGACGGAAAAGACAACGGATGCGTTGCCACTGCCCAACAAAGACAACATTCGGTTTGTTGTCGGATCGGACTGGGCCCCTTTTACCAATGAAGACCAAGAGCAAGGCGGCATGATCGTCGAAATCGCCAATGTGGCGATGGAGAACGCCGATGGCAGCCCGAACTACCAGATTGATTTCATCAATGATTGGGGCGCGCATCTACAGCCGCTGATCGCGGACCACGCCTATGACTTCTCGCTCGCATGGTTCCGGCCAAACTGCGATATCGTGGAGCGGCTTGGCGACGGGTCGAAGTTCAGATGCAACAATTTGGCTTGGTCCGAACCGCTGTTCGAGCAGATTTTCGGTTACTACACGCGGGCCGATGGGTTGCGCCCAGACACCCATGAGGACCTGCTTGGAACGCGCATTTGCCGCCCGGCTGGTTACGCCATTTTCCAGCTTGAAGAGCACAACCTTGTAGAGCCGAATGTCACTATGGTGCGCCCGGTTTCCCCGACCGAGTGCTTCCAAGGCCTGGCGGATGGAACGATTGACGTTGTTACGATGTCCTCTGACGTTGCGGACGGCATAATTTCCAAACTCGACCTTGAGGACGGCGTCTATTTCAACGAAAGCCTGAGCCAGGTTTTGACGATGCATGCTGTGATTTCGAACACCCATCCGAGAAAGCAGGATTATCTGGACAGCCTGAATTCGGGCTTGGCGAAGATCAAAAATTCTGGCGATTGGTTTGGGATTGTGCGCCGCCATATGGTTGCGCATCGGTCCGCCAGCAGCAGCTAAACGTTACATTGCGAAAAAAGAAAAAGGGCGCGCTGCTGCAGGCGCGCCCTTTTTTAATGGATGAGCTGTGCCGATGATGCGATGCGCCTCATCGCAACGGGAAGAGCATCACGAGGACGCCCAACCCTGTAGCGATCAGCTGGTGGCTCGGCTCACCCATACCTCGACCCGGCGGTTCACCGCGCGGCCTTTTTCTGTTATATTACAAGCTGTTGGTGCGACCTCCCCAAAACCGGTATGGGTCAGGTCGATGCTGCGCAACGTACCACCTGCATATTCTGCAAAACGGTTCATAACCTTTTCAGCGCGGTTGATGGAGAGCGCGCGGTTTGGCTCGAACGGTCCGACATCATCGCTAAAGCCCACAAACATCACACGCGTGCCATAAGGCTGGTCGTTCAAGTAGTCGGTCAGGCGGGCCATATCGCGGCTCGCGCGCTCATCAAGTTCAGCTGAGCCCGTTGGGAAGCGGAAGGTTGTTGAGAGCCGCTCAAAATTTACCATTTGGTTCAGCATGTCGCGCTTCACGATGCCCTCAAACGGATCGTCGGAGCTTGTTTGTAGGGCGCGGGCGCGGCTGCTTTCGCGCGTTTGCAGCTTGGAGCGGATCGCGAAGTCGATAAACCCGGCCTTGGAAATGGCGGCATCGGCCTGCTTAGAAGTCGCAAATTCAAGGAAATCGCGGGTGTCTTCGCGTGGCGAAGCGGACCGTGCATACATATAAAGGCGGCGCTGAAACGCATATTCCTCGGTCTTGGCGGAGAAGGCATCGGGCTGCGTTTTCATGCCGCATTCGTTTATCAGGTTCACGGGCTTTGCGCCGCGTGTGAACGCATAGCCGACATAGCCAATCGCATTTGGGTCCGCGTTCACCTTGGCAGCGACCGCATTGTTGTCGCGAGCCTCATAGGTCGCGTCGGCGGTTTGCGCCGCGTCCGAGAACAAACGCGTTTCAAATTGGTCGCGTGTTGCGGAGCTTTCTTGACGGGCGACAACGGTGATGGGCTGATCATGCCCACCAAACTGAGACCAATTGGTGATCTTGCCCGAATAGATGTCTCGGAGTTGCCGCATCGACAGTGTTTGCACCGGGTTTTTGGGGTGGGTAATCACCACAAGGCTATCAACTGCGATGATGTGCTCATGCGCTGGCGAGAACATGTCGCCCGAGCCCGAGCCTTGCAGCATGTCTGCCTCCGCCGGCTTGATGCGCCGTGATGCTAGGCCGATATCAGCGGTGCCGTCGTTTAGCTTTTCAAACGCTTTGCTCGAAGACGTAGCCGTTACCAGAAAGCCGCCGGGATTGTTGTTGTCATCGCTGCTGCGAGCAAATCGTGCCTGAATGCTGCCGCGGGCGGAAATCACCTGTGCCTTCGGTTCAGCGTCCATTTGGTCAGCGTAGTCCGATAGAAGCAAAGGCATGATGCCCAAAGCGACCGTGTCGGACCCAGAGATTTGGACATCGGTCGGACGGGTTTCGAGGACCGGGCAGGACCTGCCTTGGCAATCAACGCGCGATGCAGAAAGTTCAAGAGCGCCGAGTTCGGTGGTCAGGGAATAGGTGTCGCCTTCGAAACTGACAAGCTCACCCTTAAGAATAACCGTCCCATCGGCGGAGCGCATCGTAACCTCCTCCGCAACGGTGCTGAAAGGAGCTATTCCGGCCCCAAGTGCCGCAAAGGCACAAAGCGTCCGTCTTTTTAGTTTTGGGAGGGTCAGTCTCATACCACGGGCCTTCATTACGCAATCAACACTGGCTTCATATTCTACCAAACCAGAAGGTAAGAAAGACGCCCCGCCTACACGCAGGAGTAAGTCATTCCTTACCTCAGCGACGTTTTTTCAGTTCAAATGAGGTGAGAATGTGGCGGAAGCTAGTCGCAAATGAGACTTTGCTAAAATTGTAAGCAACGGTTTGTTTCAGCTTTGAAAAAAAAGGCGCTTGTGCGCTTAGACGCGTCCCCAGGCCCCTGCGACTGCTGGCAAAGAACCGGGTGCGCTGGCGACCAGAGACCGCGTTTCTTCTGCCACGAACAGGCTAACGAGTGCGCCATCGGGTAGGGCACTGTTGAGCGTCATGAGGTAGGGCAAGTCGCGCTGGGTTTTCACCTTCGTCAGGTCCGCTTCCAACTGCACCAGCTTGGGCAGGACGTCGCGTTTCAAAACATCCGCAGTGTCTGTGTCGCCGCGCGATCCAGTGAGGTCCGTTCCGTCCGTTTCGATGCTTGCGATGAAGGTCTCGCCAAGTGCGGACTCGAAGATCTCGAACTGTGTGGGCGGTTTGGCGTTAAAATCAATCTTCCAAAGCTCTGACAGGGTTTTCACCCCAACGCCCGCATCGGACTGCCCCATTGCCGCAGGCTCGACCTCGCGTTTCATGGTCAGCATGCCATCGCAGGCGAGCAACGCATTTACGATCGATCCAATCTCGGCCAGCGTTTCACCCTCGTCCGCTGAGAGCGTTTTTCCCAACGCATCGGCGGGCGGGTTCAAATCATTACTTGCCGCGACGCAGGCGCGCAGACGGCGTCCGCCTGCTTTCAGCACGACCGAAGAGCTTCCAACGGAATATGTGATGAGACAGGGCAGGATCGTGTTGTCGAG
The DNA here is from genome assembly GCA_039030615.1 of Pseudomonadota bacterium. Taxonomy (GTDB): domain Bacteria; phylum Pseudomonadota; class Alphaproteobacteria; order Rhodobacterales; family Rhodobacteraceae; genus Litoreibacter. The sequence goes on along the minus strand of JBCCDV010000002.1, from coordinate 270,135 downwards.
CGCAGAAAGCAGCGCCGCCTTTGTCGCGGGCGCGTCAGCTGGTCCAAGTACCATTTCCCCGGCTTTGAACTGGCCGGGCTCGGTGAGGGCTATCAGCTTGCTTTCGAGATTATCAGCCATTTGCAACACCGCTGCTGATCTCGTTCAGACTGTCTTTGGCTTTCGCGATCAGTTCCGCAAAATTTGTGTCCATTGCGCAAACGCAGCAAAGGGCGTCATTCGGCTCTGCCTCGCCGCGCAAATAGAGGCGCATTTGCCCGCTTGTGGCGACCATAGCCGTGTCACCACCGACGAGCATCAGCTCCGCCTCCTGACACATCGCGTTCAATGTGTCCTGGCTTTGGGTGTTGTCCCCGTTGGTCACAAGGACCATCCGAGTTGTGAGGTCGACAAAGGCTGCAGTCTCGCAGCCAGCAACCTGTTCGCATAGCAAGTCCAAAACTTTTTGTGCCATCGTTTACCCGACGTGTTGACCTGTTCTGTCTTGGGTAAGGCAAACATCATGCAAATGGAAGCGGGCACGTGGCAAAATTACTGCGACGCAGCGCCGTCCTGGCTTCCGAAGAAGATAGAACGGAGTTGACTGGGTTCCGAGGCGCGCGCGGTCTCGCGCTCCGCATCAGGGGGCGTGTCGGACATCGACAGCACCTGGCCTTTGGCGGCAGGTCTGCGCGGACGGGCCGAGGTTGCGCCACCGGTTGGGCGAACGCGCTTGGGCAAAACCCGCGCGTCGAGAGCATCAACCGGCGGTGCGGCGACGGGCGCGTCGCTATCGACATGGACAACGGGCTGCGCGCTGTCGACATGCACGGCGGGGCCGTCGCTTGCGGTGCTGAGGGAGGTATCTTCGACGGGTGTCGAGGACATGATTTTTTCTGGTTCAACCTCAGGGATCGTCTCCGGTTGCGGTGCGGGCTCCGGATCTGGTTGCGCTGCGACGGCTTGCGTGAAGGCGGTGAGAGGCTCGCGTTTGACGTCTTCTGACGCGGCGGGTGTTTCTTGGTCTGGTGCGCTTTCAGGCTCTGGGTCGACGTCGGTTGACGCGGTCGCGTAGACCGATTTTTGCATCCCGCTGACTGTGTCTTTCAACTCATCAATAAGGGGTATGAGGTGTTCGAGGAACGCACCACCACCGCTTTCTTCAAATGCCTCGTAGTCCTCACCAGCGGCGAGAGCGGCTGTCAGGGAGATCGGGAAGGTTGCACCGAACTTGCCTTCAGTTTCCTTGCCCAACCGGGCCAAAACGCGGAACTTGTCCCGCTCGGATGTCAGTTTGTCGAATTTGGTTACGAGCAAGACGGAACGCTCACGCACCGCTTCGGGGACGGTGTCCCAAACAGCAGCCTCGGATTGACGCCAAGCCTGGGTGGCGTGGGTGCACCAGAGTACGGCGTCGACCTCGCCCATCATGCGTTGCCACACCTCGGAGGACATGTTCGGGTCCGAAATACCGGGGAAGTCGATCAGATCGCAGACCTGAAGGATATCAGCCTCAAAGAACAGGCGAATGACGCGGGTCGCGTCAACATCGATGCCTTCAAGCGTATCGAGGGACACAGGCTCTTCCGCGCCGCTGACATCGACGCGATAGGGCGCGTCGGTGCCATAGGACATCCACACGGGCGACAGGCGCGTCGCAGTTACCTTTTCAGGCAACGGGCGTGCGCCGAGCAGCAGGTTAGACAACGTGCTTTTGCCGGCGCTGAATTCGCCCATCAAGGCAATGCGAGGTTTGCGTGCCGCCTCGGTCATGCAGCGTCTCCTTGTGTGTCTGGATTGTGTAGCGTTGATGCGGGACGTTCAGGCCGAATAGGGCCTTCGCGCGTTTCTTGCAGCCGAGCGGGTTCAATGTCTTCATTGACCGCGAACTCATCGAACAAAATGTCGAACAGGGCGTCGCGTTCTTCCTGCTTGGTGATGCCAAAGAGATCTTTGAGCTCGCCTACCGAGATCTGCGATTTGTTGCTGACATCGGTTAGGATACCGGCTTGTTCGGACAAGAATTCTTCCAGTTCGCCCAAGGCCATGCGACGGATGTCTTCGACCTGGCCGTCCTTGAGATCGTTCACGATCGGAAGCGTTTCGGCCTCAATCAGCTCGTAGAAGGAATCCGCGTAGGCACGGTAGCCTTTGCGGCGTTTCCACCAACCATCCCACCACGAGGTTTGCAGATCGAGCGCGATCGTTTGACCCAGAGTGACGGGTGGCGGGAATTCGGGAACGGAGGGAGGGGTGATTTTGAATCCATCGACGTCAGCAGACATGATGTTGTGATAAGTGTGCGTCAGCTCCTGCGCTGCGGCCTCGAAAACAGCCTCGCAGGCGCCGGCGACAGATTTGCGCATCGATTGATACCCGGAGCGTAGCAAAATCCGCAGCCCATCAGGCGAGTATTGCCAAAGCTCACTGTCACCTTTGGATTCGAGATGGGTCAGAAGAGACTCCAACGCGCGGTCCAGGAAGCGTTTATGCGATTGCTCGATGCGGCGGGAATAGCCTTCGACCAAGCCATTGATCTGTTCGTTCAAGGCCTTTTGATAGCGGTCTTCGATCCCGTCGAGACGCGTCGCGAGCGCTTCAGGGTCGATCATTTTTAAGCGTTGGTCGTTGAGACGAAGCGAAACGATCGAGCTGGACGCTTTCAACCCATGCAAGTGGTTGGTCGCGCGCTTACGGATCGCGTTCATCATCTCGGCGCCTTCGCCATCGGCGATGCGGTTCGAAATAGCGTCAAACAGTGCGGGTATGCCGGAATGAGTCCAGACCTGATCTGGCGTCAGCGCCGCCTCACCCGCTTCAGCATAGTTTTTCAACGCGGCTGCACTGTCGGGGACGATGTCGCCGACCTGCTCTCGGAGCGCCATATTGCCCCAATAGGCAGAGCCGAACAGAACTTCGATATCGGAAGGCCCGTGATTGTCGGTCAGCGTTTTGATGATTGAGGCCCGAATTTCGGGGATCTCGTCCTTCGGATTCGCCAATTCGTCGATGCGGTTGACGAAGATCACCACTTCGCGGGCTTTGACGTTGGAGATCAGGCGGATCAGGCCCATATCCATGGAGCTCAGCGCCTGCGATGCGGAGAGCACAACCACGCAAATGCGGCTGCCGCGCAGCGCATTGATGGTGATTTGCTCACGCATCATGAACGTGTCGTTCACGCCGGGCGTATCGCGGATGCATAGCGGCACCGGCAAGGTTGGCGCGTTCAAGTAGAGATCTGCAGATTTCGTGATATCGGCGAACTGGCCTTGTTCATCCAGCAATTCAGGATCGCCAAAATCGTCGCCCATGCAGACGTAGCGCTGCATCAGCTCATCATCGAGGTGACGGTAATTGTGGGTCTGGCCGAGCATCAGCTCAAACTTTTTGCCCAAGCGCGCCTTGGTCTTTTCGCGCATCTCGGCAATTTGCGTCCGAACCTTTTCAAACTCTTCTGACGCGCCGGCGCGGCTGGATAGCTCGCCAATGCGGCCGCCGTTTTCGACGAGGTGATCCCACTCGGATTGGTCGAAGAACTGGAAGGATGCGATGGTGCCCGCATCGGCCACAGGCGTGTTTAAATGCAGGGATGTGACAACGGATGTCCATGGGTTCACGTCGGCTGGCAACAATTCAGGCCGACCGGCCATGGCGTTGACCAGTGAGGTTTTGCCCGACTTGATTTGCCCGATCATCGTGATGGAAGGCTCAAATTCATCGACGGAGTTGAGAAGTTTCTGCGCTTTTTTCTTCGCTTCTGGACCGCCAAAACTTTCGATGTCGAGCAGCGCCTCGCGCAGGTCGAGCATTTCCTCATGGAACATGTCCATGCGTTCCAGGCCATTTCGGGCAAAGGCGGGCGACAGCGCTTCGGTGTTGTAGGACGCTGGCATTTCGACCTGCGTCTCGCCATCAGGCGCGATTTCTTCTATTTTCATTGCTCGGCTCCCACACTCAGTCCCTTGCCTGTCTTTTTCGCGTTGGCAAACGCGGTGCCCGACCATGTGTCGGAAAAATGTCTCTGACCGTCAGTAAGACAGAGTGCGCGCGGCAATTTTGTGGCACCAATTTGATTTAAATTGGAAACGGACCGTCCTTGATTGCGCGTAAGTCCCTCAGTCACTTTGGCACCCTACGCTGCGAGACTGCTTTGCATGTCTTGTTTGAGCTGAACCATCAGGCTGAGAGCGTCAGATGCAACGCTGTCACCGGGTTCAAGCTGGATAAGCTGGATGAGGTCGGCGGCATCGACAGCGGCCTCACAAGACTTGGAATACAGTGCGTCGCCTTTTACGCCGCTGTTGGACAAGTACTCATCAAGCCATTTCACCGTGTCGACGCAGGTTTCGATGACGGTTACGTCGTCAAGCGCCCCGGATTGCAGGCTTTCAAGCATCACAGTGCCTTCGGCATTGAGCTGCTCGACGGCAATCTCGATCGCGGCGCGAGATTCAGGCTTGAAACTCAGGAGCTCAGCCGGCTTGGCGGCTTCTTTCTTGGGCGCCGCGGCCTTTGGCTCTGGCTTCTTGGCCTGTTTGGCCTTTTTTGGCTTGGATTTAACTTTTTTGACCGGCTTGGGTTCGGGCTGAACCATCTCGGCAGGTTTGGGCGCTTCTTCGACGATCTTTGCCTTGGCTTTGGCCGTCTTCTGCTCTGTTTTTGGAGCCGTAGTAAAGTCGATCTGACGCAGGAAAACATGGGCCTGATCGGCAGCACTTTCACGCGCCGCCTCAACGTCGCGCAGGATGCTTGAGATCAGAGCGACGCCGCCGGAGCTGCGCAACGCTTCTTTGTCGACGGTGCCATCGGGCTTACGCGCGGCAATTGCTGCTTTGGTCCCGATTGGCAGAATATTTTTGAAGTAGTCCCGACCATCGGTTTTGGCTGCGGCCAAACGCTCTTGCAGGTCGCCCTGTGCTGCCGATGTGTCCGCATTTGTGAGCATAAGGAAGGCGTGGTCCTGCACCTTCTCGGGTGCATGGCTCCAAAGGTCTTCCTCTTCTTCCTCGAAACTTCCCTTGCTGCACCACAACGCGATATCCGTGCGTTTGGTTGCCCATTGGATCGCGCGCATTTGTTCGCGAGGGTCAGACCCGGCAACGACTTCCATCATTGATAGTTTGGTCAAGGCGGGAAGCGGCAAGAACACCTGTGCAAAGGCGGGTTTTAAGTCTGCCAACGCGCTGAGATCATCGCTTTCGAGCGTTTCCGTGGATCCGTCTGGCAATGTGCATTGGATGGAGGGTGTATCGCCATAAGAGAGCTGCAGCGTCGGCAAACGCGCGCCTTCCGGGAGCACGTCGGCCCCCAATAGCAAGTTCAACAAGGTTGATCTGCCGCTGCCTGGCAACCCCATCACGCTCAAACGGAATGGGCGCTCGATGCGTTGCAACAGGTTTTCAGCGCGTTCGTGCAATTGCGCGGACAGCTGCCCTGACGCAATCACTGTTTTCAACTCGTGATGCGCTTCCTGAACCTCACCCTGGGCAGACATTATTTCTCCCCAACAGAGATTTTGGCGGGCGGTTCTGCGTCCTCGACATCCTCAGGTTTGCCGGAACTCTTACCGTTTTTCGATTTGAACTCGGGCATTTCCTTTTTCACCTCGTCCAGTTGGACGACGCGCGTGACATTGGATTGATGAGTGTCGACAACATCCGTTGGCTTCGGCGCAATAACGCGTTCCATCGGCTTGTTGTGGTTCAGCTTAATGACCGCGAAGGACACGTTGTCCTGATCTGGATCTGCAAGGGTCTCGATCGCCTCAAGAAGGTATCCGGCAATCTCAGCGGCCTTGCGACGGCGATAGCGATGCAAGATCTTCTGGATCTTAGGCTCTTCGAGATACTGCAACCCATCACTGGACACGACCACAATATCGCCCACCTTGATGTCGAACGGCGTCGCCGGGCAGTCAGATTTTGCAATACGGTCGCCTAGGATCACCGAGGTTAGACAATTGCGGTCTGGGTGGTTCTTCGCCGATTCCGCATCGAGCAGGCCTTGTTTGGCCATGAAGTCGATTTGCGGCGCCATCGAATGGTCTTCGTTGAGCTGGCTCAATTTGCCGCCACGCAAAAGATAAAGCGGGCTGTCGCCGATCGACATCCAGAACATCCGGTTTTCGACCATGATGACGGAGACCAGAGTGGCGCCCATCCCGCGTACTTCCGGGTAGTCTTTCACATGATCTTTGACCGCAGAGTTCGCGCCCAAGGCGGCTGCCGTCATGAAATCGGGGATCTCACGCTCTTTTTGGACGAAATTCGCACTTTGGAATTTCAGTTCGGAGAAGACCTCGGTGACAACGATCTTGGAGGCAACGTCGCCCGCCGCGTGACCGCCCATCCCATCCGCCAGCACCACGATGCCGGTGTCGGCGCCGAAGGGGAAGTCGGTCGTGATCGCGTCTTCTTGGTAGCTTCGACCGCCCTGGCAAATCGCAGAAGCGACGTCAAATCTTGGTTCAGGCGATCGCCACATCGTCGCTCTCCTCGCCGCTGTCGTCTTGGTCAGCCCAGTTGAATTCAGCTGAACATGCTGCCACGAAGCGCAGTGTTGTTTCGCCAACCTTTACTTCGTCGCCCGTCTTCAAATCTTCGTTTGAGATCACAGGCTTGCTGTTCAAACGCACAATGTTTTTCTTGCCACCGTGCCCGAGAATGTAGCTATGGCTTTCGGTGTCGTAGACGATGGCCGCGTGGTTGACGCGGGACACCGAATTGTCACCGAAATCAAGCTGAATGGCTTGATCTTCAGCCCGGCCGATTTGCGACATTCCAGCTTCGAGCGTGAAACACTCGCCGCGACCGGGCCCGTCTGTAACCAGCACCCAGCCCACCGGGAATTTTGCGCGTTCGGCTTTCGGTGCGACGGGTTCCGCCTTTTCGAAAGGCGAAACAACGTCGCCACCCGGATCATCAAAACCCAAGAGCCGTGTTTGATTGCGCCGCCGCCGTTTTGGCGCGGGCTTTTCGACAGGAGCGGCCTCGGCCGCGTCGTCGCCGTCGAGGTCCCAAATGCTCACCGGGGTGACATTGGAAGCCTTTGCTTCATCTTCTGCGACCTGAGCGTTGATCTTCTGCAGAATTTCTTCAGCGTCAGAGCCCACTTCGCCACTTTCCGGCGTTTCGTTGTCGACCAGTGTGAGAGTGACCTCTTTGTCGACGTCGGCCGCCGGCAAATCGTCCATGACGGGCGCGATTTCTGGCGTCTTTGCTTTGCGGGGCGCGGCCAAGTCTTCAGCCAAGGTTTTCGCCTTTGGTTCAGGTGCAGACTTACGGGAAAGAAGATCTCGAATGAATTTCATGGTCCTGTCTCTCTGTTTTTCTTTTGTCTCAAGGCGAAATTAGACGCCGCCATTATAGGTCATCGAGACAACCCACATTGAACCTTCGCGCGATACCGCGAAGCTGAATTCGGTTTGGCCGCCGGCAAGCTCGCGCTCGACGATGTCTTTCAAGGAGGTCCTGCCCTCGATCCGCTCAGACGTTGTCATCAGAGCGATCAGTTCGTCACCAACCTGGAAATCGCCGGACGCATTTGGCAAAGCCGATACGACCGTGGTCCAGTTTTCGCCGTTGAAGCGGGTGGTGAAGCTGGTGCCATTCAGAAGCGCAGTTTCTTGAACGACTGGGAATTCCCATGTTTGTTCAGTAAGTTGGCCGCCGGCTTCTGGTTGGAGCATCAAAGATACGCGCTGTGTCGCGGCATCAGCTGGTTGCGCTGAGTTACGCAGAACAGTTGAGATGTCGGCGATGCTTTCAATTGGCGTTCCGTTTACAGCGACCACTTTCGTCCCGACCGAAGCCCAAGCTGGGGCAACGATGTCGACGTCGCCGATGACGTTGGTGTCATCACGTCCGCGGAACGGGAGTTCGAGAGACCAAGCAGAGAGCACATTCGTGGTCCCGACATTGGTTGCCTCGGCTTCCGCCGCTGCGATTTCGGCCTGACGGGCTGCTTCAGCTTCTGCTGCTGCGATCTCGGCCTGACGTTCTGCTTCAGCTTCTGCTGCTGCGATCTCGGCCTGACGTTCTGCTTCAGCTTCCGCTGCTGCGATTTCAGCTTGGCGAGCTGCTTCAGCTTCCGCCGCCGCGATTTCAGCTTGGCGCGCTGCCTCGGCTTCTGCTGCTGCGATTTCTGCCTGGCGTTCTGCCTCGGCTTCCGCTGCTGCGATTTCTGCCTGGCGTTCTGCCTCGGCTTCCGCTGCTGCGATTTCAGCTTGGCGCGCTGCCTCGGCTTCTGCTGCTGCGATTTCAGCCTGGCGCTCTGCCTCGGCCTCCGCCGCTGCGATTTCAGCTTGGCGTTCTGCCTCGGCTTCTGCTGCTGCAATTTCAGCCTGACGAGCTGCTTCGGCTTCCGCTGCTGCGATTTCGGCCTGACGTTCTGCTTCCGCTTGAGCCGCGGCGGCTTCGGCTACTCTCGCAGCTTCGGCTTCTTCTTCCGCTTGTGCGGCTGCAAGTTCTGCGTCGCGTCGCGCTGCTTCCTCCGCTGCTGCAACTTCGGCCAGTCTTGCGGCCTCCGCTTCGGCGGCCACGATTTCAAGCTGCCGGCGTGCTTCGGCTTCGGCTGCTGCTATTTGAGCTTGGCGTTCTGCTTCGGCTTCAGCGGCTGCAATTTCGATCTGGCGTTGTGCTTCAGCTTGTTCTGCGGCCTCGGCGGCCGCTAGCTCAGCTTCACGCTGTGCGGCCTCCATTTCGGCCTGCAAAATAGCTTTTGCTTGCTCAGCGGTTTGGCTTTGCGAGATGCTCTCAGTTGGGGTTGGAGCGCCGCTGTCATTGCCGCCGCCGATAATATCAAGGAATGACTGGTTGGCGTTGGTCGTATCCGTCTGTGCGGAAGCCGCAGGTTGCTGCGCTTCGGCCAACGGGCCAGGAACTTCTTGCTCTGGCGCGGCCGCGTTTTCAGACGCTGCGGGGGCTTCGGCCACGTCGTCGCTTGCTGAAGCGGCATTCGTTTCAGGAAGCGTCACTGCGACCTGAGGGTCCGAAGTTTCGGCGCCTGGCATTTCGATGACGCCGGTGCCAACAAGCCCGCCAACGGCGAGAATTGCGATAACTGCGGCAGACCCCAGCAATGGTACGAGCTTGGATTTATTACGTTTTTCGGCCGCTACTGTTTCCGCCGCGGCGGAGGACGGTGGTGGCGCAACGGGTGTCACCACGCGCGACATACGCCGGTTGCCTTCCATCATGTCGAGCCATTCCTGGGCCGACTGGAGGCGGTCTTTTGGCAAGATGCCGAGCGATTTGTCGATTGCCGAGAGAAACTTCTTGTCGAAGCCTTTGACCCGATCAACGAGCGGTTGATATGTGTCTTCCTCGCCGGCTGCGATTGCCGCGAGGCGTGCCTGACTGTTGGGCGGTACTTCGCCCTCGATCAGGTGGTAGAAGGTCGCGCCGAGTGCGTAGAGATCGCTCGATGGCGTTTGCGCACTGCCCTGGACGTAAAACTCTTGCGGGGAATACCCGTCTTTTACCACACGCAAAGCGGAAAGAACCCGGCTTTTCTTGGTGGCTTCCTCGCGGGCGGCGCCGAAGTCGATCAAGACCGGGCGCAGGTCCGCATCCAGCAGGATGTTGTCGGGAGAAATGTCGCGGTGCAGGATATCTTGGTTGTGAATGTAGCCAACGGCACCCAGAACGTCTTTCAATATGCCTTTGAGCTGAGGCGCGGTCAGGACTTGATCGCCTTCCTCAAGAATGTCGAGAAGGTCACGACCCTCAACGAAGTCGAGCACCATGTAGGCGGTCGCGTTGTCTTCGAACACCTGGTGCACACCGACGATGTTCGGGTGCTCCAGCTTTGCGAGGCTGCGGGCTTCTTGAACGAAGAGATCGACGACTGATTTCAGCTCGGTCGTGTGCGCACGAGACCTCGGCTGCACAATGGCGCGCGAGCGGTGACAGAAAGAGGAGGGGAAGCACTCCTTAATAACCACCCGACGGTCCAGACTGTCCCGCGCGAGGTATGTGATGCCAAACCCGCCTGAATTCAAAAACTTTTCGATTGTGAACTGACCGTGCAAAAGCTCTGTACCCGGTGCGAGCTCATCCACGAAGCTTTCGTCGTCAATCTGTCTTTCCTGTGCGTTGCCCATAGCAAGACTTACCTTTAACTTTAGTAGACCACAGCTTTCGCAGCTGCCGTTGAAGGCGATTTTTTACAGTTAATAATGTCTAAATATGGGCAGACGTTTGATGTTTCTGAGACGGAAACACTTTATCCATTTTTCTGTGATTGTGTTTCTAGAACGGCGACAAACCTATGATTTTCAAAGGTAATCAGCGAAAATTTGCCAAAACCTTTGATAGGCATAGGCGAATCTCAGTGCATCCGCTGGGTAAACAATGCGGACCGCTGGGACAAAATTAGCGACGAAATGTTCCGGCGGGATCGCGGGACAATCTGATCATGTGACAGCACCGAGGCGACGGGTTAGAGGCGTGGTGCGCAGTTCGTAAGCCGTCAGCTTCTGAGCGGTCTATCCAGTGCACGTCACTTGTGACCCCTGTCCCTAACACTCTCAAAGAAATGAATAAATTCAAGAAAATTGGAATTAACTTGTCCGGTTAATTAGCCGCTCGCGCAGGCACATTTTCACCTTTTTGACAAATTCTGATCGGAAGAGTCGTCGCACGCGCGCCCGCCAATAGGAATGCGTTGCCTTTTGGCGGGGCACGCGCAGCAAGTTAATGTCGAGGTAAGAGACCCATGTCTTCAGAAGACACTACAGCCGAAGGCGCCTTGGGTGGTGAAGCCGACCTCAATGCGTCGGAGGTCGGGGCGGCACCGGTCGCGGTTGAGTCTGCGGTGGCCTCTGAACTTGCAGCGCAGGCAGACGCGACCACTCAGGAAAATGTCATCAACAAACCGCCTCCGGGTACGACCAGCGTTCTTACGATTGACCCGTCAGATGTGTTGGCGTTTGGCTTCGCCCTTGATGACGTTCAAATCACCCTTGATGACATCGATATAATCTTAACCTTTGCAGATGGGTCCAAGATCATTCTGGTGGGTGCCGGGATCGAGCTTATGGCGAACCCGGTCTTCCAAGTATCGTTTGAGGGCGTAGGCGTCGACAAACAGGACCTTCTTGCAAAGGTCGGCATGTTCAAGGAAACCGAACTTGAGCAAGTCATCAACGCTACAACTTTCGCGACGTCGGAAGAATTGGAAGATAACGCTGGTGCGCCTGAACCGACGGAGGCTGTCGAACCGGTCGAAGTCGTTGTTGAGGTTATTGAGGTGCCGGCTTCGGGTGGTTCAACCGATCTGCAGCTTGCTGGCGAAGGCATAGATGACGAAGGCAACAGCACCAGCACATCGGTGGACGAAAACGAGGGCTTGTTTGACACGCCGCCTGTTATGCCAGGCAGCTCCGGCTCACCACAAAGTGGACTGTTTGATGAGGCTGGAGACACCGAGGTCGATATCCCTGTCATCCAGCTTGATGTCACGCTTTTGGGTCTGGGGGGCATATCCAACAGCATCGACGCGGATGGAAATAACGTCATCGCGGGTCTGTCATCGATTGTTCCTGCTGAAACAGATGACAGTTTTATCATCCAGCAAAGCATCGAAACCCTGACGGGAACAAATGGCGCTGACCTGATTTACGCCGATGATCCAAACCTTGTCTCGGCAGGCAGTACGGTTCGAAAGATCGCGATTGAACCAGATTTGGCTGATCAATCCGGCCTGCTGCAGAACGTGAATATCACGGGCCTGCCAGCGGGCTATTCAGTTCTGAATGCCGATCAGTTGGCAGACGGATTTCGGCTTCAGCTTGATCCTTCTGATCCGGCGGCGCTTGAAATTCAGCTGGAATATCTGCTTCCCGAACCCGGTGCGCTTCTGAATTCGAACGGGCACTACTCTGATTTCACCATGAACCTCGAATTTACGTTCGAGGGCGCGGGAGGTGTCACGACACAGGCTCAGGGGTCCGTCCTTTTTGCGATTGGCGATGTGACGGTTGAAGGCGACGTCCTATATGAGGACGTGTTTTCCGAGGTCACCTACCTTGTGCTAAACGCCACCCCCCCAGGAAATGACATTACCGCAGGACAAGGTGATGACACGATCGTGGCGAGCGGTGGTCGGGACTATATTGATGGGGGCGTGGGAAATGATACAGCCTCCTATGCGCAATCAGGCGCTGCGGTGATTGCCGATCTGACGAATGCCGACAATTCTCAAGCCTATGCCGATGGCGACACGCTGACATCGATCGAAAACCTGATCGGCTCGGCCTATGACGACACGCTTTATGGCGATAACAGCGACAATATATTGGAAGGTGGCGCTGGCGCCGATGTTTTGGACGCGCGCGGCGGCGACGATACCGTAAGCTATGAGGGCTCAGCCGAAGGGGTCAATGTCGACCTGCGCAATGCCACTCAGACCGGTGGCGATGCGGAAGGGGACCAGCTGACAGGGTTTGCCAATCTTATCGGCTCGTCGCAAAATGACATGCTTTCGGGCGACACGAATGACAACCAGATAGTGGCCGGGGCAGGCGACGATACGCTGCGTGGTGGTTTGGGCGAAGACACGCTCGACGGCGGCGACGGATTTGATATTGCCACCTATGCCTCGTCCAGCAGCGCGGTGACGATCAATCTTCAGTCCAACATCGATCTCGGTGGCGAAGCCGAAGGCGATATTTTAACCAATATCGAGGGTCTGATCGGCTCTGACTACAATGATGCGCTGACCGGCGACGCGGAGAATAATGACCTATTTGGCGGGCTTGGCGATGACACGCTGGAGGGGCTCGGCGGCGACAACACGCTTCAAGGCGGCGGCGGCGATGATTTGTTTGTCGCCGGTGGCGGAGAAGATGAAATTGACGGCGGTTTGGGCGAGAATGACCTTGTCGATTATCAACTGAGCGGGTCCGGCGTTAATGTTGACCTTCTTGGCGGCGGGGGTGTCGGCGGCGACGCTGAGGGGGACAGTTATACCGGTTTGGAAGGCGTCATTGGGTCAAACTTCGCCGATATCATCGACGGGGATTCCAGCGACAATAATCTGCAAGGTCTGGACGGCGATGACCGTTTGGACGGGCGCAACGGCGATGACAGCCTGGCGGGCGGCGCTGGTTACGACACGCTGTTTGGCGGTCTCGGCGATGACACGTTGAGCGGCGGCGACGATGCCGACCTTATGGATGGCGGCATCGGAGCTGACAGCCTTGACGGGGGCGCGGGGGATGACACGCTTATTGCTGGCTCGGACGACGATGTTGCTATTGGCGGCGACGGCCAGGACGAAATCCAAGGGGGTGCCGGCTCCGACACGCTTGATGGTGGCGCGGATGAAGACAGTCTTTTTGGCGGAGCCGATAGCGATAGCCTCACGGGCGGCAGTGGCGATGACAGCCTTGCTGGTGATGACGGCGATGACACGCTCATTGGGGGTCTTGGCAGCGATACGCTCACAGGCGGTGACGGGGCGGACCAGATCGAGGGCGGTGACGGTGTCGATACCGCAGATTATAGCGGGTCGACGGCGGGTGTTTCTGTTGATCTGGAATTGGGCATCGCGGCGGGCGGGGACGCTGAGGGCGATACGCTGAGCTCTATCGAAAATCTGACGGGTTCAGACGAGGATGATGTTCTGCGCGCCAATGACGACGCCAACACGCTAGAAGGCGGCGCCGGTGATGACATTCTGGAAGGGCGCGGCGGCGCAGATAGCCTTGTTGGTGGGTCGGGTACAGATGTTGCTGATTACAGCTCCTCCTCGGCGATCGACATTGACCTCAACCGTGTTGGCGGTCAGGTCGGCGGCGATGCGCAGGGCGACACTTTGGACGGCATCGAAGGCGTTTTGGGCGGGGCGGGCGACGACGTCTTTATTGGCGACGTCGAAGACAATGTCTTTAACGGCGCGCTTGGCAATGACAGTGTCACTGGCGGTGCCGGTGCCGATACGCTTGATGGCGGCGGCGGTACAGCAGATGTTTTGTATTACACCGGGTCAACCGCAGGTGTGACGGTCTACCTAGACGGGCGCCGCTCTGACAATGGCGATGCGGAAGGCGATGTCGTAACGGGGTTCGAGATCGCCTATGGCTCCGGCCAAAACGACACTTTGGTCGGGAATGCGGATGACAACTCGCTCTACGGTGATGGTGGCGACGATATCTTAGAGGGTGCAAGCGGCGCTGATCTACTTGATGGCGGCATTGGTGTTGACACAGCGAGCTATGCGGGTGCGTCGCAGGGCGTCAGTATCAATCTGGATACGGGTGTTAATGGCAGCGGCGACGAGGCTGGTGACACCTATGTCAGCATTGAGCGTTTCGAAGGGTCTGCCTTTGACGATACGCTGACCGGCGGTGCGAATGCTGTGACGCTGGAGGGTGGTTTGGGCGACGACGGCCTAACCGGGTCAACAGCTGACGACAGTCTTTCGGGCGACGAGGGCAATGACACCCTTATAGGCGGCACAGGTGCCGACACGCTGAATGGTGGCGACGGGATTGATCTGGCAGAGTACTCTGCGTCGAACGCGGCCGTGGCGATTAACCTGTCGGCCGGAGCGGCCGGTGACGCCTCGGGCGGTCATGCGGATGGTGACGACCTCATCGGCATTGAGAATGTCACCGGGTCTCAGTTCAGTGACACTTTGATTGGGAGCACGGATGCCAACCTGATTACTGGCGGTGACGGATCGGACATCATAGCGGGACTGGCAGGCGCGGATACGCTTATCGGTGGAGATGACGTCGGTACCACGGATCAGGTTGACTACACTTTGTCGGACGCGGGCGTCGAGGTGGACCTTGTCACGGGGCTTGGTCAATTTGGCCACGCTGAGGGTGATGTTCTGGTTGGTTTTGAAGACGCCACAGGCTCAAACCTGAGCGACACGATCCTTGGCAACACAGAGAGCAATGTCATCGCGGGCCAAGGTGGCAGCGACGTCCTTTCTGGCAATGATGGCGATGATACTTTGCAAGGTGGCGGTGGCGAGGACACGCTACAAGGCGGTGCCGGCGCGGATAGTTTAGAGGGCGGTTCCGGCCTCGATGTTGCCGATTACCAAACAGCTGGTGCCGGCGTTACGATCAATTTGGAAACCGGTTCTGCAAGCGGGTCCGATGCAAATGGCGATACCCTGACCTCGATCGAGGGCGCTTTTGGTTCGGAGTTTGTTGATGTTCTGACAGGCTCGACCCAAAGCAATGTGCTCTTTGGGTTTGGTGAAAATGACACGATAGTTGGGGGTGCAGGGGCCGATACAATCGATGGCGGGGCCGGGGTTGATACGGCCAGCTACGCGACATCTGCATTGGGGGTTATTGTCGATCTAGCGGCAGGCACTGGGTCCAATGGCGACGCGCAGGGCGACCAGATCAGCGCGGTCGAGAACCTCATCGGTAGCGACAATGATGATGCGTTGATCGGCAGCGATGTGGCCAACCAGCTCGAAGGAGGGGCGGGCGCAGATACGTTATCGGGTGCGGCGGGCAATGACGTGCTGATTGGCGACGATGGGGCCGATTGGATTGAGGGCGGCGCGGGGGCCGACACGCTTGATGGCGGTGCTGGCTCTGACACCGCGGTGTTTGAGAATGAAACTTCCGCGGTTTCTATCAATCTTGCCGATGGTACCAACAATACCGGCGATGTGCTGCAATCCATAGAAAATTTGGTCGGATCAGACTTCGATGACACGCTTGTCGGGGATTCGGGCGTCAATACGCTGATCGGTGGCGACGGCGACGATAGTCTTTCGGCTGGTGGCAGCGACGACAGTCTGGTTGGTGGCGAGGGCGATGATAGCCTGTTTGGTGGGCAGGGCGCGGATACGCTCATTGGCGGGGTCGGGGTCGATCTTGTTGGTTATTCTGACGCCGGCGCCGGGGTGTCCGTAAACCTAGACACCAATGTAAACCAATTCGACATTGCACAGGACGACAGCCTGTCCGGCATCGAACATGTTGTCGGTTCAGATTTCAACGACACTTTGGTCGGCGACGACGAAGACAATACGCTTGATGGAGGGGCGGGTCAGGACATGCTGACCGGGGGCGTTGGTGCAGATAATCTGATTGGCGGGGCCGGGGTTGATACCGCCAGCTATACCGGGTCGGATGTTGGCGTCACCGTTGATCTAAGCGCCGGCACGGGCACCGGCGGTCACGCCGCTGGCGACGCTTTGAGCGGCATCGAAAATGTCATTGGATCGGATCGAAACGACTCGTTGGTTGGTGACGCGCAAGCCAATCTCCTGGAGGGTGGATTGGGTGCTGACACCCTTCTTGGCGGCGACAACAGTGATACGTTGCTCGGCAGTTTTGGCGATGATCTGCTCTTTGGCGGTGCGGGTGCCGACAGTCTTGATGGTGGCGACAATACCGACACGGCCTCCTATAGCGGCAGCAATTTTGGCGTGACGGTCGACCTAAACCTTGCGGGCGCGCAAAGCTCGGCCGGGGCTGCAAATGGCGATACGCTCAGCAATATCGAAAATTTGGTTGGCTCGATCCACGCTGATGATCTGACCGGTGATGCCAATGACAACTTACTTGAAGGCGGGGATGGCAACGATACGCTGACAGGCGGTCTTGGATTTGACACGCTGATTGGCGGCGATGGGCAGGACCTTGCTTCGTATGACGGGTCCAATACCGGGGTCCATGTCTGGCTTGACGGAAGCAACATCGGTCTTTTCGGACATGCACAGGGCGATGACCTGACCGGGATAGAAGACCTCCAAGGATCTGGTTTTGCGGATTCTCTTACGGGCAATGCTCTGGCCAACGATATTGACGGCGCCGCTGGCAATGACACGATCACTGGCGGGGCGGGTGGCGACACGCTTGATGGCGGTCTCGGGCTCAATACTCTGCTTTATCAGGGCTCTAGCGCTGCAGTGGATGTCAACCTGGTCACAGGTTTGGGCTTGGGCGGTGACGCGCAGGGCGACGTGTTGTCGGATTTCTCGGCCGTCTCCGGGTCGATCTACGACGATACGCTGGTGGGTGCGCTCACAAGCTCGACGCTTTTTGGCGATGATGGCGCTGACATATTAACTGGTCAAAACGCGGCAGACATTCTGTCTGGTGGCGACGGCGATGATTTGCTGGATGGGCAGGCGGGCGACGATTCACTTGATGGCGGCGCTGGTGATGACACGCTGATTGGCAACGCGGGCGCGGAACAAATGGTTGGTGGCGCCGATACGGACGTCGTTAGCTACGCGGGAAGCGCGGGGGTCAATGCAAATCTGGACGCTGGCACGGGGAGCGGAGGTAATGCGCAAGGCGATACTTACTCCCAGATCGAGGATCTTTGGGGCAGTGGAAACAGCGATACGCTGACTGGCAACGGACAGGACAACCGGCTTGACGGTCGGCTCGGTGATGATGTTTTGACCGGGCTTGGCGGCGCTGACAGCTTATATGGTAATCAGGGCAATGACACGTTGTCGGGTGGCGCCGGCGCCGACCTTCTGGATGGTGGCGACGATATTGATACGGCAAGCTATGCTGGTGCCTCCGCCGCCGTTGCCGTCGATCTGACGCTTGCGGTTCAAGCGATTTCGACCAGTGACAGTTCGGGCGATCAGCTTGTCGGCATCGAGAATTTAACCGGTTCTGGCGGAAGCGATACATTGATTGGCGACGGCGCCGACAACGTGATTGAGGGCGGGCTCGGCAATGACAGTATTGATGGTGGTGTCGGCGCGGATACCCTGCTTGGTGGTGACGGCGATGACACGATTTATGGCAGCACTGGCGCGGACAGCATCGATGGTGGCCAGGATGACGACTATATTTACGGATCGTCCGGCGCACAGACGCTGATCGGTGGCGACGGTCTCGACACTGTGGACTATTCAGGTTCGACGGCCGGCGTTGATATCGATCTCTCCGCGGGCATCGCCAATGATGCGCAAGGTGGCGATGCCACAGGCGACGATCTGTTTGGGTTCGAGGTCGTTGTTGGCTCCGACCTTGGCGACACGCTGCAAGGCAATAGTGGGAATGACACGCTCGAAGGTGGTTTGGGCGATGATTACTTCTTTGTGACCGATGGGTTTGACGTCCTCGACGGCGGCGATGACAGCGACACGTTGGACTTTAGCCTCGCGACGAGCGGTGTTTCGGTTGATCTGACAACACAGATTGTACTTGGCGGCAATTTGGGCACGAATTTTGTGCAAGGCATGGAGAATGTCGTTGCGACGCAGTGGGATGATACGCTCACCGGTTCTTCGGTTGAAAATAATTTCTTGGCGGGTGCCGGGGATGACAGCCTGAGCGGATTGGGCGGCGACGACACACTTGATGCCGGCGCGGGTGATGACACACTTTCAGGTGGGTCGGGCGCGGACAGCCTTCTTGGCGGCGACAATGATGATGTACTGATTGGCGGGACCGGAGCGGACACGCTTGATGGTGGTACTGGTTTCGACATCGTCGATTACTCTTCAGAAGCAAGCGCGGTTTTTGTCTCCACAAGTTTTGGCAATGGCAGCGGCGGTTGGGCGGCCGCCGGTGATATCCTGACCAGTATCGAGCGCGTCATTGGCACCGATTTTGGCGATAGCCTTCGCGGCAATAATGGCAGTGATCAGTACTTCGGCGGTGATGGCGATGATACGATCGTTGGGGGCAGCGAGTTTAATACGCATGACCGAGATATTCTTCATGGTGAAGGTGGCAACGACTATATCGCTTCCGGCAATAACCTCACACCGCTTAATAGCAGTTGGGCACGCAACGGTGATGAACTCGATGGCGGCGACGGGAATGACACGCTGATAGGTGGCGCCGCTCAGGACACGATTATCGGCGGAAGTGGCAACGACTCCATCACAGGTGGTGACGAGAACGATCTGATTGATGCAGGGAGCGGTGTGGACACGATCAATGCCGATCTTGGGGCCGACACAATTGATGGTGGCGCTGATTTTGACAATTTGAGCTACTCACTGTCCGATGCTGGCGTTTCGATCACGCTTGATGGGCTGACCGCAGGTACTGGCGGCTTTGCCGAGGGCGATATCGTTTCAAATGTCGAACGTGTTTTTGGCAGCGATGGCTTTGCTGACACGATCATCGGCGGCGGAATTGGCGAAATTCTCGATGGATTGGGCGGTGCCGACAGCCTTGTAGGCAATGGCGGCGCGGATGAACTGCAAGGTGGGGATGATAACGACACGCTCAGCGGCGGTGACGGGATTGATACGCTTTTCGGTGAGGCCGACAATGATAGTCTTCTTGGCGGTGCCGAGGATGATTTGCTCTATGGCGGCGACGGCAATGACACGCTTCAAGGCGGGACAGGCGCGGATATTCTGTCAGGCGGCGATGGCATAGATGCCGTCGAATATACGCTTTCCGCGGGTGGCGTTACGGTCGACCTCAATCTCACGTCTGCGCAGGTTTCAGGCGGAGACGCGAGCGGCGACGTCATCACGGCGGTTGAACATCTCACCGGGTCTGGAAGCAGTGACAGCCTGACAGGTGATAGTGGAAATAATCTGCTGATCGGACTGTCCGGATCAGACACGATTTTGGGTGGAGACGGGACCGATACGCTTGAAGGTGGTCAAGGCGCTGATGATCTGAGCGCAGGCGATGGTGCCGACCAGATTGATGGCGGTTCAGAGAATGACACGATCGCTGGCGGGCTTGGCAACGACACAATTCTGGGCGGCTCAGGTGACGACTATATCTTTGGTGATCAAGGGGCCGACAGTATCGATGGCGGCACTGGGATTGATACGATTGATTATTCCGCCTCCGTCGAAGTGCGGGTCAATCTTGGCCTTTTGACAGCACAAGTGGGTGGCGGCACGGGCGGTTGGGCAAATGGCGATGTTTTGGCCAATATCGAGAATGTTATTGGGAGCAACTCGGTCGCAAACGGTGACATCCTCACGGGCAATGCCGAAGCCAACCTGCTCGATGGGCAGAATGGCGATGATCTTTTCTATCATTCCGTCGGTGCGGATACGATTATTGGTGGCTCCGGCACTGATGAAATGGACTATTCCGGCGCGACAAGCGCAGTCTTTGCGGATTTGTCGCTCAACCAGATTAGCTCTGCCAACTATGGATCCGTGACGATCAGCGGCGTCGAAAACATCGTTGGATCAGCGCTTGACGATGTCTTGACCGGCGATGCCCTAGCCAATGAGCTGACGGGCGGCGCCGGGTCGGACACGCTTGATGGTGGTGACGGCGCGGACACGTTCTACGGCGACGCTGGCAACGATGAAGTCATCGGCGGCGATGGGTCAGATACGCTCTTTGGTGGCAATGACAATGACCTGCTTTTCGGCAACTCTGACAATGACCTACTCGCTGGTGAGGCTGGAAATGATACTTTGGCAGGTGGTGCTGGCGCGGATACGCTGGACGGCGGCACCGGTATCGACGCTGCTGATTACAGCGATGCGGCGAGCGGTGTGACCGTCACGCTTGAGACGACGCAGCCAGCTGGAAGCGGTGATGAGGGCGGAGATGTTCTTATCGACATAGAAAACCTGATCGGCTCACAATTTGATGATGCGCTTACTGGTGATGTAGAGGCCAATGAACTCTCTGGCGGGGTTGGTGCTGATACGCTTTTGGGCGCCGATGGCTTTGACACGCTTATCGGCGGTGAGGGCAATGATAGCCTTGATGGCGGCAGTGACGATGACCTGCTACAAGGCGGCGATGATAATGACACGCTTATTGCCGGCGCTGGCGCCGATGTGTTGGAGGGCGGTGACGGGATCGACTTGCTTGATCTCAGCGCGCTCGGAAGCGGGGTTACAGTTGATCTAACCGATTCCAACAATAATTCTGGCGCTGATATTGCCAATGATACCTATACCGGGATCGAGAATATCGTCGGAACCGATTTCGCAGATAATCTGACAGGTGACGCGGGCGAAAACACCATTTTTGGGGGGATCGGCAATGATACCCTCGTCGGTGGCGAAGCGGCTGACAGCCTGGACGGTGGCGCAGACATTGATTTGATTGACTATAGTGCCTCCGACGGCGGTGTTACGATTGATCTGGTGAACGGTGTCGGACTGGGCGGACATGCGCAGGGAGACGTATTCTCTGCGATCGAAAACGTGATCGGATCTAACTTCTCGGACAGCTTGGTTGGCGATGGGAACAACAATCAGCTGGATGGTGGAGCGCTGAACGATACGCTTTGGGGTGGTAGCGGGGACGATACGCTGATTGGCGGCAGCGGCTCCAACACACTTACGGGTGGATTAGGTGCTGACCGGCTTGAAGGCACTGGGCTGGACACCGCGCGCTATACCGATACGGTCGACCGCGTCCTTGATTTGCGCCTGAGCACACAGGTCGGAAATGCGGGTGAAGAACAAACTGGCGATGTTTGGGTCGGGATCGAAAATGTCATTGGTGGCGGTGGTCGCGATACGATCATCGGCGACGCTGCAAATAATGTCCTGAACGGCAGCGGCGGGATTGACGAGGTTGACTATAGTGCTGCTGGCGCGGCCATCAGCGGCAATTTTGGCTATGGTGGTTATATTTCGGGCGCGATGACGGGAACCGACAGGCTCTTCAATATCGAAGAACTCAACGGAACGAGTTTTGCCGACACGATTTCGGTAACTGGGTCAGGGCTTAGCTTTTTTGCGGGGGGCGATGATGATCTGATTACGGTCAATGGGATCAATACGACCGTTGATGGCGGGAGCGGGATCAATACGGTCAGTTACGCGAATTCGGCGAACGGTGTCACCGTTGACCTTGGGCTTGCCTCTGCCCAAGTCTCGGCGGGCAGCGCGAGTGGCGACGTTCTGACCAATATTCAATACCTTGTGGGTTCCGGGCTTGCGGATGACCTGACCGGGGACGCGCAAGACAACCTGATTGAGGGCGGAGATGGCGCCGATACCCTGGCCGGTGCGGATGGCATTGATACTTTGAATGGTGGAGACGGGGACGATGTTCTTCTGGGCGGGGTTGATGCTGATCAACTGATTGGCGGCGCTGGTTTTGATGAGGCCAGCTATGAAAACGCGGGCGGGAGCATTTCCGTCAACCTGAGTGACAACAGCGCAGGCGTTGGGTCCGACGCGGATGGCGACACCTACGATTCCATCGAGAATGTTACCGGCTCTGACTTTTCTGACCTCATAGTCGGCGATGACGGGGTCAACCATCTCCGCGGATTGGGTGACAATGATACGCTGGTGGGCGGCGGCGGCGCCTCCGACACGCTTGATGGCGGGAGTGGCGAGGATACGGCCGACTACTCCGGTTCCGCCGCCGGGGTCCAGATCAATCTTGGTCAAGGAACTGCCTTTGGCGGTGACGCCACTGGAGATGTCCTGCTCCGCATCGAGAACGTCATTGGCACCGACTTTGCCGATACTTTGGGCGGTGCCGACGATGCCGATAATGATCTGTTCGGCGGGTTGGATGATGACGTGTTCTTGTCGGATACCGGCGCTGATCACTATGATGGCGGTGCTGGTATCGACGAATTAAGCTATCTCACCTCCGCTGGGCCAATCAGCGTCAATCTGTCCACCGGGATATCGACCGGCGCGGATGCCGAGGGCGACAGTTTCACGGAGATCGAGATTTTCGGCGGGTCCAATTTTGACGACATAATGGTCGCCAACGCCACCAATGTATCGCTCTCCGGGAATGGTGGGTCTGATACGATCACAGGTGGTGCCGGTGACAACCTGCTCGACGGCGGCACGGGCAATGATCGACTTTCGGCTGGCGCTGGCGCCGATATGGTCTTTGGTGGCGCGGGCCTTGATTTGATCATGTCGAGCGGTGATGGCGATACTCTGGATGGGGGCGCGGATCGCGATACCGTGAGTTACGCCGATGCGGGAGCAGGCGTCGTTGCGCGGTTGTCGTCGGTTTTGGGCGATGACGAGATTTCGAATGTCGAGGACCTGATAGGGTCCGATTTTGCGGACCAATTGTTTGGTGACAGCAACGCGAATGACATTTCAGGCGGCGACGGCGCTGATACCATAACAGGTGGCGGCACGGATACGCTGAGCGGTGGCAACGGTGCCGATCTCTTTTATGTCGGCGCGACTGGAAACACGATCGATGGCGGTGCTCAGATTGATACTGTCAGCTACGCTGGCGCAAGCTCTGGTGTGACGGCTGTGCTCTCTTCTACCATTGGGGACGACACGCTTAGCGGCGTCGAAAATCTGGTTGGCTCTACGGGCGATGATAGTCTGATCGGTGATTTGCTTGCCAATGACATTCAAGCTGGTGCTGGCAATGATACCCTCTTGGGCGGTGGTGGCCTTGATACGCTTGATGGGGGCGCGGACACCGATTTGCTGACATTCGCAGGGTCTGTTGTGGGTCTGGTCGTTGATTTATCGGATGGGTCGAACAACCAGTCGCTAACCCTCTCCAATTTTGAGCATCTTGAGGGCGGCAGTGGAAATGACGAGCTGACTGGTGATGCCGGCGACAACTTGATCCTTGGTGGGAGTGGCTCGGACACCATCGACGGTGGTTTGGGATCAGACACCCTGAATGGCGGGCAGGGCACCGCCGATTGGCTCGACTACAGCATCATTTCGACGGGCATTGAAGCTGATCTCGCGACGGGTGCGAACAACCAATCGGACAGCTTTGCTGCGTTTGAGAACCTGATTGGGGGGAGCGGTGCCGACAGTCTGGCAGGCAACGGCCTCGCGAATGAAATCCAGGGTGGTCAAGGAGCTGATACGCTTGCAGGCGGCGGCGGCGCCGATACGCTGAGTGGTGGCGATGGCGCCGATCTTATCATTGGTGTTTCGGGCGGTTATGTGATCGACGGTGGCGACCAAATTGATACCGTCGACTATGCGACGGGCGGTTCGGGCATTACAGTTGTCTTGTCGTCCACTCTTGGCGACGACACCATCTCGCAAGTCGAAAATGTGGTTGGTACATCCTTTGCCGATGACCTTACCGGGGATGCCCAGAACAACGAAATTCTGGGCGGTCTTGGCGCTGACACGATCGCAGGCGGCGGCGGGTCGGACACGCTTGATGGGGGCGCTGGCGGCGGAAACTGGCTGGACTACGCGGCGGTGGCGACGGGCGTCGATGTGAACTTGTCGAATGGCTCTAACAACCAACTCGACATGCTTTCGAACTTTGAAAACCTGATTGGTGGCGATGGCGCGGACACGCTTCTAGGCAGCACGCTCGACAACGAAATTCAGGGCGGCTCTGGCAATGATAGTATTGTTGGGGACGATGGCGCGGATACGATTGTTGGGGCCGCGGGTAGCGACACGCTGGACGGTGGGACTGGTCAAGACTTCTTCATTGCGACAGGCGACGGTGATGAAATCGATGGTGGCGATCAGACAGATACCGTCAGCTATTCTGCGCTTAGCACCGGTGTCACCGCTATCTTGTCCGGTTCTGCTGATGATGATCTGACGAATGTCGAGAACATTATCGGGTCTGGCGGAGATGATGATTTCACTGGCGACATCGCAAATAACGACATTTTTGGCGGCGCAGGAGATGACACGGTCGCGGGTGGCGGTGGTTCAGATACGCTCGATGGCGGCGCAGGCGGCAATGATTTGTTGAGTTATGCTGCTATTGCGACCGATTTGGTTGTCGACCTGAGTTCCGGATTTAACAACCAGTCAGATGCAATTTCCAACTTTGAAAATCTAATGGGTGGCTCGGGCGATGACTCGCTGTCGGGAACGGCTCAGTCTAATAACCTGAGCGGTGGCGCCGGGGCGGATACAATCGTGGGTGGTGGCGGCTCAGACACGCTTGATGGCGGCGCCGGTTTGTCAGACCTCGTGGATTACAGCGACAGTGTCGATGATCTGCTGATCAACCTGTCGGACGGGTCAAACAACCAATCTGACGTCCTCTCAAATTTTGAACAGGTTGAAGCTGGCTCGGGGAGTGATTTGCTCATCGGGGGCGTTGTTTCGAACGTCATTCTGGGCGGTCTTGGCGATGATACAATTGCTGGTGGTGGTGGTTCCGATACGCTGGATGGCGGTGGCGGTATCGCGGATGTCCTCGATTATGGTGCGATCGATAGCGGTGTTGAGGTGAACCTGGCAACCGGCGCAAACAATCAGTCCGACACGATCTCTAATTTTGAGCAGGTTGTGACTGGGGATGGAGCGAACCTGCTGATTGGCGATGCACAGGCCAATGTTCTTACAGGTGGAGGCGGCGCGGATACGATTACCGGGGGTGCTGGTGCTGACACTTTGGATGGTGGCGCGGGCGCGATGGACCTCCTTAATTATTCGGCGATTGATACGGGCGTTCAGGTCAACTTGGCGACGGGTGTGAACAACCAATCAGATACGATTGCCAATTTTGAGTATCTGGCGACCGGTGATGGCGACGACTCGCTCCAAGGCGATGCGCAGGCAAACCAAATTTCGGGCGGCGGAGGATCAGATACGATCGTTGGCGGCGGTGGCGGTGATACTCTTGACGGCGGTGCGGGCACGCAAGATTGGCTCGACTATTCCGCAATGGTCAGCGCGATAGAGGTCGATCTGTCTGATGGGTCGAACAATCAGTCCGACCTCTTGTCGAACTTCGAAAATATCGTGTCAGGTGGTGGGAATGACAGTCTGGCGGGCTCTAGCGGGTCGAACACTATTTTGGGGGGTTCTGGGGCAGATACAATTTCAGGCGGTGGCGGTGCTGATACGCTAGATGGTGGCGTTGGATTGGCCGATCTCATCGACTACTCAGCAATCGGAAGTAATGTCGTCGTTGATCTGTCTGATGGGTCGAACAATCAATCCGATCTGTTGCTTAACTTTGAACAAGTGTCTGGGGGCGGTGGTTCTGATTCACTGATCGGCAGTGCTGGAAATAACGTCATCGAAGGCGGCCTGGGAGCTGACACGATTTCGGGGCTTGGAGGTTCTGACACGCTTGATGGTGGTGGCGGCGGCGTCGACTGGCTTGACTATTCTTTGGTTGGCTCGGGTGTTGAGGTTGATCTATCGGACGGATCGAACAATCAGTCCGACGTGATTTCCAACTTCGAGAACGTGCTTGGCGGTGATGGTGCCGATGAATTGGTGGGGACATCAGGTTCGAATGTAATCGAAGGTGGCCTTGGAGCTGATACAATCGCCGGTGCGGGAGGGTCTGATACGTTGGATGGTGGCGGCGGTCTTCTTGACCTTTTGGACTATTCCGACGTCTCGACGGGCGTCAGCGTAAATCTTGGGGATGGGTCAAACAATCAATCCGACGTTATTTCCAATTTCGAGAACCTGCTTGGCGGGAGTGGTGACGACGATTTGTTCGGAACGTCTGGGTCAAATTTGATCGAAGGCGGGCTTGGCGCTGATACGATTACCGGTTTGGGAGGGTCTGATACGCTCGATGGCGGCGGTGGCGTTTTTGATGCCCTCGACTACTCAGCCATAGCGAGCGGCGTCAACGTCGACCTGTCTGACGGATCGAATAACCAATCCGACGTGATTACGAACTTTGAACAAGTCTTTGGCGGCGCTGGATCGGATACCTTGAGCGGTACGAGCGGTTCCAATGTGATTAACGGCGGCGGCGGCAGTGATAGCCTTTATGGTGGCGGCGGGAATGATACGATCAATGGCGGCGGCGGTGCCGACGTTATCTATCTGGTGTCTGGCAACAATGACGTCATCGGTGGCGCTGATGATGATACGATAAACTACGCGGGCGCGAGCGCGGGCGTCACGGCTATTTTGTCCTCCTCTCTGGGCGATGACACGATTGCTGGTGTCGAAAACCTTGTTGGCTCTAACGAAAGTGACAGCCTCACGGGTGACAGCGGCGGAAATTCCATAAACGGTGGTTTAGGCGCCGATACGATTTCCGGCGGCGGTGGTGCCGACACCCTAGACGGCGGTGGCGGGCTCCTGGATTTTCTTGACTATTCGGCTGTGGGTAGCAGTGTCGAGGTTGATCTATCTGTTGGGTCGAACAACCAGTCTGACAGTATTTCAAATTTCGAAAACCTGATCGGGGGTTCGGGGGACGATTTATTGGCCGGTGATAGTGGCAACAATGCGATATACGGTGGCGTTGGAGCCGACACGCTTTCCGGTGGCGGTGGGGCCGATACCCTTGATGGTGGCAGCGGCGGCGGTGACTGGCTGGATTACTCCGGCATTGCCACTGGCGTAAGTGTCGACTTGAGCGATGGATCAAACAATCAATCAGATTTGCTTAGCAATTTCGAGAACGTTCTTGGCGGTGACGGCGCGGATACTTTGATCGGAAACGGGGCTTCGAATGCGCTATTAGGCGGAGCGGGCACGGATACGATTTCGGGCGGTGGTGGCGCGGATACTTTGGACGGCGGTGCGGGCGCCGACCTGTTCGAGATTGACGCGTCAGACCTGGCGGATGCCGGTTTTGAGATCGAAGGCGGGGAAGGCGAGGATGAGGTCGCCGTTGCAAACGGATCAGTGACTGCGAGTGATTTCGACGGAATATTGTCAAATGTTGAGGTTCTTGACTTTAGCGCTGGTGATCTGACGGCCGATCTCGATTTGACGACGGCGCAGATACAAAGCTGGACCGACGCCGACAACCTATTGGAGATTCAGATAGGCACGGGCGACAGCGTTGATCTGGTCGAAGACCCGTCATTCTACGATGTTGATAGTTCGGTGGCCGATCAAACAGTCTATACCATCTATGACGGGACTGATTTTGCGACCGCTAATCAAATCGCTCAACTGTCTGTTCTTGCGGTTGCTTGATCGTAAACTTTACCAGCGGACGGAGCTGCGAGTTGCGGTTTCGCTCGTTTGGTCAGGCTTAAACACGCGCCCATCGGTCCCCGTAAGGAGATGTTTGGCAGCGCCCTTTCCTGCGCGAAGACCTTGCCGCTAGTGTTCCCTCAGAGCGTTTCTTTGCACATCCTTAATAGGAGAAAGCAGGTAGTCGATAATCAAGCGCCGACCGGTGATGATGTCGACTTCGGCCGCCATACCAGGCACGATTTCGCGACCATCGAAACTATTGGTGTCTGCCTCGAGATTTACGCGGTAAAAGGGTTCTCCGTTTCCGTTGCTCAACGTGTCTGACGAGATATTCGTGACCCTCGCCTGAATACCGCCATAGATCGAAAAGTCATAGGCCGAGAGCTTCACGACGGCAGGCAGATCGGTCCAAACCCTTCCGCGATCTTTTGGGGATAGCGCGATTTCAATCGAGACCGTCGCCTCGATCGGGACAAGCTGGACCAGGTTTTGCCCCCCCTGAACGACGCCCCCGATCGTTGTTTGAAACAATCGATGAACCTTCCCGTCAATAGGGGCGCGCACATCAGTTCTGCTTTCGCGATCTTGCATGGCTTCCATCGTTGCGCGCAGCAGCGAAATTTTGTTCAGTGAGTCAATCTTCTGTTCATTGGCATTTGCGACAAACTCAGACTGAACTTCGTTCTGGCGCTGTCGGGCTTCGCTTATTTCCACGTCTATTTGCGGGATCTGAAAGGCAAGATCGCTCATCCGGGTCTTAATTTTCTGCAATTCCAATTGGTTCTTTAAAACTTCATTTTTGGACGTCGCACCTGATTTGACGAGCGCGCCGAGGTTCTTCACGCGCTCATTCATAATTTCAAACTCGCGTTGCGTGTTCTCGAGCTTCGCTTCTTTCTCCCGTTTTTCTAGCTCCTTACGTCTGATCTGATCCTGCAGGACCAGAATGCGCTGATCGATATTGCGCCTGCGCCGTTCAAAGAGTTCGGCTTGATCGGTGGTCACTGTGGACCCTTGGTTCTGGAAGTCGCCGGCGAACTTGATCTCTTTAAGTCCCATGGATTCAGCATCCAGCCGGGCCAGTTTTGCACGCTCAGCGTTCAACTCTTGGCTAGCGCGTTTGAATTCCGCCTGTGAGAAATCATCTGTTATGCGCATCAGGGTTTCGCCGGCCCTTACGACCTGCCCTTCTGCGACCAGTATTTCCTCGACGATACCGCCTTCTAAATGCTGCACGAATTGGTTTTGCAGCGTTGGAACGACTTGTCCGGAGCCGCGCGTTACGATGTCCAGTTCTGTCGAGCTCGCCCAATAGCCAAAAAAGGAAAGTCCCAAGGTTATCAAAAAGACTAGTGAGAAGTGCGACCGCGAAATGATTTTTGCGGATTCAGCCGATACAACCTCGTCTGAGGGGCGTGCGTCCGGTGCGGGTTTTAAAACAGACTCGGTTGCCATGCTAAGGCCTTCCCAAAATGAAGTTCCCATGCATTTTCGATCATAATTTCTTAAATATGAGTAAGTTAGGGTCTGCCAGAAGCAACGAAATGTCTAAGAGTTTAGTTTTTCTGTCATGTCTTACAGTTCGCCTAAGAAACCCGTTCCGGCGTCACGAAAGACGGTGGTACCTCCCGAGAACGGGTCACGTAGACGCCAATCTGCCGCAAAAACCCGTCCAACGGATGATTTCACACGGTCCAGCCGTATACCTGGGCTGTGGCGTATGTTTGGGCATGTCGTTGCGCGTCATCCTCGGACGCTTTTCTTCATAGTCATTGCTGCTCTTCTAAGTAACGCGTTGATGCTGCTGCAGCCTTTGTTCGTCATGACCGTCTATGATCGCGTCATCCCGCACGGTGCGTTTGAAACGCTTTGGGCCCTTGCGACGGGTGTGATGGTCGCTTTTCTCCTCGATCTTTGCTTGCGAAATATTCGCATCCGGCTTGAAAATGCTGTCGCCATAAAAATGTCGATTGATCTTCAGGCCAAGCTTTACAAACGTCTCATTCATGCGCGTGCCAGCGACGTTCCTGATACTGTGTCAGCTTGGACCGATACGTTTCGCGAGATCGAACGCGCCAGTGCGCTCGTTCCGGCATTACTGATTTCAATTGTCGTTGATGTTCCTTTTATCGCGGCTGTCTTGTTTGTGGTTTATTCCATAGGTGGCACCGTTGTTTTTGCGCCAGTTGCTGGAATACTGATTTTGGCCGTTTGGACTTTGGTTGGCGCCGTCATGATGCGGCGTACCGGGTCGAAGGTTGCACGCTCGCAGGCTCAACGCACTGAGCTTCTTACAGAAAGCGCGAGCCTCGCAAATCTGATGAAGTATACGGGCGCTCAATCGCGTCTTTACGAACGATTTCATTGGCTTCTGGCCGATACACTTGGTCCTATGCATCGGCTGAAACGCCACTCCGACATGCAGATGCAACTTACGAACTTCATGGTTCAGGGTGTCATCGTTTTCTCGGTCGTGCTCGGTGTTTACAAAATAGCCGAGGGTGAGATGTCAATGGGTGCGTTGGTCGCGACGATGCTACTTGTGAGCAGGGTTTTAATGCCGGCCGGGCAATTCGTGCTTCTTGTAATGCGCGCAAATGAAATCACGCTTCCACTGACCCGCATCTTCAATCTGTTCAACGTCCCCCAAGAAAGTGCGGAACAAACAGATGCTGAGCGGACCCTAGAACGCGGACATCTTTCGCTGACAAATGTTGGCCTTTCGTATGACAACGGAGCGGCGCCTGTTCTCAGCAATATTACGCTTGATATCGCGCCCGGCGAAAAAGTAGCGATCATCGGGAGAAGTGGAAGCGGAAAGAGCTCCCTACTGAAGCTCCTGATTCGCATCTATGATCCGGATGAAGGTCAATACCTGGTCGATGACCATAACGTTCTGCAATATGCGCCGGACGGTTTGCGTGATGGTATGACCTATATGAGCCAGGAGAATGAGCTCTTTGACGGCAGTATTCATGACAACCTTATGATCGCTGCGCCAGACGCTGATCATTCGCACGTTAAAGAAGCTCTGATTTCTTCTGGGGCCTACAATTTTGTACGCAAGAACCCGAAAGGTCTAAGTCAGCGGGTTGGAAAAAGAGGCCTGACGCTGTCTGGCGGTGAACGACAGTCAATTTGCCTGGCGCGTACGTTTCTTGGAAACCCCAAGGTTCTTATTCTGGACGAGCCGACGTCTTCGATGGATCAGACCATGGAGGGACAAGTGATCGCAGGGCTTAAGAAGCTAGGGGGTACAAAAACGCTCATCCTTGCCACACACCGTGTGAATGTTCTGTCGGCAGTGGACCGAGTAATTTGGCTTGATGAGGGGCGTATTAAGGAAGATGGCCCTGCAAGCGCTGTCCTTGCGAAGCTTACAAAGCAAGCGGCCTAGCGGCACCCAGATCGAAGACCCTTACAGTGTTGCGATATGTTGCGTGACGCGACTGGTGCCTGAATGCCAACAAGACTGAATTTTTTATCCACAAGATTGTGATGTCACACGCCATTCACTACTAAAAAAGCAATTCAAACAAATGCATTGGGGCGGCTTGCAACGTGGCTGATGGACGAAAAGATATTTTTTCTATTAAAAACTGTATGTTAGTTGCCCTGGCCGGTGTTGCTTTGTCGGCCTGCACGAACCCACAGAATGGGCGAGAAGAGGCCGGAGGGGTGACCTATGAGGCAAATGGGGCCACCGGCAAAGCGATATCTGTTGATAAGTCACGCGCGCACGGGGCACGTATTTCCTTCACGGAGGCGATCAAAAAAGCGTTGGCTGTTGATCCTGAAATAGGCGTTGCTCAGGCGCAGTTGGACGGCGCCAAGGCACAGGTTGATATCGAAGAGGCAAACACCAGACCGGTCGTCGATCTGGTCGCAACCACTGGGAAAGAGAATACCTACCCGGAAGGACCCAACACTTACGGGGCGAACCGAAGTGAGTTGACCCTTTCGATAGAACAAACGCTTTATGACTTTGGGGCAACGAAGGCTGGCGTTGATCGGCGTGCGGCGCAAGCGTCTTCGGTAGAGCTGCGCAAGCGCGATACGATGGAAAGTATCGCTCTCGAAACGGTTTTTGCCTACATCGACTATTTGCGTCAGTCCGAACTTGTGTCGGCCTCTCGTCGCAACACGCGAAACCATCAGCGCATCGCAGACCTGGTCATTTTGAATGAGCAGGGTGGAAATGCGACCAAAGCTGATGTGAACCGAGCAAATACACGGGTTGAAGCCGCAAAGTCGTCACTGTTGGACGCTCAGAACGCGCGCGAGGATGCGATCGTTGGTTTCCGGCGTCTTACCGGCCTCCGCCCCGAGAGCGTCAAAGTGCCGAAACGGCTGGCTCCTGTTCGGCAAACGAAGTCACGATCAGCGTCCAAAGCCGCAATTTTGTTGAACCCTGAATTGCAATCTTTAGAGCGCGACAGAGTTGCTTTCGAACGGCAATTGGCGCAGCAACGTGCCGCCATCAAGCCAAGAGTGTTTCTGCGTGGCGAAGGAAATTACAACGAAAATGTTGGTGGTGAAACCGGAACGAATTCTGATGTAAGGGGTGTGATCGGTGTGAATGTGCGTCTTTATAGCGGAGGCGCCAGGCGGGCACAGCTGCGTCAAACGGAGGCAAGGATCAGGGAAGCGCGCGAAAGCTATCGCGCTAAACTAAGAGATCTCGAACAGAACACTGAAGAAGTTAACCAGACGCTAGAAACAGCCGCGGAGAACTCAGCGTTTGTAAACGAGAGATTTAGAACTGCGAATGATGGACTGCAGCTCTTTCAACAACAGTTTGAGGCCGGCGAACGAACTGCATTTGAACTTCTTGACGCGCAACGCGATCTGTTTCAGGCAGAAACTGAACTGATCAATAACCGGTATCAGTTTGCCTCGAGTATCTATGAAGAGCTAAGGCTGCGCGGGAATTTGGTGGCGACCCTATTATCAGGCCTTTGATTTATAGAGAGATTGATCCGTCTGCTCTTGAAGAGTTAGAAACTCTAAGAGATCTTCGTCAGATATTTCAGAGTGTAGGATGACGCCGTAGCCATCAAAATTTGTCGTGACGATTTTTCCCGATATGCGGAAATTACTGAAGATACACATAACCTGCTCGCCGCGGCGATCCAGAATGTAAGTCTTTGCAGGCCTAAACTTAAGGCCCGACTTGGAAATATTCGTCACCAAACCATCGAGATATGTCGAGTTGTTTTGGATCTTGAGTGTCCCAAGGAAATAGCATGGGTGCCTTGAGTGTTTTCGTATTCTGAATTGCTGCTTGCGACGAAAAGGGTTTTTGACCCAATGAGTCTTCACAACTTTCGGCGGAATACTCTTCCCAGTGCTTTCTTGAGAGCTTTTCATTAATTCTGCTTCCATCGAAAAATTTCAACCATTCAAAATCTACGTTTCATTCGTTTGATCAAACTGTCCCTTTGGGACGCATCATGTGGCGTTTTTCCGCCATAGTTACTTGTTTCGTTGTGTTTGTTTGTTTCTGCTTGAGCGCTTGATTCCGCGCGAGAAAGAGCTTCTTTGCTCTCTGCGATGGCCCACTCGACTTCGTTTCGAAGAGTTTGAGATATTTTTGCGAGCTCATCAGTCGTCAATAGCAATGTCTTATTTTTGTCGTCAAGTCCTTCATCTAACCACGAAACTGTCTCGGTCAGCTCAGAAACGGTGCCATGAAGTTTGAAAAATTCGCTTTGAAGTTGTGATTTGAAGTCTTGAGAAAGCGTCGCGACGTCGTCTCTTCGGGCAAGGTGTGTCGCAAATTCCTTGGCCTTTGCTTCGAGATGTGAATTTTGTCGGGAAACAACCTCAACGGTTTTCGTGATCTTCGCTAATTGGGCCGCGTTGCGCTGCCCAGTGCTTTCCACCTGTCGGAGCTGGTCTTTCAGATAACCGTTTGATTTCAAGACCTCTGACATGTCGCGCACTGCAAGATCAGTCGCGGCAATTCCCTTGCAAAGCTCCTGCACACTACTTGAAAGATCAAGCATGCGAGCTTGGTTATCTCGCTGCACGCCCATAAGTGTCTGACATGAGGCTGACATGGCTTCGACAGTTGTCATAATGCGGGCATTTGAAACCAGCGATAGCTTCGCCACGCGGTACATCACCGACAACGTTCTTTCCGATTGTGCGGAGAGTAGCGAAGAGCCCTGTTGTTCGTTGCTTTCGCCACCAACGTCGTTCCCAACTTTCGCGACACCAGCAAGCCAAGTTGCGAATTCTGCTTTGAATGAGTTTGCAGCTTGATTGCCAAAAAGCGCGACCAAGCCGAGCGCTAGGGATGTGATGAGCCCGAATAGAGAAGATGAGAAACCAGTCGCCATGCCCTGAAGTGGTATCATCAAGTCATCCATAAGTTTCTGGATCGCTTCGGCACCTGCGCCGCCGCTTAGATCCAGCCCACCAATGATATCGCCGACCGAGCCGAGGGTCACCATCAAGCCGATAAATGTGCCGATCAGTCCCAGGAAAACCAAAAGACCCGTAACATATGATATAAGTGATCGCCCTTCATCGAGTTGTTCATCGACACTGTCCAACAAATTTTGCATCACACCAGTGGTAACTTTTAAACCCTGCGTTTGTGCAATTTCTTCCGATAGGATCGTATAAGGGCGCTCTAAAATTTTGGGTGGATAAATAACGATAGCGTTCTCTTCGCAGCGATAGTACCGCCACATTGAGTCTGCCTCATCATGCTTTTCACCGTTGACGGCATCCTCATAATCTTCGCGCAATGACTTCAATGCAAAAATATCGTTCTTCAACCCAAGGACGCGGGTAAAAGCTGCGTAGATGCCAAAGAAGAAAGTTGCGAAAATACAGCTATTGAGGAAAACGTTTGCTGAGATACCGGTGACTAGAAAGTCTAGTTGCCAGAGGCCCATCCCGCTAAGAAGCGCGAGGACAAAAAGCATCTTAAAGACGCTCGATCTGACAACACTCGGTACCATTTAAGTTCCCAATACTTTTGGGTTTTAGAACATAGAATTTATAGTAATTCGTTAATTCCAATCATAAGAAGAAGGGATCAGATAGCGCAGCCTACCGGTCGCTTATTTGCGCGTTCTATGCGTTTAAAACTGATTTCTTAAACGCAGGTAGGTCGTTTATCTGCGCCTTCATTAAATGCTCTAGGATGTCATGCGCGCTTTCAGAAGAGAAATTTGTGAAAATTTCATTGCGTGCGCGTAAGCCCATCTTCCTGGCTTCGATAGGGTTATCAAGAACCCAGTGAATTTCATTGCAAAGCTGTTCAGTCTGGCCGTTTTCGACCAAACGAAAATGTTTCTCACGGACGCCTGCTTCCCGAACCGGTGCAACATCACTGGCGATCACGGGCGCGCCAGAGGCCATTGCCTCAAGAAGGGACCAGGACAGGACAAAGGGGCGCGTCAGGTAAATATGAGCGTTTGTTCGGCGCAGCAAATCCGCATAGCGCGCCTTTGGGAGAGCGCCCGTAAAATGGAGACGCTCGAGATCGAATTCGCCCTCATCAAGGCATTTGTCTTTCCAAGTGCCATACCCGGTGGGTTCGGGGCCGTAATGTGCTTGGGGGCTACCTGCCACAACGATATGTATGTCTGGCTTGTCCTTCTGAAGCTGTGCGGCGGCTTTCATAAAAGTGGGAAAGCCTCGCATCGGTTCCATACCTCGCGTTGCAAAGGTTACTACCTTTGCGTCGTTTGGAAGACCTTCATAGTCAAAAGACGGTGCATCCGGTTTGGCTGGATGGAAAAAGTCACAGTCAATTCCATCATGTTGGATGACGAGCTTGTTTTGGACGAAGTCGGGAGCCTGGCTTGCCTGAAAATCTGTGGGCGCAATTACCAGATCCGCTTGCTGGAAATCGAGGAAGAACGGTAAGTTTCGGGCGAGCGTACGCGCATGCCAATCAGCTTTGGATCGTGTTTTTTGTTCTTCTTCGTCGACATCTGGAGCGGGAAAATTATACCACCATTCAAGGTATTGGATGAGTTTTGCGTCCGGCCAAACAACTTTCGCAAAGCTGCCGGACCCCCAGCCTGAATGTGCGAAGATGACGTCTGGCTTAAACCCGCTTTTTGAAAGTTCCATGCCAAGCCGCGCAAACCCCTGACCGTTCAGGACGGCGCTTTCACTGACACGGAGGTATGGGTGCAAGCTGTCGCTTGGTGCCCGCGCCCGTTCATACCGAATGACCTTCACGCCAGAACTTAGTTTGTGGATCTTTTTCGGGGCAACGCTTTCTTTCTGCGTCGCAAAGATTACGGACCATCCGCGATTTGCGAGAGTATCAGCGAGAGCCCCGAACTGAGCCGGGAAATTTTCATGTATAAAAAGCGCGGATGGCACGTTTTGAGACCTCTCACTATCGATTTGCTTTTGCCTGCGCTCACGCAAGGCACTGGTTACGCGACCCTGTATCCGGTAAATCCATTAAAATTCCCTCACCTCATTGATTGTGAGCGGGCCCACTGGAACCGCCGCTTACTCCTGAACGACGAGACGCACAGTGTTGTTGTCATCCTCAGAGGGGTTTGGCCGGATTTCTACAGATACGTTCTCAGCAAGTAAGCCGTTTTCTAACAACGTGTTACGCACTGCCAGCGCGCGATAATAGGCGATGCGTCGTGCCTGAGAGACGGATCCGTTTTCGACGTCAACAAAGGCCCAAACTGCAATCTTCCGGCCGTCGAGCTGCGCCTTTTTCTCCGATAGAAACGCTGCCACCTTATCATTGGCACTTTCGCTGATCTTGGTGCCGATTGGGTCAAATTGGAGCGTCAGGAAAGTTGCGGCCTGTGTGACGCGCGTTTCTTTCTCTTCCTTGGAAACATCGGGCGTTTCTACGACAATCACTTCCTCTTCGTCGACGACACGGCGGCTGCGTATTGCGAGGTCTTCCGCGTCTATTTCTGGGACGTCGGACAGTTCCTGCTCCGCCTTCGTGGCTAACGCGTCGCCATCTGACTGTTTGTCACCAGCATTTTCCTGCGGTTCGTTGATTTCGGTTTTTGCGGCATCGGGGGCGGACGGAGACGGTGTCTGGTCTGCTGTGCTGTCTGTCTCCGCAGTCTCTGCCTGAGGTTGGTTTTCTGTTTGTTGTTCCGTCTGTGTCGCATCTTTTGAAGCACTGGTTTCTGGTGTTGATTGCTCTTGCGTGTCTTCATTTGGGGACGCGACAGGCGGCGCCCCTGCCTGCGTATCGGTTGGCGTTTCAGTCGGGGCGACGTCAGATTGGAATTCTTGCGTTGCAGTGTTGGGGTCGGGGCTAAGCATGTCACCACCACCAGACGTCGCGGTATGTTCGGTCGCGCTTTCGATGAAGCTGCGTGCGATGCTTTGCGACAGGACAAAAATCACGATTGCAAGAATGATCAGCAAAAAAGTAACCACCATAACAATGGTGGACAATGCATCGACAAAGCCGGGCCAATGGTTTTGTTCCTCTTCCGCTGCCCGACGTCCCACGCCGCACCCCCTTCGTCTAAAGACAATTGCATGAGGGTTAGAAACTGCCCCGCGCATGAAGCTGGTATCTAAAAGGCTTAAAAGAAGACTTTATTCTTCGAAGCTTGGCCGCCTAAAGAAACTCAAATTTTGTTCTAATTTTAGGCGCTTGGAAGCGCGCAAGCTGCAGCACTGATCGGCCAGACGTAGCGCTGATTGTGAGCCTGTTTTGTGGTCTTGGTGACCATTCCGGTGCCCGCGAAACTGACCACCGTGCGCGCATTTGGCTACTAGCCGCGTCGCTAAATCATTTGATAGATCAACGCTCAATTCGCGGGACAAAGCAGACGTTGCGCCCGCACAAGCCGGGGCCACCGATTTCAAACTTGGACCGTTAGTCACAAATCGATGATAATGGGTCGATAGTGTTTTCGCGGTGATCCGCAAATCGAGGAAAGAAATTAATGAGGGCACTGCGTTCCGCCGACGGCACCCCAATTTCGTCATTGTGTTTTGGCTGCATGCAGTTTGGTGGAACTGCCGATCTGAAGGCAAGTTCCGCAATGTATGATGCGTGTCGTGCCGCGCACATCAATTTCTTTGATACGGCGCACACCTATACCGAGGGGGCTTCTGAACGGTTTGTGGGCGATTTCATCCAAAATGAAAGGGATCAGATCTTTCTCGCAACCAAGGCTGGCTATACTGGTGGTAGCAGTTCGGAGAATATAGCGAAGCAATTTGACGAAAGCAGGTCTCGGTTACGTACGGATGTCATTGATGTTCTTTATTTGCATCGCTGGGATCCAGACACTGCGCTTGAGGAAACCTTTGAGACGTTGGCACAGCTGCAGCAGTCGGGCTCCATTCGGTATATCGGTGTGTCTAACTTCGCCGCTTGGCAAACGATGAAAGCGCAAGCTGTTGCACGGTCTTTCGAGACCAGGATCGATATGATCCAACCAATGTATTCCTTGGTGAAACGTCAGGCGGAGGTCGAGCTTTTTCCAATGGCACTCGCTGAAGAGATTGTGGTTGCTTCCTATTCACCGCTCGCGGCTGGGTTGCTGACCGGCAAATATCAGAAAGGCGGAACTGGTCGTTTGACCTCAGACAAACGGTACGCGCAAAGATACGGGCAGAACTGGATGGGGCACACCGCCGCCGGTTTCGCAGATCTTGCAGCAGAGATGAGCATGTCCCCCGCAACTCTTGCGGTGGCGTGGGCCGCTCATCATCCGGCCGTGACTGCGCCCATCATTAGCGCTCGAAACGTTTCACAACTTGAGCCATCGCTTGCTGCTATGGATGTAAATTTAGAACCCGAAATGTATAGCAGCGTTGAAGCACTGTCCGTTCGACCTGCGCCCGCGACGGATCGATTGGAAGAGGCTGTTGGCTAGGCCGGACTAGGCAGCGCGCCGTCCCAAAACTCGCCCATTGCGACAATGCAAGACGTCCCATTGGAGTAGCTTTGCACGATGAACCAGTCTTTGTTTCGGGACTGAACCCAGACTTCAAGCGTTGTATCGGGATCGCGTAGACCAATGCCTTGGCGCGTTGCGCCGAGCACGTTGGTCAACGTGTCTGTCAATCTTACGCTGTCGTCACACTTTAAGTCTGACATGGACGCCATGCTTTTTGTGGCGAGCAAGCATAGTAGAGCGGCGGATAGTATAAAACGCATGCCGAAAGCCTAAACTATCCGAATTTGAAACGTAACAGTTTTATGACGCCCGTGGGTCAAATGGCGAACAAATAGGGGACGAAATGCCCGCTTCGGCTGGAAGGTCACGGTTTTGGCGATGTCAGGCATCACAAAACCGTTTCAAAAGTTAAACAAAACTGACTCTGAAGCGTCACGAAGCTGTTGTCATGCAGATCCATGATCCCGCAAACACCGGGGGCGACATGCTGCAAATAGACGCGCTGACGAAGCGATTTGGCGACAAAACGGCCGTGGATGCGGCCAATATTCAAGTCGACAAGCCGACGATGATTGGGATCATTGGTCGGTCTGGCGCGGGAAAGTCGACGCTGTTGCGCATGCTGAATCGCTTGAGCGACGCGAGCGAAGGTAAAATCAGCTTCGAGGGCGAAGATATTACGTCGCTGAGGGGGGCTGCCAAACGCCACTGGCAATCCCGATGCGCGATGATTTTCCAGCAGTTCAACCTTGTCCCCCGGATGGATGTCGTTTCAAACGTCCTGCATGGCACGCTGAACAAGCGTTCAACCGTCGCTACCTTGTTCAACCTTTATCCGCAGTCTGACATTCACAAAGCCATCGAAATTCTTGATCGATTGGGTATCGCTGAGCAGGCGTCCAAGCGTGCCGAAGACCTGTCGGGCGGTCAGCAACAGCGTGTCGCGATTGCGCGGGCCCTCATGCAAGACCCAAAGATCATTCTGGCGGATGAGCCTATTGCCTCTCTCGATCCGATGAATGCGCAGGTGGTGATGCAATCGCTGCGCACGATCCACGAAGAAGACGGCCGCATGGTTATCGCCAATCTCCACACGTTGGACACCGCGCGGCGCTACTGTGACCGCGTTATCGGGATGCGGGACGGCCGGATCGTCTTTGATGGAGCGCCAGATCAGCTGACCACCGGGGCCGCGCGAGACATTTATGGAGCGGGCGCGGATTTTTCCGAAGCGGCGACATCCACAGAAATCGAAACACTGGACGGGTCTGCGGCGCAGAATGCCTACGCCTGAGCCAGTTACATCCCGCGCCAAGCGCGGGCCACCTTCATCATATCTAACGGAGAAAACGATGAAAAAGACCCTCGCAATGGCGCTTGCCGCCACCACCGCCCTAAGCACGGGTGCAACTGCCCAAGAGATCACCGAATTCCGCATCGGCCTGTTGGGCGGTGAGAACGCGCAAGACCGCGCCAATAGCTACCAGTGTCTTGCCGATTATGCGTCCGAAGCTTTGGGCGTCCCTGTCAAGATCTTCACCCCTGCCGACTATAATGGCGTGATCCAGGGCCTGCTTGGCGGGACTTTGGACATGTCGTGGCTGGGAGCATCTTCCTACGCCGCCACCTACCTTCAAGACCCGGAGGCGGTTGAACCTGTCTTGGTGAAAATGAACTTGGACGGGTCCATTGGCTATCACTCCATCGGTTTTGCGCGTGTCGACAGCGGCGTCACCTCGCTGGACGACATGGAAGGCAAGGTCTTTGGCTTTGGCGACCCAAACTCGACCTCTGGCTACCTGATCCCATCCATCGAGATCCCCCAGTACAAAGAGGGTATCACAATGGAATCTGGCGACTACTTTGGTGAAGTGAAGTTCACCGGTGGTCACGAGCAGACAATTGTTGCTGTGAACAATGGCGACATCGACGGTGGTGTGACTTGGGCTGACGGCCAAGGCAACTGGGAAGACGGTTACAACTCTGGCGCGCTGCGCAAAGCGGTTGACGCGGGCCTGATCGACATGAACGACCTGGTTCAGATCTGGAAATCCGAAGTGATCCCTGAAGGTCCCGTTGTTCTGCGCAAGGCACTTCCTGCTGACGTCAAAGCGACCATCACCGACCTTGTCGATAACCTCTATGAGATGGATCAAGAGTGCACATATGGCGTATTCGCGGGTGAAAACCTTGGCGCGCGCCCGGTGACCCACGAAACATACATCTCAGTGATCGAAGCCCGCAAAGCGAAGATCGGCGGATAGATTTATTCCGATGACACGGCCGGTGGCGCTTTGGCGCCGCCGGTTTTTTGTATCTGGGGGCCTTACATGACCGACATTAGCCTGAGCGGCACGCCGCAAAGCGTAAGTTCAATTCAATCAAACTATATGGCGCAAGTCGGGCGCCGCAGGCTTTACACCGGTCTGACCCTCTTGGTTTTTGTTCTTTTGATGGTCTCGGGCTTCTCTGTCGCGGATGCGCGCAATGCGGGCGGTTTCTGGGATGGGTTGCACCAAGTTGGAGACTACCCGTCAGATGTATTGTCCGAAGCCTGGGAAAAACGCGCTGAGCTTCCGGCCCTGATCGCCAAGTATTTCCCAGCACTTGTTGAAACCGTCAATATTGCTGCCGTCTCGACATTAATTGGCGCAATTGGCGGGTTGATCTTGTCGCTCTTGGGCACGCGTGGGCTTGCCAAATGGCCGCGTATGATCCCGCTGTTCCGCCGCATCTCTGATGTGATGCGGGCCGTGCCTGAAATCGTAATCGCATTGGTCCTTATCTTCGTGCTTGGCGGCGGCCCCGTGCCTGCGATGATCGCAATTTCGATCCATACGGCCGGGGCGCTGGCTAAGATGTTCTCGGAAGTGTCTGAAAACACCGACCTGAAGCCTGTCGAAGGCCTTGCCTCAACCGGTGCCACATGGTCGCAAAAGATGCTTTTGGGTGTGCTGCCTCAAGTTGCACCAAACTACATCAGCTACAGTCTTCTGCGCTTCGAGATTAACATTCGCGCCTCGGCCATTCTTGGGTTCGTGGGCGCTGGGGGCCTGGGCTACGAGCTGCGCAATGCGATGGCCTGGGGGCCCGGTCGTTTCGACGAAGCGGCTGCGATCTTTATTCTTCTCTTCGGTACGATTGTGTTCTTTGACCAAGTGTCCAGCCGCTACCGCAACCGTTTGACCGAAGGACAAGGCCAATGACCGCTGTAGATCTCGACGCGACAAAACTCGAAGCGGAAACGCTTTTTCAGCGTAAGAAGCTGATTGGCTTTGGTATCCCTGCCGTCATCTTCGCCTACCTCGTCTATATCTTCTTTGCTTTTGACCTGCCGGGCCTTGCAGGGCGCGCGAACCTAGATAATGCCGTCACGCTGGCGTCCGATAGCTGGTCGCATAAGGTGCATGTCACACGCGACAACAGATCCGGCGCAATCACTTACGCGGTCGAGGGTGAACGCAAAGGGTCTTACCCGGACGGCCAGCGACCTGACTGGGTGAGTGGTGATGAGGTGGTCACCATTGACCTCGGCGGCGATCATCTTGTTCGCTACCTGCCTGAAAACCGGACCGAGATTGAAATTCCTGGCTTTCAATTGATTGAGGTGCAGGCGACGGGTCGGAGCCTGACAAGCAACCTGCCGGTCGAGTTGCCCGATTGGATTTCCGCATCAAACCGCCGGATCGGGATTGTGACCGACGAAGGCCGCATCACGCTAACCGGTGCGCGGACCGAAGTGTTCAACTACTTCCCGGGGTGGGAATTGTTCTGGTTCACGCTCGACAGCCCATACTACGGTCACGGTCTTGGAGCCGTTCTGTTCGGCGAGCGGATTGATCCAGAGCGTAGCAATATCGCGGGTGCGGTATCTGATTGGTGGAACAACAAGATGTGGCGGCACAAGGATGTTGCTTGGGCGATTGGTGA
Source organism: Pseudomonadota bacterium (assembly GCA_039030615.1). Taxonomy (GTDB): domain Bacteria; phylum Pseudomonadota; class Alphaproteobacteria; order Rhodobacterales; family Rhodobacteraceae; genus Litoreibacter. Next base: position 227,590 of record JBCCDV010000002.1, on the reverse strand, counting down.
AACGATCCTGATGGCGTTCTTGGGCACAATGGGTGCAGCGATTTTGGCTTTGCCACTGGCGTTCCTTGCGGCAAAACGCTTTTCTCCAATTGTTGCACTGCGCGCGGCGACACGCCGGCTATTTGACTTTGTGCGCGGTGTTGATGCGCTGATTTGGACAGTTGTTTTGGCCCGCGCTTTTGGTCCGGGGCCGTTGACCGGTGCTTTGGCGATCCTGATCACGGACACTGGCACATTTGGTAAGACCTTTTCTGAGGCATTGGAGAACGTGGATCAAAAGCAGATCGAGGGTGTCACATCTACTGGCGCTAAACCTCTGCAGCGCTACCGTTTTGGTGTGATCCCCCAGGTCGTGCCGATCTTGCTTGCGCAGGTTCTCTACTTCCTTGAATCCAATACGCGATCAGCCACAATTATTGGCGCGATCACGGGTGGCGGCATCGGTTTGATGCTGACCCAAGCCATTCAAACTCAAAAGGATTGGGAAGAAGTTGCCTATTACATCGTGCTGATCATCGTGATGGTCATGTTCATGGATTGGTTCTCCGGCTGGTTGCGCGGCAAGTTGGTTGGGCGCAAGGACTGATGGCGCGGCTCGGGACCGACCCTTTCATTCATCCAGATTGCGAGATCAAGGATTGCACCTTCGGGGCCTATGTAGAGATCGGCAAAGGCAGTCGGATCGCGCATTCTCATTTCGACGACTACAGCTATTGCGACCGATACGCCGATGTCGCTAACGCCAAGATCGGGAAGTTTGCCAACATCGCGGCCTTCAGCCGAATTGGCGCAACGGATCATCCGTTGCACACGGCGTCTTTGCATCACTTCCTATATCGGTCGGACGATTATTGGGACGACATCGGTCAAGATGCGGATTTCTTTGCCTATCGCAAGTCCCGCGTGGCCACGATTGGACATGATACATGGATCGGCGCGGGCGCGATGGTGAAGCCAGACGTCACGCTTGGACATGGGGCTGTCGTCGCGGCGGGCGCTGTCGTCACTAAGGATGTCAACCCCTATACAATCGTTGCTGGGACACCCGCCAAACCATTGCGCTTGCGGCAGCCAAGGGACATCGCTGATCGGTTGATCTCTTTGGCATGGTGGGACTGGTCGCATGATGATTTACGCAAAGCTTTGAAAGACTTCCGGTCGATGAAGGCTGAGGTTTTCTTGGAAAAATACAAAGCCTAAACGCTGTCAGAAAAGCTTTAAACAATTGTCACTGCAGAGTTACCGAAAGGTCGCAAACCCATAGGGCATGCCAATTAAAGGGGATACCTATGCTACGAATTTCTACAATCGCGCTTGTGACGATAACGGCCGCGCCGGCGCTGGCGCAGTCAGTCGACAGAATCGAATATGGTCCACGCCCCTACTACCTGATCGACCGTATGACGGACGGTCCGCTGAAAGAAAAGCTACAGTCCTGTTCCGGACAGGAGGCATCGCAGTCCCTGTTTTCTATCGGGCACCGCGGTGCGCCGATGCAGTTTCCAGAGCATACCGCAGAATCCAACCGTGCGGCAGCGCGCATGGGTGCTGGCATTCTGGAATGCGACGTGACCTTTACCCAAGACCTAGAGCTGGTCTGCCGCCACGCGCAGAACGATTTGCACACAACAACGAACATCCTTGCCACGCCATTAGCAGACACCTGCGTGACACCGTTCTCACCTGCAGATGGTGAGATAAATGCAGCGGCAGAGTGCCGGACATCCGAAATCACACTTGCTGATTATCGCACGTTAACACCGAAGATGGATGCGGCTGATGGGTCTGCCACGACTGTTGAGGCTTACCTTGGTGGCACGGCCGATTGGCGTACGGATCTTTATTCGGTTGAGCCTGCGACTATCATGACGCACGCCGAGTCCATTGAACTGTTTAGGTCGCTCGGGGCGAAGTTCACCCCAGAACTTAAATCACCTTCCGTCGACATGCCATTCAACGGTTTCACTCAAGAAGACTACGCGCAAAAGCTGGTTGATGAGTACAAGGCGGCGGGCATCCCAGCGTCCGACGTTTGGCTTCAATCCTTCAACCTAGAAGACGTGGTTTACTGGATTAAGGCCGAGCCGGAGTTTGGTGCTCAAGCCGTATATCTGATGGATGAATATGACATCGAAGGGTATTCGCCGATGGACCCCGCGACATGGCCGAACACCATGGAAGAACTTAAGGCGATGGGCATCAACTACATCGCCCCACCAACTTGGATGCTGGTCACGCTGGATGGCGAAGAAATCGTACCGTCCGAACTTGCCGTTCAAGCGAAGGCAGCGGGACTGAACATGATCACGTGGACCATCGAGCGTTCCGGCCCATTGATGCGCGGTGGTGGGTGGTATTACCAGTCCATCGGCGACATCACCGACAATGATGGTGTGATGTACGAATACATCGATGCTTTGGCTCAGGACGTCGGGGTTGTGGGTATCTTTTCAGATTGGCCAGCGACTGTGACCTATTATGCGAACTGCATGGGCTTGGACTAAGACAGGCTATTCACCCAGCGGGCCTTCGCAATGTTTTGCGGGGGCCATATCAAGTTTCGAGCGTCAACGTCACGCGATCCCCAGCAAACCATGTTCGCCCATATTCGACTGGCTGGCCTGTCTCGTCCTCATTCACACTTGTTGATTTTAGCAACGGGTCGCCTTCGCTGACGTTAAGGTGCAAGGCCTGAGTTGCAGAGGCTCGGACTGCCGTTAGCCGCGTTGACGCACGCGTGTAATCTGCGACGCCAACGGCGCTCAACGCTTCGGTAATACTTGTATATTTAGCCAAAGCGTCCGTGAGGCCGGTAAGGCGAACCGCAGGAAACACGCTCTCAACAACGGCTATTGGTTGGCCATCCGCCAAAGATAATCCGTGATAGGCGCAGACCGCTTCACCAGCTGAAATGCGTAGGGCCAAAGCTTCGCCTTCGGTGGACAAGCGTTCTTCGACATGAAGGATGCGCTTCTCAGGGCGACGGCCAGCGGCAATCAGATTTTCATGAAAGCGCACTCGTTGACCAATTGGATAATCGGTCGGGGTTGCAGCAACAAAAGCGCCCGCACCACGCCGCGTGCGGATCAGTCCCTCCTCCACCAAGGCAGAGACCCCATGGCGCACCGTGTGCCTGTTTACACCAAACCGAACCGCCAACGCCGCTTCGGTTGGAAGTTTGTCACCAGGCGCGTAGCGTCCTTCGGCCAAATCGCCGCGTAGGGCGTTTGCGATGGCTCTCCAGACAGGCGTCTTTCCACTTTTGTCACGCAACCTTCACAAAACTCCACTGTCAATTCCGGTGCCATCTGTTAAGATATGTATAGTTGTATAGTAACTGGAAAAGTTGTCGAGATGAAAGACACTTTAGACGAACACTCAGAGAGAAAGGCCTGGATGGGCGCTCTCGCTAAGGCTCCCATTGGCAGAATTTCAGAGCTCCTCGACGCAACGGGTTCGCGGCCTGACTTCACGTGGCTCCGTGCGCCAGAAATTGGCAGCACAATGGTGCGGGCCCGCGCTGGTGCGACCGGTACACCGTTCAATCTGGGTGAGATGACCGTGACGCGTTGCGCCCTAACCCTTGCGACCGGAGAAGTCGGTCACGCTTATATCCAAGGGCGCAGTAAGGACGATGCAGAGGCAGCGGCCTTGGTGGACGCGCTGATGCAAACCTCAGCAGCCGGGCAAATCCGTGATGCGGTTCTAACGCCCCTGTCGCGTGAAGCCGCCGCACGCAAAGACCAACGTGCCGGCAAAGCGGCCGCGACAAAGGTCGACTTTTTCACCATGGTACGGGGGGAAGATTGATGGAAGCTCAATCGCTCAGCGGCGGATTTGCCGATCCTGCAATTCAGTCAGCGCACGCCTTCCGAAGCGTCATGGAGGCCATGGCCCGCCCTGGAAAAATTCAAAACATCGCAGGCGCCGAACCGCCTGCACCACTGTCAAAGGCAGCTGGTGCTGTCCTGTTGACGCTCTGCGATACGGACACACCCGTCTATCTCGCGGGGGATACGGACTGTGACGCTGTGCGCGCGTGGCTTGCGTTTCACACCGGTGCACCGCTGATGGGCCCTTCACATGCGATGTTTGCCGTTGGGACTTGGAACGCGCTTGCGCCGTTGTCTGCTTATCCGGTCGGTACGTCCGAATACCCTGATCGGTCCACAACGTTGATTGTCGAGCAAGATGAATTGGCGTCAGGGGCTTTGCTGACCGGGCCGGGCATCAAAGAAAACGCAAGCTTGAACCTGCCAGAAACGGCGGCTTTTCAGGTCAATCGTGCGATGTTTCCGCTCGGGCTCGATTTCATTTTTACCTGCGGCGGCCAAATTGCAGCGCTGCCTCGCTCCACAGAGGTGGCGTAATGTACGTCGCTGTTAAGGGTGGTGAGCGCGCAATTGAAAACGCGCATGCATGGCTTGCTGAGGAGCGCCGTGGTGACACAGATATTGCTGAGCTAAGCGTCGCGCAAATCCGCGAACAGCTTAGCCTCGCTGTGAACCGCGTGATGGCCGAAGGCTCGCTGTATGATCCTGACCTTGCTGCACTTGCGATCAAGCAAGCGCGAGGGGATCTGATCGAGGCCATCTTCCTTGTTCGCGCATACCGCACAACCTTGCCGCGGTTTGGCGCGTCAGAGCCGGTTGATACGGGCGTAATGGACTGCGACCGAAGGATTTCCGCAACCTTCAAGGACCTACCGGGTGGTCAAATCCTTGGCCCGACCTTTGACTACACCCACCGTTTGCTGGATTTCAAACTTGCCGCTGACGGTGAGGTAACGGAAGCCCCAACACGAGATGTCGAGCTGTCGGATGTGCCTCACGTCACTGAGTTCCTCAATCAGGAAGGGCTGATCGAAGAGGCACCGTATGAGGATACAACGCCACCGGACTTGACCCGCGAACCATTGGAGATGCCTGCTGAGCGGGCTTTGCGCTTGCAGGCCCTGACCAGATCAGATGAAGGATTCACCCTTGGTTTGGCCTATTCCACGCAGCGCGGCTATGCCCGCAACCATGCCTTTGTGGGTGAACTTAGGATCGGCACGGTGCCGGTCGAAATGGAGATCCCAGAACTCGGGTTCGCGGTTGAGATTGGCGAAGTGACGCTGACCGAATGCGAGACAGTCAACCAGTTCAAAGGGTCCAAAATCGAACCGCCACAGTTCACCCGAGGCTACGGATTGGTGTTTGGGCAGACAGAACGCAAAGCGATCTCGATGGCCTTGGTGGATCGCGCCATGCGGTGGGAAGAGTTAGGCGAGGACTACGAAGGCGCTCCCGCTCAGGACGCAGAATTTGTTCTGTATCACGCGGATAACATCCAAGCGACGGGCTTCCTCGAACATATCAAACTGCCGCATTACGTGGATTTTCAGTCCGAACTTGAGCTGGTGCGGAAACTGCGACGCGAGGCTGGGGCGACCGACATGCAGGAAGCAGCAGAATGAAACATGTCGTCTTTGATATTGGCGCGGTTCTGGTCGATTGGGACCCAGCTTTGGCGTGGATAGATGACCTTGGCCGAACGGAAACCGACGCGTTCTTGAAACGCATCAATTTCGACAAACTGAACTTGGCGTGCGATGCCGGAGCGACCTTTGCTGAGGCTGCAATCCTGTTGGACGATCCGGAAGATGCTGCACGCCTTCGTCAATATGTTGAAAGGTATGCGCAGACGGTTGCACATAAAATTCAGGACACATGGGATATCCTCTATGCGCTGAAAGAAAAAAGCGTGCGGGTCTTCGCAATCACCAATTGGTCGGCAGAGACTTGGCCCGAAGGCTGCAAAGTCCACCCCGAGCTGGCCGAGGTGTTTGAGACCACAGTGGTTTCGGGTCAGGTTGGAATGATCAAACCCAGTGTCGAGATTTACCGCCATTTCTGCGCAAAGGCAGGCGTTGAACCCGCCGATTGTATTTTTACCGACGACGGCCTGCACAACTGCCTAGGCGCCCGCGCCGCAGGTATGGACGCCATTCATTTTACTGGCCCGGAGGCTCTCGCCGCAGGCCTCAAGACGAGGGGGCTCCTATGAATGAAAGCGCCTACAACTTCGCCTATCTGGACGAACAAACGAAACGGATGATCCGGCGCGCGATCCTCAAAGGGTTGGCAATACCGGGGTATCAGGTGCCCTTCGCATCGCGGGAAATGCCGATGCCATATGGCTGGGGTACAGGCGGGGTGCAGGTGTCTGCTGCTATCCTGACGCCTGAAGACACCTTCAAAGTCATCGACCAAGGGGCGGATGACACCACCAACGCGGTATCCATCCGCTCGTTCTTCGAACGCACGGCTGGGGTCGAGACGACAACCGAAACCAGCGAAGCGAGCGTGATCCAGACCCGCCACCGTATTCCAGAAGAACCGCTGACCGAAGATCAGATCCTTGTCTATCAGGTCCCGATCCCGGAACCGTTGCGCTTCCTAGAGCCGCGCGAAAGTGAGACGCGCAAGATGCATTCCTTAGAGGAATATGGTCTGATGCATGTGAAGCTTTACGAAGACATCAGCCGCCATGGCCATATCGCGACGTCTTACGCCTATCCCGTAAAGGTTGAAGGCCGCTACGTTATGGACCCGTCTCCGATCCCAAAGTTCGATAACCCGAAGCTGGGCGATATGGCTGCGATCCAATTGTTTGGGGCTGGCCGCGAACAACGGATCTATGCACTGCCGCCCTACACGCAGGTGGTCAGCCTCGATTTTGAAGACCACCCGTTTGAAGCCTCAAAGGCCGATCAAATCTGCGGTCTTTGTGGGGCTGATGACAGTTACCTCGACGAGATCATCGTCGACGATCAAGGTGGGCGGTTGTTCTGTTGCTCAGACACTGATTACTGCTTGGGCCGCCGCAACGCGGGCCACCAGGGCCCAGCCTTTCCAGGAAGCGAGGTGGTGGCATGACACCGCTCTTGTCCGTAGAAGGTGTAACGAAGCACTACGGCCGTCACATTGGCTGCGCTGATGTTTCCTTTGATCTCTACCCCGGCGAAGTTATGGGGATTGTTGGTGAGTCCGGCTCTGGCAAATCCACGCTGCTGAATTGCATGGCGGGCCACCTTGCGCCGGACTCGGGTGAGGTTGTCTTTGACACCCGTGCGGATGGGCCAAAAGATACCGTCACAATGTCAGAACCAGAGCGCCGAATGTTGGGCCGCACCGATTGGGCCTTTGTCCATCAACATGCCCGCGACGGGCTGCGTATGGGGGTCAGCGCGGGCGGAAACGTCGGCGAACGCCTGATGGCCGTAGGCGAGCGTCACTACGGTGACATTCGCAACAAAGCGACTGATTGGTTGCAACGTGTGGAGATTGATGCGGAACGCGTCGACGACCGCCCCACGACGTTTTCCGGCGGCATGCAGCAGCGTCTGCAGATTGCCCGTAACCTCGTCACTGGCCCGCGGTTGGTGTTCATGGATGAACCCACCGGCGGTTTGGATGTTTCGGTTCAAGCAAGACTGCTTGATCTGCTGCGAGGTCTGGTGCGCGATATGGGCCTGTCTGCCATCATCGTGACTCATGACCTTGCCGTTGTCAGACTGTTGGCCGATCGATTGATGGTGATGAAATCCGGGCGTGTGGTCGAAGCTGGGTTGACCGACCAAGTGCTGGATGATCCGCAACACGCCTATAGCCAACTTCTTGTCAGCTCTGTTTTGCAGGTGTGAGCCATGATTGAACTCAAAAACATATCGAAGACTTTCACTCTTCATAACCAGGGGAGCGCTGTGATTGAAGTGATCAGCGATGTGTCGCTTTCTGTCGCAAAAGGCGAATGCGTGGCGCTGACGGGGGCCTCCGGTGCAGGCAAATCGACCCTAATGCGGATGATCTATGGCAACTACCTAACCCAAGCCGGCGAAATCCGCATTGGTGACATCGATTTGGTACAGGCCGAACCTCGGGAAGTGATTGCCCTGCGTCGTGAAGTGCTTGGTTATGTCAGTCAGTTCCTTCGTGTTGTGCCCCGCGTGCCAACGCTGGATGTCGTGGCCGAGCCCCTGCGTGCCGTTGGTGTGTCCGCGGAAAACGCCCAAGACCGCGCCATGAAACTCCTGTCGCAACTCAATATTCCCGAACGCCTCTGGGCGCTGTCGCCGACCACTTTCTCTGGTGGCGAGCAGCAGCGTGTAAATATCGCACGCGGGTTTGCCCATGAGTATCCGGCGATGCTTTTGGATGAACCGACCGCCAGTCTGGATGCCGCCAATCGAGAGGTTGTTCTCTCTCTGATCGAAGAGGCGAAAGCGCGCGGAGCGGCGATTATCGGCATCTTCCATGATGAAGCCGCACGCGGCCGTGTCTGCGACCGGGAAATTGATGTGGGTGCATTCACCCCAAAGGCGGCGGCGTAGTGCCGGGCCGTGTCATTGCCGTTGTCGGACCATCCGGGGTGGGCAAAGACAGCGTCATATCAGGATTAAAGGACTTAATGCCGAATGTTCATTTGGTGCGCAGGGTCATCACGCGCGACCCAGACCTTGGCGGCGAGGACTATGACGCCGTCTCTTCCGAAGAGTTCGATGCGATGGAACAAAGCGGTGCGTTCGCTTTGCATTGGGGTGCGCATGGTCTGCGGTATGGTATTCCGATCACCATAAAATACCAACTGACCAAGGGGACCGACTGCGTCGTCAACTTTTCGCGCAAGGCTCTGTCCGAAGGCGCAGACATCTTTCCGAACTTTCTTATCCTCAATATCACAGCATCAGCGGAGACATTGGAGAAGCGCCTCTCAGCCCGCGGTCGTGAATCTGCCGAAGAGATCGCTAAGCGTATTGCAGTCGCTCAAAAGACCCTTCCAGCAGAGTTGAACATTGTCGAAGTCTCAAACGATGGCCTGCTGGCGCAAACAGTCGCCCGCGCCGCTGCGCTCGTTCAACCAGAGAGGGCGTAACGTTGGATCAGCTTAGACCGACTGTCCTCTCGCTGGCCACCAAGGGCGATCTGATCGATTGGACACAGTGCGGCCAAAGGCGCCAGGCGTTGTTCACCGACGGCAAACCAATGCGCGATTCCTGTGACGCGCAGCTCGCTCACATCTCCTTAAGGTGTCATCTTGATGTCACGCAGACCCGCTATGCCCAACCGAGCGGGCTGACGGCCCGTCACAATATCCCATCCCAGACAGGCGACCCTGAAATCCGCCCACGGGCCATCGGTTGGGATAAAATAGATCGCAAATCGAGAGCATGACATGAATTCCCCTTTTTCTGCGGCGTCTTTTTCAAAACCAGATGACAACGGTGCGACAAGCGACCTGTATCTGGCGAATGCGCAGTTGATCTTGGGCAATCAGGTCCTAACGGGATCAATCACGATTGAACGAGGTGTGATCACCGAAATTACCGAAGGGGATCATGTCGCCAGTGACGCAGTTGATTGCAACGGCGATTATGTACTACCCGGATTGGTCGAGCTTCACACCGACAATGTCGAGCGCCACATTGAACCGCGCCCAGAGGTTGACTGGCCCCACTTACCGGCGCTCATCGCGCATGATGCGGAATTGGCCTCGACCGGTATTACCACGGTCTTTGATGCCATGCGGGTTGGCTCGATTCACAGTGGAAAAAAGGGCCGCTACGTTGATTATGCCCGCAAACTTGCAGATGAACTTTTGGCCGCGCGTGCTGAGGGCCTGTTCAAAATCAGTCATTTTCTCCATCTGCGGGCAGAAATTTGTTCCGAAACTCTCCTCGATGAACTTGCGGCGTTCAGCACGGATGATCGCGTTGGCATCGTCAGCCTGATGGATCACACACCTGGGCAGAGGCAGTTCCGCGACCTCACAGCGCTCAAAACTTACGTCGCCAAAAAGCGCGGGATGAATGAGGCGGAATTTGCCGAACATATCGAAAACCTCTTGGGTCTCCAAAAGAAATTCGGCGCTGTACACGAGGCTGGCGCAGTGAAAGAAGCCCGCCGCCTAGGGGCGGTCTTGGCCAGCCATGACGATACGACCACCGACCAAGTCGCAACATCGTCAGGCAACGGCGTCGGATTTGCGGAATTTCCGACAACCATTGAAGCCGCGAAAGCCTGCCGCGAACACGGTATCGCGGTAATGATGGGCGCACCAAATCTTGTCCGAGGTGGGTCTCATTCGGGAAACGTAGCAGCCGAAGACCTGGCAAAGGCAGATCTGCTCGATATCATTTCCTCGGACTACGTCCCGTCCGCTTTGCTGTTGTCAGCGTTTCATTTGGCGCGTGTTTGGGACGACTTGCCTCGTGCCATTTCCACGGTCACTCACAACCCGGCGAAGGCGGCTGGCCTTGTTGATCGAGGTAGTTTGAGTGTTGGCCTACGCGGAGACGTGTTACGGGTCTGTAAAACCAGTAAAACACCTGTTCTCGCCGGCGCTTGGAGCGAAGGTCGCCAGGTTGGTTAAGGAACCAACCCAAGGATGATGTTTCTGATCAATTGAGTGCGTGCCGAATGTTGGCTCGGCCTTAGCTGCGACCGCGACTTAAGTATTTGGCACTACTTACCTGTGTTTTGGCGCATCGGCCAACGTCGTGATGTCGTTTCGGGCAGGCATGGAGGAGCACTCATGTAAACACCAGACTTACCTACCATTCGCGCACTTCGCCTAGCTTGGAACAAGGGCCGCATCGTCGGAAATAAATCGAGCGCTCGGAATTTCCGACGGAAACAGGGCATAAGCTTCTAAATGGATGGAAATATATAGATTGATATTTGATATAATGGTGCCCAGGAGAGGACTCGAACCTCCACGTCCATACGGACACCAGCACCTGAAGCTGGCGCGTCTACCATTCCGCCACCTGGGCAGGTGTCGTGAGCGCGGTGATTAAGAGGGCCGGCCAGGCATGTCAACGAGATTCGCGCGGCAAATGCGACACAAATCCAACTTGTCTGCGCGCGGGCGGGTCGGTAAACCCAATATAGCCAAGTCAAAGGGGTTTCTCCATGTCCAAACTCGCAACAGTTTACGGCGGTTCAGGTTTTGTCGGTCGCTACATTGTCCGTAGGTTGGCCAAGGCCGGATGGCGTGTGCGTGTTGCAGTGCGCAAGCCCAATGATGCGATTTTTGTGAAGCCTTACGGGACAGTCGGGCAGGTCGAGCCGGTGTTTTGCAACATTCGTGACGACGCGTCGGTCGCCGCCGTTATGCAGGGCGCAGATGCGATCGTGAACTGCGTTGGTACTTTTGACAAAGGCGGAAAGAACAATTTTGACGCCGTGCAGCATGAAGGCGCTGAGCGGATAGCGCGGCTGGCCACAGAACATGGCGTGTCTCATATGGTCCATATCTCGGCTATTGGAGCGCATGTGGAAAGTGCGACGCTTTACGGACAATCAAAGGGGCTGGGAGAAGAAGGAGTTCTCGCACATTTCCCAAATGCCACCATCTTGCGCCCATCTGTTGTGTTTGGTCCGGAAGATGAGTTTTTCAATCGCTTTGCCGATATGACAAAACTGGGGCCGGTCCTGCCCGTCATTGGTGCGGAAACGAAGTTTCAACCCGTCTATGTTGATGACGTCGCCAAAGCAGCAATGGCTGGGCTGGAAAATGGGGCAACGGGCATCTTTGAGCTTGGCGGACCTGATGTGAGCAGTTTCCGGGACCTGATGAAGGATATGCTTGCCGTGATCCGCCGCCGCAGGCTGGTCGTCAATATCCCCTTCTTTGTAGGCGCGATTATGGGTGGCTCCTTTGATCTGCTCAAGGTGCTTTCAGGTGGCTTGATTTCGGGGCCCGTTACCGGTGACCAGGTCGAAAGTCTCAAATCGGACAATGTCGTGTCTGATGACGCGAAGACGCTGGCTGATTTGGGGATTGAAGCGACGTCGCTTGAGGCCGTCCTGCCTGAATACCTTTGGCGCTTCCGCCCCTCGGGCCAGTATTCGGCGATCAAGGAATCCGCAAAAAACCTGCGGGCTGACTAGCTGTAAGCGTAGACCAGCAACACCAACCCCAGACAGATGCGGTAGATCACATAGGGTGTGAAGCTGACTGACTTCAACAGACGCATCATCAGCGTTAGCGCGAAAAGGGCCGCTATGAACGATAGGATTGCGGCAAGCGCCGCATCCCGTGCAAGTGCAGCATTCGCGTCGCCGATCACCTCGAAGCCCAAAAGCAGACCTGATGCCAAAATGGTTGGGATCGACATAAGCATGGCGAGCTTGGCCGCGTCCTCCCGCGCATAACCGAGTGCGCGCGCGCCAGAGATTGTTGCGCCAGAGCGGGACGTTCCCGGGATCAAAGCGAGGGCTTGCCACAATCCCATGTAAAAGGCGTCTTTCATAGACCACTGCCGCGCTTCTTTTGTGACCTCCCCCTTTTGGTCTGTCCAATAGAGAACAAGCCCGAAAATCAGCATAGTCCATCCGATCAGCGCCACAGACCTGAGTGCGGCATCAAGGCCCGAGAGCTTGAGGAAAAGCCCGAAGAGCAAAACGGGTATCGTAGAAATCACAAGCAACATCGCGAGCCATGCGCCCTGGGTGTCGACTTTCCCGCGCATAAGCCGCGGCACGCCATTGGCTGCCACGCGTACATCGGCGCGAAAATAGAGGATAACCGCAAACAGCGTGCCAACGTGCACTGCGATGTCAATCATCTGGCCCTGGTCATCCAAATCGGTGAGCGCGGGCAGCAGAATCAGGTGTCCGGAGGAGCTTACGGGCAAAAACTCCGTAAGCCCCTGTATCAGCGCGACCAGTATTAAATGAAAGAGCGACATTTCGCGTCCGGAGCAATCCAAGTTCTGCGCTACCCTAATGGACTGGAATCATAAGGAAAGTCCTGTTTTAAGTCCGAAACGGACCTAAAAGTGCGGAACTAGGTCGAGTTTTTTGACGAAAATATAGAAATTTTTTCAATTAGGTCAGCTATTATGACTTTTAATTCTCATTTCCGCGAAGTACCAAGCTGACCTGAACTGAGGAGTGACCCATGGCAAAAGACCCGATGCTCAAATTTGTTTCCGTCGAGCGCGACATGCCAGAAAAGCGTCCCCCCGATCTTCGAGCGCAGGATTTTCAAGAGATCTACGCCGAGTATGCGGAGGCCAAAGCAGAAGAGCAAGCAAGCCGCTGCAGTCAGTGCGGCGTGCCCTATTGCCAATCGCATTGCCCGCTTCACAACAACATTCCTGACTGGCTGCGCCTGACGGCGCAAGGCCGCCTGCAAGAAGCTTATGAAATTAGCCAAGCCACCAATACGTTTCCGGAAATCTGCGGTCGCATTTGCCCGCAAGACCGACTGTGCGAAGGCAATTGTGTGATTGAACAGTCTGGTCATGGAACCGTGACCATAGGATCCGTCGAGAAATATATTACGGACACCGCGTGGGAAAACGGATGGGTCAAACCTGCTACCCCCTCGATTGAACGTAAAGAAACTGTGGGTATTATCGGCGCCGGGCCCGGCGGCCTTGCTGCGGCCGACCGTCTGCGCCGCGCCGGCGTACAGGTGGTTGTTTATGATCGCTATGACCGTGCTGGCGGGTTGCTCACCTACGGCATTCCCGGCTTCAAGCTGGAAAAAGACGTGGTGATGAAGCGCATTGACCAGCTGGAGCAGGGCGGTGTGCAGTTTAAAATGAATTGCAACGTTGGCGAAGATATCTCCTTCGCCGAATTGCAGGAACAGCATGATGCGATCCTTATCGCAACGGGTGTCTACAAATCCCGCGACCTACCGGGCCCCGGCGCAGGTGCCAAGGGCATCGTGCGTGCGATTGATTTTCTGACCGCTTCGAACCGAAAAAGCTTTGGTGATGCTGTCCCTGAATTCGACTCCGGCGAGCTGAACGCTGAGGGTAAGCGCATTGTGGTCATTGGTGGTGGGGACACCGCGATGGATTGCGTACGGACCGCAATCCGGCAGGGGGCAACGACGGTCAAATGTCTCTACCGTCGGGACAAGGCCAATATGCCGGGCTCCCAACGGGAGGTCGCAAATGCCGAAGAAGAAGGCGTCGAATTTGTCTGGCTTAGCGCCCCGAAAGGCTTCAAAGGCGATGCTGTCGAGGGGGTCATGGTGTCCCGTATGCGGCTTGGTGCGGCTGATGCAACGGGTCGACAAATGCCAGAGGTCATCGAGGGGGCGGATTACGTCGAGGACGCCGACCTTGTGATCAAAGCACTTGGGTTTGAGCCGGAAGAGCTGCCAACGCTATGGGGCGTCCCGGAGCTTGCTGTGACCCGTTGGGGGACCGTCAAAGCAGATTTCACAACCCATGAGACAAATCTGCCTGGAGTCTATGCCTGTGGCGATATTCAACGCGGTGCAAGCTTGGTTGTCTGGGCCATTCGCGACGGCCGCGAAGCCGCGGATGCAATGATCGAGCAGATGAACGCTGCGGCATTGGTTGCCGCCGAATAGATGAAGCATCAGGTCGCAAATTCTCAGTTGGAGTTCGAAATGCTCCACGATGCGCATCCGTTGCGCATTGAAGCTGCCTCTGGGCGGTCACGCTGTTTGATGGTCAGTTTTACGTCTGTCGGACGGCAGCGCAAAAACTGGCCGCCGAAGGAATTTGTGAAAATGGCCTCTCAAGATGGGCTGAACCATGTGATCGCGGTCACCGATATCAGTCGCTCCTGGATGAACGGGAAGGGCGTCGCGCGTCGTATTCATTCTGTAATCAGCGATTATATTTTGGCAAATGGTATCACCCAGGTGATGGCGCTTGGCAGCAGTATGGGTGCCTATTGTGCTATGGTTTTGGGCAGGCTCATGCCGCTCAGCCGAATTATAGCTTTCGCGCCGCAATATTCGGTGAAACCAGATATCGTCCCGGATGAGCCGCGCTGGTGGTGGTTTCGCAAAGAGATAGAAGACTGGCCGCACCCCGCGCTTGACGCGTTGCCGGAGGCGCCGGCGAAGATTTATATGTTTCACGGCGACACCGAGGATGAAAAGCGCCATTGGCGCCGGATCGGCCGGGCTGAGAACCTCAAACACTATATCTTCGCGGGCTCCGACCACGACTTCGTCGCAAGGCTGAAAGAGGCCTCAATCCTACACAAACTTGTGCGCGCATCGATTAACGACAATCCGGGGCGCTTGGGCAAAGTCGTTTCTCGGGCCGGTGGCATGAAACGCACGCATTACGAGGCGTTCGAAGCAGCAAATGACTATTTCGAGGCCTTCCCAAAACTCGGCAAGCCAGAAGGTTTGGCCGGCTGAACGCTGATCAAAAACGGGTTTTGCCCGACAGGAACACGGCGATGGCATAAGGCCTCGCAATAAAAAGGAGACGAGACATGACCAAGTTCGATGAAGACTGGGTGGCTCAGGAAGAAAACAAACGTGCCCGTATGGCGGAGCACGGATTGTACCGCGCGGAGGATGAGCACTCCTCCTGTGGTGTCGGGTTGGTCGTCTCCATTGACGGGAAAAAATCGCGCAAAGTGGTTGAGAACGGCATCAATGCACTGAAGGCCATTTGGCATAGAGGTGCGGTTGACGCCGATGGCAAAACTGGCGACGGCGCGGGCATCCACGTCCAGATCCCAGTGCCGTTTTTCTACGACCAGATTGAACGTACCGGTCACAAGCCCAACAAAGATGAGATGATTGCCGTTGGCCAGGTCTTCCTGCCGCGTACCGATTTTGGCGCGCAAGAGGAATGCCGGACAATCGTTGAGACCGAAGTGCTGCGTATGGGATACCGGATCTATGGATGGCGCCATGTTCCTGTAAATGTCTCCTGTCTTGGCGACAAAGCAAACGCGACCCGGCCTGAGATTGAGCAAATCCTTATTTCCAACAGCAAAGGCGTCGATGAGGAAGCGTTCGAGCGCGAACTCTACGTCATCCGGCGCCGTATCGAGAAATCCGCGCTGCACATCAAAGGTCTCTATATCTGTTCCTTGTCCTGCCGTTCGATCATCTACAAAGGTATGATGCTGGCCGAGCAGGTCGCTGATTTCTATCCGGACCTCTTGGACGAGCGCTTTGAAAGTGCATTTGCGATCTACCACCAGCGATATTCGACCAACACTTTTCCGCAGTGGTGGCTCGCGCAGCCATTCCGGATGCTCGCCCATAACGGTGAGATCAACACGCTCAAGGGCAACCTGAACTGGATGAAGAGCCATGAAATTCGCATGGCTTCAGGGGCCTTCGGCGACATGGCCGGGGATATCAAGCCGATTGTGGCCTCCGGGTCATCGGACTCGGCGGCTTTGGATTCGGTCTTTGAGGTGCTGGTGCGCGCCGGGCGATCAGCGCCGATGGCGAAAACGATGCTCGTGCCTGAAGCTTGGTCGCAGCAGGCCGAGATGCCAAAGAAATGGCAAGACATGTATTCCTATTGCAACGCTGTGATGGAGCCTTGGGATGGGCCTGCCGCCTTGGCCATGACCGATGGTCGTTGGGTCGTCGCTGGCCTCGACCGCAATGGGCTGCGCCCGATGCGCTATGTTGTGACCGGTGATGGCCTGATGATTGCAGGGTCTGAGGCGGGAATGGTGCCGACAGATGAGGCCACTGTTCGTGAAAAAGGCGCGCTTGGGCCGGGTCAGATGATCGGTGTTCATATGGGCAAAGGCAAGCTGTTCCATGATGAAGAACTGAAAGACAAAATGTCTGCAGCGCTGCCATTTGATGAATGGTGCGAACGGATCACTCATCTCGATGAGATCACCATGGGTGCTCAGGAAACAGCGATCTTCAGTGGCGCTGACCTGCGCAAGCGTCAGATCGCTGCGGGCTATTCTATCGAGGAGCTTGAACAAATCCTGGCGCCAATGGCGGAAGATGGGAAAGAGACGCTCGCCTCGATGGGCGATGACACACCATCAGCGGTTCTGTCGAAGAAGTACCGGCCGCTGAGCCATTATTTCAGACAGGCTTTCAGCCAGGTCACCAACCCGCCGATTGACAGTTTGCGCGAATTTCGGGTGATGAGCCTGAAGACGCGGTTTGGCAATCTCAAGAACGTGCTGGACGAGGATTCGAGCCAAACCGAAATTTTAGTTCTCGATAGTCCGTTCGTTGGCAACGCGCAGTTTGAAAAGATGTGCGAGCAATTCAATGCTGAAATGGTGACGATTGACTGCACCTTCCCACGAGAGGGCGGCGTCTTGCGTGATGCGTTGAAGCGTATTCGGGATGAGGCCGAAGATGCCGTGCGGTCCGGTGCGGGGCATATCGTTTTGACCGATCAAAATCAGGACGCGGACCGTGTTGGGATGCCAATGATCTTGGCGACATCTGCTGTTCATTCTTGGTTGACCCAAAAAGGGTTGCGGACATTCTGTTCATTGAACGTACGCTCTGCTGAATGTGTGGATCCGCATTACTTTGCTGTCCTGATTGGCTGCGGTGCAACGACAGTAAACGCCTATCTGGCTGAGGACTCGCTTGCTGATCGTATTGAACGCGGTCTGTTGGATTGCAATTTGACCGAGGCCGTCGCGCGGTATCGCAATGCGATTGATCAGGGGCTTTTGAAGATCATGGCGAAAATGGGGATTTCTGTGATCTCTTCGTATCGCGGTGGTCTGAACTTTGAGGCTGTCGGCCTGTCCCGCGCCATGGTGAATGAATTTTTCCCGGGCATGCAGTCCCGTATCTCAGGCATCGGGGTGACCGGTATCCAGTCCAAGACCATGGAAGTACACCAGCTTGGGTGGCTTGGTGGGCAGGATGTATTGCCCATTGGCGGTTTCTACAAATCGCGTCGCAGCGGTGAAAAACACGCATGGGAAGCCCAGACTATGCACTTGTTGCAGGCCGCTTGTGCGCGGGCGAGCTATGATTTGTGGAAGCAGTATAGCCAGACCATGAAGGCAAACCCGCCTATTCATCTGCGCGACCTGTTGGACATCAAGCCGCTGGGTGAGCCGATTGCTATTGAGGAGGTGGAGAGCATCACCTCCATCCGTAAACGGTTTGTAACCCCGGGCATGTCGCTGGGCGCGCTGAGCCCTGAGGCACATAAAACGTTGAACGTTGCAATGAACCGGATCGGCGCCAAGTCGGATTCCGGTGAAGGTGGCGAGGACCCGGCACATTTCGTACCAGAACCAAACGGCGACAACCCGTCGGCGAAGATCAAACAGGTCGCCTCTGGCCGGTTTGGTGTGACGGCAGAATACCTCAACCATTGCGAAGAGCTGGAGATCAAGGTCGCGCAGGGCGCGAAGCCGGGTGAAGGTGGGCAGCTGCCAGGGATGAAGGTCACGGATCTGATCGCGCGGTTGCGGCATTCGACCAAAGGTGTGACGCTGATTTCGCCGCCGCCGCATCACGATATCTATTCGATCGAGGATCTGGCGCAGCTGATTTACGATCTCAAGCAGATCAATCCGCGTTGTAAAGTGACGGTGAAATTGGTGGCCGCTTCTGGTGTCGGCACGATTGCGGCTGGTGTGGCGAAGGCGAAAGCCGATGTGATCCTGATCTCTGGCCATAATGGCGGGACGGGTGCGTCGCCGGCGACCTCGATCAAGTATGCCGGTCTTCCTTGGGAAATGGGCCTGACCGAGGCGCATCAGGTGCTGGCGATGAACAACCTGCGGGAGCGGATCACTCTGCGCACCGATGGTGGGCTCCGGACAGGCCGTGATATCGTCATGGCGGCGATGATGGGGGCTGAGGAATACGGCATCGGCACCGCGGCATTGATCGCGATGGGGTGCATCATGGTGCGTCAGTGCCAGTCGAATACCTGCCCTGTGGGCGTTTGTACGCAGGACGAGGAGCTTCGCGAGAAGTTCACCGGCAACGCTGAAAAGGTGGTCAACTTGATCACCTTCTATGCGCAGGAGGTGCGGGACATTCTCGCCTCCATAGGGGCGCGGTCCTTGGATGAGGTGATCGGGCGGGCGGATCTGCTGACGCAGGTGTCGCGCGGGTCGGCGCATCTGGATGATTTGGACCTCAACCCGCTGCTGATCACCGTCGATGGGGCCCACTCAATCAAATATGACCGCAACAAGCCGCGCAATGAAGTGCCTGACACGCTGGATGCGGAGATCGTGAAGGATGCGCAGCCGTTCTTGAATGATGGCGAGAAGATGCAGCTGTCTTACGCGGTTCAAAACACGCTTCGGACCGTCGGTACGCGGGTTTCGAGCCATATCGTGAAGCGGTTCGGGATGCGCAATGATCTGCAGTCGGACCATCTGACGGTGAAGCTGACGGGGTCTGCGGGGCAGGCTTTGGGTGCGTTTGCGGCGCCGGGGCTGAAGCTGGAAGTGTTTGGCGATGCCAATGACTATGTCGGCAAAGGTCTGTCGGGCGGGCGCATTGTGGTGCGGCCTGCGCAGGAGAGCCCGTTGCTGGCTGAGGAGAACACGATCATCGGAAATACGGTGCTTTATGGGGCCACGGATGGGCAGTTATTTGCGGCTGGGCGCGCGGGGGAACGGTTTGCTGTGAGAAACTCTGGTGCGCAGGTTGTGATTGAAGGCTGCGGGACGAATGGCTGCGAATATATGACCGGCGGTGTTGCGGTGATCCTGGGTGAGATTGGGGCCAATTTCGGTGCCGGGATGACGGGCGGGATGGCCTATCTGTATGATCCGGACGGCAAGGCGCATGATCTGATGAACATGGAAACTCTGGTGAGTTGCCCTGTTACGGTCGATCATTGGGAGGCGCAGTTGAAAGGGTTGATTGAAGCCCATGCGGAGGAGACGGGAAGCCGGAAGGCGGCCAAGTTGCTGCGTGACTGGGATATCGAAAAACCAAACTTCTTGCAGGTCTGTCCGATTGAAATGCTCAAGCATATCCCGGTCCCTCTGGGCACCGAAGTCGAGGCTATTCCGGCCGAATAGAGAGTTCCCCGCATGCGGGGAATCTCGTAAGGCCTTGATAAATATAAGTTAACGCCGCGCTGTTAGTGCGGTGTTAACTATTTGTTTTGGCCGGCTGGCATGGATAAGCCTATGCTGATCTGCGGCGCACAAAAAAACCACAAAAAGGCAATAAAATAAGACTGGATAAGCTGCGAGAACCGCGGCCCACGGAAAGTCAAAGGCGCGCAAGAGACCTCTCTTGCCAAGAAAACCATGGCGATCGGCGAAGCAGGCAGTATCACGACGAACTCTCCGACGGAGAACGCACCGATCACGGTCAATTTGGCCGACCCTTTGACGAATCCTGTTTTTGCCCTCAGCGCGACCAACAATGGCGGCAATCAATTCGTCTTGCGTGTCGTGGATCAAACGCTTGATGCGAATGGTGACACGGTCTCGTTCACGTTCATTATTGAGGAATGGGAGTATCACGACGGGCCCCACCCCGCGACGGAGACGATCAACTGGCTGGCGATAGAAGAGGGTGTCCATACGCTGCCCGATGGGCGCATCATAGAAGCGGGCACCAGCGATATTTCCAGCAGTGGCCGAAACACCGGCGGCAGCGAGACATTTTCAGCCGGGTTCACGGATCCGCCCGTGGTTCTGACATCGGTGATGTCTGAGAATGATACCACAACAGTGGATAGCGACCCGAGCAATATCACGGCGTCTGGGTTCGATCTGACCCTGCAAGAGGAAGAAGCCCAAGACGGCGTTCATGCCTCTGAGACGATTGGCTGGATTGCTATTCAGGCCGGAAGCGATACGACGTCGGGTTCTGCAAATACCTTTGGCGGTGTTGACGAAAACGTCGATGTGCTGGGCCTTGGGCAGACATTTACCAACGGTGTCGTTCTGGCTGAAACGCAAACGATCAATGGCGGTGATACGGCGACGGTCGTCATTGACAGCCAGACAAGCACCAGCGTCGGCGTTTTTGTAGAAGAGGAACAATCTGCCAATACCGAAATGGGTCATGTCGATGAAACCGTTGGCATCGTTGCGTTTGAAGACGGGCTTATCCCTTGTTTCACCGCTGGCACACGTATTTTGACACCGAAGGGCGCTGTTCGCGCTGAGGCTTTGAGGGCTGGCGACTGGGTGACGACGGCTGACAATGGGCCGCAGCAAATACGTTGGATTGGCCGCCGCCGCATTAGCGAAAGCGATCTCTACAGGGATCACAGCCTATGGCCGGTGCGCATCCTCGCCCATTCGATGGGACGGCATCTACCGGAACGCGATCTTCTTGTGTCGCGTCAACATAGGATGCTGGTGTCCTCCAAGATTGCGGAACGCATGTTTGGGACGTCTGAGGTCTTGGTCTCGGCCACAAAGCTCACGGCCTTGCCCGGCATATTTGTTGACCAGATGGTCCACGAGGTCGTGTATATCCACTTCTTGTTCGACGCCCATCAGATCGTCTTTGCCGAGGGCGCTCAGTCAGAGAGCCTGTATCTCGGCCGCGAGGCGGAACGGGCTTTGTCGCCAGAAGGACGCTGCGAAGTGTCACGCGTCTTCCCTGAGCTGGGTCGCAAGACACCTGCGTTAGCGCCGGCGCGTTTCGTGCCATCTGGGACGCGGCAGAAAAAGCTCATGGCGCGTCACTTTAAGAATGACAGACCTGCTCTGCTTTAATTTTCTTGTGGCGCGCAGGCACCGCCTTGCGCACATATCTCAAGGTGTTTGAGCGTTTGGGCGCTGGGATCTTTGAAGGCCAGACTGCCACAAGGATCAACGGTGAAGGTGAGCCGGTTGTCCGGCGCAAGTTCGACGAAGGCAATATAGGGTTGGTCGGGGTCAAGCTGCCCGCACCAAGGACCAGCGCAGCTGAGCGTGACGTTTATCTGGCGCTCAAACCCTGATTTGAACCCTAAGCGTGCCAGCGCGTCGCCGCGAAAATTGGCGGTGAAGCTTTGAGTGACGCCTTGCAGCGCGGCCGCCTTGGGCGGCTTGAAGTTGAAGCTGCCGTTCAGAATATAGTAGCGCGTCTCAGAAGCGACGGCGTTGAGATAGCTGCGCACCGCGTCTGGTTTCAGGCAGGACAAAGCAAGGCTCGGCTGCGTGGAGGCGAGTATCAGGGCAAGACCCGCTGCGATATGTTTCATGGCGATCTCCTTTGCGGAGGGACAGGTCAAACGCCGAGTTTTGGGCGAAAGGCCGCGATGACCTTGGTGTAGGTGTCGCGTTTGAACGGGACGATATTGCTCAGTAGCGCATCCATTTCCATCCAGGTCCAGGTCGTAAATTCGGGCTCTTCGGTTTCGATATTGATGTCGCTGTCTTGCCCGGTGAAACGCATGAGGAAGTATTTCTGTTCCTGCCCGCGATATTTGCCCTTCCAGAGCTTTGGGACCAGATCATGGGGCAGGTCGTAGGGGAGCCATTCGTCCGTTTCGGCGATGATCTCGACCTTGTCGGGGGTCAGGCCGGTTTCTTCTTCCAATTCCCGCAAGGCCGCATCGCGCGGGGCCTCGCCCTTATCAACCCCGCCTTGCGGCATTTGCCAGGCGGGGTTTGCGGCGGGGCTGTCGATACGTTGGGCCGCGAAGACGCGACCCTCACTATTGACGACCATCAGCCCGACGCAGGGCCGGTAGGGCAGCTTCTTGATCTCTTCGGGTGCCATCACTCAGCAGCGTTTGCGATGGCTTCCAGACCTTTGAGAATGTCGAGCGCGTAGGCGAGCTGGTAGTCATTCTCGCGCAGCTCTGCGGCTTTTTCGGCCTTTTCGCGTTCGGCTTCGATGATAGCGCGTTCATCTTCCGAGATGGAATCGTTGCTCAACGACCCGCGCAGGTCCGCCTCAGAACGGCTTGGGCGGTTTGCCTCTTCTTCGGTTTCCTCATCGGCAGGGCGGCGGCGCGGTTGCACCACGATGATGTCGGGGGAGACGCCGAGCGCCTGAATGGAACGGCCCGAAGGCGTGTAATAACGCGAGGTGGTCAGGCGCATGGCGCCATCACCGCGCACGGGCACCACGGTTTGCACCGAGCCTTTGCCGAAGCTGTTTTCGCCGACAACCACAGCGCGGCCGTGATCTTGCAGCGCGCCGGCCACAATTTCAGACGCGGAGGCAGAGCCGCCATTGATCAAGACCACGATGGGCTTGCCGCCGGACAGATCGCCGTCGGTTGCGTTATAGCGCTCACTGTCGCGGGGGTTGCGGCCACGGGTCGAGACGATCTCGCCCTGGTTCAGAAAGGCATCAGAAACGGCGATGGCCTGATTGAGCAAGCCGCCGGGGTTGTTGCGCAGGTCCAGCACAATGCCGTTGACCTTATCGTCGCCGCCAAGCTCCTCGATCTGCTTTTTCAGACCGGCCTCCAGGTTGGGGTAGGTCTGGCGGTTGAAGGTGGAGACGCGCAGCACGACGCTGTCGCCTTCCGTGCGGGCGCGCACGGCGGTCAGCTTGATGGTGTCGCGGATGATGGAGACGTCGAAGGGCTCATCAACGCCTTCGCGCACAACGGTGAGGATGATTTCGGAGCCGACCGGGCCGCGCATCAGCTCAACCGCTTGCTCCAGCGTGAACCCCAAGATGCTGTCGCCATCGACAGCGGTGATGAAGTCACCGGCTTCCATGCCGGCCTTGTCGGCGGGGGTGTCATCCATGGGGGTGACGACTTTGACGTAGCCTTCCTCTTGCGTGACCTCGATGCCGAGGCCGCCGAATTCGCCGGAGGTCTGGGTGCGCATGTCCTCAAAGTCGCTTGCGGACAGGTAGGAGGAATGCGGGTCGAGCGAGGTCAGCATGCCGTTGATGGCGGCCTCGATCAGCTCGGATTCATCGACGTCTTCGACATATTGCGCGCGGATGCGTTCGAAAATATCGCCAAACAGGTCGAGCTGCTCATAGACGTTGGACTTTTTCTCTGCTTCCTGCGCGAGGAGCGGGCCTGTAACTTGGGTTGTGACGATCACGCCTGCGGCGGTTCCGAGCAATGCTGCCAGCATAAATTTTTTCATTTGTTTTCCTTATTCCGCCGCGAACCAGGGCGCGGGGTCTTGGGGCGTGTTGGCTTTTCTTATCTCTATATAAAGCGACTCTTGTAGATTTCCGCCACTCCCTTTGCGTGCGGTCATCAAAAAACTGTCAGCGGTGGGGCTATTTCCGCCCATAAGGCCAAGCGCTTCTCCTTTTGCGACGATCTGGCCGTTTTCAACGAGCGGTTGCCCAAGCCCGGCCAGAATCAGCAAATACCCGCGCCCGGGCTCCAAAACGACGACGGATCCATAGTCAAGAAGTGGTCCGGCATACCGGACTGTGGCAGGCCATGGGCTTGAAACGAGCGCGCGGGTTTCGGTGGCGAGGCTCCAGCCGGGTCGTTTTATACCATTGGCGTCAGCTTCGTTAAATCGGCTCAGAACTGCGCCTGCCAGAGGCAGTGACAGCGTGCCCCTGGCTGTTTCAAAGTCCGCGGTGTTGGTATTTTCCTCGAAACTGAGCGTTGCGAGGCTGTCGGCGAAGCCCTGCAATGTGTCTGCTGCGGACACCAGCTGTGCCATCTGCGCGCTATCTGTGACGACGCGGGCGGGCAGGTCGGTGCGATCGGCGACGGCCTGTGCCAACGTTGTGCGGGCAACTTGCATGCTATCAAGCGCGCCGGTGACTTGATTTGCGGCATCTTCCTGAAGCGCACGTAGCACGGAAAGTTCCTCTAGCTGTGCTCTGAGCACTTCCGCTTCCTGCTGCAGCGCAGGCGTTACCTCGGAGAGGATCATGCCCGAGCGCGCAGTGCCGATTGGCCCGCTTGGGTGCATCATCAATAACGGGGCGGGCGAGCGTTCAATCGTTTGCAGCACGCCCAGGAGACGCGACAGCCGGTCTTCTTTGACTTCAAATTCGAGCATGATTGCGCGCTCGCGGATCACGACGCGGCGTAGGCCTTCGCGGAGGGCTGCGAGCCCTTCTTCATAAGCGCGGACTGTTTCTGTGAGTGCAGCGATCCGCGAAGATGATTTTTCCGCCTGCTCGAGCTGAATGGCAGCCACTTGCAGCATTTGCACGGCGCGCTTTGCGGTTGTGACTGGGTCAGACTGCGCCCAAGCGGCAGGCGCGAAACACAGGCAGATCGAGATCAGCGCCGCGCGGATCACGAGATCAGGGTCTTTCCGGTCATCTCGGTTGGTTTTTCGACCCCCATGAGCTGCAACAGCGTCGGTGCGAGATCAGCGAGCCTCCCGTCGCGCAGCTGTGCGTCTTCTGGCCCACCGACCAAAATGACGGGCACCGGGTTGAGCGTATGTGCGGTGTGCGGATTGCCCGTCTTGTGGTCGATCATGATGTCGCAATTGCCGTGATCGGCTGTGACGATCATCGCCCCACCCGTGACATCAAGCGCTTTGAGCACCCTGCCCAGACCTTGATCAACCGTTTCACAGGCCTTGATCGCTGCGTCTAGGTCGCCGGTATGGCCGACCATGTCGGGGTTGGCGTAGTTTACGACGATCAGATCATAGCGCTCATAGATTGCATCGACGAGCTTATCTGTGACCTCTGGCGCTGACATTTCGGGTTGTAGATCGTAGGTGGCGACGGCGGGGCTTTGGGCCATGTAGCGGTCTTCGCCTTGTTCCGGGTCTTCCTTGCCGCCATTGAGGAAGAAGGTGACATGCGGGTATTTTTCGGTCTCGGCCAGGCGGAACTGACGCAGGCCTTGGGCCGCGACCCACGCGCCGAGCGTGTTCGTGATCGTTTGTTTTGGGAAGACTGTCGTCATGTATTCGTTGTGGCTGGTGGAGTAGTCCACCATGCCGAGCCGTGCTGAGAGCTTGGGCAGATTGGCGGTCGAGAACCCCTCGAAGCGGATGTCGCCAAGGGCTGCAAGGATTTCGCGGGCACGGTCGGCGCGGAAGTTGAGACAGAAGACGCCGTCGCCGTCTTTCATGCCTTTGTAGCCGCCGATTGTGGCGGGCTCGATGAATTCGTCAGTCTTGTCATGCGCATAGGCATCGCGCACCACCGATTGCGGATCGGCATAGTCGGCGCCTTTGGCATGGACCATCGCGTGGTAGGCCTTTTCGACACGGTCCCAGCGGTTGTCACGATCCATGGCGAAATACCGGCCACTGACTGTGGCGATTTGCGCACCCTCGGGGAGGTTTGATTTCAGGTCCCTCAGAAAGGTTTTGGCCGATTTTGGCGGCACATCGCGCCCGTCGGTGATGGCGTGGATGGCGACAGGCACACCGGCATCGGTGATGGCCTTGGTGGCGGCAAGCATGTGATTGGTGTGCCCATGCACCCCACCGTCCGAGACCAGACCCATCAAATGCGCGGTTCCGCCACTGGATTTCAGCGTTTCAATGAAGGTCAGAAGCGCGGCTTGGTCGAAAAAGCTGCCATCTTCGATGGCGAGGTCGATTTGGCCCAGATCCATCGCCACGACGCGGCCCGCGCCAATATTGGTATGGCCGACCTCGGAATTGCCCATCTGGCCTTTTGGCAAGCCCGCATCCGGGCCATAGGTGACCAAAGTGGCATTGGGGCATTCCTGCGTGATGCGGTCCATATTGGGGGTTTTGGCCAGAAGCGGCGCGTTGCCTTCGGCGGCATCCGACAGGCCCCAGCCATCGAGAATGCACAGGATTACGGGTTTTTTGGTGGCCATTGCACGCGTCCTTTGGGTTGCGCGCACGCTACGCCGGGGCGCGCGGGCCTTCAACCAAAAGGCGCGGTTTTTAGACGATTTGGCGGGTGCTGATCTGTTCGGGCGCTGGCCCTGCCATAACCGCATAGGCGGGCACAACGCCGCGGATGACGGCCCTCGCCCCGATAATTGCGCCGTCTCCGATTTCAGCGCCGGGCAGAATGACGGCCCCGGTGCCGATCCAGACGTCGCGCCCGATGCGCACCGTTGCCTCCCGCATGGGTTGCCGGGTCACAGGCGTGCCGTCATTGAAGCGGTAGCTGGCCGCCGTGATCATCACATTGGGGCCCAGCAACAGGTTGTCGCCTGCCGCGATTGCGCCGCGATGTTCGCCGGCCCAAAGCGCGCAATGCGCCCCGATATGGCAGCCCGCCCCGAGCGCGATGTTATGCGCGTTTGAAAAGGACGCCGTTGGGCTGATCGCGGTTCCGGGCCCGCAGCTGAGAGCGCGGCGCGGCGTGACATGGGTGTGGTTGTAGTAGTTCACCAGCTTCAGCAGATGCATCCAGGCGCGGGGGTCGCAGACCGAAAGCATCGCGCGCAGCGCCCTTTTGCGGGGGCCTTTTGCGGTTTTGGGGCGCTCCAGCAGCGCGGCGTCAAGCTCAGCCAGATGCGTGTTCATCGACGAACCGACAATGGGTCAGGACCACGCCGAGGCATGGCTTTTGCTCTGATATAAGCGCCTCCGTGCGGTCGATTTCTGCGCGGGTGGTATGGTCGGAGCGCGCAACAAGCAGGGCCGCGTCATAAAGCCCGGCGGCGCTGACGGCGTCGTCATGGCTGAGGACCGGCGGCAGGTTCATGAGCATCAGATCAGGCGCGAAGTCATGCTCGATCTCGTCGAGCAGGGCTTTGGAGCGGGTGGTGGCCAGCAGCTCCGCCGGGGTTTCACCGGGTTGCGTGGCGAGGCTGAGCGCCAGATTGTCCCCGACCTTGAGGCAGGAGCTGTCAAATTCGCGGCGGACACCGGTGAGCGCACTCCAGATGGGCGCGACCGAGGACAGGCCGAAATGCGTGGCGAGCTGCGGCGCGCGTAGGTCAAAATCGAGCAGCATGACCTTCAGATCGACCTGCCGGGCCAGGCTGAGCGCGAGCTGGGCCGCGAGCCTATGGGCGTTGCAGGCTTTGGTGGGTGCGGTGATGGCGAGCTTTTTGACGCCATCTTGGCGCAGTTGGCGCGCCAACCGGCTGCGCAGCAGGTCCACGGCGCGGGCCTCTGAGGGATCGGGGGCATCCATGACGGGCGCATGCGCGGGGATTGCGACCTCGTTGAGGCGGAGCCATGCGCGGGCCGGGTCGATCTTGACTTTGTACTCGCCGGGGTGGTGCGTGAAGGCCACCGGGCGGGCATTGTCGATCACCGGGTTCGGTGGGGCTTGGGTTTGGGCTGCTTGTTCCATGACTGGTCTCCGGCGTTAGGTGGGCCGCGGGAGGGGGATCACCGCGTAGGGTTTGATTTGCAGGCTGTTGATTAGGTCTTGCGGGCGGCGCAGCACCTGATCGGCGCGGGCGCGCAGAATGGCAAAGGCGCAGCCGAGCATGCACGACAACACCACGCCGAGCGCGAGGAAAATTTTGCGGCGCGGCCCTGTTGGCAATTCTGGCGGCAAGGCCGCTTCGACGACGGAGATACGATCCCCTTTGGCCGTCAGCGCGATGCGTTCATCGACGGCTGCGTCCTCCAGCCGCGCGACGGCGTCTTCATATTGCGAGAGCGCCAGCGCGTGAGCGTTCTCCAGCGCTTCGAGGCGCAGTGTATTGGCGGGGATCAACGCGAGAGCTGCATCAATCTGCGTGATATCGCTGGAGTTCATCAGCTTGGGCGCAGTGGTCTCGATGGGTGGGTCGGTGCGGTCGAGTTGTGATGCTAGCGATCGGACCCTGGGATGCTGGTTTGAATAGAGGGCGGAGGCCGAGCGCAGCTCTGATTCCAGCCGGTCGCGATTAGGATCCGTTGAAACTGACAGCCCTTTTGAGGCGCGTTGCAGCAAAAGGGCCTTTCGTTGATCATGATAGCGGGGCGCATCATCGGGCAGCGCGCCGGCATGGGTTTGCTTGAAGGCCAATAGGTCCGAGAAGGCACGTTCAAGACGCAGCTCTTGGTCGGCGACCTCTTCACGAAAGAAGGTGAGCGCGCTTTCTGCGCGTCCCGTTTTGATCTGGCTGTGTTCCGAAAGGACGCGTTCGGCGAGGCTGTTTGCAGCGGCTGCCGCAAACGCACCATCCGCATCGGTGACTGAAATCTCAAGCGTCGTGGGCTTGCCGCGACCGCTGGATGTATCAAATTTGATCGCTTCTTGCAGGTCGACCGGATCGGTATCGCTATCCAATTCCTGCGCGAGTGCGGCAAGCTTTGGTTGGGTCATCAACCGCGCCTCGATGCTTTGAAGCTGGGCCGCATGGTGCAGCGATTCCGCCGTTAAACGGTTCGTGTTGGTGACGGATGTGGCCTCAACCAAAAGGCGGGTTTTTGCCGTATAGTGATCGGGTAGAAGCTGCGCCCCGAAGACAGTCGCGGCAATGCCGGTGCCTGCGATGATCATTCCCATCGGGGCCTGCCGCAGCACCTTCCAACGCCAGTATTTCAACGCCGCATTCATCGAGCGAACCGCGTGATTTTCAGAAGATATCTGGACATGACTACGAGAAGGCTCGCGCGTTTTCGGGTGTCGCCAAGGGGGGCCTTCGCATCCTTAAGGTCGTCAAACTCGCAACGATCATACAGCATCTCGGATCCTTTTGGGTTAGCCTGATTGACCCCGAAAAGACCCTTGAAAACTTAAGACATAATTAATCCAAATCGTTTCTTTTTTGATCCTGCGGCACAAACGGCCGTGAGTGTGAGTCGGCCAAATTCTGGCTTTGATTGAGAGAAAGGAGCGCTGACCATGTGGAAACCTATACTGGTTCTGGTTGTGCTCCTTTGGTCGCTTCCCGGGCTTGCGAATAACTACAAGATTCAACCTGGCGACACTTTGGTTCTGGAGGTCCTCGAAGACGAGACGATGCGCCGGTCCGTCTTGGTCTTGCCTGATGGCAGTGTCTCTTTGCCGCTTGCCGGGACGGTCCCCGTGGCTGGTTTGACGGTGCCGCAGGTGGAGGCGTTGATACGTGGCCGGATCGGGCCGAACTATGTCAGCCTGCCGACAATCCATATTTCCGTCACCCGTTTGGCCGAACCACGCCGCGTTACCACTACGCGGGCGCGCGGCGTTGGGGTTAGGTCGTCACGTATTGCGGGAATTTCTGTTTTCGCGATGGGAGAGCTGGGAAAGCCCGGCAAACTTGTTGTGCCACGCGGCACCACGATGATGCAGCTTTTGGCTGAGGCTGGCGGTTTTACGCGCTTTGCTGCCTCAAGCCGCGTGCTTCTACGCCGCGTTGATGCGCGGACAAAGAAGATCAAATCCTACCGGATAAATGCGCGCTCAATGATGAATGGTGGCACCCAAATGGTGGTGCTGCAACAGGGCGATGTGATCGTTGTCCCGGAGCGAAAGCTCTTTGAATAGATTTTAGGTTTGGCCGGAGATCGGCCAAGCCCGTGAACGCAGGGGTGCGGTCGCGCAGGCGAATTAGGGGCATCTGGCAAACACCCGTTCGGGGCCAGGTGGAAACCAAAAAGAGCCTGGAGGAGCCCTATCCATGAAAACGCAAACCGTGCTTGCCGTCGCCTCGAAAGGGGGCCATTGGCGCCAGCTTAACGCCATGACCGGCGCATTTTCGGGAAAGAACGTGCGATTTGTGTCGACGGACCCCGAGCTTGCGGAATTTTGTATCAGTGAATGCAGCCGCACCGAGTGGTGGCGCGGGATACTGGTGGCCATTCAGATGGCCTGGATCATTTTGCGTGTCCGACCGGATGTCGTGGTCTCCACCGGCGCGTTGCCGGGTTTGGTCGCGCTGATCGTGGCGCGGATGTTTCGGGCGCGCACGGTCTGGATCGACTCGATTGCCAATACGGAAGGCATGTCGCTTTCCGGCAGGTTATCACGCCCGTTTGCGGGGCTTTGGCTGACCCAATGGCCTGACGTGTCGCGCAAAACTGGCGCCATCTATGCCGGGGCCGTGCTATGATTTTTGTCACGGTTGGAACGCAGCTGCCGTTTCCGCGATTGGTGGCAGAGATGAACCGCCTTGCCGGTCGGACATGCGAGCCCGTGATCGCGCAGACATGTCATGATCTTACGCCCTACCCAAACCTGATAGTCGAGCCGTTCATGAACAGCGAACGCTACACGGATGTGATCGAGCAGGCGCGTCTGGTCGTCGCCCATGCCGGGATCGGGACCGTTTTGGCCGCGCGTCAGGCGCATGTGCCTTTGATCCTGGTGCCGCGACGTGTCTCGCTTGGTGAGCACCGCAACGACCACCAGGAAGGGACGGTGCGTCAGCTGCTTGGGCGCGACGGAATTACCGGCGTCTGGGACACCGCAAAGCTGGAAGGGCTGATCAAAAGTGATTTATCCTTGCCCGAGACGCCGACCGTGTCAGGCCCGGCTCTCGAGGGGCTCGTGACTACGTTGCGCAGCTATATCGGCTGAGCGGCGGCGGCCATGCAATGCGTTCAACAAGGCTTTCGCCTGCGGCCGGTGCCCAGTGAGTGCGAATTGCGCGGCCTTTGCCAGCCCGTAGAGATAGCCCGTGGGAAAGGCCCAAGGGTGGTAGCGCCTCAGATACATCATGCGGGCGCGGTGTTTGTAATAGACCGAGAACGCTGAGGGCGCGCTGTCCAGCGTCGGGGAGCCGATGGCGCTGCCCGCGCGGTGATAGACGATCGCGTTTTCGCATAGGTGGAGGGGAAGGGGGCCGCGGCGCTGAGCCCAGTCGACCTCCTCATAGTACAGAAAATACTCTTCCGGCATGAGACCCGCATTTTCGACAAAAGCACGGGAGGCGACCATGCTGGCACCGGAGATAAAATCGGCCTTTTGCGGATGCGGCAGCGCGACATTTGCATTGGCGCCGAGGTTCAGGTTGCCGGTGACCCCGGTCCACTTGTTGACAGTGCCCGCGTCGATCTGAATGCGGTGCGGCGGGTCCGCGTAAACCAGCCTGCTGCCCATCAAGGCAAACCCGCCCGGCGCCGTGGCGATGGCGGTTGGGGTCTCTGGCGGGATCATCGTGTCGGGGTTCAGGATCCAAAACCGGTCCAAGGTCTGATCCGCCAGCAGGTGTTTCAAGCCAAGATTTACCCCTGCCGCGAAGCCATCATTGCTGGGCGCAAGGATCTGCTCGACGCTGCCGCGCCGCTTTTCTGATGGCGGCGTGGATGGCGCGAATGGCAGCGCCATTGGCACGGTTCCGGCGGTGCGCCAAGTGTCGATCACGCGACGTGTGGCGTCTGTTGAGGCATTGTCGACCAAGACGACGCGCATGGGTTGGGGGCTTGCGAGCAGGGTATCGAGGCAGGGCACGATCACGTCAGCGGCGTTATAGGTGACAATGACGACCCCGAGCGTCACGAGAGCGCCGGGCGTTGGAATTGCGGCTGGAACTGGCGCGTAAAGCCGATGGGTTCGGACGTTGGGGCTGCTGTGGGCGCAGTCTGATGGTTCGCCGTCGCCATCCATTGACCGGCGCCCAACAGGAAGAAGCAGTATGAATAAATCGCGGTCCAGACGTGAACGGTGCAAAGGGTGAATGTCAGCCCGATCATGCAGTAGAGCCATGCCATTTTTAGGTGATGTGGCGCTGCGTTTGTGCGGGCGACGCGCAAGAGGGCGAGCCCCCACCCGGCGGCTATGAGGGCAAACCCGGGCACGCCGTAGCGTACGGCGAGCGCGAGCCAGAAGTTGTCCATGCTGCCGGAATACATGAAATGCGGGCGGACCCATTCCTCTAACCCCAAGCCAAAGACCGGGTTGGCCCAGACGTTGATCATGCCCCACTCAAAGATAATGCTGCGCCAATAGGCGTTGTGCGCGGAGTAGGTTGCGTAGCTGAGAAAGACGCGAAACGGAGAGCGGTTTGAGACGATATCGACAAAAATATAAGCCGCAAGCACGGCGGCGGCGAGCCACCACCATTTCTGCGCGCTGCGGCCGAAAAACGCAGCCCAGCCGATCAAGAAGAGCTGTATAAGCACCGACAAAAACGCCCCGCTGGAAAGCGCAAGGAAGGCTGTCACAACGGCCAGAAGCATCGCGATCCATCGCGCAACCGGGGATAGCGTGTCGGACAGCCCGACAAATCCAAGCGCGACCGCTGATGCGCAAAACAGACCGAAGTGAATGGGATGGGCAAAGAGCGCCTGAACCCTTTCCAATCCGAGCCTTTGGTCGATGGTGACGACCTCGACGCTGGTGATGCCGGGAATGGCGCGAATGGCGTTGATCGCCAACGGGGTCCCGGTGAGCGTTTCGTAGATTGCGAGGGGCAGGCAGAGCAGGACAATCAAAAGAACCGCTTTGATCAGTGCGACGAACTGCGCCTGGTTGGTGATGCACCGCCGGGCGAGCATGTAGCTGCAAAACATCTCCAACATCATGACGCCTGTATGCTCAATCGCCTGATCCGGCGTGTTCATCCACATCGCAAGCCCCGCCCATGGCACGAAGAGCAGCAACAACATATCGGTCATGGTTGGCCGGTGCCGAAACAACGATATGAGCAAGGGTATCAGAAGCAGCGCCATATAAAGACGCACGCTGGTTATCTGCAGTGGCCCGGCCATGAAGCGGACCGGAAGAATAACCATCAGCAGGTAAAGAAGCACGGGGATCGGGAGAGCGGGCGCGGCAAACATAACGGTAAATTGGCGGTTAACCGTTATCATTCTGTAAAGATCTGGTCGGTTATTTTCGTTGTGCCCACGACATGCGAGGCTTGCGCTTGACCGATCTGCCCTTCACCGCCCAGACTCAGAAACCAATCCACCTTAAGGCGCGTCGCCGTGGGCTGAACAGGTTGCGGCTGCTGCGGCAGGTGTTGGTATTTGCCCGTCGGATTTGGCTCACGCAGGTCTATGGGATGGATATTGATAAGACGGCGCAGATTTCGATGTCGGCAAGGTTGGACCGGACCTTTCCCATCGGCGTCCATATTGGCGCGCAGAGCTATGTCGCGTTGCAAACCTTGATACTGACGCATGATCGGACGCGCGGACTTTATTTGCACACCCGCATTGGGCGCGATTGTTTTATTGGCGCGCGCAGTGTGATCTTGCCGGGCGTTGAGATTGGTGATGGTGTCATTGTGGCTGCGGGTGCGGTTGTGACGCGCGACGTCCCAAGCGATTGCATTGTTGCCGGCAACCCGGCACGCGTTTTGCGACGCGGCATTGCAGCGGGGCCTTTTGGACGCCTGCCTGACGCTGATCAGCACGAACACGCATTGGCCGTGGCCGGTTTGACCTAAGGGTTAACGCGGGGCGCGGGTGACAAGCGAAAGGCGCAACAGCGAAATTCCGTGTGATATCAGGCGGTCTGAGCGCAACAGCGCCCGTTTTCCAATCAGAGTCTGCTCGTTCCCACGGGATGGCGCGCCAGCACAGCTGTGTTGCTTTGCGCGCGCCGCGCCCACCCCTCGGCCCGAGCCAATCGAAGGTGACCCTTATGATCACAATGCTTGGCCTTCCGCTGGCCGCGACCTCCAACCCCAAGGGCGGCATCTTTGTGCCGCTCACTGAGATCACGATCAACAATTTCTCGCGCGACATGACCCTGTTTGACAGCGGGGCAGCCTTTGGGCGCGCCGAAGCAGAGGTGGCCCTTGGTGGCACGGGAACGCCGGGTGAAACGGTAGAGATCCGCATTTTGCCGGAGGGCGGCGCCCCGACAGATTGGGAAGTGTTTGGCGTGATCGATGCTGGGGGCAATTGGTCGGGCAACCGTGTGTTTGGGCGCGGGCCGGACTGGTTGCGCGTCGAGGCGCGTATTCAATCAGAGCCGGTGACGCGGGCCACCACAGGGCACCGATTTGGTGTCGGCCATGTGATTGCACTTTGGGGGCAATCGGAGGTCGTTCGGTTGCATTCGACATTCTACGATCAATTGCCCGCCGAAACCCTGCTCAGCGAAGACAGCGTGCAAGCCATGTGGTTTGACGGTGGGCCGCAGATCAAGCATCTGACGGATGCCGATCCGCATACCGCCGCCCTTGCTGCGATGGCGAATGTGTTTATGGCTGAGCGGCCTGGCGAAAAGTTTGCGCTGGTCTTTCAGGCGGTCGCGGGCACCGGGTTCCGCGATCTTGTCGATGACGGTGAGCCCTCGCGGCTTTGGGCCAATGACGCCGCCTTGCATGCCTTTGCAACGGCCGATGGCCAGCATGTTGGCATGCCGTCACTGTCGTGGTTTGCGACGCCCGGCTCCTTTGCGGGCAGCTATGAGCAGGGGCTTTTCCCGCTGTTTACCGGCAAACAGGAAGATGGCAGCGCGGTCAGTTTCCCAACCACGATCAATTTTGGCACCAGCTCAAGCTATAAGGCCGACCACTGGTTTGGAGAGCTGTACGACCCGGCGCATACCCGCTGGATCGCCTTTGGTCCGCATAAGTTCGACATTGGCGCCGACATGCAAAACGCGACGGTGCTTTCGGGTGGCGCGACGGAGAACAACCTTCTCAACAAACAGCTGGCCCGCGAAAGCTGGCGCGAGATGGTTGTGAACCCCAATGCGGATGCGCTGTTCCTGCCACTTGGGCTTGAGCCGCTGACCTACCAAAACGGCTATGATGATGGCGCGGGCAGTTGGACAGACCAAAGCCACCCCTCAGCCTGGACGGATGACGGCTCCCCGATGTTTGGGCGCTTGATGGCGCATGCGATTTTGCAATCGAGCGGGCTGACGAACTGGGCGATGCCAGTCTTTGATCAGGCGGAATGGCAGCCTGCGGGCGCCTATGTTGAGGTTTGGTCCAGCGCGGGCGATATCACGACGCCGCGCCTAAAACGCGGCCTGCCGGCCTTGGGCAACACCCAGCCGCACTGGACGGATGTGATGGGGTGGCAGATCAATGGCCAGCCCGCCCAGCGCGCCGAGATTGTTGCCGGACGCGTGCGCATCTATCCAAACGCGGGGATTTTTGTTTCGAGCGACGTGATTCGGTTTGGCGAAGGCGGCGCGACAGGGATGGTCAAATTCCCTGAGGACCATTTTGCAGGCACCCATCTGAACTTGCCGGTCGTTGATCATGCGCTTTCGGGCATAGACGGCGTGCCGGTTCGGCCTTTGCCGGATGAGGCGGTGCTGGCAAACACGCTTCCCGCGCCCGCCGGGGGCTTCAGCACAAGTACTACGGGCCCGTATTTTTACGACCCCCAGACCTTGGGTGCCGGGGTGTCGGCCATGCAGTTCCACTTCGATTTGCAGCCGACGGTCCCGGCCTCTGGCGCGATCATGTTGATGACGACCACGGGGAACTACCTCCGGCTGGAGGTCCTGCCAAATGGCAAGCTGCGCGTGCGCGTGCGCGACACGGGTGGTGTGGTGCATGTTGATTACGCGCAGACGGCCTCGGGCACGATCATCAATGGCGTTCAGGCCGACATTCGGTTGGCGATTGATCTGGCAGCCGGGTACACGCGCATCTGGGTGAACGGGGCGCAGGTGATGGATGAGAGCTTTACCTCCGCGACGCCAACCCTGCCCAGCAACCGCGCGGTGAATTTGCTGGCGACGTTCAACGGCTCCAACCAAGTGGTGGCCAATGTTGACCGGATTGCGGTTTGGAAAGAGGCGCTGGGCGATGGCAGCCTTCCCGGCACGACCCCCTACAAGGAGTATCTGGGCCCGCCTACCTTGATAAATGCCGATCCTTGGAAACTGGGCAGCGACGCCACCTAGGCGTGTTTCAGGGTCTGGCGCATCCGCAGATATGCGAGCGCCAGCCCCGCCAGCTCCGCCACGATTGCAATCCAGAGCATGCCCGCAATGCTACCGCCGCCGGCGAGCCAGACATAGACAACTGGCAGCGCGCAGATGCGTGGCACATTGCCGAGCGCTGCGTTGATGCTGCACCCTTTCGCAAGGGCTATGACGGACGGGCCGGACCGCACAATGCGCAGGCCATGAAGCACCGCCAGCAGCGGGAACAGGGCTTGAAGCTCGGCAAATTCGGGGCCCAACAAGATCGGTATCGCGGGGCTGATGGAACTGAGCACAGCGGTCGTGGCCAGTGCAATCCCCAAGCAAAGCAGCATCAGCAAGTTGGCTTGGGCGCGAAACTCGGACGGGTTGGCTATTTGTGACAGCCGGGGCAAGGCATAGGTCTGCAAGCTGCGCCCGAGAATAAGCGCAGGCGTCAATGTCAGGGTGAACCCCATCGCGATGAGCGCCAGATCACCGGGCGTCCGCAGATGCGCCAGCAAAATCTTTTCGCCATGAAACACGCCCAGCAGCAATGCGCCGTTCAAAGCCATGGGCGCGCCAAAGCGCCAGACGCTTCGCCAATGCCTGCGTTCAACCCGAATAAGGAACCGGCGTTCAGCCACCAGATGGGTCATGATCAGTGTGCCAAACCCTTGGATGAGCGAGGCGATCAGCAGAACTCTGAAATCGCCATATTTCTGGAATAGCGGCCATACCATCAAAAGGGCCAACAAAGCCGGACCCAGCCCGATTGCAATCGTGGGACCGAACCGCCCGGCGCGTTGATAGCGAAACGCATCCAGATGCAAGACGCCCGCAGCCAAGGGAAGCAGTGCCAGCGTTCGAAACGCCCAGGTGACGCCCGACATGTTGAAGAAATCGGCGATCATGGGCGCGAGAAAGTACAGCAGCGCTGCACCGAAAAGGCCGCGTATGAGCTGGACAAATTGCAGCGACGCCTGAAAGCGAGGCGCGTCGCCCCGGCCGTCGCGAACCAGCATTTGTTGGGTCCCAAGGTTGGTTGCCATCTCCACGCTGGTGGCCGCAATCGCGAGCGCGGCCGCGATGCCGAACTGATCCACCCCGATCAGCCTTGCGACAAAAATATTGCGCAGCAATGTCAGGGCCGCAATCGCGCTATTGCCCGATAGCAATGCCACGAGGGAGATCAACCGACGGTCCGGCTGCGTCAATGGATGTGTGATCATGACCATTTACCCAAGTTTAACGAGTTGCGTCTTAACGATGTGTAAACGAGCAAGGAGTGCCGCGTGGCGCAGGCGGGAGAGATTACAGAGAGGATAGTCGCGGCTGACCTATGTGCCGGCTGCGGTGCTTGTGCCGCGCTGGCGCCGAGATCGATTTCCTTCGGTCTGGACCCAGACGGCTTTCTTCGGCCTGAGACAAAGGCGCGGCTGCCCCGGACCACACGTAAGGACATTGCCAAGATATGCCCCGGCCAGCAGCAGGTGCCTGAGGGGATGGGCGACCAAAATCACATGCTTTGGGGCTCCTACCGCAAGGTTTTTGAGGGCTGGTCGACAGACCCTGCGCTTCGGTTCGCGGGCGCATCGGGCGGCGCGCTGACAGGGGTTTTGGCCTGGTTGTTGGAAACGGGTGAGGTCGATGCCGTCCTCAGTACCACCGCAGACCCAGACAATCCGCTGGGCAACAGGGCTGGCTTCAGCGAAACCAAAGAGGATTTGATGTCGCAGGCCGCTTCCCGCTACGCACCATCTGCGCCGCTTCTGGAGGTGCCACGGCTGTTGGAGCAATCCAAGCGCTTTGCCTTTGTCGGCAAACCCTGTGACGTCGCGGGGCTTCGCAATTGGGCGCGGTTGGACGCCCGCGTTGACGCGGTGTTTCCGGTCAAGCTGTCGTTCTTTTGTGCCGGTGTCCCGTCCCAGAAAGGCGCTGAAGCATTGGCCGCCCGGCTTGGCGTCGCGCCGGGTGATGTGGCGGCGTTTCGTTACCGGGGGCGGGGATGGCCCGGACGGTCGGAGCTGGTCACCAAATCGGGGCAATCACACAGTTTGAGCTATGCACAAAGCTGGGGCGATGTGCTGTCGAAACATGTGCAGCCGCGCTGCAAAATCTGCGCCGATGGCATCGGCTTGGAGGCTGATATCGTGTTCGCCGATGCCTGGGAGGTTGATGCTGACGGCTATCCTGAATTTGAGGAACGCGATGGGCGCAGTCTGATCGTTGCGCGCTCCCGCCTTGGGTTACGTGTCGCGCATGAAGCGGCGCAGGCCGGTGCGCTCGTGATCCGCGCGACCCGGGCTGATGCGATCGCGCCGATGCAGCCCGGACAGGTGCGCCGCCGACAAGAGCTTTTGGCCCGAATTGCAGGCAGGCTTTTGGCCGGGTTCCCGGCGCCGCGCTACAGGGGGCTGAGCATTTGGCGCAATTCTCGCGCTTTGGGCCTTGCGCGGATGATCCGGGTCTGTCTTGGCATGATGCGCCGCTCTGCGCTGCGTCGCAATCGGATGCAAAGCGCTCAAAACCGCGGGCGCGTAACCAATCATTAACTGGAATCGCAACAGGGTCGGGCATGCTTCATATTTGCTTCATCATGCATGCGACCCGGTCCAGCAATCTTGGCGTGGGTGCGTTGACGGCAGCGCAGCTTGAAACCGTGCGAGAGATCGCGAAAAAGCTGCGCCAGCGGCTGAAAGTCACAATCCTCGATTGGGCTGATCGCGGAGCGCCTTGTGTCAACGGGGATGATCTTGAGATCGTCACAGTCACGGGGCGCGACCTGCTGTCGCCTAGCGGCATATTCAAGCATTTCCGGACGGCCGACATCGTGATCGATATTGGCGCTGGTGACAGTTTCGCCGATATCTATGGTCCGAAACGGCTACGGCGTATGATGTGGATGAAGCTTGTTTGCCTCGCGTCACGAAAGCCTTTGGTGCATGCGCCGCAGACCTACGGGCCTTTCACAAGGCCTATGAGCAAGTTTTTAGCCAAATTCGTATTGCATCGATCCGCCCTTGTGGTTGCGCGGGATGCGGCCTCTGCCGCGCATTTGCTTGCTTTGGGTGTGAAGCGGGAGGTGCTGGTGGCTTGCGATGTTGCGTTGCGCTTGCCGGCGCGTCCGCGGCTGATGCCTGGCGACAGGCCTCGGGTTGGGATCAATATCTCCGGCCTTTTGATGGCGGGGGGGTATGATGGGCGCAACCAGTTCGGGATGGATATGGATTATGCCGCGCTGTGTGGCACGCTGATTGAACGCTTTCTGGCGCATCCCGACCGGCCTGAGGTGCATTTGATCCCGCATGTGGTCAGCCCCGAATTGGCGCTCGAAGATGATGTATTGGCGATAGAGGGTTTCGCGCGGCGCTACCCGGATGTGATCTGCGCGCCGGCGTTCCGGACGCCGTCCGAGGCGAAGGGCTATATCGCGCAAATGTCGTATTTTACGGGCGCGCGGATGCATTCCTGCATCGCGGCGTTTTCCAGCGGCGTCGCCGTCGTGCCGTTGGCCTATAGCCGTAAGTTCACGGGTCTCTTTGGGACCTTGGGGTATGATCACGTCGCGGATTGCTGCGCGCATTCACAAGGCGAGATCATTGCGCGCGTGATGGATGGATATGCCGAGCGCGCGACGCTGTCGGAGCTGGCCCGCGAAGCGCATCTCAACGGGTTGGCGCGGCTTGGGCTTTACGAGACGGCCTTGGAGCGGTTGTTCCGGGACGTGATTTCGGCCCAGAAAAAACCTGCCGCGCAGGGCGCGACAGGTTTGAAGGGCAACCTGGCTTTAAAGTAGGTCTACCAGAGCGCGACGATGCCTGTCGCCGATGTGCCGGACGAGGCGACGCGTTCGACGCGGACGGGCAACATGGTGCCGCCCGGGACTGCTTCAAACAGAAGCGGTGTGCCATCAGCCATGACGACGCTCAGGTCGCCGCCCTGTCCCACGAAAAGGGCGCGGCTCACCTGGGCCAGTGCGACCGTGTCGCTGGGGGAAACTTGCTCCCCTCCGCGTGCCGGAGAAATCAGGGTCGTTGGGAAGTTCGAAAATTTGTCCATAAAATCCTGCCAATCCATGTGAAGGCGCCATGGGGTGACGCCGGAAACTACGGCGCGCGAAAAAATGGCGCGCGGGCAGGGTTGTCTCAGTTTGAGGTTAACAAAGGCACAGGGTTGCGTGCGCTGCTTTTGCGGTTTGGCACTTTTGCGCGGCGCGGGTTTTTGCCCGATATCTGTCTTAGCGTCGCGCCAATGATCCAAAGATCAAGCGCGAAGCCGGCGTTTCTTTGATAGATCATATCGAGACGCGTCTTGGACGGTATGCAGCGCTGGCAGTAAACGGCGTCGGTTTCTGCGGGCGTCTTGCAACGGGCCAAAACAGCCTCTTCACGGTCATTGTAGATCAAGGTGGCAAGGCCCGTCACGCCGGGCTTGTCTTTAAGGACCTGGCTGTAGATATCTGGGAACCGCTCGACAAATTCGCGCAGAGGCGGGCGCGGGCCAACAAAGCTGATATCGCCGCGGATCACGTTCCAAAGCTGGGGCAATTCATCAAGATGGCGGCGGCGCAGCTTTGCGCCAAATTCGGTGATACGGTCGGCCTTGTCGCCACCCGTGACCCCAATTTCAGCGTCATCACCGCCGCGCATCGTCCGAAATTTGTATAAGGTGAACGCGAGATCGACGCCGCGCATCCGTTCTGCCCGGTACAGAATAGAGCCGTCGCCCTGCCGCCAAACCTTGTAGGCAATCCACACGATCCAGGGCGAGATAAGAAGGCCCAAAG
This sequence comes from Pseudomonadota bacterium, assembly GCA_039030615.1. GTDB lineage: Bacteria > Pseudomonadota > Alphaproteobacteria > Rhodobacterales > Rhodobacteraceae > Litoreibacter. Next base: position 186,546 of record JBCCDV010000002.1, on the reverse strand, counting down.
CCGTCGCGCAGACCAGGTCGAATATCCGTTTTCCCAGACGCATGCCTACCCTTTGAGTGCGTTCAAATCCTCGATTACTGAAGGGTAGGGCGATTTCGTTGCAATAAGGTTAGTCAGGCGCGAAATATCGAGATGCACCTGGGCAATGGCCTCGGGCGGTGCTGGAACGGGCGTCCATGTCTTGCCCGCCTCGCTGAGCAAGGCGTCCATGGTGACCGGCGGGTCGGCGGCAAGGTTCAACCGGTCTGGCAAGGCATGGCCTTTGGCCGTGATTGTCGCAAGCTCTTGCAAAATAAGCGCCAGATGATGCGGCCCGATATAGCTGCGCGATGGGAAGCTGCCATCGGGAAACTGGTCAAGCCGGTAGGCATCGCGGTCCTGCGCCAACAACGCATCCGCGCCCGCGACATTGCACATGCGCAGGCAGATCGCGTTGTCAAAACCCTGCGCGATACGCTCCATCTCCTGTTTGGAACGGCCATATGCGCTCAGCGGCGCTGGGGGCATGTCTTCATGGCAAAGTGCCTTGGTGTTTCCATAGACAGCGGCGCTGGAGCACAGCAACACCGGACGCCCGTCTGCGCATTGGAGACTGTTTTGCGCGATTGCGGGGTTGTCGGCAAAGCGCCTGCCGCCGCGCTCCCGAGTCACCCCGGCGAGATTTAAGATCACGTCGGCATCGGTCATGGCGCGCGCGAGCTGATCGGTGTCGTTCAGAAGGTCCAGACCACGAGACTGGTCATCTGCGCCCAACCAGACAGGCTCTATCTCACCGCTCTCAGGCCATGCGGCGCGCAGAAGACATGCCAGCTTTCCACGCGCGCCGAGCACCAAAAGCCGCATCATTTATGCCCTGTGGTAGGGCGCGCCCGCCAGAATGGAGGCCGCGCGGTAGAGTTGTTCTGACAGCATGACGCGGGCCAGCATATGCGGCCACACCATCTTGCCAAAGGATAGGAGGTGGTTGGCGTCCGCCCGCAAGTCGGGGGCAATCCCGTCGGCGCCGCCAATCACAAAGGCCACGTCCTGACGACCTGCGTCGCGCCAACGCGCAAGAAGCGCTGCAAAATCGGGGCTCGTGACTGTCTTCCCGCGTTCATCCATCGCGCAGATGAATGCGCCCTTCGGGACGGAGCGGCGCAAAAGCTCTGCCTCGACGGCCTGTTTGCCGCCCTTCTTATCCTCAACTTCATTTATGCTGGCTGGGCCCAGCCCAAGGCCTCGACCGGTCCGCTCAAACCGGGTCAGATAGTCGGAAATCAGGTCATGTTCAGGCCCCGCCCGCAGGCGTCCAACAGCGCAAACATGCACGCGCATCAGCGGGTGCTGGCTTCCGTGTCGCCGCTTTGCGGCAGCCACATTTTTTCAAGCTGGTAAAACTCCCTTACCTCGGGCCGGAAGACATGCACGACCACGTCGCCCGTATCGATCAGGACCCAGTCGCCGGCAGCTTTGCCCTCGACCTTGGAGGCGCGGCCAAATTCTTCCTTCAGCTTCGCTGTGAGTTTGTCAGCCAATGCAGTAACCTGCCGTGTGGAGCGGCCCGAACAAATGACCATGTAGTCGGCAATCTCAGAGCGCCCGCGCAGATCAATCTGCACCAGCTCTTCGGCCTTTTCGTCATTCAAAGAGGTTACAATCCACTCCAGCAGTGCTTCGCTGGACAGCTTGGTTTCGGTGTCGACCGGGTTGGTCGTTTTCGGGGCGGTGACTGCGCCCAGATCAGTTTGTTGAGACAGCGCTCAAACCTCCGTACAACGGCGCCGCAACATCCCGGCGCCTGGGATAGCCCAAAGATAGCAAGAGTCTTAGCCAATCTCAACGATTAGTAGAAAAATGAGACGGGGCGTCATGTTCAATTTTAAGAGAAATATTGAGACTGCCCTTTACCCTTTGTCTCAGGAGACTAGGTTGGATCCGAACACGGAGAGGAGTGATTCTTATGAAATTCATGACTGTAGCGACCTTTGCCCTATCTTTGGCGGCAGCCCCAGTAATGGCGGATGGGCACGCAACGGGCGACGCTGCTGAGGGCGAAAACGTCTTCAAGAAGTGCAAGTCTTGCCACATGATCGAAGCCGCTGACGGCACGGCGATCCAAAAGGGCGGCAAAACTGGCCCGAACCTTTATGGCATCTATCAACGCACCCCGGGTGCGTATGAAGGCTACACCAAATACGGAAAATCACTCGCGGCTGTCGGCGAAACCGGTGTGATCGCGGATGGCTGGGATGAGGCCAACTTCGTAGAATACGTCGCGGATCCGAAAAAATGGTTGGCGCGTGTTCTGGACGACAAAAAAGCGAAGTCCAAAATGCAGTTCAAGCTGAAGAAGGCTGAAGATGCGGCGAACCTGTGGGCCTATTTGGTCTCGGTCGGCCCTTCGAGCTAAGCGCTAACACAACAAAGACCGAAGCGGCCGCGACATGTTTGGGGCCGCTTTTTTTATGCGCGGCTTTCGACGATGGCCCAGAGGCGGTCAAGCTCTTCACGGGCGTTGCCCATGTCGCTTGTCATTGCATCGACGCCCATAAGCGCGATGGTCTCACGCGCGGCATCTACCACATTGCCGCTGACAAGAATAAGCGCACCGGGCGACCAGATGCGGATCGCAAGCACGAGCTTGGCAAGATTTGGAACTGCGTGTTCGCCCGCCGCCGTCAGGCCGATGATGGGTTGATCCGTTGCAGCAATCCGCTCCATCAGCGCGTCATGGGACAGGTCGAGTGCTAGCTCGACGTCCCATCCATCGGTGCGCATCAGGTCAGCGGCCATCTTGATGCCCAGCGTATGGGTTTCACCGGGTGTGGCTGCGAAAAGCGCGGATTGCCCAAGCGTTGGCGGGCGCGGTTTCGTGCTGATCGGTTTGAGGCTGCGCAAAATGGCGTAAATTCTTCCGCTGCCAGTTGTGACCTCGGCAAAGGTGATCTTGTCGTCGTTCCACCATTCACCGAGCCGGCGCGAGGCGCTGGCCAGATAGGTCAGATACAGCTGTTCATCTTTGGTGCCATCGGCGCGCATCTCCAAGATCAAGTTTGCGGCTGCTTTTTGGTCGGGACTGACCAGCGCCGTCGCCAGCGCTTCTATTGTCTCGTCGGCTACGGGAGCAGGTGTTTTTGCATAGGCGGAGCGGTGTTGCGCCAAACGGGCCAGCACTTCACGTGCCAGGGACGCCACGACCTCCTCCGGGAATCGTGCCTTGAGATTGCTAATCTCAGAGTAGCTTTTCTCGAACACGACGGGTTCGAATAGATCATTGTCGTCATTCGCCACAGACTTAGTCCTCTCGACAAAACTAAGTGTACGTTCACGTCAATTTGATTCATTTACTTGCGACAATGTAGCGCGTGGAACGAATGTGGCAAGCGTGGCTTTGCTTACCTTGCTGCAATTAGGTCAAAGCAGCTCGTATTTGCGCAGCTTCACATAGAGCGACTGGCGCGATAACCCCAGCATTTCGGCTGCCGCGACCCGGTTGTTCGAGGTCAGTTCGACCGCCGTCTCGATACACATTTTCTCCACGACATCCGTCGTCCGGGCGACAATGTCGCGCAGCGTTTGGCTGCCAATCAGCTCAATGACGGAGCGCATGTCGGCCTCGGTCAATTGCGTGGCCGGGGTGCGCAATGCCTCCACGCGGCTGGCGTCGCGGATGATCAGGGCGAAGACGTGTTCGCCATTTGCGCCCAGTCGGGTGGTGGAAACCTCAATCGGGCGCTCGGTGCCATGCTCGCCCACCAGCCGCGTTGCATAAAGCCGCATCGAGCCTGAGCGCGCGGTGTTTTCCAGCAAAACGTTCAAATCAACGCTGCCTCGGCTCAGAAACTCAGAAATCGGCCGCCCCCGAATGGATTGCGCATGGGTGACGTCTGCGAGATTGAAGAAGGCCGGGTTGGCGCTGAGAATGCCGCCCGCCTGATTGACGAAAACAATCGCATCCACACCGTCTTTGTAGAGCGCGACCAGGTTTTCCTGCAGCTCATTGGCCCGCGCCGGGGTGCCGCTGCCGGCGTTGATCCGGCAAAGGACGATCTGGTCGCCGGATGAGCGGAACAGTGTCGGTTTGATCTCAGCGGCAGCGCCAGAGCCTTTGACGCGCACAGTTACCTCACCGCCGCGTTGTGACGTCTCGGCGTCAACCAGCTCCCGGATCAGGCCGTTGTCGGGCAAAGCGTCAAACAGCTTGGCGAAACTTGCGCCAATTAGCTCATGGGTGGGTTTGCCAAAGAAGGTCGCGGCCGCGGTGTTGCAATCGGCGATGTCGCCGCCGACGACATTGACAAACAGCGTGATTTCGCTGCTCGACGTCATTAACACGCGGAAGCGCGTGTCGTATTCGCGCTGCGCCTCATAGTCTTTTTCCAGCGCAATCTGAGCGGCCACCAGCTGTTGCTGCATCTCGGCAATCGGGCGCAGGTCACGGCCCAGCATCAAGATGCTTTTTCCGCTATCAACCGGGTGGAAGCTATAGCGCATGGGAAATTCGGGGTAGCTTGATTGCACGGCGTGATTGAGCTCAACCGCGTTGGTTGCGCCGCCTTTGCCCGCAATGTCGCCAAGCCGGCCTTTAAATTTTGGCACGCTTTCAATAGTCAGCTGGTCCGCCAGGTTCTTCCCGACCCAGTTTGAAAAATCGGTGCTTGGCATGAAGCCCGGGTTGCTCATCGCGCCGCTGACTTCGCCGTCGGGTAAAATGAAAAGCGCCAGATCCGACACTTGCGCAAGAATGTCGGCAAGCTGGTCAGGCTCTATCATCGGGACCAGTCCGGAGGTCCAGTTATGATCTGCGTTGGTCATGCGTCGCTCATGCCTGTTTGCGCGGGGTCATGCGACCGCCCCGACCAAATGCAGCAGGCGCGCGTCGAACCCGCAAAAACGGATCGCAGTTTCAAGATCGCTTGTTGCGAGATCTGCGCCTGTTTTGGCCAACACGTCGTCCTTCACCGCCAGAACATTGCCCCCGACTATCACCGGCGTTTTGCGCCCGGTTGATCGCAGCGCTTGCACGATGGTTTTTATATCGCTCAGATTCTCACGCTCGGACGCCGAGATCAAGAAGGCATCATATCGCGCCCGCTCACATTTTTGTCGCAAAATGGCAGGGTCTTTGCCGATCTCGAGCGAAACAGAAATGCCCGCGCGGCGCAGTTGGCCCGAAAGAATTGTCGCCCCCAACGTGTGTTGAGCATTGGGCGGCACGATGACCATGCAGCGCGGGGCGGTCGGATTGATATGCTGGTCCTCAGCGCACCAATCTGGCCCTAGGCCGCGCAACACCCCTTGCAGCCGTGCCGATCCAATCGTCACCGTCGCGAAGTTCATGGTGTCAGAGCACCAGGCTTCCCCCAGACGACGGGCGACTTCGGGTATGTAAGTGTCCGCGATTTCGATATCGGTGATATGGGCGATGCGCATTTTTTCGACCACCGTTGCGGGCGCGCTTGGGTCCCGCGACGACACCGCCGCTTCCAGCTCTGCGACGAAATGCTCAATTCGTCTTTGTTTCATCTGACCGTTCATACGTAAGTCTTTTGCCAGAACTGAAAGTGCTCTTAAAGCAAATCCGTCCAGATCAATGCCCATTTCAGGTGCGCTTTTTGGGGAGCGCTGTGACAAAGACTTTCCTTCCTGAAAGCTCGAGGATGTAAGCAGCCCATCGGGCGCCACAGGAACTCATTTACCCAAAGATCGTTTATGACTGAGCGCCATATGTCAAATGCTTATGACATTTTGACCCCGTATAGGACTTAAATATCTACAAAATAGTCATTTTTTCTAGATACGCCGAAAATCATACCGTCTTTTAATATGTAAATCAAAGTTGACACTTCCTATCTTCGATGGCTAGATTTTAGCATGATCAGACATCGGGGGACCCAATGACAGGCGCTCAATCGCGTCCCAGCCACGCCAAACCACTTTACACCACGCAGGAGCGCGCTCGCCGCGATGCGAGTGTTTGGACCCTCGTGCAGGGCGTCTTGGCGCCCGTGCAGTTTTTGGTGTTTTTGGTCTCCCTGGCCCTCGTCCTGCGCTACCTTGCAACGGGTGCTGGCTATGAATTGGCCACGCTGTCCATCGTCGTCAAAACAGCCTTTCTCTATGCCATCATGATCACCGGCTCAATCTGGGAAAAAGTGGTGTTCGGTAAGTGGCTTTTCGCGGCGTCCTTCTTCTGGGAGGACGTGTTCAGCTTTGTTGTTATCGCGTTGCACACCCTATATTTATATGGCCTTTTCACGGGCCTTTTCCCACCTGAGACGCTGATCGCAATCGCGCTCGCCGCTTATGCTGCTTATGTCGTGAACGCTGGGCAATTCTTGTGGAAATTGCGCGTTGCGCGCCTTCAATCAGAGGTGCCCGCATGACCGATCAGATGACGCCTCCACCTACCCTGGGGTGCCGCAATGCGCCCGTCCTGAAGCAACGCGGTCAAAGGGAAGTGTTCTGTGGCCTGACAGGTATTATCTGGCTACACCGCAAAATTCAGGACGCCTTCTTTTTGGTCGTCGGATCGCGCACCTGCGCACATCTTTTGCAAAGTGCCGCCGGCGTTATGATCTTCGCTGAGCCGCGATTCGCGACGGCGATTTTGGAAGAATCAGATTTGGCGGGGCTTAACGACGCCCATGCCGAGCTGGACCGCACCGTCGAACAGCTGCTTGCCCGTCGCCCTGACATTCGCCAGTTGTTTTTGGTGGGCTCCTGCCCGTCGGAGGTCATCAAGCTGGATCTCAGTCGCGCCGCGGAGCGGATGACGCAAACTTATGCGCCGAAAGTCCGTGTGCTGGAATATTCCGGCTCGGGTATTGAGACGACATTCACCCAAGGCGAAGACGCCTGCCTCGCCTCCATGGTGCCGGTGCTGCCCGAAACCGATGCGCGCGAGCTGATGGTCGTGGGCGCGCTGCCTGATGTGGTCGAAGACCAGATGCTGGGCCTTTTGGAGGATATGGGCGTGGGCCCGGTCCGCGTGCTGCCAGCGCGCAACATCGACGCGGATACGGCCGTCGGGGCGAACACCGTCTTCGCCCTGACCCAGCCCTTTTTGGGCGACACCCACGCAGCCCTTGAGCGTCGCGGCGCCCGCCATCTGGCAGCGCCCTTCCCGTTTGGCGAGGAGGGTACCACCGCATGGCTTGCTGCCATTGCCAAAGAATTTGGCGTCAGCGAAGACATCTTTAACCGCGTGACCGAGGCCCCCCGCCGCCGCGCCCGTCAGGCCATTGCGCAAGCCGCCGCGCCGCTAAACGGCAAGTCTGTCTTCTTCTTCCCCGACAGCCAGCTTGAAATCCCGCTGGCGCGTTTCCTGACCCGCGAATGCGGGATGAGCGCGGTCGAGGTCGGCTCCCCCTACATCCATGACGCGCTGCACGGCCCCGATCTGGATCTGCTCCCGTCTGGTCCTCAAATCTCCGAAGGCCAGGACGTTGACTTGCAGCTCGACCGCTGCCGCGAAGCGCGCCCTGATCTCACCGTCTGCGGCCTTGGCCTCGCCAACCCGCTTGAGGCCGAGGGTCTGAGCACCAAATGGGCTATCGAGCTGGTCTTCACCCCGGTTCATTTCTACGAACAGGCCGGTGATCTCGCCTCCCTGTTCGCCCGCCCGGTGCGGCGCAAAGACATCCTAGGGGTGGCGGCGGAATGAGCTTCGTTTTGGCAAAAATACTCAATGGCCGCCCAGTTTTTCAGGGGTGTGCGGCCGCAGGTTGCCGTGAAACCCGCTTTCCCGCACCATCGGTGACGTTTCTATGAAACTCACCGTCTGGACATATGAGGGCCCGCCGCATGTTGGCGCGATGCGTGTCGCAACCGGGATGACCGGCCTGCACTACGTGCTCCACGCGCCGCAGGGCGACACTTACGCCGACCTGCTCTTCACCATGATCGAGCGCCGCGACCACCGCCCGCCGGTCACCTACACCACATTTCAAGCCCGCGATCTGGGCTCCGACACCGCAGGCCTGTTCAAAACCGCCTGCCAGGACGCTTATGACCGCTTCCAGCCAGAAGCCATCATCGTTGGCGCGTCCTGCACCGCCGAGCTGATCCAGGACGACCCCGGAGGATTGGCAGAAACCATGGGGCTCGACATCCCCGTCATCGCGCTTGAGCTGCCAAGTTACCAGCGCAAGGAAAATTTCGGCGCGGATGAGACCTTCTTTCAGATCGTGCGCCACCTCGCCAAGCCGATGGAGCGCACCAAACGCGTCACCTGCAACCTACTGGGCCCCACGGCACTTGGGTTCCGGCACCGCGACGACATTCAGGAAATCACCAACCTGCTCTATGAGCTGGGTGTTGAGGTCAATGTCACCGCCCCGATGACCGCCACGCCGGCTGATATTGCAAAGATGGGCCAGGCCCATTTCAACGTGCTGCTTTACCCCGAAACCGGCGAGCAGGCTGCGCGCTATTGCGAGAAAACCTTCGGCCAGCCCTATACCAAAACTGTGCCCATTGGTGTCGGCGCGACGCAGGATTTCATCGCGGAAATCCGTGAGCTGTCCGGCAGCACCGCCCAGATCGACATGCAGGCCCTGCGCCAGACATGGTGGACCCGTTCGGTCGACAGTACGTATCTCACCGGCAAGCGCGTCTTCATCTTCGGCGACGGCACCCATGTCAAAGCCGCCGCCCGCATCGCGCGCGACGAGATGGGGTTCGAGGTGGCGGGCCTCGGCTGCTACAACCGCGAATACGCACGTGATATCCGCGCCACCGCCAAGGACTACGGCCTCGAGGCCCTGATCACTGATGACTATCTCGAGGTCGAGCGGGCCATTGAGGCGCTACAGCCCGAAATGATCCTCGGCACGCAGATGGAGCGCCATATCGGCAAGCGGCTGGGCATCCCCTGCGCCGTCATTTCCGCGCCGGTGCATGTGCAGGACTTCCCCGCCCGCTACTCCCCGCAAATTGGGTTCGAGGGCGCGAATGTAATCTTTGACACATGGATCCACCCGCTGGTTATGGGGCTGGAGGAACATCTGCTGCACATGTTCCGCGATGATTTTGAGTTCCATGACGGCGCCGGGCCAAGCCATCACGGTGGCCACGCGCCCAAACCTCTCAGCCCGGCCGCGGGTGAGGCGGGCTCGATGCCCGCCAAGACCGCACATGTCGAAACCGCTCAGGCCACGCCCACAAATGACGTCATCACATGGCTGGCCGAGGCCGAAAAAGAGCTGAAGAAAATCCCATTCTTCGTGCGCGGAAAAGCCCGCAGAAACACCGAAACCTTTGCCGCCGAAAAAGGCCTGCAAGAAATCTCACTCGACACGCTCTATGAGGCAAAGGCCCATTATGCGCGATGAGGTGATCCATAGGCCTTACAACTTCGTCATCGTGACGTTGGACCGGCATGTCGCCGGGCCCGCCGCGCGGGTGACGCCGAAATTGGCGCTGGATTATCCCGGTCTGAACCTGTCGATCCATGCCGCTGCAGAATGGGAAAAGGACGCCAAAGCGCTGCAAAAGGCGCAAGACGCAATCGCTGAGGCTGACATTGTCGTCAATTGCGTGCTCTTCCTCGAAGACCACATCAAAGCGATCCTGCCCGACCTGACCGCGCGCCGCGACGCGTGCGACGCGATGGTCGGTGTGGTCTCCGATCAGGAAATCACGCAGCTGACCAAGATGGGCGATCTGGACATGTCCAAGCCCGCCAGCGGCGCGATGAGCCTGCTGAAAAAGCTCAAGCCGTCCAAATCTTCGGGCAAGTCCGGTGCGGGGCAGATGAAAATGCTGCGCCGCCTGCCCAAAATCCTGCGGCTCATCCCGGGCAAAAGCCAGGACCTGCGTGCATGGTTCCTGGCGATGCAATATTGGCTGGGCGGCAGCGACGACAATATCGAAAACATGATCCGCTTTCTGATCGGGCGCTATTCAACAAACCCGGCATGGGAAAAGCATGATGCAGCGCTGCCGGTCGAATACCCGGATGTAGGGCTCTACCACCCCGATCTGCCCGGCGATCACATCAGCACCGAAATCACTGATCTGCCGCACTCAGACGCGCAGGTCACTGTTGGCGTGTTGATGCTGCGCAGCTACATTCTGGCCGGCGACACCGCGCATTACGACCATGTCATTCGCACGATGGAAGCGCGCGGCATGCGCGTTATCCCAAGCTTCGCCGGTGGCCTTGACGGTCGCCCCGCGATGGACGCCTATATGGCGGGCCGCGTCGATGCGCTGGTCTCGCTCACCGGGTTCTCGCTGGTTGGCGGCCCCGCTTACAATGACAATGACGCCGCTGTTGAGGCGCTCGCCGCGCTTGATGTGCCTTATATCGCAGCGCAACCGTTGGAATTCCAAACGCTGGAACAATGGGCGCAAGGCGGCCAAGGGCTCAGCCCGATTGAGGCGACCATGCTTGTCGCGCTGCCTGAGATTGACGGCGCTACCAACCCCACTGTATTCGCTGGCCGCCACGGCCCTGAAGGCTGCGCCGGGTGCAAGGTTAACTGCACCGCGCAGGGCCAAGTCAAAGCCATGGCGCCCTGCATCGAACGCATTGACACTCTGGCCGAGAAAGCACTTCGGCTGGCGACATTGCGACGCCGCAAAAACGCGCAGAAAAATGTGGGCGTGGTGCTGTTCGGCTTCCCGCCCAATGCGGGCGCGGTGGGTACTGCCGCGTATTTGTCGGTCTTTGAAAGCCTGCACAACACATTGCACCAGATGGCGCGTGACGGTTATGACGTGACCCCGCCCGCCAGCGTCGAAGCGCTACGCGACGCGGTCTTGCTGGGCAACGCGCAGACCTACGGACAAGAGGCCAATGTCGCCGCGAAAGTCAGCGCCGACCAGATCGTGGCTCGCACACCGTGGCTGGACGAGATTGAAGCCACATGGGGCGCCGCCCCCGGCCGCGTGCAATCCAACGGGCGCGAGGTTTTCATCCTCGGCGCGCAGTTTGGCAAAGTCTTTGTCGGCGTCCAGCCGGGCTTCGGCTATGAGGGCGACCCGATGCGGTTGCTCTTCGAAAAAGGCTTCGCGCCGACCCATGCGTTCAGCGCGTTTTACCAATATCTCAAGCATGATTTTGAGGCGGATGTGCTCTTGCATTTCGGCATGCACGGCGCTTTGGAATTCATGCCGGGCAAGCAAAACGGGCTCGGTGGCAATGACTGGCCCGAACGGCTGATCGGCAACATGCCCAATGTCTATCTTTATGCCGCCAACAACCCGTCGGAGGCGACGCTTGCCAAGCGGCGCAGCAACGCTGTGACGATCACGCATCTGACGCCGCCTTTGCAAAGCTCGGGTCTGTATCGCGGGCTGGCCGATTTGAAAGACAGCCTGACGCAATGGCGCGGGATGGAAAATGGCTCCGAGCGCAATGGGCTGGAGGAACTGATCCACGCCCAAGCTGAGGCCGTCGATCTGACCGCGTTCGACATGGACACGCTCTGGCTGAAGCTGCTGGAGACCGAAGATGCCCTGATCCCCGACGGGCTGCATATCGTCGGCAAGCCGCAATCGGCAGACAGCATCGAAGACATGCTCGACCTTATGAGCTTCGATTGCGATCAGGCCCGCGACGCGGCGCGCGAAAACCTCACCCAAGAGCATGAGTTGCCGGCGCTTATGCGCGCGCTCAGCGGTCAGTTCATCAAACCGGTGCCCGGCGGTGACGTGATCCGCGCGCCCGAAATTCTGCCCACGGGACGCAACATCCACGCGTTCGACCCGTTCCGCATGCCGACCGCTTTCGCGATGCAAGACGGCGCGGCGCAAGCGCAAGCACTGATCGAAACGCATGAAAGCCTGCCGCGCACCGTCGCACTGGTGCTTTGGGGGTCCGACAATATCAAATCCAATGGCGGGCCTATCGGTCAGGCTTTGGCGCTGATGGGGGCGAAACCCCGCTTTGACACCCATGGACGGCTCTGCGGTGCTGATCTTGTGTCGCTGGAAGACCTCGGTCGCGCGCGTGTTGACGTCATCATGACGCTCTCGGGCATCTTCCGCGACCTGCTGCCTTTGCAAACCAAGCTTCTGGCCGACGCCGCCTATCAATGTGCGATGGCCGACGAGCCCTTGGCGATGAACCCGATCCGGCAGCATGCGCTCGCCTTTGCGGAAGCGCAGGACTGCGACATGCGCACCGCCGCGTTGCGGGTCTTCTCAAATGCAGAAGGTGCCTACGGCTCCAACGTCAACCAGCTGGTCGACAGCTCCGCCTTCTCTGACGACGCCGATTTGGCCGACGCCTATCAGGCGCGCAAATCTTTCGCCTATGGCACAGACGGGGAGGCGACGCAGCAAGCCGAACTGCTGCAAGACACGCTGAAGAACGTGGACCTCGCCTACCAGAACCTCGAATCCATTGAGCTGGGCGTCACCACGGTGGACCATTACTTCGACACGCTGGGCGGCATCGCCTCGGCGGTGAAACGCGCCAAAGGTTGCGACGACACGCCGGTCTATATCGGCGACCAGACCCGTGGCGGGGCCAAGGTGCGAACGCTGCAGGATCAGGTCGCCTTGGAAACCCGCTCCCGCAGCCTCAACCCAAAATTCTTTGAGCCGCTCTTGCAGCATGGCCACGAAGGTGTGCGCCAGATCGAGGCGCATATCACCAACACGGTCGGCTGGTCCGCGACGACCGGCAAGGTCGATCCTTGGGTCTACCAGCGCCTGTCAGAGACTTTCGTGCTCGATGACGACATGCGCCAAAGGCTGGCCGATTTGAACCCGCAAGCCTCCATGCGGATGGCCAACCGCCTGCTGGAGGCTTCCGACCGCGACTATTGGACACCAGACGAAGACACGCTCGCCGCGCTGCAAGACGCAGCCGACGCGATTGAAGATCAACTAGAGGGCATTGCAGCCGAATGAACCTCAGAAGGGAAATATCATGAGCCCATTGGACAAAAGCATACCCAACCTCGGGGGTGACGGCGAAGGATCCGTCCAAGTGCATGACACGTCGAAAATCGAAGGCGCGAAGGTGTTTTCGGTCTACGGCAAGGGCGGCATCGGCAAATCGACTACCTCGTCGAACCTGTCGGCAGCGTTCTCGAAACTGGGCAAACGCGTGCTGCAAATCGGCTGCGACCCGAAGCATGACAGCACGTTCACGCTGACAGGCTCGCTTGTGCCGACGGTCATCGATATCCTGAAAGAGGTCGATTTTCATTCCGAGGAACTGCGCCCTGAAGACTTCGTGTTCGAAGGGTTCAACGGCGTCAAATGCGTGGAGGCCGGTGGCCCGCCTGCGGGCACCGGCTGCGGCGGCTACGTTGTGGGCCAAACGGTGAAACTGCTCAAGCAGCACCATATGCTGGAAGACACTGACGTCGTGATCTTCGACGTGCTGGGCGATGTGGTCTGTGGCGGCTTTGCGGCCCCGCTTCAACATGCCGACCGCGCTTTGATCGTCACTGCCAATGACTTCGACAGCATCTATGCGATGAACCGGATCATTGCCGCCGTGCAGGCCAAATCGACCAACTACAAAGTCCGTCTCGCGGGCTGCGTGGCCAACCGCTCCAAAGATACGGATGAGGTTGATCGCTACTGCAAGACCGTGGGCTTCAACCGCATCGCGCATATGCCTGATCTGGATGCGATCCGCCGCTCGCGGCTGAAGAAAAAGACGCTGTTTGAGATGGACGCCGATGAGGACATCGTTGCCGTCCAGAAAGAATATATCCGCCTCGCGGAAACGCTGTGGAACGGGACCGAGCCTTTGGCCCCCGCGCCGCTTCCGGATCGCGACATCTTTGAATTGCTTGGGTTCGACTAGATGCAAACTTACGAGTCCACACGTATGCAGGTCGAAACCTATTTCGACAGCACCGCGACCAAGACATGGGAGCGTCTGACCTCGGACGCGCCCGTTTCTGGTATTCGTGCGACCGTGCGTGCCGGGCGGGAGCGGATGCGCGAGCTGTTGCTTTACCAATTACCCGCTGATCTGACGGGTCTGCGTATTTTAGACGCGGGGTGTGGCACCGGTGCGCTGGCCGTTGAAATGGCGCAACTGGGGGCAGATGTGGTTGGCGTTGATATCTCGCCTCAGCTCATCGAGATCGCACAGCAGCGCAAGCCCAAGGACCTGCAGGGAACGATCACTTACGTGGCCGGCGACATGCTCGACCCCATGCTTGGGGTGTTTGATCATATCATCGCCATGGATTCGCTGATCTATTACAGCGCTGCCGATATTGGCGCCATTCTCGACAAGATCGAGCCGAGGCTTCGCCAAACCATGGTGTTCACAGTCGCGCCGCGCACGCCCTTGTTGATGGCGATGTGGCGGGCGGGCAAGCTGTTTCCACGGTCCGACCGCTCTCCTGTGATGGTGCCGCATGCGCCTCGCAAGATTGCAGCGAAGACCACCAGCGGCTTGGTGACGCCGCTTCAGCGCATCAGTTCTGGCTTCTATATCTCCCAAGCGTTGGAGTTCCGCCCGTGATCCCCAAGCAGGCCATAAAGGGCATGACCCTGCGGATGCTTCCTTTCTCGGATGCGGTCAGCGAGCAGTTGCCTTTGGGCCAGCTGTTGCGCCTGTCGCTGTTCCAGGTCTCGGTCGGCATGGCGGCTGTGATGCTGCTGGGCACATTGAACCGTGTGATGATCGTCGAGCTTGGCGTGGCGGCCACTATTGTGGCCATCATGATCGCGATCCCCGTTTTGGTCGCGCCCTTCCGCGCGCTGCTTGGGTTCCGGTCCGACACCTATAAATCGGCCATCGGCTGGAAACGTATTCCCTACCTTTGGTTTGGATCGCTTTGGCAATTTGGCGGTTTGGCAATCATGCCTATGGGGCTTTTGGTGTTGTCAGGCGATCAGGTCGCGGGTCCCGAATGGGCGGGCGAAGTTGGTGCCGCTTTGGCGTTCCTTCTGACCGGCATCGGCATGCATATGACCCAAACCGCGGGGCTGGCCTTGGCCGCTGATCGCGCGACGGAGGAAACGCGGCCGCAGGTCGTGGCGCTGCTTTATGTGATGTTTCTGATCGGCATGGGCGTGTCGGCCGTGATCGTCGGCGCTTTGCTACAAAACTTCTCCGCGCTGCGGCTGGTCCAAGTCGTGCAAGGCGCGGCTGTGGTGACATTGCTTTTGAACATCGTGGCGCTGTGGAAGCAGGAAAAAGTCACGCCAATGAGCCGCGAAGAACGCGCAGCCCCACGCCCGCTGTTTCGCGACGCATGGAACGATCTAACCTCGGGTGGCGACGCGGGCCGGCTGCTGGTTGTCGTGTTTTTGGGCACCATGGCGTTCAACATGCAAGACGTGTTGCTCGAGCCATATGGCGGCGAAATTCTGGGCCTTTCTGTTTCCGCCACGACCCTACTTACCGCCCTTTGGGCCGCCGGCGCGTTGCTCGGTTTCGGTCTTGCCGCGAAATGGCTCAAGGCGGCGGTCGATCCCTACCGCATGGCGGCGCGCGGGCTTTTGATGGGCCTCGTGGCCTTCAGCGCCGTTATCTTTGCAGCACCTATGGAAAGCGCGCCGGTTTTCTTCGCAGGTGCCTTTGGCATCGGCCTTGGTGGCGGGCTTTTCGCGGTCGCCACGCTGACGGCGGCCATGACGCTCAACACTGAAGGCCACGCGGGCAAGGGCCTCGCACTTGGCGCATGGGGTGCGGCGCAGGCCACTGCGGCGGGGCTTTCAATTTTCATCGGCGGCGCGGTGCGTGACCTCGTCAACACCGCCGCCCAAAACGGAACACTGGGCGAGGCGCTCAGTTCAAACGCAACCGGATATTCGGTGGTCTACCACACCGAGATTGGGTTGCTCTTTGTCACCCTCATTGCGCTCGGGCCATTGGTCAAAGCCCGCGCCATTACACGAACGCAGGCAGGGCCGGTCGGCTTGGCCGATTTCCCAACATGACCGGCAATACAAGATAAGACGGAGGTTACACCCAATGCTTGGAAACACATTCTTTGGAAATTTCGATCTGGCAAGCGCCGCGATCTGGCTTTTCTATCTCTTCTTCGCGCTGCTGATTTTCTATCTGCAGACCGAAAACATGCGCGAAGGCTATCCGATGACGGATGACGATGGCGCGCCTGCGCCCAACCAAGGCCCGTTCCCGGTGCCAAAGGACAAGACCTTCATTCTGCGCGACGGCCGCGGTGAGCTGACCGTGCCCTCGGGCCAACGTGGTGACCGCGACGCTCTGGCGTTGCAGCGCACGGCGACGGCGGCGGGTTCTCCTTACGTGCCGACGGGTGATCCGATGAAGGACGGGGTCGGCCCCGCGTCATGGGCGCCGCGCCAAGACCACGCAGAACTCGATGCGCATGGACATGTCAAAATCCAGCCAATGTCCAAGCTGGAGGACTTCGCGGTCTCATCCGGCATGGACCCGCGCGGCAAACCAGTTGTCACGGGCGACGGCGAAGTCGTCGGCCGCGTCATCGACATGTGGGTCGATGTGCCCGAGCAGATAGTGCGCTACCTGACCATGGACGTGAACCCGGAAGGGTCCGGCAACACGCGCATGATCCCGATGAACTTCGCCAAGATCAAAGGCGACCGCGTCGTGATCCGGTCGCTCTTTGCGCATAATATTGGCGACATTCCCAAGGCCAAGAAGGACAGCGAAGTGACGCTTCTCGAAGAGGAAAAGATCATGGCCTTCTTCGGTGGCGGCACGCTCTATGCCACTCCGCAACGCGGCGAGCCGCTGATCTAAACCATCTGTAAGCCGGGCCCTTAGCCGGGGCCCGGTTCCGACCAAGGGGACAGAACAATGCACCATGATGACTTCAAATTCGAACCCGTACGCGGCTTGCCAGAGGCGTTGCCAGCGGACGAGCATATTTTGTGGCAGGGCCAGCCGAATGCGCTGCGCCTGGCGAAAGATGCCTGGGGGTTGAACTGGATCATCGGGTATTTCGTCCTGCTTGCGGTCTGGCGCATCGGGGTTTCCTCCACCACCGTGCCGCTGACCGAAGCTATGGGCCACGGCGTCCCCTTCTTGGTCTCTGCGCTTTTGGCCGCGCTCATCATCTATGGGCTGGCCTATGTGCAGGCCAAATCAACCGTCTACACGCTGACCAATAAGCGCGTGGCCATGCGCATCGGGGCGGCGCTGACGATGACGCTGAACCTGCCCTATGTGTGCATCGGCAATGCCGATCTCGGCGTGCGGAAATCGGGCCTCGGCACTTTGACGTTTGAGCTGACTGGCGACACGCGGCTGTCCTACCTGATGACATGGCCGCATGTGCGCCCGTGGCATATGGCCAAGACGCAGCCCGCTTTCCGGTCGATCCCTGACGCCGTCCGCGTGGCCGCGATCTTTGCTGATGCGGCAGAAACCCGCGTCAGCCAGCCAAAAATCACCCGAATTGATCCAGATCATAGCGCCGCAGGCGCCGTCGCGGCGGAGTAAGCATCATGGCCAGTCAAACATCTTCCCTCGCCAACCAAATGAAACATCGCGACCGCGAAATGGTGCCGCGCGTTTTGGTGCGCGCCATGTTTGGGCTTATGGCTGCGGCCATCGCCATGGTCGGCTACGCGCAATGGGCCGACGTGCCGCAATCTGGTGTGGTGCCTGACAGCCCCGTGGTCAAAGAGCTGGCAATCACGTTGACCGGCACGCGCGACACGGGCTTTTCCGTGATTGACGCGAGCGGTGCACAGATCGCGCATTCCAAGGACGAGAGAAAAGGCTTCATCGACGTGATCGCCACTTCGATCGAGCGTGAGCGCCTCGTTCATGATATAGATGGAAATGACCCGCTGCGCCTTGTGCGTCGCGAAAACGGCCACACGGCCGTCATCGACCCCGCGACCGGTTGGAGCATTGAGCTGATCGGGTACGGGAAAGACAATGTCGCAGCCTTCGCCACGCTGATCGACTGAACTGCCATTTGAAAGGGACTTCGAAATGGGATTTTTGACACGAACCAAGGAAACCGCGCCCTGCGAGGTGACGATCTCGCACCGGTTTGAAGAGCTTTCTGCGCATGTGAAATTCCTCAACGGGGCGGTCGTGAACCCCGGTGACAGCGTGCTCGTTCATGGGGCCGAGATCATGGCCCCCTACGGCGAGCTGGTCGTTGAGGAACGCACCGCCACCATCACCCGCGCGTCTTGGCTGGAACAGCAATGGACCCGCTGGACCGGCGATTTCGAATTTATGGAACTTTGCGAATTTAGCTTCAGCGAAGAGGTGTTGTCATGAACAAGCCAACCCATTCCGCTTTTGCCAACACGGCTGAGGAGGCTATCGCCGCGCAAGACGCGCTTGACGGCCCCGAGATGACCTCGGAAATGGCCACCGAAGTTGCGATGCAAAACACGCTTCTGACCCCGCGCTTCTACACCACTGATTTTGATGAGATGGACGCGATTGACGTCTCCCCCGTGCGCGAAGATTGGGACCGGTTGATCGCCGGTATGAAGGCCGACCCGAACAAGGGCCATTTTAAGAAAAACGATGACTGGGATGCCAATTGGGAAGGCATGGACCCCGCTTTGAAAGCCGAGTTCATCGACTTCCTGATCTCTTCCTGCACCGCGGAATTCTCCGGCTGCGTGCTTTACAAGGAAATGAAGCGGCGGGGCTCAAACACCGACATCACCACGCTGTTTCAGCTTATGGCCCGCGACGAGGCGCGCCATGCGGGCTTCATCAACGACGCGCTGCGTGAGGCCGGTATCCGGGTCAATCTGGGCTTTCTGACTCAGCAGAAGAAATACACCTATTTCCGCCCGAAATTCATCTACTACGCGACCTATCTGTCCGAAAAGATCGGCTATGCGCGCTACATCACCATCTTCCGCCATCTTGAGCAAAACCCCGACAAGCGGTTCCACCCGATTTTCCAGTGGTTCCGGGAATGGTGTAATGACGAGTTTTCGCATGGCGAGGCCTTTGCCCTGCTGATGAAGACAGACCCCGCGTTAACGGAAAGCCGCGTCAACAAGATGTGGATCAAGTTCTTCCTGACGGCGGTCTATTCGACGATGTGGGTGCGCGACCATCAACGGCCATTGTTCCATGACGCGCTCGGCGTGGACGTGACGTGGTACGGGCAGGAGGTGTTCCGCAAAACCTCCGAGATTTCCAAGCAGGTCTTCCCGTTTACACTTGATATCGACCATCCCCGTTGGCGGCCAAATCTCGACCGGATGGAAGCGGCATCGCGCCAAGTGGCCAAAGGTAAGGAAGAGGGCGGCATTGGCGGCACGGCCATTCGCTTGGCTGGCATGGCCAAGGCGGCCATCGCTTTTGTCTCGATCCTGACGATCCCCGCGATCCACCATAAGGTGCCCGAAAGCTCCGTCATGGAGCCTGCATACTGATGATGGGCTCCCCCTGGATAGCCGCGATTTTCGCAGTGTTCGCCTGGTGGTTCTTCACCGGGGCAATCCTGCTGATCGTGCGCAAATCCGATGCGGGGGAGGCCGTCGCGCATGGCCGCTCGGTCTTTCTGACGGTGCCGGTGGCCGCACTTGGCTTTGCCGGGTTGGTGGTGTCTGCCGCCGAGATGAGCTTGGCCAACGTGTATCTATCGTTCCTGTCTATCCTTCTAATCTGGGGCTGGATCGAGCTGGCCTTTCTAGCCGGCATCATCACCGGTCCCGAACGACGCGATTGCCCGCCGGGCCTGACCGGCATGGCGCGGTTCACGCGCGCTTGGAACACGGTTGCGCACCATGAGCTGCTGCTCTTTGCAGCGCTTTTGGTCATCGTGCTGCTGTCCACGGGGGCCGAAAACACGTTTGGGATGTGGGTTTATCTGGTGCTGTTCGTCGCCCGTATCTCCGCCAAGCTGAACCTGTTTTTCGGGGTCCCACGGATCAACACCGAATTCGTGCCGCTGCCTCTGCAGCACATCAAATCCTATTTTCGCAAAGGTGGCCTCACCTTCGCTTTCCCGGTCGGCGTCACCGTTTTGACGCTCGCCTCGGCCTGTTTTTTGGAGCGTACGCTCGCCTCGGAAACTGCGCCCTTCATCGCAGGCTTCGCCCTGCTCACCGCCCTCAGCCTGCTTGCCGCAATCGAGCATTGGCTGATGGTTGTTCCACTGCCCGACGCCAAGCTTTGGCGCTGGATGCTTCCCGCGCCTATTCTACCACAGGATAAAACCCATGAACTTTGATGCGCTTTTCAATGCCCAGCTCGACGCCCTGAAAGAAGAGGGAAACTACCGCTACTTCGCGGAGCTCGAACGAAAATGCGGCAAGTTCCCCCTGTGTGCGAACCACGTCGACGGCGAGCAGCGCGACGTCACCGTTTGGTGCTCGAACGATTATCTGGGCATGGGTCAAAACAAGATCGTCATCGACGCGATGGTCGAAGCTGTGCAGCGCACGGGCACAGGCGCGGGCGGCACGCGCAACATTTCGGGCACGAACCATGATCACCTGCTCCTGGAGGCCGAGCTTGCCGATCTGCACAACAAGGAAGCAGCACTTCTTTTCACCTCCGGCTACGTGTCGAACTGGGCCGCTTTGTCGACGCTAGGATCACGTTTGGAAAACTGCGTGATCCTGTCTGATGCAGGCAACCACGCGTCCATGATCGAAGGCATCCGCCATTCCCGCGCCGACAAGGTGCTCTGGAAGCACAATGATGTGGCCGATCTGGAGGCAAAGTTGCAAGCCCTGCCCGCCAACGTCCCAAAAATAGTGGCCTTTGAGAGCGTCTATTCCATGGACGGCGATATCGCCCCAATCCGCGAGATCGTTGAAGTGGCCGAGAAATACGGCGCCATGACATATCTCGATGAGGTCCACGGTGTTGGCCTTTACGGCCCCCGCGGCGCAGGCGTCGCCGAGCAGGAAGGCCTGATGGACCGCATCACCCTTATCGAAGGTACGCTCGGCAAGGCTTTCGGCGTCGTCGGCGGCTACATCACCGGCTCCGTCGCTCTGTGCGATTTCATCCGCAGCTTTGCGTCGGGCTTCATCTTCACCACAGCGCTGCCGCCCGCCGTGGCCGCCGCCGCCAAAACCTCCATCGCGCATCTCAAGCAATCTGACACGGAGCGCATGAAGCAACGCGAACAGGTTGCCAAACTGCGCGAAGGCCTCGACCGCGCTGGCATCCCGCATATGATGAATGATAGCCACATCGTGCCGGTCATGATCAAGGACCCGGTCAAAACCAAAATGCTGGCCGATTACTTGATGGATGAATGGGGCATCTACGTCCAACCGATCAACTACCCAACGGTTCCCAAGGGCACCGAGCGGCTGCGGTTCACGCCCTCGCCCCTGCATTCAGACGAGGATATCGCGCATCTTTTGAACGCGCTCACGCATCTCTGGAAGCAATGCGCCATTGCGCACGCCGTCGCCTAAAGGCAGCGGCTTTTCGCCAAAATACGCGGGCTTCAACCTGATGTTAACGATTTGGTGGCTCTCTTCTTAACGACTGAGGGAGTTGCGCGGTGCTAGGTGACATTCGAATATTTTTGTTTTTGGCGCTGCTGGGCGCCGGTGTCATTTTCAGCATTTTCCAGGCGCCGCCTCTGACATCGCGGGAAACCGGGGCCACAGCGCTGGTGGATCAAAGCAGTTTTGAAGCTGTTTTCGATGACGAGCTGGACCATTGTGAGGCTCAGCCAAACAGCTATGACTGCCAGTGCTACGCCCGCATTTCCGGCGTCGTGCAATCTGGTGAAGGGTTCAACGTTGCAGGCGTTCAGCGCATCGACCGCAAGCAATTGGCGCGGATGCAGGCCTCAGGCAGCTGTTAGCCGCTCAAGACAAAAGCTACGCGCGCCAGTCGAAAAATCCCGGTCCCGCCTGATCCAAAAGCTCTCGCGCCATCTCGCGCCCGGCGTCAGGGCCATCCTCGACCGCGCACTCCAAATCGGCATTCATCGCCTCAGACCCATCGGGTCGCAGCACCTCTCCACGCAGGCGCAATGTGCCGCCCGAAAGCTCAGAGAGCCCGGCAATAGGGGTCTCGCAAGACCCGTCAAGCTCGGCCAAAAAGCTGCGTTCTGCTGCCAGTCTTTGCCCGGTTGGCCCATCGTGAATGGCCGCCAGCATTTCCGCCATCCGCGTATCATCGGCGCGGCGTTCAATCCCAATCGCGCCTTGGGCGACAGCGGGGAGCATATCTTCAACCTCAATGGCGGATTTCGGTACGTCGTCCATTTTCAAACGGTTCAGACCCGCCATGGCCAGAAATGTCGCCTCTGCTACGCCGTCTTCTAATTTCTTCAGCCGGGTCTGCAGATTGCCGCGAAACTCCACGACCTCCAGATCGGGTCGTCGCAGTTTCAGCTGCGCTTTGCGCCGCAAGGATGACGTCCCGACAACCGTGCCTGCTTCAAGGTCGGCCAATCCGCCCACGCGCGGCGAAATGAACGCGTCGCGCACGTCTTCTCGCGGCAAATACGTGTCGAGTAGCAACCCCTCAGGCTGCACCGTCGGCATGTCCTTCATCGAGTGCACAGCGATGTCGATCTTGCCCGACAGCATGTCATCCTCGATCTCACGGGTGAACAGACCCTTGCCGCCGATCTCTTTCAATGGCCGGTCGATGATCTTGTCGCCCGTGGTTTTGATCACCACAATTTCGAATGCGTCATAGGGCAAATCAAACGCTTTTGAGAGCCTTTCGCGCGTCTCATAGGCTTGCGCCAAAGCAAGCGGCGATCCGCGGGTGCCAATCTTCAATGGGTGGGCGGGGTCGGGCAGATTTATACTCATAACAACCTTGTTAATACTGTAAATCCAGCCTGACAACTCTTGTGTCTGCTGCATTGAAAAAGCATGATGGCAGAGCAACTTAGTCAGGACGACGACGCCATGAGCAAAGACAAAACCATCCTCCGTGCCCTTGCCGGCGAAGTGCTCGACACGCCCCCGATTTGGATGATGCGCCAAGCGGGTCGCTACCTGCCCGAATACCGCGCGACGCGTGCTGAGGCCGGGGATTTTTTGTCGCTTTGCTACAATTCCGAGCTGGCCGCCGAAGTCACATTGCAGCCGATCCGCCGCTACGGGTTTGACGCGGCAATTCTCTTCGCGGACATCTTGCTGGTGCCCCAAGCGCTCGGCGCTGATCTGTGGTTTGTCACGGGCGAAGGCCCGCGCTTGTCGACCATCACCACCGATGCCGAGATGGCAAAGCTCAAAGGCGCGGGCGATATCCACGACCATCTCGCGCCGGTCTATGAGACGGTGAAAATCCTGTCGCGTGAGCTGCCATCCGAGACCACGTTGATCGGGTTTGCAGGCGCGCCCTGGACCGTAGCCACCTATATGATCGCGGGCCAAGGCACCCCTGATCAGGGGCCGGCCCACGCGCTCAAAGATGAAAACCGCTCGCTTTTTGACGCCCTGATGGCGCGTATCACCGAGGCCACGATCGCTTATATGTCTATGCAGATTGAGGCCGGGGCCGAGTGCGTCAAAATTTTCGACAGCTGGGCCGGTTCGTTGCAAGGCGATGACTTCGCTGAGTATTCCCTGAAACCCATGCAGAAAATCACCGCTGCCTTGAAAGAAAAGCACCCCGGTGTGCCGATCATCGCATTCCCGCGCGGCGCGGCGGAGAAGTTTAAAGGCGCGCATGACGCGATTGGCGCGGATTGCATCGCGATTGATGACGGTGTCGATGCGGCCTGGGTCGCTGAGCATGTCCAACCCAGCGGCTGCGTGCAGGGCAATCTCAAGTCATCTCACATGGTCACTGGCGGTGATTTGCTTGTCTCCGAGACCCGCCGGATCGTGACAGCCCTCAAAGGTGGTCCGCATATTTTCAACCTCGGCCACGGCATCACGCCCGACGCTGACCCTGAAAATGTCCAACTGATGATCGACACCGTACGCGGCGGCTAGGGCTGCATCGTTTCAAAAATATTCCGGGGAAGGCGCAGCCTGGGGCAGAGCCCCAATCAACGGTTAAGATCCGGTAAAAAATTTTTTATATTGCAATAGAAACAATATGCTACAAGATTCCCCGCATGCGGGGGATCACACCCATTTCGCCAAAGGCGGCAAACTCATCAGGACCGCATTCGCATCATGGCCGGTTTCCAGCCCGAATTTCGTGCCCCGATCATAGACCAGATTATACTCCGCATAGAGCCCCCGGTGAACCAGCTGCGCATGCTTTTCAGCCTCCCCCCAAGCATCGGGGTGCCGCTTGTCCACAAGCGGAACAAAGGCCGGTAAAAACGCGGCGCCCACATCCTGCGTCAGCTTGAAATCCGCCTCCCAATCGCCGGTGTTTCGGTCATCGTAAAAGATGCCCCCGACCCCGCGGGCGCGGTTTCTATGCGGGATGTAAAAGTATTCATCCGCCCAAGCTTTCAGCTCTTCATAAAGCCCGTCCCCATGCGGATCGCACGCGCCTTTCATCGCACCATGAAAGTGCGCCGTGTCTTCTTCGAACTCCAAGCAAGGGTTCAAATCCGCCCCGCCCCCAAACCACCACGCATGGGGTGTCCAGAACATCCGCGTGTTCATGTGAACCGCCGGCGCGTTCGGGTTCTGCATATGCGCCACCAGCGAGATGCCCGAGGCCCAGAACCGCGGGTCGTCTTTCATGCCCGGAATGCCCTTGCGCGCCGCCATCGCGCCCTGCGCACGCTCCCCTAGCGTTCCGAAAACGGTCGAGATGTTTACGCCGACCTTCTCAAAGACCGTGCCGCCGCGCATGACGCTCATCTCGCCGCCGCCAGCGTCAGATCCATCATCTGATGTTCGCTTGGTCTTGCTGACCTCAACTCGCCCCGCCCCGCCATGGCGGTCTTCCAGGGCATGAAACTCTGCCACGATCTGGTCGCGCAGCGCGCGAAACCAATCGGAGGCACGGGTCTTCTCAACTTCGAAATCGGTCATTCTGTCCAACATGTTTCGGTCTCTTCTTCGTCATTCTTTTCGCATATCTGGCCCATAGAGCCAGATGTTTTCCTTGACCTGAGTCAATCGGCCAAAAACTTATCTATTTCTATCAGCACCCGATCGGCAGCTTCTTCATGGGCGAGATGTCCCAGATCGTTCAGCATGGCGAAGTCAGCGCGTGGCATTGTTTGGGCCGCCCGCTCTGACGTGCTCGGCGGTACGGCTTTGTCATGATCGGCCGCAATCAAGAGAGTGCGCGCCGGATGGCGTCCCAAGCGCGCCAAAAGTGCGTCGAGTTTCCATTGCGCCATCATGGATAAGGTGGCATCGACGTGGGTGCGGTCGCTGACAAGTGCGCGGTAATAGCGCTGCTCGTTCATCGAAAGCGTCGATCCGGTGCCCTCGATCAGCCGCGCAACGGAGCCGGGTCGCGCGGTTGAGGCGGTAAACATATGCGCCACCCCTGGCACTGCTGCGAGCGCCTTTGCCATCAGTGGAAACAACAACCCCGCCAGCCCTTTGAAATTGCCCAAAGCGGCATTGATCCCGATGATGTTTGGTCGCGGTGAAATGTCTTCGGCCATTCGCAATGCAATCGCCGCGCCGGCGGAGTGACCAATGATCGTTTCGGGGTGCCACCCTTCTTGTGCGCAAAGACTTTGAATGTCCTCACTCATTTCGTCGAGCCCGCAGCGGCGCAGCCCGCCGAGTTTGGTAAAGCCTTGGCCTGGCAGGTCGATCGCAATGCAGCGGAAACGCTCGGCCAGCTTCGGCATCAGATGCCGCCAGCTTTGCGTGGCTCCGCCTGCGCCGTGGACCAGCAGAACCAATGGTCCCGCGCCCATTTCTTGCACATGCCAGTGATGCGGTTTGCACAGCACAAACCGCGATTGCGCCGCCATTGGCCAGTCGTCCTTGTGACGCGCCCAGATCATGGATCATGCCCCAATGGTGTCGCTGACGGCATCCGACATGCCCCGTGCATCGGCGCGAGGCATTGCGACATATCTCCCACCCATAGCTGCGGCGAGCAACGCAGGCGAGGCATCGGGCCGTTTGCCGGTATCGATCACGAGGGCATCAGCGCCAATGCGATGCACCGCATGCGCCATATCGGTGGCATCGCGCGAGGCCTGCGCGCGATCCGCGCTGCCATCGAGCGCTACATTGCTGCGCCCATCAGTGAGCAAGATAATCGTCGGCGTTAGCCCTTTACGGGTCGCGGCTTCCGCCATTTCGCGCGCAGCGTTCAGCCCCGCCGCCGTCGGTGTGCCGCCGCCGCCCGGCAAGTCGGCCAGCCGCCGTTTGGTTTGGACCAGCGATCGCGTTGGCGGCAACAAAACTTCAGCGCCTGCGCCGCGAAAGGCGATAAGGGCCACGTGGTCGCGCCTCGCATAGGCCTCCGCCAGCAGCAATTCGACCGCGCCTTTCGCTTCGCCCAACCGCGCCAGCGCAGCGGAACCTGAGGCGTCTACGGCAAAGATCAACAGCCGGTCGGACAGTTCCTGGTAGCGCTTCGCGCGCAAGTCTTCTGGCCGGATGATTGCGCCATTTCGATCTGGATAGGCCGCTTTGCGCATCTTTTGCCAAGGGATAGCGGCCCGCAGGGTTGCCATCAGATCGACACGCGCGCCCGATTTCGCCCGCGATTGGCGGGCCGGCAGCGGACGTCCACGACGATTGCCGATCTTGCGCTTGCCTGAGCCAGCGCCTTTGGCCATCCGCGCCGCGCCGCTTTTCAGTTTGTCGAGCATGCCGTTTGGCAAGGCCGCTTTAACGGCCTCAAGCAAGATTTCATTGGGGATGTCGAGTGATTGCGGCTCGGCTTGGGTTTTGTCTTCCTGGGATTGTTCGACCTCTGGCGCCTCGTCGGGCTCAGTCGGCCATTGCGTCGCGCGCGGGGCGAACACCAATGCGACAGAAATTTCTATGTCGCGCTCATTTACTTCCTTTCGCCCTGAGAACGCGGCATGTGCGCTGGCAGCGCGCAGAGCGAAATAGGGTGCCCTTAGGCTGGTTATACCGAGTTGTACGGCCAGCACGACAAGCTGCTCAGCCAAACCGTCGGGGGTCGTCACCGTGTTGGGATTGAAGGGCGTGGTTTGTTTTGAGGCGCGGATATCGGACAGGGCAATGCCATCAAGGTCCAGATGAAACGCCAAACGGTCCGACAGTGCTGCTTGAACAGCCTCATCGTTCTCTACGCCTTCATCTAGTGCCAGCACGATGTGCCCGTTTTTAGCGTCTAGCGCGTGCGACAGGGCGGAGATTGGCGCGGCTTCGGCTCGCTCCGCCATTGGCAGAACGAAGCAGCTTTGCGCACGGTCCAACAGCCCTTTTCGGGTCACTAGCGCGCCTTGGCTTAGCGTCGCTGCGAGGTCCAGCCCACCAGACAGGTCTTCATATGATAGGGTCGGATGTAGTCGGATTGGGGTAGGCAAAACCTGTTTGGCATGCTCCAAAAAAGCGTCCCTAGCTGGGCCAGAGCGCGCGCGTATTACGGCGCCGCCAAGACCCTTTGGGTCGATCGCGAGCAAAGACAGGGCCGTTAAACTGCGCTCCCACCCGGTCATCAGGTCCCCAAAACATCTTCGACAATGCGCGCGACGCGCGTGCCACTTCCGGCATCATCAAGGGGGTCACGGCGCAGGCGGTGGCGTAGTGCCAAACCTGCCACATCGCGGATATGGGACCGCGTCAACGCCGTGTCGTCGCGAAACGCCGCATAGGCGCGCGCGGCTTTGAGCAATGTCAACTCGCCGCGCAACCCATCTGACCCCAGTTTGACGCATAGCTCCGCGACGTCGCGCAGCACTTTTTCAGGCGTTTTCAGCTTCGTTAGAGCCTTTCGGGCATGTAAAATTTTGTCGCGCAGCAAAGCGTCCTCTGCCTGCCAGCGCAGCATGAAGGTGGCGTGGTCGTTCTCAAAGGCGTCGCGGCGCTTGATGACTTTTACGCGCTCGTCAATATCGGTTGGGGAGGTCACATCGACTGATAGCCCGAACCGGTCGAGAAGCTGTGGCCGCAATTCGCCTTCCTCAGGATTGCCCGATCCGACCAAAACAAACCGTGCAGCATGGCGGATCGAAAGACCCTCCCGCTCTATCACATTCTCCCCCGATTGGGCGACGTCGAGGAGTAGATCAACGATGTGGTCTTCCAGCAGGTTAACCTCATCGATGTAGAGATAGCCCCGGTTCGCTTTCGCCAGCAAACCCGGCTGAAACGCCTTTTCGCCGCTTGTTAGAGCCTTTTCAATGTCCAAAGCTCCGGTCACCCGATCCTCAGAAACGCCAAGCGGCAGGTCGACGACCGGCGTCGGGATCGAATGGGTGGCTTTTGTTTTTACATTGGCCCAACCCGGGCAGTCCGCAGCGCGCTCGCTGTTCACTGGGCACGTTTTGACAGCTTTGATGGGAGGCAATAACGCCGCCAAGGCGCGTACGGCGGTCGACTTGCCGGTGCCGCGATCGCCAAAGACCAGTACCCCACCGATGGAGGGGTCGACCGCCGTCAGGGTCATCGCCTGTTTCATATCGGCTTGGCCAACGATGGCGGAAAAGGGGAAGGGCTGTTTCATGCGCTTTCCAGTGTTCTCGTTTTCGGTGTTTTCAGGGGGGAGGCGCCATTCCAGCTGCCGTGGTCGGCCAACACATGAAAACGCGCATAAAGTTCCTCTCGGAACCATCCTTCTTCGCGGACCGCTTTGATCGCCTCGGCATGGTGACCCGTCCGGGCGAATTGCGCCATCTTGGTTGCGTCAGGCCAGATCGAAAAGGTGACTTGGTGCAGCCAGGGAACCTCGCCAATGCCGATTTTGAACATCACATTTGGGTCTTGCCCGATTACGGTTGAGATATTGGGCACCCGGCGCCAGAAACGCGCGAGGATCGAGGGTTTGATCGTGGCGCGTGTCAGTGCAGCAAGCGGGCCGTTTTCGTCATTGTTAGACACTAAAAATGGAGTTTCCCCGGCCCATGCACCCCGCGCTGAAGCGGTCGATAGATAGACCGTCCAATCCTCGCCCGCCTTGGCCCTGTAGCGGTTGAAAATCGCGGCGTTTTCGATCTGCTGGCGCGCGGTTTCCATGTCAGGCCATGTCGTCAGGATCGCGTATACGCTGGTGTTTGGGATCGGCGTGAAGCCTTCGCCCGTGCCCGAGCCGCAGAGCTTCCAGAAGCCCACGCCGTCAAGACGCGCTATCGCACCGCGCGCGAGCCCCATCATGGCAAAGGCCCAACCCCGCGCTGCGACCGTGTCGAAGCGGAAAAAGCTTAGGCAGACGACTTGTGACATCTTGGTTGGAATCCCTTGGCTGTAAACAAAAGCTTACACATTTTTTGGCATTTGCAAAGATCTCTGACAGCAAGATTGTAAATCAAACTAGACAGTTCTAGCATGAGCGCATGAAGTCTGACTCGTTTTCCGCGTCATCCGACAATCGTGCCATCGTTATTGGCGCGGGCTTGGGTGGCTTGTCCGTCGCGATGCGCCTTGGCGCGAAGGGCTATGCCGTGACGGTTCTGGACCGGCTTGAGACGCCCGGGGGGCGCGGCAGCGCGATTGAGCAGGACGGGCACCGGTTCGATCTGGGGCCGACAATTGTTACGGTGCCACAAGTGTTTGAGGATCTTTGGTCCGCCTGCGGCCGCGATTTCCACCGAGACGTCGAGCTGCGCCCGCTGACGCCTTTCTATGACATTCGCTGGCCCGATGGCACCAAGTTTGAGGCCCACTCCGACACAGAGCGGATGAAAAAGGAGGTCGCCAAGATCAACCCGCATGATGTCGCGGGCTATGAGCGGTTCCTCAAAGACAGCCAGCGCCGGTACGTGTTGGGGTTTGAGGGGATGCTCACCAAACCCATGCATAAGCTTTGGGAGACGATCAAGGTTCTGCCGGAATTTGCGCTGCTGCGTGCGGATCGGTCGATCTATGGCCTCGCGGCTGCGCGTGTGAAGGATGAAAAGCTGCGCATGGCGCTGTCGTTTCACCCGCTTTTTATTGGCGGCGACCCGACGCATGTAACCTCGATGTATGCGCTTGTTGCGTATCTTGAGAAGGAATTTGGCGTGCACTACGCCATGGGCGGCGTTGAGGCGATCGCCAACGCTATGGCCCGCGTCGTGCGCGAACAAGGTGGGCGTATCGAGTTTGGTGCCCAAGTGGACGAGATTCTGCTGAAAGACGGCAAAGCCACGGGAGTTAAGCTGCTGGACGGCGAGGTACTTGAGGCCCCGCTGGTGATCAGCAACGCGGATGCAGGGCATACGTATGACCATCTGCTGCGTAACAATCGGCGCAAGCGTTGGACCAGCGCCAAGCTGGCGCGAAAACGTTGGTCGATGGGGCTCTACGTTTGGTATTTCGGTACCAAAGGCACCGCGCAGGACTGGCCCGATCTGGGCCATCACACCATTCTAAACGGGCCGCGCTTCAAGGGCCTGCTTCAGGATATCTTCTTGAAGGGCAAGCTTTCGGATGACATGAGCCTCTACATTCATCGTCCTTCTGTCACTGACCCGGGGGTGGCGCCTGAAGGTGATGACACCTTCTACGCACTTTCCCCGGTCCCGCATTTGGGGTGGGATGATCCCGTAAAATGGTCAGAGGAAGAGCCACGATACCGAGATAAGGTCGCCGCCCAATTAGACACTGTTATGCCCGGATTCCGCGACAAAATCACAACCGAGATGGTCTTCACGCCCGAGACCTTCCGCGACCGTTACCTTTCACCCCATGGTTGCGGGTTCTCGATTGAGCCACGCATTTTGCAAAGCGCCTGGTTCCGCCCCCATAACGTCAGTGAAGAGGCGCGAGGGCTCTTTTTGGTTGGCGCGGGAACGCATCCGGGCGCGGGGCTGCCCGGTGTTGTCGCAAGCGCCGAGGTGGTCGCAAAGATGATACCTGACGCGATGCACCAACATGAACAGCTTGGGATGGCCGCCGAATGATTGAGCCTGCCGATCTAGAACACTGCCGCGCTGTCATCCGCACGGGCTCGCTGTCCTTCCACGCGGCATCCAAACTTTTGCCTGCCTCTGTGCGCGACCCTGCGCTTGCGCTTTACGCTTTTTGCCGGTTGGCAGATGACGAAGTCGATGAGGGCCAAGAAAAAGGCCGCGCCGTTCTAGAGTTACAAGAACGGTTGGATCTGGCCTATGCTGGCACGCCCAAGGACGCGCCCGAAGACCGGGCTTTTGCCGCCATAATTGAAGAATTCGACATGCCACGTGCGCTTCCTGAGGCCCTGCTGGAGGGCCTTGCATGGGATGCAATGGAACGGCGCTATGACACTCTTTCGGGCGTGCGTGACTATTCGGCCCGCGTTGCTTCAGCCGTTGGTGCGATGATGTGCGTTTTGATGCGGGTACGCGAGGCGGATGCACTGGCGCGGGCTTGCGATTTGGGTGTGGCTATGCAGCTGACAAATATTGCCCGCGACGTGGGCGAAGACGCGCGCGCGGGCCGCATTTATCTGCCGCTCGATTGGCTGTCCGAGGCCGGTTTGAGCCCGCATGACTTCCTTGAAGCGCCGGCAGCCAGCCCTGAGTTAAAACGCTGTGTGCGCCGTCTTCTGGCGGAAGCAAATAGGCTCTATATCAGGTCCGAAGCCGGGATTTCGGCGCTTCCCGTTTCAGCCCGATCGGGGATTTTCGCGGCGCGCTACATCTATGCGGGGATCGGTGGCGCGTTGACGCGTAACGGCTACGATTCCATCAACCACCGCGCCCGCACAAGCAAGGCGCAAAAGCTCAGGCTTGTCGCAAAATCCGCGTTCCGTGCGGGCGGCACGATGGTGATGCCTAAATCGCCAGTGATCTACGCCAACCCATTGCCCGAGGTCGCGTTCCTCGTCGAGGCTGCGGCCAAAGAGGCGCCTCAGGCCAGTAATGGTCGCACCGCGGCCCTTTTGAATGTGCTCGCAGAACTTAAAGCGGTCGAGGCCAGTAAAGGCGTCGCGGCCGAGTAGGAAGAGAATAGGTCCTCATCCATGGATATTGCTCTTTTCGCCCTTTTCTTTCTGACCTGCGCCGCCGCGGGCGCAACAGGCGCGGCCTTCCCGCCGGGGGAGTGGTACAAAACCTTGGACAAGCCCAGCTGGACGCCCCCCGATTGGGTCTTTCCGGTTGCATGGAGCTCAATCTATCTGCTGATTTCCTTTGCTGGCGCTCGTGTGGCTGTCATGGACGGCAGTGGCTACGCGCTCGCCTTTTGGGCGATGCAAGCCGGTTTCAGCACGCTTTGGACACCAGTTTTCTTCGGGTTGCGGCGCATGAAGGGCGCTTTGCTGGTGATGGCGCCGCTTTGGCTCGCTGTCGCGGGCGCTACGATCACGCATTTCCAGGTCGACACTTGGGCCGGGCTCGCCTTTGTGCCCTACCTGATCTGGGTCACGGTCGCCGCTGCTTTGAACTTCACTGTCTGGCGCATGAACAAAGATGTTCCGCCGATTGATCCGTCAAAGATTTAGAAATGCCAGTGTTTCCGGCGGGGAACCCGAACGGCGAGCATGGGCTTTAGCAGGGGCTGCGCATATCGGTTCAAATCCAATGCCTCATGAACGCCTTGAACCACTTCCCCGTTGATCTGCGTCTCGACCACCGACCTTGAGTAAAATGGCGCGTCCAACATGGGCTTGATTTGGCGCGCTTTGGTGCCGGGGTCGGCGCGGGTCTCGCGCCGCAGCGCCCAAAGTGTGCGCGCGAAAGGTTTTGAGCGCGGCGCGTCGATCATCTGTGCGCGCCCGACGGGGTCAAAAGCGATTGCAGCGTCCAATGTGGTGCCGTCGCGGCGTGTGGCGTCATAAAAGCAAGTGGATCCGGCCTTGGTCGGGTAGCGTCCCCAGGTCCAATAGCTAAAGTCTTCCTCCAGTGACCGCGTCCCGAAATTGGCGTCGAAGTAGCCGTGCCCGTCAAACTGCCAACCCTTGGCTTCCAGCTCGACGGTGATGCGGGAGGTCGGTGCGAAGGGGCGCCATACATGCGCGCCGTCGCGTGTCAGAGGCAGTTCCACGCGTGTAAGGGCCTGAGGCGTGACGATGATCCGCCCGCGCACGCGTGACACAAGCGGCAAGGAGGAAACCTCGTTGATTTCAACAACGAGCTCGCTGCCGGTCCAGCGTATCGCGGAAGGTCCGACCACAAATTCCGTGTCACTGCGCATAAGTGCACTCTCGCCACGATCTGTCATCGTGAAGCGACCGCCTGGCCCATAGGTGGCAACATTGATGCAGCAATGATTGGCTGGGTTGCCGCGACCGGACCAGTGATACCAAGGCGAAAAAACCGAGCCTATGAAACCGATGACTGAGACGGCACGCGTGCCGTCGTCGCTGACGCCATCGATATACCACCATGCGTAGCCGCCCGGCGGGACGTCGATGTTGAAGTTAGGTCGTTCAAGATCGCCTCGGCCGCATGCTTGGCGGAGATGGTCGCCATCGGCACCCCTGCTCCCGGATGCGCGCCGCCGCCCACCAGATACAAACCCGGGATCGCCGTAAGCGCGGTCGGCCGTTTGAACGCCGCCATCAACCCATGCGGGGATCGCCCGTAAAGCGAGCCGTTCGTCGCTGGGAAGAGTTGGCCGAACTCTGCCGGTGTCGTGAGCGTCTCGAGCTGGGGTGTGGGGCCGAACCTCAGGCCGAAACGCGCGAGGCGCGCCAAAATCAGTGTCTGACATGTGCTTTTTTCCTCTTCCGTCGCGCGCGCGCCATCGGCGGCGGGCGGGCCATTCATGATAATCTCGAAACGCTCCGGGCCCGTTGGCCGATGCCCGGCAAATCGGTCCTGGGCGCAGATATAAAGCGTCGGGTCGTGGGGCATCGCGCCTTTCGCAAGCGGCCCGAATTCCCCTTCTGGCGTCTCGCCAAAGAAAACGTTGTGCCCTGCCAACGGAACGTCGCTTGGCGTTGCCGCAAAACTGTGGACGTAAGCCGATAGGCTGCGCGGCTCGGTTTGCGTATCTGTCACGGCTTGGGGCGACAGTCCTTTCCGCAATGCGCGCGGGTCGCCGTTGAACAGGATCCGGTCAAAGCGATCCGAACCTGACCCCGAGGTGACGTCGAAACCACCATCTGAGGCTTGCTTTATCTTTGTGACGTCTTGCCCGAAGTGAAAAGATGCTCCACGCGCCTTGGCCAGACGCTCCAACGCGCGTGCCAATTGATGCATGCCACCTTTGACGCACCAAACGCCGCGCGCCTCTGCGTCAGCGATGAGAGACAGAATTGCGGGCGAGGCCTCGGGCCTACCGCCGACATAGGTCGCGTAGCGCCCAAAGAGCTGGGCGAGCTTCGGCTCGCTAAATTGCGCATTTAGAGCCGTGGCAAGCGAGCGATGCGGCGCCATGGCTGCGATCAGGCTCGGCTGGCGCAAGACGCGGCGGGTCAGCTCCAATTGAGAGGGGCGCGCAGCTTGCATCATCGGGGTGTCAAAAGCATCAAAGAGTGCTGCGGCACGCTTTGCAAAACGCTCAAACTGCGCGGCCGCCTTTTTGCCGAAAACGTCACGGATATTTGCGGTGCTCTCTGCGCGGTCGGCCATCAGGTCCAGCTGCGCTCCGTCGGACCAAAAGTGGCGCGCCAAGACGGTTTCTGGCGTGAGGGTCAGATGGTCTTCAATCCGTTCGCCCAAATCAGCGAATAGCGCGTCAAAGACGGGCTTCATTGTCAGCACGGTCGGCCCTGCGTCCACAGGACCTGCGACACTGTCAATCACGCGCATCTTTCCGCCGGGGCCAGAATGGCGCTCCAGCACGGTGACGCGTAACCCGGCATGGGACAGCCGTGCGGCGGCGGCAAGCCCGCCGATACCGGCGCCAATAATTCCGACATGTGGCGCTGATGATGTGTCCCGAGGTTTCGGCATACATGCCTCCCATTGCACGGGTGAGATTGACATGATGGGGATAATGTGTCCAGTTTAGTTGACAGCTAGATGTAATGCATAGCTGACACAGGTGGAAACGGAGACCCGGATGGATTTTACAAAACGAATCGACACCGCCATTTCACAAGCGATCCGGTCTGGACAGGCTGCGCCCTCACCGGGAAAGTTGGCCTCCGCACTACATTACACCGTCACACCGGGCGGCGCCCGCATCCGACCCACAATTCTTATTAGCGTGGCCGCGGCTTGCGGTGATGACCAACCAGAGATTGCGAACGCGGCTGCTGCTGCATTGGAATTGATCCACTGTGCCTCGCTCGTACATGACGATTTGCCTTGCTTTGATGACGCCGACACGCGGCGCGGCAAACCATCTGTGCACCGTGCTTTCGGGGAGCCTTTGGCCGTGCTTACAGGCGACAGTCTCATAATCATGGCGTTTCAGGTGCTTGCACGTGTCGCGCATCATGACCCCATGAGAGCCGCTCAGTTGATAGACGTATTGGCCAACCGCACGGGCATGCCCAATGGCATCTGCGCGGGCCAAGGGTGGGAGAGCGAGGATGAGATCGACCTTTCCGCCTATCACCGCGCGAAAACAGGCGCTTTGTTTATTGCCGCGACCCAGATGGGTGCGATTGCGGCGGGCCAAGATGCCGATCAATGGGAAGAGCTTGGCGCGCGCATTGGTGAGGCTTTTCAGGTGGCCGATGATTTGCGTGACGCGCTGTACGACGAAGACACACTTGGCAAGCCAGTGGGCCAGGACGATTTGCATGGCCGCCCCAATGCGGTAACGGAGCTTGGCGTTGACGGCGCGATCCAGCGGATGCGCAACATTCTCGGCGGCGCTATTTCGTCGATCCCGAAATGTCCCGGTGAAGCGATTCTGGCCAAGATGGTCACCGCTCAGGCCGAGGTTCTGACCCCGATCAAATGGCGCGCGGCCCGCGCGGCTGTTCCGGGCGAGTAGCCCCGAAGTGACCAGCCTTCCGACCGATATCCCACAAAGCGCAAAGCGCAGCACCGGCTGGCTTACCCGCCTTAGCGCGTCGCGTGGTTTCCAAAAATGGGCCGCACGGTTCCCGCTGACCCGTGGCATTGTGCGGCGCGAAGGCGAGGCGATTTTTGATCTTTTGGCGGGGTTTTGCCATTCGCAGATCCTGATGGCGCTGGTGAAGCTGAACGTGCTGACGGCGCTTTTGGAACGCCCGCTTGAAACCCGCGCGCTTGCGCATCGCTGCGGAGTGCCAGAGCCGCGTATGGCAGTGCTGTTGAACGCCGGCACCGCGCTCAAATTGTTGACGAGAAAACGCAACGGAACCTGGGCGCTGACCCAAAGGGGTGCGGCGTTGTTGGGTGTGCCGGGTCTTACCAAGATGATCGCGCATCACGACGTGCTTTACCGCGACCTTGAGGACCCGATTGCGTTTTTTCGCGGTGAGGTCGATACCGAACTTGCGGCGTTTTGGCCCTACGTGTTCGGCGGCGACATGGACCCGGAAGTCGCCCGCGAGTATTCAGAGCTGATGGCCCAAAGCCAGGTCTTGGTGGCGGAAGACACATTGCGCGCGGTCAGTTTTGCCGGGGCCGCGACGCTGATGGATGTTGGCGGCGGCACCGGCGCTTTTTTGGAGGCGGTCGGTCAAGACTATCCCGATTTGCAACTCCATCTGTTCGATCTTCCAGAGGTGGTCCCGACGGCGCGCGACAGGTTTGCCCATGCGGGGATGAGCGCGCGGTTTTTGGCACATGCGGGCTCCTTCAAGACAGACGCATTGCCAAAAGGCGCGGATGCAATTTCGCTCATCCGGGTGCTTTATGATCACACCGATGAAACGGTTACGAGATTGCTCGCAGCCTGCTTCGACGCATTGCCCTCTGGGGGGCGCTTGGTCATCTCGGAGCCAATGTCAGGGGGCGCGCGGCCGAGCCGGGCAGGGGACGCATATTTTGCGATCTATACGATGGCCATGGGCACCGGAAAAGCCAGGTCTCCTATTGAAGTCAGAGACTTATGCAGTTCGGCAGGCTTCGTTGACATCAGCATTCCCAAGGCGGCACGGCCGTTCGTTACCCAATCTGTGATCTGTCAAAAACCGTAGCCAAACAACTGTCTATTTAAGTTGACACTTTTGGATGTCAGTTTTAACTTACAAGTGAATCTGTCCATCATCGCAGCGAGTCTTCGTGCGTGGATGGCGACGAAGGGAGAAACTCGTGGAAGCCACGGCGGTAACACTAAAGGGTCCAAAAGAGCTTGGACTTGAACGCCTTAAGCTGAACGACCCGCAGGCGAGTGAGCTTGTGGTCCGGGTTTCCCATTCGGGCATTTCCACTGGAACGGAAAAGCTGTTTTGGACGGGCGAGATGCCGCCGTTCCCCGGTATGGGCTATCCGCTTGTGCCCGGCTATGAGGCCGCTGGCGAAGTTGTAGAGGTCGGTTCTGGCGCAAATTTCAAAGTTGGCGACCGGGTCTTTGTCCCAGGCGCGAATTGCTATGACGGTGCTTTTGGATTGTTTGGTGGGGCGTCAAATCTTTTGGTGACCGACCCATCACGCGTGACACGCATCGATCCTGATCTGGGTGCAGAAGGCGCCTTGCTGGCGCTCGCCGCGACGGCGCGCCACGCCATCGCAGGGCCAAAAAATACAGTGCCAGATTTGATTGTCGGCCATGGCGTTTTGGGTCGGTTGCTTGCGCGGCTGACAATCGCATCGGGCGCCCCTGCGCCGATCGTTTGGGACATTGATCCCGCGCGTCGGTCTGGTGGTCAGGGATATGAGGTCGTCGCGCCGGATGACGATCTGCGCCGCGACTATACATCAATCTATGATGCCTCCGGGCAGCCGGGCATTTTGCCTGATCTTATTGGGCGCATCGCCAAGGGCGGTGAAATAGTGCTGGCTGGGTTCTACTCCGAGCCGATCAGTTTTGCATTCCCGCCGGCATTTATGAAAGAGGCGCGCTTCCGCGTTGCTGCAGAATGGACGCGCGATGATCTGACGGCAACGCGCGGTCTGGTCGAAAGCGGCGCATTGTCTTTGGGTGGATTGATCACGCACCAGGCGAAAGCCACGGATGCGCCTGCCGCCTATCAGACTGCATTCAGTGATTCGACTTGCCTCAAAATGATCCTTGATTGGGAGGGCTCCGCATGACGCTCGACATTCCAAACCTCAAAGATGGGGCCGCGCTCAAGGATTTTGATCAGCGCCTGCGCGACGAAGCAGGCGAGGATCTCGCGGACATTATCGCGGAAGAACCGACTTCCAAAACACAGATCATCGCGATCTACGGCAAAGGCGGGATTGGCAAGTCCTTCACGCTGGCAAATCTCAGCCACATGATGGCCGAGCAAGGCAAGCGCGTGCTGTTGATCGGTTGTGACCCGAAGTCGGACACGACCTCGTTGCTGTTTGGCGGCAAGGCATGCCCCACCATCATCGAGACATCTTCCAAGAAGAAGCTGGCCGGTGAAGAAGTTAAAATCGGCGATGTATGTTTTAAGCGCGGCGGCGTCTTCGCGATGGAGCTTGGGGGCCCCGAGGTCGGTCGTGGTTGCGGCGGGCGCGGGATCATCCACGGGTTTGAATTACTAGAGAAACTAGGGTTCCACGATTGGGACTTCGACTACGTGCTTCTGGACTTCCTGGGCGACGTGGTCTGTGGTGGGTTCGGCCTGCCGATTGCGCGCGATATGGCGCAGAAAGTAATTTTGGTGGCGTCCAATGATCTTCAATCACTCTATGTTGCTAACAATGTCTGCTCGGCAGTCGAATACTTCCGTAAGCTTGGTGGTAACGTTGGGGTTGCGGGACTGGTCATCAACAAAGACGACGGTACCGGCGAAGCGGCCGCCTTCGCACAAGCCGTAGATATCCCGATCCTTGCATCAATCCCGCAAGACGATGACCTGCGCAAAAAGTCGGCCAATTACCAGATTGTTGGAACCGACGCGTCCAATTGGGGCGGGCTGTTTGCCTCCCTTGGCGACAACGTCGCTGACGCACCGCCAGTGCGCCCCGCGCCGCTGGATCAAGACGGGCTGCTTGGCCTCTTTGACGCCTCAGAGACGGGCGGCGACGTGGTTCTGGAGCCTGCGACGGATATGGATATGCGCGGCAAGAATTCGAAACCGAAGGAAAGCCTGGAGGTTGTTTACGACAATGTTTGATCTTGAAGAACTCGATACTCTCGAATCCAGCCTTCTGATGCGCGAACGGGCGATCAAAGCCGCAAAGCGCTGTACGGAAAGTGCATTTAGAAGCCATTCCGATGCGCAGGAGCGGTTGGACGCATCGCGTAAAATATTGGAAGCAGCACAGGCTAAATGAGCGACGAGGTCAAATATGACCACGCGGATGCGGTAGAGGTCGCCACCGGAACGGCGGTAGAGGGGCGTGATGCGCCGTTTTCCGTTGACGGTTTGGGCTGTCATTCTGGCGCAAAGATGGAAGAGGCCGCGCGCGCAGCGGGCGCTTCCGACATTTTGGACAAATACGCCGCTGACTACCCGCAAGGGCCACATGATAAGCCGCAATCGATGTGTCCCGCTTTTGGGTCGTTGCGTGTTGGCTTGCGGATGAAGCGTACCGCGACGATTCTGTCCGGCTCCGCCTGCTGTGTTTACGGGCTGACCTTCGTGTCGCATTTTTACGGTGCGCGTCGGTCGGTGGGTTACGTGCCGTTCAACTCGGAAACGCTGGTTACTGGCAAGCTGTTCGAGGATATCCGCGAGAGCGTCCATGACATGGCCGACCCGGACAAATATGATGCAATTGTTGTGACGAACCTTTGTGTGCCAACCGCGTCAGGCGTGCCGTTGCGGCTGCTGCCAGATGAAATCAACGGCGTTCGCATCGTCGGTATAGACGTTCCGGGCTTTGGCATCCCCACCCATGCGGAGGCGAAAGACGTTCTGGCAGGCGCGATGCTCAATTACGCCCGCAAGGAGATCGAAGCAGGCCCAGTGGCCATGCCCGCATCGGGCAAATCTGACCGCCCGACCGTGTCTTTGCTTGGCGAAATGTTCCCTGCTGATCCGATGATGATCGGTCAGATGCTGGCGCCGCTCGATTTAGCCGTTGGACCCGTTGTTCCGTGCCGTGAGTGGCGCGAGCTTTACGCCGCACTTGATTGCGGCGCGGTTGCGGCGATCCACCCGTTCTACACAGCCGCCGTACGCGAATTCCAAGCTGCTGGCCGCCCCGTTGTGGGCTCCGCGCCGGTTGGTCATGATGGCACCGCCGCTTGGCTTGCGGGCATTGGCGACGCGTTCAACATCCATAAAGACAAGATTGCGGCGGCGCAGAACCAATTTTTGCCCGCGATCCAAGGTGCTCTGGCTTCGATGCCGGTCAAAGGTACGATCACGTTGTCAGGCTATGAAGGCAGTGAACTGCTTGTTGCGCGTCTGCTCATTGAGAGCGGTGCTGATATTCCATACGTGGGCACTGCCTGCGCCAAGACGCCCTGGTCGGCGGACGATGCGGCTTGGCTTGAAGCGAAGGGTGTGAAGGTCAAATTCCGCGCCTCGCTCGAAGATGATTGCGCGGCGATGGAGGCGATCAAGCCGGACCTCGCCATCGGCACCACGCCCGTTGTTCAAAAGGGCAAAGAGCTGGGCATCCCCTCGCTATACTTCACAAACCTGATTTCCGCACGGCCCCTGATGGGCGTTGCAGGTGCGGGTTCGCTGGCGCAGGTCGTCAACGGTGCGATGGCCAACAAAGACCGCATGGATCATATGCGCGCGTTCTTTGAGGGTGTGGGTCGCGAAGACACGGCGGGCGTCTGGGAAGGCGCACCAAATGAGCAGCCTCAATTCCGGGCGGTGAACGCCAAGAAGCTAGAACGCGCCGCCAAGGCCGCCAAAGCGGCGGAGATGATCTGATGTTGATCCAAGATCATGACAGGGCAGGCGGATATTGGGGCGCAATCTACGCTTTTTGTGCGGTCAAAGGCCTGCAGTGCGTGATCGATGGGCCCGTGGGCTGTGAAAACCTGCCTGTGACGTCCGTGCTGCATTACACCGACGCGCTTCCGCCGCATGAGCTGCCAATTGTTGTCACCGGTTTGGGTGAGGGCGAGATGGGCGCTGGGACCGAAGACGCAATGAAACGCGCTTGGAAAACGCTCGACCCGGCGCTGCCAGCTGTCGTCGTCACTGGATCGATCGCCGAGATGATCGGCGGCGGTGTGACGCCAGCCGGAACCAACATTCAGCGTTTCTTGCCGCGCACCATTGATGAGGATCAGTGGGAAAGCGCAGATCGCGCGATGACGTGGATTTTCACCGAGTTTGGCATGACCAAGGGTCGGATGCCGAAAGAGGCGAAACGCGAAGAGGGCGCGGCCCCACGCGTGAACATCCTTGGACCAATGTATGGCACGTTCAATATGCCCTCTGACCTCGCCGAGATCAGGCGTTTGGTCGAAGGCATTGGTGCCGAGGTCAACATGGTGATGCCGCTTGGCAGCCATGTCGCGGAAATGCGCAATTTGGTGAACGCGGACGTTAACATCTGCATGTATCGCGAGTTTGGCCGTGGGCTTTGCGAGGTGCTGAACAAACCATATTTGCAAGCACCCGTCGGCATCGACAGCACGACAAAGTTCCTACGCAAGCTGGGCGATCTTCTGGGCCTAGACCCCGAGCCGTTCATCGAGCGTGAGAAGCATTCGACCATCAAGCCTGTTTGGGATTTGTGGCGTTCTGTGACGCAGGATTTCTTTGCGACCGCGAGCTTCGCGATTGTCGCCAATGAGACTTACGCGCGTGGCGTACGTAATTTCCTTGAGAACGACCTTGGCCTGCCTTGCGCCTTTGCTGTTGCGCGGACCGCGGGCAAGAAAACCAACAATGACGAGGTGCGCGCCTGGATGCACCAAAAGCGGCCGCTGATCGTAATGGGCTCGATCAATGAAAAAATGTATCTGGCCGAGATGAAGGCGGGCTTCGGGCCTGCCACGGCCTTTATTCCCGCAAGCTTCCCCGGTGCCGCGATCCGGCGCGCGACAGGCACGCCTTTCATGGGCTATGCGGGCGCGACCTACCTGGTGCAAGAGGTCTGCAACGGCCTCTTTGACAGCCTGTTTCATATTCTGCCTCTCGCCTCCGATATGGATGCGGCCGAGGCTACACCCACGACCTTGCGACGCGATTTCCCATGGGACGCCGATGCGCAAGCAAAGCTGGACGAGATCGTCGCCAGCCACCCAATCCTGACACGGATCTCCGCCGCTAAAACCCTACGAGACGCCGCCGAGAAGCGCGCGCTGGATCAGGGCGCTGAGCGGGTTGTTTTGGAAACCGTTGAGGGTCTGCAGCCAGCTTCGGGAGGAGCATTATGACTGACTTTACACATGAGACACCGGCGCGTTCGCGTCGGACAAGCTCGGTGCCAAAGCGCGAGTACTACGCGTATTTTGCCCTGATCTTTGTGGCGACATTGCCGCTGTCCATTTTGACTTGGGGGCTGTCCGCAGCCCGCAGGATGGAGCTGCCGGAACGCGGCCCCGTCAAATCTGCGTGGAGCCAAGCGCAGATTATTACGCCGAGAATCTTCTCAGCGTAAGCATCGACTTTCAATCTGTCGGGTCGAGACGATGGGTTACACGAGGTTCGCCACTCCCCCCCGGGGTGGTGGATTAGGGCAGCGGATGAGCCGTTGTCGTAACCCAGCCGCGGGGGGCTCGCGGCGTCAGTATGATTTTTTCGAAGGAGAAAAAATATGGCTGATAAAACCGACCTGTCCTTCACAGGTCTTACAGATGAGCAAGCGCAGGAATTGCATGCGGTCTATCTGAGCGGTTTCTACCTTTTCGCTGCGGTTGCAGTGGTCGCTCATATCTTGACCTATTTCAAACTGCCTTGGTTCAGCTGGGGTTAAGGAGCATCAAGAATGGCACAATTCTACAAGATTTGGCTGATCTTCGACCCGCGCCGCGTATTCGTGGCACAGGGCGTGTTCCTCTTCTTGCTGGCGGCGATGATTCATCTCGTCCTGCTTAGCAACCCAGAGACCAACTGGTTTGACCGCGCCTTTGGTGCGGAACAAGCCGAGTAAGCTCAGCTTTTCGAAGACAGCTGCGGGCGGGGCGACCCTCCGCCCGCGGCAAACGACCCAACAGATTGGCGCGACCAGCCTCACAGGGCACGGGGCGCGCATAAGGAGACAGAAGATGGCACAGCTCACCTTCGAGAGAAAATATCGCGTTCGGGGCGGCACGTTGGTCGGCGGTGACCTATTCGACTTCTGGGTGGGGCCCTTCTATGTCGGGTTCTTCGGCGTCACGACCTTCTTCTTTGCCGCTCTTGGCACAATAATGATTTTTTACGGCGCAGCCTTGGGGGACACTTGGAACCCTTGGTTGATTTCCATCGATCCACCCTCGCTTGAGGTCGGACTCGGTGTGGCCCCTCTTGCCGAGGGGGGCATATGGCAGATCGTCACCTTCTGCGCGACGCTGGCTTTCATAAGCTGGGCGCTCAGGGAGGTTGAGATATGCCGCAAGCTTGGCATGGGCTATCATGTACCCTTCGCCTTCAGCATCGCAATTCTGGCTTATGTGACACTTGTCATCATCCGCCCCGTCTTGATGGGTGCGTGGGGTCACGGCTTCCCGTACGGGATTTTCAGCCACCTCGATTGGGTGAACAACGTCGGCTACGCCTACGGCAACTTCCACTACAACCCGGCCCATATGGTCGCGATCACTTTCTTCTTTACCACCTGTCTGGCGCTTGCGCTGCACGGCTCGCTGGTACTGTCGGCGGTGAACACGCCAAAAGATGAACCGATCGCAAGCCCTGATCATGAGGACACCTATTTCCGAGATTTGATCGGCTATTCAATTGGACCATTGGGCATTCACCGCCTCGGTCTGTTCCTGGCGCTACAAGCGGTGATTTGGTCGGCGATCTGTATCGTCATTTCCGGCACCATTTGGTTCGACACATGGGCCGAGTGGTGGGACTGGTGGTTAGAGCTGCCTTGGTGGGCAGATCTTGAAGGAGGGGTAAACGGATAATGGAATATCAGAACATCTTCACCCAAGTTCAGGTCCAAGGCCCGCCAGAAATGGGCGTGGACCCGGGCGACATCGCCCGCGAACGCACCAAAGGCGCAAGCTTCAGTAAACTTGCTGGCCTGTTTGGCAACGCACAACTGGGGCCCATCTATCTTGGACCTTTCGGTGTGGTCTCGCTGGCAACCGGTCTGATCTGGTTCGTCATCTGCGGGCTTAGCTTCTGGGGGCAGGCGGGCTACAATCCTGGCGTGTTCCTGCGCGACCTCTTCTGGTTCTCGCTGGAGCCGCCTTCATCTGAATACGGTCTCGGAATGGCACCTTTGGCAGAAGGTGGGGCCTGGGTCATTGCGTCCTTCTTCTTGCTGATCTCGGTTTGCGCTTGGTGGATACGGACTTACTTGAGGGCAGAAGCGCTCGGCATGGGCAAGCACGTGTCTTGGGCGTTTGCTTCGGCCATTTGGCTGTTCCTGGTGTTGGGCCTGATCCGGCCGATCATGATGGGCAGCTGGGAGGAAGCGGTGCCTTACGGTATCT
Organism: Pseudomonadota bacterium; assembly: GCA_039030615.1. GTDB lineage: Bacteria > Pseudomonadota > Alphaproteobacteria > Rhodobacterales > Rhodobacteraceae > Litoreibacter. Next base: position 142,287 of record JBCCDV010000002.1, on the reverse strand, counting down.
TCAGCCACCTCGATTGGACGAACCTGTTCTCGCTGACCTATGGCAACCTGTTCTACAATCCGTTCCACGCTTTGAGCATCGCGTTCCTCTATGGCTCAGCCCTGCTCTTTGCGATGCACGGTGCGACGATCCTTGCAGTCAGCCGTTACGGCGGCGAGCGGGAGATTGAGCAGATCGTGGACCGCGGCACAGCGTCCGAGCGGGCGGCTTTGTTCTGGCGCTGGACCATGGGCTTCAACGCTACGATGGAAGGCATTCACCGCTGGGCGTGGTGGTTTGCGGTGCTGACGACGCTGACCGGCGGCATTGGCATCCTGCTCACCGGCACGGTCGTTGATAACTGGTTCGTCTGGGCGCAGGAGCATGGCTTCGCGGACCCTGACCTCTAAGGAGAGAGATATGTCTGACAATCACGACTACCTCGGAATGGAGAAAGACCCCAACCTTGAGCTGAAAGCCAGCGTGCTGATCCTGCAGCTCAAAGGGGCTGGTTACGCGGCGATCTTCTGCCTCGTTGCGGTCTTCGCCATCTGGGCGCTCTACGGCATCGGCTTGCTGCTGCCGGAGGAATCCCGCGATGCGTCCGACCCGACACCGCTGAGCTACGTGCTTCCAGTGGAAGAGGTCACCCGCGCCTAGCCGCGGATAAACAACCGGCGCGGCCTCGCCCGCTTGCGCCGACCCAGTTTCAGGCTGCCCGGTCCCTTGGGTTGTCTGAAAACGCTGGGGGCTCGACACCCCAGCACCCTCCTGTTGGCTACGGGAGACAGGTGGCACCTTTGCGTTCCCGTATTGGTGTCCCTGTTCCCGGGCCAACAGGACACTTGCCAAAGTCGAGACCTGTCCCAACGTCGAGAAAGGACACCACATGACCAACACCCCGCTTCTGGACCGCGTCACGCTGCCCTCTGATTTGAAGGGCATGACCGATGCCGAGCTTTCCGCTTTGGCCGATGAACTGCGTTCCGAGGTGATCGGGGCCGTCGCCACCACGGGCGGGCATTTGGGGTCTTCTCTTGGAGTGGTGGAAATGACCGTCGCATTGCACGCTGTGTTCGACACGCCGCGCGACAAGATCATCTGGGACGTGGGCCATCAATGCTATCCGCACAAGGTGTTGACGGGCCGCCGCGACCGTATGTCTACGCTGCGTCAGGAAGGCGGGATTTCCGGCTTCACCAAGCGCTCCGAGTCTGAGTATGACCCGTTCGGTGCGGCGCATAGCTCCACTTCGATCTCCGCGGCTCTTGGCTTCACAATCGCGCGGGATATGGGTGAGCCTACTGGCGACGCGGTGGCGGTGATCGGTGACGGTTCAATCAGTGCGGGGATGGCCTATGAGGCATTGAACAACGCGGGCCATGAGGGACGCCGCATGTTCGTTATCCTCAATGACAATGAGATGAGCATTGCTCCTCCCGTCGGCGCCATGTCGAAATATCTATCTTCGCTCTATGCCTCGCCCATGGGGCAGCTGCACCATATGGCCGAAGGGTTTGAGGCGGCTCTGCCCGGCCCTCTGCGCGACCATGCGCGGCGCGCGCGCCAGCTTGTTACTGGCGCTGTTGGCGGGCAGGGCACCGTCTTTGAGGAGCTGGGCTTTCAATATATTGGACCCATTGATGGCCATGACATGGACCAGCTTTTGCAAGTCCTGCGTTCAACGCGGACTTGGGCGACAGGGCCGGTACTGATCCATGCCTGCACGGTCAAAGGCAAAGGCTATGCTCCAGCGGAAAACTCCGCCGATAAATACCACGGCGTGTCCAAATTCGACGTTGAAAGTGGCACCCAGAACAAATCGCGCGCCAATGCGCCGAGCTACACGAAAGTCTTTGGCCAAGCGCTTGCCAAGCAGGCTGAAACCGATCCGAAGATCGTCGGCATCACCGCCGCGATGCCATCGGGCACCGGTATGGATATCTTTGCTCAAGCGCACCCGAAACGCATGTTCGATGTGGGCATTGCGGAGCAACACGGCGTGACCTTCGCTGCCGGCATGGCCGCGGGCGGCTTAAAACCCTTCTGCGCCATCTATTCCACCTTCCTGCAGCGCGGTTATGACCAGATCGTGCATGACGTGGCTTTGCAAAACCTTCCTGTGCGTTTCGCAATTGATCGTGCCGGGTTGGTTGGCGCGGATGGTGCGACCCATGCCGGTGCGTTTGATGTGGGCTACCTTGCGGCGCTTCCGAATATGGTCGTGATGGCCGCAGGCGATGAGGCCGAATTGGTCCATATGGTCGCCACCGCCGCCGCCTATGACGGCGGCCCGATTGCCTTCCGCTACCCGCGTGGGGAGGGGAACGGCGTTGAAATGCCTGAGGTCGGCGAGGTGCTGGAGATTGGTAAGGGTCGCGTCATCCAAGAGGGCTCCGACGTGGCGCTGCTGTCTTTCGGTGCGCATCTGGCGGAGACACAAAAAGCAGCGGAGCTGATCGAAGCGCAAGGCCTGTCTGTGACCATTGCCGATGCGCGCTTTGCCAAACCGCTCGATATGGGCCTGGTCCACAAGCTCGCCAAATCGCACCGCGCTTTGGTGACGGTTGAACAAGGCTCGCAAGGCGGGTTCGGCGCGATGGTGCTGCACGCACTTGCGGGCGAAGGCCTTTTGGACGGCAACCTCGCAATCCGCAGCATGACCCTGCCAGATCGTTTCATTGACCAAGCCGCCCCCGACGCGATGTATGCTGATGCTGGCATGACCGCCACGGATATCGCCGCAACGGCGCTGCAGGCGGCTGGGGTGAAGGTCGGAGAAGCAGCAGAGTAAGACGGGCCAGTGGCTGCCCGCGGGATGACGCCGCACTGGTCTTTCTGCAGCCTTTTATGGTGACCAAGCACATCTTCCATGCAAGCGATACGCGCGGATGGCAAAAGCGTCAGCCCGTCCGGGCGGGCAGCCGCTGGCCCGGCGCGCTTCGCGCTTGATTCCGGGCCCGAACTTGCAACGACGTTCTCATAGGAGTTCTCAAGTCGTCAAAATCTGAGACGTCTGAAGACCAAGAACGTGTTTATTAGTGAAATAATTGATAGCACAGGCACCGAAATAGATACTGGAATTCGAGAGAAATTGTAAAGCTGAACCGGAATCCAAAAAGCCACAACAACAAACACCGCGCACATGAAAAAGGCTCCGATAATCGGGTTCCAACTTACGAAGCGCGCTTGAAAGTCTATTAGTTTTTTCAGTGCGGTCATTTGTCCAGAAGCGTAAGCGAATGCTCTTTCAGAGTGCCAGAGTTCTCAAACCCCAATCAAATCCCCAAAGATCAGCTCGGCATGTTTCTCTAGGTAGATCGCGAGCCACGGGGTGAACCGGTCGGGGTGGCGTTTCACCTCGGCCATCAGGTCGTAATAATCGACCCAGCGGGTGGCCATGACCTCGGACGGGTTGGGCTTCAAGGGCATATCCGGTGTGGCGCGGCTTAGGAACACTTCAACCACCTCATGCTCGATCAAGCCGTCGCCGACATCGGCGCGGTATTCGACTTGGCCGCGATGTTCGACCCGTTGGCCAGTGATGCCAAGCTCTTCGTTTAACCGCCGCACCGCGCAATCGGGCGCGCGCTCGTCCCACTCGGGATGGGTACAGCAGGTGTTCGCCCAAAGCCCCGGGGTGTGGTATTTGCCCAAAGCGCGCTGCTGGATCAGAACCTCGTTTTTGCGGTTCAGCACGAACACGGACACTGCCTTATGCTTCAAGCCCCGAAGATGCGCGTCGAGCTTTTCGACGGGCGTTAACACGCCGTCGACCCAGGCAGGGATCATGATGTCAGTCGCGTCAGACACGGGTTTCGCTCACCAATCCGGTCAGGTGGGCCAGGTTCTTCAGCCCAATTTTCAAATGCGCCAAGGGCCGCGCGGCCACTAGCTTTTTGTTCATATAGGCTTCAAAAGTTAAACGTTGAACATCAATGTCGTGACAAAGTGACACAAAGCGTTCACGTCGCGCGTCAGAGCGATAGTACGCATTCTGCATCGCGCCCAGTACTTTGAAAACGGACTTATGCTCCTTCATGAACATCTTCCGCGCGAGCTGTAGGTCTTTCACGCGGCCGCTGGCTAGGTACGCGCTCGCAGCCATGGCAGCCACCTGTCCGCCGACCATCGCGTAGTAAATCCCTTCGCCTGAGGATGGCGCCACGACACCCGCAGCATCCCCTGCCAACACCACGTCTTTTCCGTTGTCCCAACGGTCGAGCGGCTTGAGTGGAATAGGGGCGCCTTCCTTGCGGATGGTTTTGCAGTCAGAAAGGCCTGATGACGCGCGCAAAGCTGCCGTCGCCTCCTTCAAATCGACGCCGTCTTTTCCCGTGCCCATGCCCACTGATGCCTGTGCGCCATGCGGGAACACCCAGCCGTAGAAGTCAGGACTAATTGCGCCGTCATAGATCACGTCGCAGCGCAAAGGGTCATAGGTGGCGGTCGGTTCGGGCGCTTCAATGATCTCATGATAGGCAATCACGTAAGGGATGGTGTCGCCACCTGGCACCTCTTGCTGGCCGACTTTCGATCGCGCGCCGTCCGCGCCGATCACCAGCTTGGTTGCCAGCTCCAGCTCATTACCGCTGATCTTGTCGCGGTAGATGACCTTTGGGCCGTCCTCGTCCCGGTCGATCCGGATAAACGTTCCCGTATAGCGATGTGCACCGGCGCCCTTGGCGCGCAGGCGCAGAAATTCGTCGAAATGCTCACGGTCGACCATGCCGACATAGCCGTTTTCAATCGGGATATCGACTTGGCGCTGCGTTGGCGAAATCATCCGCGCGGTGTTGATCCGCGCCACGATCTGGGTGTCGGGTATGCGGAAATCCTGAATGAGCCTTGGCGGCACTGCGCCGCCGCAAGGCTTGATCCGCCCGTCCCGGTCCAGCATCGCGACTTTCTTGCCAGAGCGCGCCAAGTCTTCTGCCGCTGTCGCGCCACATGGGCCTGCGCCCACCACCACCACGTCATACATTGTCATTCCCCCGGTACCATGGCGCCTGAGGTGGCGCGGTTATCATCCATAATGCGTGCGGCCATTAGGGCCGACGCCAGAAAAAGAAGTGCTTCAAATGTGAAGACGGTGCCAAAGGCAGGCCCGTCCGCCATGTTGACGCGCACGATGTCGACCGCTGCTGCGCCCGTAAGCCCGCCAAAGCCCGCCGCAATCGCTTGCGCAGCGCCCCAAAGGCCCATCCGGGTGCCTTCGCGTTGTTCGCGCCCGTCAGAGGCAAGCGCCATCATCGCGCCAATAGCCGCCACGGCGAACATGCCGTTGAAGAAGCCCAAGCCGACGACAAGCGCGGTCAGCGGCAGCGCCAGTGAGCCAAATCCGGTCAAAGCTATTAGTGTCAGCATCGCGCCGGAGCCCAGACAGCCCGCGATCACCCAATGCCGCAAAGCGCCCAGTTTCAAGCCTGTTGCGGCAATCCCGACGGTCAGCATCCCGATAAAGACGCCGCCATTCTGCGCCCCGCTTAGTGAGGTTGATTGGCCCGGCGTGAAGTTGAACACGAGGCCCGCGAACGGCTCTAGGATCAGTTCTTGCATGAAATAAGCGTTCATCGACAGGAACACGAAGATGGTGAAGTTGCGGGTTTTGGGCTCAGCCCAAATCTCGCGCATGCCATCCATGAAGGGGGTTGGAGCGGCCGCGCGCACGGCGTCGACGCGTTGTTCAATGCGGCCAATGGCCAAAACGGTGATTGCGACGGCCAAGCCGGTCACAACGGCTACGACCGTCAATAGGCGTGCTGGTGAATAGGGGTCCAGAAAGCTGCCCGCCAACCCGGCGGTCATCGCGATGCCGAAGATCATCATCAGCCACGTTATCGTCGCGGCCGCGGCACGCCGTTGGGGCGCGGTCGCGGTTGCCAGCAGCGCAAGAAGCGATGTGCCCGATGCGCCGACGCCCAGCCCGATCAGCGCGTAAGCAATGACCGAGACGCTGAGCGCAAGCGCGTAGCTGGAGGAAAAGAGCGTCACGCCAAAAGCGGCCAAAAACCCGCCTAAGGCCAAAGCGAGCATGCCGCCGATGATCCATTTTGTGCGGTTGCCGCCCGTGTCAGAGGTGAACCCCCAACGGGGCCGCGACAATTGTATGCCGTAGTGAAGTGCGACCAGAAGCCCCGGCAAAACCGCAGGCAATGCAAATTCGACCACCATCAGGCGGTTCAAGGTCGAGGTGGTCAAAACCACAACTGCGCCCAAGCACATTTGCACCAGCCCAAGCCGCGCGATTTGTCCCCAACCCAACGTCATACCAGCCCCCGCAAAGCGAAGGCGGCGATCATCATGCCGGAGACATAAAGCGTGATACCCGTGCCATTGTACCAAGGCGCGTATTGCTTGGGATCGCGCAGCAATTTGCGCATTGCGAGGATTTGCAGCACCAGTACTGCGACCACCCCGAGCCCGTGCAACGGCTTGTCCCAGATAATGAGAAGCGCGATCACTGCTAGCTGTGGTACGGACATGATCCAGCAGGCGAGCTTCGCGGCGCGTTCGGGGCCAAGCGTCACGGGCAAGGAGTTCACACCCATTTGTGTGTCGCCCTCAAGCGCTTTGAAATCGTTCAGCGTCATGATCCCGTGTGCGCCGATGCCGTAAAGCAACGCGACCAGAACCGTCTCCCACTGCGGCGCGCCGGAGGCCAAAACGGCGGCACCCGTGAACCATGGCAATGTTTCGTAGCTGAGGCCGACAAGCCCCGGCCCCCACCACCCGGATCGCTTCATTCGCACCGGTTCGGCTGAATAGGCCCAAGCCGCTACGACCGCGAGAATGGTCGCGCCAAAGCCCCACGGGCCAAGCTGGTAACCGACGATCAAAGACAGGACCGACATTGCAAGGGCGATGTACAAGCCCCAACGTCCCGGAATGCGGCCAGAGGGTATCGGACGGTCGGGTTCGTTGATGGCGTCGACATGGCGGTCGCACCAATCGTTTGCGGCTTGGCTCATCCCGCAAGTGATTGGCCCGGCCAGCAAAACGCCCAGTAAAATAAGTCCCCAATGGCCGCTCGCGGGTACTCCGGCGGAAACGACTCCGCACAGATAGGCCCACATTGGCGGAAACCATGTGATGGGCTTGATCAGACGCAGTGTCGCTGCTGGCTCAGGCAGCCGCCGGTCTGGCAGAGAACTCGACATACTCATGAGTGTAAACTTAGCGTTACACATAGAGAGTCGGCAAGTGTTATGTTTGATTTACAGTAGGCGGCGGATAGGGGCCTACCTCAGGCCCACGCAATCGAGTGCCCACCAGAGGTCTCGGTAAACGAGGCTCCCGCTTAGCCCGGGTTCATATGCGGGCAAACAGCATGCTTGGAAGGCTTTTTCCGGTATCCGCAATGACGGCGCGCGCAACCCTAGTGAGGTTGCCGCAACGAAACCACGCGGACCGTAGAAGGCGGGATTGCCTTCAAGGAAAAGCAATGGTGCGGGGCTTTGCGCTGCTGATTTGATTGCATGCGCAACCAGTGCGGTTCCGATGCCAGTTCCCTGACGCGTTGGATGCACGCCAAGGGGCGACAGGACATAGATATCACGCATGCGGTCTGGCGCATCGAGCCAGCCATGCGATATCATGATATGCCCGGACACCTCGCCATTTTCGTCGCGTGCCACGAATCCTTGGGTCACAAGCGGTGCATCTAGGTCGCGCAAGCTCGCAACAAGTTTTGGGATTGGTTCATCCGCGCCGAACGCAGCCACATGCAGCTGCGCAATTGCATCAAAGTCCGTTTGGGATTCCACAGTGATCTGCATCTCAGTCAAGCGCTATCGCCGGTTCACCGCCGCTCTCCAAGACGCGGACCTCACGTTGTGGGAACGGAATAGAGATCTCATTCTCTTTGAAAATATCCCAGAGCGCCAAATAGACGTTACCGCGGATATTGGTCAGCCCGCCGGTGGGGTCACGAATCCAGAAGCGCAGGATATAATCGACGGAGCTGTCTCCAAACCCCACAATGTGGCAAACCGGCGGCTTGATGGCGAGCACGCGGTCCACGCCTTTCGCAGCCTCAATCGCCAGTCGGCGCACCACATGCGGATCATCGTGATACGCCGTGCCGAAAAAGATATCGAGCCGCACGAAATCGTTCGAATGTGACCAGTTCACCACCTGATTGGTGATCAGGTCCTCGTTGGGGATCAGGTATTCTTTGCCGTTGCGCGTAACAACACTGGCGTATCGTGCGCCCAGCGTGTTGATCCACCCGAATGTGTCGCCCAGTGAGATCACGTCTCCCGGCTTGATCGACTTGTCCAGCAGGATGATCACGCCAGAAACCAGGTTTGAGACAACCTTCTGTAAGCCAAAGCCCAAGCCCACGCCGATTGCGCCAGATAGCACGGCCAAGCCGGTCAAATCCAACCCGATTGCCTTCACGCCAAAATACAGCGCCAGGGCGTAAAACAGTACCTGCACGACCTTTACGATCAGCACCCGCATCGAGGGTGAGATGCTTTCATTGGCATGGATCCGGGAGGTGGTTGTTTGCGTCACAAAGCGCGCCAGCGCGAAAAGCGCCCCGATGATAACCACACCCTGTAAAATGAGCAGGAGCGAGACGCGGACTTCGCCGACCTCAATGGCGGCGGTGTCGAGGACGCGCTCAGTCTCCTCTAAAATACCCAGCACATAGAGGGTCACGTAGGCCCAGGCCCCGTAACGCACCATCTGGCGCAAGAACGGCGCGCGGATCAGGCGTGTGGATAAAGACACCAAGAGCCACGCGGTGGCCAAGGTCGCAATGATCCCAAGAATATGGCTGCGCGAGGGCCATGTGACCTCCCGCATGACGATAACCACGGCCCAGATTAGCGCCACGAAGAAGATCGCCCGCAGCCGTTGGTGTATCACTGCCAGAATGCGCATCCGCCATTTTGGCCAGCCTTCGCGGGTGCCCATCCAGGCGCGAATACGCGGGCCAAGAATGAGGTGGAGCACAAAGGCCGCGGCGAATACACCCACGGCAATCCCAATCTGATAGGCGCTCCAAGGTCGCATCAGTGAGGTCAATAGGCTTTCGGCCTGACCAAGTAGCGTTTGGCCGACATCCAAGAGCTCTTCGACTTGTTCGGTGGTGTTGATGCTCTCTGGCTGCTCGGTGTGGTTCGCCATGCGGTCCCGCTTTGTTTTGCTCAAGCTTGCCACGCAAACCGGCATCGAACAAGGCGGCCACCCTTGCGAGACTCCGGCCGAGCGTGTATCTGCAAAATCATGACACCCGTTTTCGACATGGATGACCGCGCACGTCTGAATGAACGCTTTTTCGGCGCGACCCATGCCGTTCTGGCGCGGCTACCTTAATTCACCGCCGCCGACACTAAGACAATTTCCAAATACATCAGGAGAGAACCAATGAGTTCCCCAAAAACGCTCTATGACAAGATCTGGGACGCCCATATCGCCGATGAGGCCGAAGACGGCACCTGCCTCCTTTATATCGACCGCCACCTGGTCCATGAGGTCACATCGCCGCAAGCATTTGAAGGCCTGCGCATGACCAACAGGCCAGTTCGCGCGCCCGACAAAACCATCGCGGTACCGGACCATAACGTGCCGACGACCGCGGGTCGCAACGACCCCAAGAACATGACCGAGGACAGCGCGATCCAGGTCGAAGCTCTCGACAAAAACGCCAAGGATTTTGGTATCCACTATTATCCGGTGTCTGATGTGCGTCAGGGCATCGTGCATATCGTCGGCCCCGAACAGGGCTGGACGCTGCCGGGCATGACGGTGGTGTGCGGCGACAGCCATACTGCTACCCATGGCGCCTTTGGCGCGTTGGCGCATGGTATCGGCACGTCAGAGGTCGAGCACGTTTTGGCCACGCAAACGCTGATCCAGAAGAAATCCAAGAACATGAAGGTTGAGATCACTGGCAAACTGCGCCCCGGCGTCACTGCCAAGGACATCACACTTTCCGTAATTGGCGAGACAGGCACCGCAGGAGGCACCGGCTACGTCATCGAATATTGCGGCGAGGCCATTCGCGACCTTTCGATGGAAGGCCGCATGACCGTTTGCAACATGGCAATCGAAGGTGGCGCGCGCGCCGGTCTGATTGCGCCAGATGAGAAAACGTTTGAATATTGCATGGGCCGCCCGCACGCACCGAAAGGCGCGCATTGGGAAGCCGCGCTTGCATATTGGAAAACGCTCTTCACCGACGAAGGCGCGCATTTCGACAAGGTCGTGACCATCAAAGGCGAAGACATTGCGCCGGTTGTGACTTGGGGCACTTCGCCCGAAGACGTGCTGCCGATCACCGCGACGGTTCCTGCCGCTTCTGATTTCGAAGGCGGAAAGGTCGAGGCCGCGCAACGTTCCCTCGACTATATGGGGCTGGAGCCTGGCACCCCGCTCAGCGAAATCACGATCGATACTGTCTTCATTGGCTCCTGTACTAACGGCCGCATCGAAGATCTGCGCGCCGCTGCTGAGATTATCAAAGGCAAGAAGATCAAAGAGGGCATGCGCGCGATGGTCGTGCCAGGCTCTGGCCTTGTGCGTGCGCAGGCGGAAGAAGAAGGCTTGGCAGACATTTTCAAAGAAGCGGGTTTCGAATGGCGCCTCGCTGGCTGCTCGATGTGTCTTGCAATGAACCCTGACCAACTGGCTGAGGGCGAGCGCTGTGCCTCAACGTCAAACCGCAACTTTGAAGGTCGCCAAGGCTATAAAGGCCGCACCCATCTTGTCAGTCCCGGCATGGCCGCCGCGGCTGCGGTCACGGGCAAGCTCACAGATGTACGGGAGATGATGTAATGGATAGATTCGAAACTCTGACCGGGATCGCCGCGCCGATGCCGTTGGTGAATATCGACACTGATATGATCATCCCGAAACAGTTCCTGAAAACGATCAAGCGGTCGGGATTGGGTGTGAACCTGTTTGATGAGATGCGTTTTGATCGGCAGGGCAATGAGATTGCGGATTTTGTGCTGAACAAACCTCAGTACCGCGAGACAGAAATATTGGTCGCCGGTGATAACTTTGGCTGTGGCTCATCTCGCGAGCACGCGCCTTGGGCGATCAAAGATTTTGGAATCCGCTGCGTGATCTCGACCAGCTTTGCCGACATCTTTTACAATAACTGTTTCAAGAACGGTATTCTTCCTATCGCGCTGCCCAAGGAGGCGGTGGACGTATTGATGAAAGATGCGGAGAAGGGCTCGAATGCCCGCATGACAATTGATTTAGAAGCGCAGACCGTGACCTCCTCGGATGGGGATGTTTTCAGCTTCGAAGTCGATAGCTTCAAGAAGCGCTGCTTGATCGAAGGGCTTGATGATATTGGCCTGACCATGGAGAAGGCGGCTTCGATCGACACATATGAAGCCAAAGCGGCCGCTGAACGCCCCTGGGTCTGAAACCTATTCTCAATTTTTAAAGGGCCGGTGCCAGTTGGGGCCGGCCTTTTGCGTTTACGAATGTATTAACGTTAATAAATTCGACCCGTTCATCTCCGCGCCACTTATGTGCCATTTTTCATCGTAGATGTTGCGGGTAGGTGCACCATGTCGTCCATATCTGGAGTCGCGCGGATTCCGGTGACACAAGAATACCACTAATTCTCCCAATAAAATCCCTCAGTCTTATCAGACAGTTGAAGGAGTTTATGAATCTGGGCAAAACTGAGGCGAAAATGAGGCAGCTTTCGGCACTCGCCAAAGGCACAAAGTGGGACAGGGAACGGCTAAGTATCGTTTTCGGCCAGTTTGAGGGGTTTATTGACGTGTTTTCGCGCTTAGCAGGGGCGGGTGTGCGGGCGTTTTTCGTCATGCTTTTACTGATGACCCCCGCATTGCTACTGCCGGGCGTCACTGAGGACTCGCGCCAAGTCATTTGCCTTCTCGCCGTCGTTGGTGCTGGGATCACTCTAATCGAATACGGCTCGCGCTATCCAAGCTTGATAGAATTTCGCAACGCGCCACCGTTCAATCGCATTCGCTTTGTCTCACTTTTCCTGACGTTGTTTTTGCTCGCTGTCCTGTTTCGCGGACAATACGAGCCAACTACGTTGACCCGTGTGGTTGGTGCCATTGGGCTTCTGATCGGCCATGTCATCGACTTCCCTTACAGCCCTGTGCGGCTGCTGATCTTACTGCTGCCTGATACGACCAATGCGCAGCATGTCAGCCTCATTCGTGCCTCGGCGGGTCTGAGCTACCTGATTGCGCTGATAACTCTGGCGGTCTTCTTGATTGCCCTGCGCCTCGGCGGCTGGCCAAACAAATCGGAGCCCTTCAACTTCTGGACCAACCTTCCAACATTCGACCCGACTATGGGCGGCGACATTGTGGCCCGTTTGAACCGGGATGCGCGGATTAACATCATGTTAGGCTTCTTCTTGCCATTCTTCATGCCAACGGTTGCGCGCGCGGCATCTGGGTTGTTTGACAGTTCGATGATGGCCACGCCGCAGACCTTGGTTTGGGTGATCTCTATATGGGCCTTCTTGCCAGCAAGCCTCTTTATGCGCGGCATCGCGATGAACCGCATCGCGGGCATGATCGACGACAAGCGCCAGCTGGGCGCGCGCGCGGTTCAGGCTGGGTTGCTTACGGCCTAGCGCTCTGGTTGGCGCTTTGCGGGGCGACATGGGCTGAGCCATACCGCTTCATTACTTACAACGCTGAACTGACACGTAAGGGCCCCGGCCTATTGGTGCGGGACCTTTTGCGTTTTGAGGACGAGTTGCTTGTCGCAACCCTGACGCGGATTGCGCTTTTGCAGCCCGACGTGATTGCATTGCAAAGCGTTGATTTTGACCATAACGGCATCGCGCTTTCGCTCATTCAGGAACGTCTATCGGAGCTCGGGCATGCGATGCCTTATGCGCATGCCTTTGCGCCCAATGCAGGATTGTCCTCCGGGTTTGATCTGGATCGAGATGGTAAGTTTGATACGGCGCGAGACCGTCAGGGATATGGCTTGTTCCGCGGGCAAGGTGGGATGGCACTGTTGTCGCGCCACCCAATTAAATCCGACAAGGCGCGCGACTTTTCCGGGTTGGTTTGGGCGCATCTTTCGAAGTCAAATCTGCCAGTCGACTATTTTACTGCGGCGGAGCTGGAGGTTTTACGGCTGCATGACATTGGTGCATGGGAGGTGCCGGTTATGCTGCCGGCAGGCGAGTTGCGTGTGTTGATGGCCCAAACAGGGCCTCCTGTCTTTGACGGTCCAGAAGATCGAAATGGTTTGCGTAACAGTGACCAGATCTCGTTCTGGCATCGACACATTGCGGAACTGGGCGGGCCGTTTGTTTTGCTTGGAGGGCTAAACAATGACCCGGTTGATGGCGAAGGATTGAAACCCGCATTGATCGGGTCGTTGGCGGACCCGAAACTTCAAGACCCGCAGCCAAAAGCGCCGAACCTTGAGGGGAACGACGCTCTTGATACGGTCGACTGGGGCCGCGACATAGGCAGTCTGCGGGTGGACTATGTCTTGCCTTCAGCTGGGCTGCGAGTGGCCGCAGCGGCAGTTGAACGTGGACAAGAAACCGGAGAGCTGGGGAGTTGGACGGCGCATAAACCCGTCTGGGTTGATCTCCTCTGGGAGTGATGCGGCGAGAGCATTTTCCAAAGATGTCGGAATAAAATCTGGCAAGAGCGCTTGCATATTTTCTGACGCGATTTGGTGCGGCGTATCCCAAAGGTAGCGCATCTCCAATAGCGATTTGCCCATGGGCCAAAAAGGGCTGGCAAGCTTGATCGGCAGCCATGACATTTGACGCAGTTTTTGCGCCCGGTCGGTTACAGCCGCGATGTGTTGCGCCAAGGCGTGCCCAGTTATCGTAAAGCCTGGCGCGCATACCTCCGTGATTGTGTCGAGTGCGTCTAGGTCATCAGCGATTGCGGCTGCCATGTCGGTGACATCAGGCAAGAACGCCCAGGCATGGGGAATACCAGGGTCGCCCGGGTAGGTTATGATGCCTTTCGCGGCCTTGGCGGTGATGATTTTATCGAACCAATTCCCGCTTGCTTCGGTATCGATATAGTCGCCGGCGCGTAGAATGATCGTCTTGACGCCCGAGTCGCGATAAGCGGTTTCCATGTCGATGCGGATTTGGCCGAGAGGGTTGGTCGCCCTATGCGGCGTATTCTCAGACACCATTGAGGGCATATGGTGTCCGTAGTTGTAGAGATTGCCCGGGATCAGGACGGTGGCACCGGAATCTTTTGCCACCCGAATGATTTCTTCAGTGAACCGCGGCACATCGTTTGCCCAGTCCGGATAAGCTGGGTTCCACGCATTTATGATCAGATCAGCACCCCAAGCGGCATCTTCAAGTTGGTCAGTTTGTCTATCGAAAGTGCGCACCTCCCAGCCGGCCCAGGAGAACGAGCTTAGGGCGTTGCGACCGAACCGGCCCGAAGCGCCAAGGATCAAAACAGTCTTTTGCATATCAAACCCTTTCGTTGCGTCACCCTAAGATTTAAGCGTTCAATTATGAAATGAAATTGCGAATTTTTGATCATATGGTATTCATTTTTGCATGAGAGAAAGTTTGTATGGATTAGACTGGTCGTTGGTTCAAGCCTTCATCGCAGTTGCGGAAGGCGGCTCCCTGTCGGCGGCGGCGCGCGCTACGGCGAGCAGTCAACCGACACTCGGACGCCAGATCAAATCCATAGAAGGTCATTTGGGCGTGATCCTCTTTCACAGGCGGGCGCGCGGCTTTGAACTAACGGAAGCCGGTCAGGCATTGTTGCCCGCAGCAATTGCCATGGCAGAGGCCGCGACGAAATTTGAAACGTCAGCGGCGGGTCACGACATGTCTGTTTCAGGCACAGTTCGGATCACAGCGAGCGAGTTCGTCGCTCACTACATATTGCCCGAGATCATATCGAGCATCCGTCGCGCGCACCCTGATATTCAGATCGAGCTCAACGCGACAGATCAAACCGACAATCTGCTCTTCCGCGAGGCAGATGTTGCCCTGCGCATGTTTCGACCGACGCAGCTGGAGGTGGTGACACACAAGCTTGGGATTCTACGATTGGGTTTTTTCGCGTCCGACTCGTATGTTGAACAACGTGGCATCCCTGAGAGCATTACAGAACTCATGAGCCATGACCTTTTGGGCTATGACCGGTCCGAGCGCTTTATTCGTGGCGCGGCCCAACTCGGATGGACGCTGACCCGCGAAGACTTCGTTTTTCGTTGTGACCAACAGTCTATCCATGGCGAGATGATCCGGGCCGGGTGCGGCATAGGGATTTTGCAATGCAACGTGGCGTCTAACATGGGGCTCGTTCCTGTTCTTCCGGATTTCCCAATGCCGGGACTAGAGCTTTGGCTTACGACGCATGAGGCGCTCCGCCATACACCTAGGGTGAATGTAGTTTGGCAACACCTTCGGGAGGGTTTGGCGCCTTGGCTATCGCATGATGACGGGATCAACATTTTAAACCTCCCTCGCTCATCTTGACGCTATCGGCACCTCGCGCTAGGCCGCACACACCATAACACTCGCGCCACGGAGACGACCCATGTCCAACCCTTCCCTGCTTATTCTGCCTGGTGATGGCATCGGACCTGAGGTCATGGATCAAGTCACGCGCGTCATTGATTGGTATGGTGAAAAACGGGGTCTCACATTTGACGTGGAAACGGATCTCGTTGGCGGCGCGGCGTATGACAAACACGGCGTTCCGCTAGCTGACGAGACGATGGCACGGGCCATGGAGGTCGATGCCGTTCTTTTGGGCGCAGTCGGTGGGCCGAAATATGACGATCTTGATTTCAGTGTGAAACCTGAGCGCGGCCTATTGCGTCTTCGCAAGGAGATGGACCTGTTCTCGAACCTGCGTCCTGCTCAGTGCTTTGATGCCCTCGCCGATTTTTCGTCTTTGAAAAAGGATATCGTTGCGGGGCTCGACATCATGATCGTGCGGGAGTTGACGTCTGGCGTCTACTTTGGGGAGCCGCGCGGTATTCAAGACGACAATGAGGGTGGCCGCGTCGGCGTGAACACGCAGCGCTACACGACAAACGAAATTCGCCGCGTCGCGCGTTCAGCTTTCGAGCTGGCAAAGCGACGCAGCAACAAGGTCTGCTCGATGGAGAAGGCCAATGTTATGGAATCTGGCATCCTCTGGCGTGAAGAAGTGACCTGGGTTCACGAAAACGAATACCCTGAGGTCGAGCTGAGCCATATGTATGCCGACAATGGTGCGATGCAGTTGGTGCGCGCGCCAAAGCAGTTTGATGTGATTGTCACCGACAATCTGTTTGGCGACATCCTGTCGGATTGTGCAGCAATGCTAACGGGTTCATTGGGGATGCTCCCTTCGGCGTCGCTTGGCGCGCCTGCCGCAAATGGCAGACCCAAGGCGCTTTACGAACCGGTACATGGCTCCGCCCCTGACATTGCGGATCAAGGCAAGGCCAACCCATCTGCCTGCCTTCTTAGCTTTGCGATGGCGCTACGCTATTCGTTCGATCAGGGCGATGAAGCAACGCGGCTTGAAGATGCAGTGCAATCGGTATTGGCGAGCGGCGTGCGCACTGCGGATTTGATGCAGGCGGGCGATACAAACCCGGTCTCAACAAGTGAGATGGGTGATGCGGTTCTGGCTGCTCTCGACGCTAGTCTTTAATCCTGCAATGCTCATGCGATGAGCGACAACGGCAAATCAAACACCAAAGGCGCACTTTTTGCGCTTGCCGCATTTGCGATTTTCTCGACGCATGATGTGTTTATTAAAGTGCTCGGTGGAACCTATTCGCCTGTGCAAATTGTGTTTTTCAGCGTCATGTTCAGCTTCCCGCTTGCGATGCTGTATCTGATGCGTGATGCAACCAGTGGCACGCTTATTCCAAAGCATCCTTATTGGATGGCAGCGCGTACAGTTGCAGCAGTCGTCACAGGCTTTTCCGCATTTTACGCCTTTTCCGTCCTTCCCCTGGCTCAGGTCTACGCGATCATCTTTGCATCACCGCTCCTGATTACGATCCTTGCGATACCGATTCTGGGCGAGGTCGTGCGCCTGCGTCGTGGAATTGCCGTTCTGGTTGGCCTTGTCGGGGTCATGATCGTGCTGCGACCCGGGCAAACCGAGCTTGAGCTGGGCCATATGGCGGCGTTGGCTGCCGCAATTGGGGGCGCGTTCTCGTCAATTGTGGTCCGCAAAATTGGGCGTGAGGAGCGGAGTGTTGTCTTGCTCCTATACCCGATGATGGCCAATTTCATCGTCATGGCGACCATGTTGCCGCTGGTCTATGTGCCGATGCCGATTGAGCATTTGGGTATGTTGGGGATCGTGGCAGTCTTTGCATGGATTGCGGGTCGTTTTCTGATCTCGGCCTATAACTCGGGCGAAGCAGTGATCGTCGCCCCAATGCAGTATTCGCAGATCATTTGGGCGTCGATTTTTGGTTTTCTATTTTTCGATGAGCTGCCCGATCTTGCGACGATCCTTGGGTCATCGGTCATTATCGCCAGTGGTCTTTATATTGTGTTGAGAGAAAGCCGTAGCAGCGATTCCGAAACCCCCGTTTTGCGGACGCGCTCCCGAGCTGAGACAGGTACGACGCCCAGGATTGGCGCAATGTTGCCGGATCACCTACGCCACCAAAAAGGGAAAGATGCGCCATAACGCATTTGCTGCTGCGTTTTTTTGTGTCAGTAATGATACCTCAACGTGACACAGAAACGTCATTGGGATCATGGCAAGCCGTCCGACCATCAAAGATATCGCCAAAGAGGCAGGCGTTAGCATCGCGACCGTGAATCGTGTACTTGCCGGCAATGTGGTCGTGCGGGAAGAAACGGGTCGACGTGTGTCTGAGGCAGCGCATCGCATTGGGTATCATGGCACCAACCTGATCGAGCAGCGATTGCGCACAGATTTGCCACGGGTACGTTTTGGGTTCGTCTTTCAGAAAGAGCGTCAGAGTTTTTATCAGCTGCTGGCCGAAGAGTTGGAGGCAACCGCAAGCCAGGTCCCGGGTGTAAACGCGGAGGTTTTCGTTGAGTTTGCCCCGTCCCAATCCCCGCGCGATGTATCAGCTGCATTTCTTGCCATGTCCGAGACATGTGATGTGATTGGCGCGACTGCGGTGAACCACCATCAGGTCAATGACGCTGTTCGAGCCTTGTCAACGCGCGGCATTCCAACCATCGCTATGTTGTCCGATTTTGCGCAGGGCGAGCGCATAAATTATATTGGTTTCAATAACTTGAAGGTTGGGAGAGGTGCAGCCTGGTTGTTGTCTTCGACCACGCGAAAGCCCGGAAAACTGGCTATTTTCGTCGGTGGCCACCGTTGGCACGGGCATGATTTGCGGGAAGCTGGGTTTCGCTCCTTCTTTCGGGAGCATTTGCCGCGCTTCGATGTGCTCGACACTTTGGTCAACTTGGAAACCCAACAGCTCACCCATGAAGCGACGCTCGATTTGCTGTCACGCCATCCCGATATCGTCGGAATCTATGTTGCAGGGGGCGGGATGGAGGGCGCGATCAGCGCGTTGCGGGAAGAACGAAAACCGCGCGAAGTGGCGTTGGTTGTGAATGATCTTACGCCTGATGCGCGTACGGGTTTGGCTGACGGATATGTCACAGCAGCTATTGGAACGCCGCTGCAATCCTTCTGCAGTGAGCTCTATGCGCTGATGACGAAAGCTGCTCTGGGCGATCCTAGTCACGTTGTCGGACAGCGCTTTCTGGAACCCGTATTGCATATCCCAGAGCTCTCCTAATGATACAAAAGTATCATGCAACCGGTTGCAAAAGTATCATGATTGAGACGGAATGACTCAATTCGTTGACGCCTCCCCCCATTCTCGCTCAGGCTGACGTCAACAGGGGGCCCATTCTATGGGCTGGGAGGACCCATCTTGAGAATAACCCGCGCATTGAATCATGCGACCGCACCTGCCTTGCGGTTTGAACAGCTGATTGACCTTGCTATCAGCTTGGGCTGCACGGGCGTAGAGCTACGCAACGATCTTGGCGGTACGATTTTCGATGGGGCCTCTGCGGAGATGGCGGGTGCCCAAGCACGCGCCGCCGGTATCGACATCCTCGCCATCGCCGAGGTGAAGGCTTTCAACGACTGGTCAAATGATAAGGCGCGGGAAGCCGAAGCGCTATTAACGGTTGCATCTGCATGCGGCGCGAAGGCAATAAGCCTGATCCCACGCAATGACGGCTATGGCCTTGGCAATGGCGAGCGGCAGGCCAATCTTCGTATTGCCTTACGTGAGCTAAAACCCATGTTGGAGGCACACGACTTGATCGGTTTGGTCGAACCGCTGGGGTTCGAACATTGCTCAATGCAATACAAATCCGAGGCGGTCGAGATTATCGAAGCCCTGCGGGCCGAAGATCGCATTAGACTGATCCACGACACGTTTCATCATCATTTGGCAGGCGGTGGACCCGTTTTTCCGGATCATACTGCAATCGTGCATGTTTCGGGCGTCGTTGATACGTCGCTTTCCGTCCTTGAAATGGCGGATGAACATCGTGTTCTCGTCGACCCGGCGGACCGGTTGAGCAATTTGGGGCAGCTCCGGGAGCTCTATTCGGCGGGGTATACGAGACCCGTGTCGATTGAGGCATTCTCGCCCGAAATTCACGCGTTCACCGACCCGAAGGCAGAGCTTTCGCGGTCATTTTCTTTCATCGAAGCCAGTCTGTCGGAACAAGCCGCATGACCCGTGCCGAGATGGATCAATGCCCCGTTCGGGGCTCCGGCAAAGCAATCCAGGGTGTGCCGGACACCACATTGGGAGGAAGACTATGAAGAAAATTCTACTAGGCGGCGCACTTGTCGCGATGATGGGCACTGCGGGAACTGCACAAGAAATTGGTGCCACGTTTTCGCGCTTCGATGATAACTGGTTGACCGTTCTGCGCACCGGCATGGTTGAATATGCAGCGACTATTGATGGCCTTTCATACCAGCAAGAAGACGCCACGGATGACCTTGCCAAGCAAATCGACCAAGTGAAAAACTTCGTTGCACAAGGCGTTGACGCGATCATCGTAAACATCGTCGACACATCGGCTGGTGCCGCCGTTTCCGCGGCTGCTGGCGATGTACCGCTGGTCTACGTAAACCGTGAACCAGACAACGTGAACGAGCTGCCTCCAACGCAAGCCTTCGTTGCATCAAATGAAATCGAGTCCGGAACACTGTCTGCGTTTGAAGTTTGCAAGAACCTGCGTGCAGCGGGTCTTGGAAACGGCGCGCGCGGCTATTTGATGAATGGTCAGCTGTCTAACCAAGCTGCGGTTCAGCGTTCCAAGGACGTTCACGATGTGATCGGCATGGACATGTGTAACTTCATGGAAATCATCGACGAAGCACCAGCCAACTGGTCGCGCGATGAGGCGCAGGATCTTATGACCAACTGGATGTCAGCTGGCGAGCCTTTCGACTTCGTTCTTGCGAACAATGACGAAATGGCGATCGGTGCGATCCAAGCGATGAAAGCCGCCGGTATGGATATGGCTGACGTTCAGGTTGGCGGCGTAGACGCATCGCAGGACGCCTTGCTTGTCATGGCTGGCGGCGACTACGACGTGACCGTCTTCCAAGACTCAGTTGGTCAAGGCACAGGCTCCATCGACGCAGCACTTAAGTTGATCGCTGGCGAAGAGGTCGATTCAAAAGTCTATATCCCATTCGTTCTGGTGACCCCAGAAAACATGGGCGATTTCCTCGACAAAAACTAAGGGTCTTTGACCTAAGCATTTGGGCGGCGCTGTTGTGTGCCGCCCATTTCTTCACCGCTACATACGGAGGCGAGCATGGCTGATACGAGCCACGGCACAGGCGGCCTTACTTTTGATAAGTCCAAAAGAACCTGGCCGAACGAACTGAATATTCTTCTGGCGCTGATTATCATCGTCGTCGTCTTCGAAATTATCGGCCAAGTCGCTCCCTATATGAATGGTCAGAGCTTCTTGTTTGATACCAAGGGCCGCTTTGACAGCATTTTCAACGAAGCCCGGCTACAGATTATCATTCTTCAGGTTGCCATTATTGGCATTATCGCTTTGGGCGTGACGCAGGTGATCATCACCGCTGGCATTGACTTGTCTTCAGGGCCGCTCGTTGCGGCAACGGCGATGATCGCGATGAGTTTCGCACAAACCGAATTGGTCAATGGGTTCCCAAACCCAAAGGCGCTTTTTGGTCTCTGGGCCATGGACCTTCCGGTTATAGTTCCCGTGGTGATCGGACTGATGTTTGGCGCTTTCATCGGCGCCGTTAATGGCACCTTCATCGCCTATTTCCGAATTCCGCCTTTTATCGCCACTTTGGGGATGTTCCTCATTTGCCGTGGTATTGCGCTGTGGTGGTCCGGTGGTAATCCGATTTCCTTCCCCACAGAATCCTACGCATGGATCGGCTCTGGAATGATGCCTGTGGTCTGGTTCATTCTTCTCGCGGTCATCTTTCAATTGATCATGAAGTATACAGTGTATGGCAAGCACACCTACGCGATCGGGTCCAACGAAGAAGCGGCCCGGATGTCGGGGATTAACGTACGGCGCCATAAGGTGATGGTCTATGTGATCGCATCCATGCTGGCGGCTTTTGCCGGGATTGTGCTGAGTTCTAAGGCCGTAACGGCGCAAGCTGGCATGGGCGAATTTTACGAACTCTTTGCAATTGCTATGGCCGTCATTGGCGGTATCAGTTTGCAGGGTGGTCGCGGGTCAATCATCGGAACCGTTCTTGGTGCCATGGTCTTGGGCGTGATCAGGTCGGGCTTTACCTATGTCAAACTGGACGGATCCTATCAGCTGATGGCCATGGGTGCGATCATCGTAGCCGCGGTGATCCTGGATCAATACAGACAGCGAAGCCGAGCGTGAGGAGGGGATTGAAATGAGCAGTGAAATAGTTCTCGAAACCAAGGGCCTCACAAAACACTACGGTGGTGTGCAGGCACTCAACGACGCCAACTTCGTTCTGAAAAAGGGTGAGCACGTCGCGATCATGGGCGATAACGGGGCTGGGAAATCCACCTTTGTGCGTCAGATTACGGGTGTGGAACAGCGCACAAGTGGGGATGTGATTTTTGACGGTAACTCCGTGAATTTCGCGGGTCCAATCGATGCGCGCGAAGCTGGAATTGAAACGGTTTTCCAGACGCTCGCTTTGGCGGATCACCTTGATGTACCCGACAATCTGTTTTTGGGGCGCGAAAAGACCAAGTTAGACTGGCTTGGGCCCTTCCGGCTGCTTGATTACAAAGCGATGCGGCAGGACACGCTTGATGCGTTGCAAAGAACGGGTGTGAAGATCCCGAACATCAGAAACACAATCGAACGGATGTCCGGTGGTCAGCGTCAATGTGTGGCAATCGCGCGAACTGCAAGCTTCTCTTCCAAGCTAACGATCATGGATGAACCGACGGCTGCTTTAGGCGTGCAAGAGACGGCTCAAGTTGAAAACATCATTCGCAGTCTGAAGGAAGCGGGCGAGCCGTTGATCCTGGTGTCGCACAATATGCGGCAGGTATTTGATCTGGTGGATCGCATCATTGTTTTTCGCCGTGGCCGTATCTGCGCCGATCTTAAGAAAGAAGAAACTGACGGCCAGGATGTGGTTGCCTATATCACGGGTGCCAAGACAGGCGTAGGGTTCGAAGAGGCGGTCTAGATGGTTAGATTTGGGGTCCTTGGGGCCGGTCGCATCGGACGGGTCCATGCGCGCGCTATCGCTTCGGTTCGGGGCGCGTCCTTTGTCGCGCTTGCCGAACCGGTAGCAGCTGTCGCGCAACAAGTGGCGGATGAGTTTGGCTGCGACTTGCGTACTATTGACGAGATTGCGGCGTCTGATGATATCGACGCCGTGGTTATCTGTACCCCCACCGACACCCATGCCGATCTGATCGAGCAGTTTTGCAAAGCGGGCAAAGCAGTGTTCTGCGAAAAGCCGATTGATCTCGATATCGACCGGGTGCGGTCCTGCTTGAAAATCGTGGGAGAGACCGAGGGCACGCTGATGCTGGGTTTTCAGCGTCGATATGATCCGGATTTCAATGCTCTGCGAACGGCGATAGATGAGGGCCGGATTGGGGAGGTCGAGATGGTCACGCTCACCTCGCGTGATCCTGGTGCGCCACCCCTGGACTATATTGACCGGTCCGGAGGTATTTTCCGCGACATGACAATCCATGATTTCGACGTCGCGCGTTGGATGTTGGGGGAGGAGGTCGAGACGGTCTATGCCTCGGCCTCCGTCCTGACGGACCCGGCGATTGGGGAGCATGGCGATTATGACAGCGCCAATGTCACGATGCGCACGGCGACAGGCAAGCATTGCACCATCACCAATAGTAGGCGGGCCAGCTATGGGTATGATCAGCGGATCGAGGTGCATGGCTCAAAAGGCGCGGCGTCGGCTGAGAACACGCTCGAGGCCAATATCACGGTGGCCGACGCAAATGGGTATCAGCGCCCACCAACGCTTGATTTCTTCATGACGCGTTACACGGCGGCGTATGCCAATGAGATTGCCGCACTCGTAAAGGCACTGACGGATGGCACACCGCCGCCCACGACGGGCGAAGATGGGCTACATGCGCTCGCCATGGCTGAAGCAGCTTTGCTTTCAATTAAAGAAAAACGTGAAATCCGGCTGGACGAGATCCTGTAAGTGAAGGGCTTTGATTTTGACCACCCGTTTTTCGACCCGCTTTGGCGACGGATCGCGACCTTTGCCGTTTGCATCGGTTGGGGAGCGCTCGAATTTTCAACCGGGCAGAATTTTTGGGGCGCATTGTTCTGGGGGCTGGGCGGTTGGGCCGGCTACCATTTCTTCGTCAAAACCCCGCGTCGCGACGGGTCTGAAGAAGACTAGCGGAAGCCAGCGAGCACTTTGCGGGCGGCGGCAACCATCGGATCATGCGTGTCTTTTAGAATTTGGACGCGGTCGAACCGCTTCTCATCTTTTCCGACGCTCTCACGCAGCGCAGCCCCAAAAGCCATACGTAGCTCGGTCCCGATGTTGAATTTGCAAATGGCTGACCCGTTCGCCAGCGCCTTGCGTTGAGCAAGGGGTACGCCGGAGCCGCCATGTATGACAAGCGGCACCTCGGTCACCGCCTCAATCGCGCGAATGCGTTCAACGTCCAAACCTGCGCCTGCGTCTTCTTGCAAGTGGACATTGCCCACAGAGATCGCCATTGCGTCGACGCCGGTCTCGCGCGCGAAAATCGCCGCCTCATCAGGGTCCGTACCGGCGGAATTCTCGCTATTGGCGTAGCCAACAAAGCCAATCTCGCCCTCGCAGGAAATGCCCGCTTTATGCGCCATCGCGGCGATGGCGGCGGTCTCATCAATATTTTGCTGCAAGGGCTTGCGGGAACCGTCGAACATGAGCGAGGTGAACCCGCTTTCCAGCGCTTCTTTGCATTCGTCAAACGTGTAGCCATGGTCGAGATGCGCCACAACAGGCACGCTGACCTCCTGCGCCAAGTGCCGAAACATAGCGCCCAAGATGGGCAGAGGCGTGTGTTCACGGCATCCGGGGCCGGCTTGCAAAATGACAGGGCAGCCTTCCTTCTCCGCAGCATAGGCATAGGCGCGCATATCTTCCCAACCGAGGCACACCAACCCGCCGACCGCATAGCCGTCCCTTAAGGCGGGTTGGAGAACCTCCGCGAGTGTGGCCAGTGTCACTTGAATTTCGCGATCATGTCTTTGATGCCTGGGATCGTTTCCAGCTGATCGGCATGGGAGGGCTGGAAATACTGGATCAAGCTGCGCTGCGACAGCCCGCCGAGGATTGTGAAGTAATACATCTCATAGCCGGGCAGCACGGCGCAGGGGTGGTAACCGCTATCGAGGCAGATCGTGGAGCCGTCGACGATGTGATAGGCATCGCCGGGCTTGCCGTCTTGGCGCTGCAGCATTTGCACACCGGAACCATGGTCTGGCTTGAAGCGGAAATTGTATGTCTCGTCATGGCGCGTTTCGATGGGCAAACGGTCGGTGTCATGCTTGTGGCTGGGGAAGCCGGACCAGCCACCCGCGCCGACGGTGAACAGCTCGCTCACCAGAAGGCGGCCGACCTTGTCATGGTATTTTGTGCCGAGGATATGCTTGATTTTACGGTGCGTCTTGGTGTCGTCGGAGCCATATTGGACGTGGTCAAGTTCGTCTGAGCGAACAGCGAAGGGCTCTAGCGTTTCATCATAGCGGGCACCTGCAATGAACACTTCAGTGTCGTCCGAAGTGCAGACGAAAGTGGTTTTTGCGGCCGTCGGCACATAAACGCCCTCCGGTTCGCCGCCCCAAACATCTCCGACGCGACCACCGATGCCCTCGGCTTTGAACCCTTCAACCTCGACATCGACGCTGCCCGTGGCAGGCACGATACAGGTCTCATAGCCAGGGACCTGATACTCAAACGCCTCGCCCTTCTTCAATTTTACGATGTTAAAATAGTTAAGCGGAACGGTGCTGTCGTCGATATCAACGATGGGTTTGTTCATATTGTCGAAAGGGGCGATATGCATGGGGTCCTCCTATGCGTCACTTGGGCCGGGGTGGGTATTCAAAAACGTCTCTAGTTCGGGAAGATCGGGTAAAGCGGGCGCGCAGCCTGGCTTTCCCACGACAATGGCGGCGCAAGCCGACCCGCGGTGGATGGCGTCTTTAAGGTCATGTCCTGCGGCGATGGCGGCCATGAGGCCTGCCATGAAACTGTCGCCTGCGCCTGTGGGTTTTAGCGCATCGACCTTGTAAATTCCGGTGGCGATTGTTTTGTCGCCCGCATAGGTCACAGCGCCCTTCTCGCCCATCTTGTAGATGACGACGCTCGCCGACGTTGCGGCCAAGTCCTGCGCTTTGGCCTGGCCTTTGGCGATGTCGCCAGCCATAAAACCAAATTCTTCGTCATTGCCGACGATCATGTCTGCCAGAGCGCCCGCACGGCTGAGCACATCCTCAGCGACCTGCGGGGACGGCCAAGAATAGGGTCTGTAATCGATGTCAAAAATGATTGGTAAACCGGCCTCACGCGCCAACTCAAAAGCCCTATAGGCTGCGCTGCGCGACGGCTCGGCCGCGAAGACAGTGCCCGCGGTGATCAGTGCGCCGTAAGCGCGATAGTCAAGCGCCTCGACATCGTCGATCGACATTTGAAAATCAGCGGCGCCGTTGCGGTAGATTACGGATTGGTGGTCTTCGACGCGGGTTTCATAGACGGCGAGCGAATTGCGAAATTCTCCGCCGACGGCGCGCACGTGTTTGCGTCCTACGCCATAGTGATCAAGCTGGTTGGTGCAATACCGACCGACACTGTCATCGGACACGCACGTAACCAGATCCGCCTTGCCCCCGAACAGGCAAATCCCGGCCGCTGTATTTGCCGCGGAACCTCCGAGGCCTGAGCGAAACTCAACCGCCTCCTCAGTCTTTGTGCCGGGCGGGTCGGGGAAGAAATCCATGCCCGCCCGACCAATCACCAAGAAATTGTTCTGCTTTATCCCATCCAAAAGCGCGCTCATTGTCAGACGCCCTTCCGTTGTTTCGACCGGCTGCTTTCCCAATCGTCATGTGCAGCTTTAACTTTAGGGTTGTCAGTCACATGCGGAGTTCCGACCTCCCACCATGTGTGGCCCTCATTGGTCCAGCCCTCATAGGGGTCAACCTGCATCACGATGACGGATGTTTTGTCGGCTGCTTTCGCGCGCTTAAACGCCTCGCCCAGTTCAGCGGGATTAGACACAGTTTCGGCGTTTGCGCCCATCGACCGCGCATGTGCCTCGAAATCCACGGCGAAGGCCTCTGGCACGGTTGGTGCATCTGAAATCAGGTTATTGAAGCTCTCATTGCCAGTGTTGTTTTGCAATTTGTTGATCACCGCAAAGCCGCCATTGTCGAGCACCAGTAGGATCATCTTCTTACGCGTTAGGACCGAGCTGTAGATATCGGAATTCATCAGAAGGTAGGAACCATCGCCGCAAAATACGATGGTGTCTTGTTCGGGCTCAACCTCAGATTGAGCGATCCGCGCGCCCCAGCCCCCTGCGATTTCATACCCCATGCAGGAGAAGCCAAACTCGACATCGACGGTTCCAATATCAAGCGTGCGCCAATTGGCTGTGACTTCGGCCGGCAAACCGCCAGCCGCAGCGACCACCCGGTCGCGCTTGTCGCAAAGTGCATTCACCACACCAATTGCCTGCGCGTATGAATTGGGCCGGTTGCCATGCGCAGTGTTATCGGCGACATAGTCGTCCCAAGATTTGCGTTCGGCTTGGGCATGCGTGGTCCAGCTTTCAGGCGTCTTGTAGCCAGCCATCTCCTTACCCAGTGCCAAGAGCCCGAGCTTTGCATCCCCAACGACAGGCAAAGAGCGGTGCTTCCCTGCGTCGTGGCGCCCGGCATTGATCGAAATTATCTGCGCGTCTTTGGCAAATGCGGTCCAGGAACCGGTCGTGAAGTCTTGCAAACGGCATCCGACGGACAGGATGACGTCAGCCTCCTCGGCAATCTTGTTGGCTGAGTTTGACCCCGTTACACCAACCGGGCCGATATTCAGGTCATGATCATTTGTCAGGTTGGCTCGGCCCGCGATGGTTTCGATCACTGGGATTTGGTGGGCCACGGCAAACTCGGTCAATTCTTTGACGGCGCGTGAATACTGAACGCCGCCGCCTGCAATGATCACAGGCCGTTTGGCGGATTGCAGCAGCGCCGCGGCCTCTGCGACTTCTAAGGCGTCAGGTGTTTGTCTGCGAATGCGGTGTGTTTTTGCCTCGAACATCTCGACGGGGTAGTCGTAGGCCCAGCCTTGTACATCCTGCGGCAAGCCTAGGAATGCAGGCCCGCAATCCGCTGGGTCCAACATCGTCGCGATTGCAGCGGGCAGGGATTGGATGATCTGCGCCGGATGCGTGATCCGGTCCCAATATCGGCTGACCGCTTTGAACGCGTCATTCACGCCCATTGTTGGATTGCCGAAGTGTTCCAACTGTTGAAGCACGGGGTCTGGCAATCGCGTAAGGAAAGTGTCGCCACACAGCATCAGCATGGGCAACCGATTGGCATGGGCGAGTGCCGCGGAGGTAAGTAGGTTTGCGGTACCTGGTCCCGCAGAGGCCGTGCAGAACATAAAGCGCTGGCGCAGGTGATACTTAGCGTAGGCTGCCACAGCGAACCCCATACTTTGTTCATTCTGACCGCGATAAAGGGGGAGCGCGTCTCTGTGATCATAGAGTGCCTCACCGAGACAGGTCACATTGCCATGCCCAAAAATACCAAAACCACCGCCGCAAAGACGGGTCTTTTTACCGTCAATCTCAATATACTGTGCGGCCAAATAGCGTATGATTGCCTGCGCGGTTGTCAGGCGCACCGTGTCAGCGCTTTGGTTCATTCGAATGCTCCCTTTGACACAAAGATCTAAAATTCAGGCATGCGCCCTATTGACCTTACCGTCGCTGGCAGGATAACCATTTTGCAACCGGTTGCAAACCGTTTTTGAAGGGAGGCTCAGTGATGTCAGAAATCGGCATTGGTATCATTGGCGGCGGCTATATGGGCAAGGCCCATGCTGTTGCTATGTCTTCTGTTGCGTCCGTTTTTGGAACGCGCTTGCGCCCACGCTTGGAAGTTATCGCGGCCTCAACCCAGGATTCGGCGGAACGCTACCGCCAGATGTTTGGATTTCGTCGAGCAGCCGTGGATTGGCGTGATCTGGTTGCGGATCCGACCGTTCAGGCGGTGGTTATCGCCTCACCACAAGAAACGCATCGCGAGATCGCAGAAGCTGCCTTTGAACGCGGCCTGCACGTCTTATGTGAAAAGCCGCTTGGGGCTTCTGTTGCGGACAGCGAGGCTATGGTCGCGGCTGCGAAGGCCAGCGGATGCCGCAATATGGTGGGGTTTAACTACGTTCGAACACCAGCCACGCAATATGCACGCGACCTGATTTCCAAGGGCCGTATTGGGGAAGTTACCTATTTCCGAGGCGAGCATACTGAGGACTTTGACGCTGATCCAAATGGCCCCGCAACGTGGAGGAGCCAAGGTAGCTCCAACGGAACCATGGGGGACCTTGCCCCACATATGATCAATGCGGCACATGCGCTAATGGGTCCTATCGGCTCGTTGATTGCCGAGGTAGAGACAGTGCACCGCAATCGCGGCGGCATTGAAGTGACTAATGATGATCAAGCCCAGATTATGTGCCGTTTTGAGAGCGGCGTGATGGGCAATATGTTCTTCAGCCGCGTCGCGACTGGCCGCAAAATGGGTTATGCTTATGAAGTTCATGGCACCAAAGGCGCGATCCGTTTCGACCAAGAGGATCAGAACGCAATTTGGCTCTATTTGGCTGAAGGACCCGAGGCCGAGCGTGGCTTTCGCAAAGTTCTAACGGGTCCTGCGCACCCTGACTATCTGGGCTTTTGCCAGGGCGCGGGACACGGAACGGGGTATCAGGATCAGATTATCATTGAGGCAAAGGATTTCCTCAATACAATCGAGACGGGTGAGGATATTTGGCCGAGTTTCGAGGAAGGCCTAAACGTGAACAAAGTGGTCCATGCCGCGCTCGCCTCAAGCGACGCCAAAGCCTGGGTAACGCTCTAATCGGGAATGTGAGATGATTAAAATTGGCAATGCGCCCTGCTCGTGGGGTGTGGAATTCGCGGACGATGCCCGCAATCCGACTTGGCAAACCGTGCTGAAAGAAAATGCAGAAGCTGGATACAAAGGTATTGAGCTAGGTCCAGTGGGCTTTATGCCTGAGGACGCTTCGATCCTAAGTGATGCGTTGGCAGAACATGATCAGACGCTTATTGGTGGTGTCGTTTTCCGCCCCTTTCATGACCCAGACCAGTGGGAAGATGTGCTGGACGGGTCAGTGCGGACATGCAAGGCGCTGAAGGCTCATGGCGCCGAACATCTTGTGCTGATCGACTCGATTGCGGCGCGACGCGCACCAACCGCCGGCCGCGCAG
Organism: Pseudomonadota bacterium; assembly: GCA_039030615.1. Classification (GTDB taxonomy): domain Bacteria; phylum Pseudomonadota; class Alphaproteobacteria; order Rhodobacterales; family Rhodobacteraceae; genus Litoreibacter. The sequence continues at coordinate 112,335 of JBCCDV010000002.1, read as the reverse complement.
GCGAAGCCGAGCAGATGGACGCGGCCGAATGGTCGGCCTTTCGCGACAAGATTGCGACAATCGCTAAAATGGGAGCAGAGGAATACGGGCTAACTGTGGGTATCCATGCCCATGCCGGCGGTTTCATGGATTTCGAACCGGAGCTCGAGCGGCTCCTCTCTGAGGTCGATGAAAGTATCCTTAAAATCTGCTTCGATACCGGCCATCATTCCTATGCAGGTTTTGATCCTGTCGCGTTTATGAAGCGCCATATCGGACGCATCAGTTATATGCATTTCAAGGATATCGATCCGGCTGTGAAAGCCGATGTCGTGGCAAACCGAACTGACTTTTACAAAGCCTGCGGTCAGGGGATCTTTTGCAACTTGGGCGAGGGTGACGTGGATTTCCCTGCCGTTCGGGAAGTCCTTCTCGACGCTGGTTTTGAAGGGTGGTGCACTGTTGAGCAAGACTGCGATCCGCTGCTTGATCCTGACCCGCTTGGCGATGCGAAAAAGAACCGCGCCTATCTTCAATCAATCGGCTTTTGAGGTGCTGACATGACACGTTTGAACTGGGGAATGATTGGCGGCGGCGAAGGCTCTCAGATTGGACCCGCGCATCGGTTGGGTGCCGGGCTTGATGGGGATTTCTCAATGGTCGCAGGCGCTTTGGACCATAATCCAGAGGCCGGCCGTGACTATGCGAAGCGGCTTGGGGTCGCAGAAGATCGCGCTTATGGCGACTGGAAGGAGATGCTTGCGGGCGAGAGCACGCGCGAGGATCGTGTCGACTTGGTAACCGTTGCGACGCCCAATTCGACCCACTTTGAGATCACCAAAGCCTTCCTCGAAAAAGGGTTCCACGTCCTGTGCGAGAAACCCATGACAATGACCGTCGAAGAAGGCGAAGAAATCACTAAGATCGCCGCCGCCTCAGGCAAAGTGTGCGCGGTCAACTATGGCTATTCTGGGTATTCGCTGGTGCGACATATGCGGGCTATGGTGGCACGTGGTGAGCTCGGTGCTGTGCGTGTTGTTGTGGCTGAATTTTCGCATGGGCACCATGCCGACGCAGCGCAAGCCGACAATCCACGTATCAGGTGGCGTTATGATCCGGCGCAGATGGGGGCCTCGGCTCAATTCGCTGATTGCGGTATTCATGCGATGCATATGGCATCTTTCGTGACCGGTCAGGAGGTTGAGAAACTCTCCGCTGATTTCGCTTCAACCATCTCCAGCCGGGAGTTGGAGGACGACGCGATGGTCAATTTTCGGATGAGCGGCGGCGTTGTTGGACGTCTTTGGACATCTGCTGTCGCTGTGGGTCGGATGCACGGCTTAACGATACAGGTGTTTGGCGAAAAAGGTGGTTTACGCTGGGCGCAAGAACAACCGAACCAGCTTTATTGGACGCCAACGAATGGTCGTGTTCAGGTGATAGAACGCGGCGAAGCGGACTTATCACCCGAGGCTGATCGGGCGACGCGGGTGACCATAGGACACGCCGAAGGCATGCCGCTGGCCTTTGCCAACATCTACTCTGATTTGGCTGAAGTGATCCGGGCTGAAAAGGACGGACGTGCACCTGATCCGGCGGCGACACATTATCCAAAAGCGGTGGATGGGTTGCGCTCGATGGCGGCGGTGCATTCATGTGTGGCTTCGGCGAAAAACAATGGGGAATGGGTTAACGCGGTACCGAAATCGTTAATTTGAACACTGAGACTTCAAGACACACCCGTCGCGAAACCTCGACGGGTTAGGCGGTTTTGAGCGTGTCACGATCAACGACATGGCAGGGGAAAAGACGTGCTTCTGGATAGCGAGTTGGGTCATCTAACATGGCTGTCACCAGCTCAATCGAGGAGGCGATGATCTGCTGGATTGGTTGGTGAATGGTTGTAAGGCCGATATTGTTCCAACCAGCCATTTCCATGTCGTTTAGGCCGATCAATCCGATATCTTTTGGCGTTGAAAGCCCGGCAGTCTGTATGGCGCTGAGAGCGCCAATCGAGAGCACGTCATCGCCGCAGAAATATGCCTCTGCCGCGCCGTTTTCGATGAGGCGACGCATTTCTGTGCGACCGGCTTGAAAGCTATAGGCCGAAGCGAAACTATGCGTCTGACTGACGCCCGGCGCGGCCCTAACGATCTCTAAAAAACCGGCAAGTCGGTCTTGGGTTGAGGTGGCTTGTTCGGGTCCGCCCATAAAAGCGAGCTTACGATAGCCGCGTTCGATGAGCACCCGTGCGGCCATACGACCGCATTCAACATTGTCGATACCTACGACGTGTACGTCGGGACTGGTGGTATGACGCCCAAAGGAATTAACCACTGGCATGCCCGCATCAAGGAAAGACTTTGCGAAACTTGGCGGCAGGGTAGAAGAAGCGACGATCACGCCGTCCACCGAATATTGCTGCAGCAGGTTGAGCGCCTGATCGCGGTCTTTTTGCTGCGAGAGGTTCACCAAAAGAGGCCGCAGACCGCGCTCTTGCAAGCCTTGTGTAAAGAGGTCGAAAACCTCCAAAAAGATTGGATTGTGAAAGTTGTCGGACACCAGTCCAATTAGTTTTGTGCGCCCTGTCGTCAGCGAGGATGCGAGTGCATTGGGCCGGTACCCGAGAGCAGTCGCTGCCTTTTGAACTTTGGCGCGTGTCTTGTCCGAAACCGAGGCCCCTTCGGTGAAGGTGCGTGAGACTGCGGAGCGAGAAACGCCTGCGCGCAATGCAACTTCTTTGAGGGTGACAGCCATATTCGTCCTTCTCTCGGCTCAGTCAGTTTAGCAAGGATTTGCAAAAAGCTGCAACCGGTTGCATCATATGTTGCAATACGGGGTCGTGATGTACGCAGAAGACAGCTTTTTTACATTGGGACTAAGTGGCCGTGTTGGTTTGCTGGTCTTGAGTGGTTGCTTAGGCGCGATTTGTCTTCTGATGGTTTGGCTTTCGCGCAGCTGGCGGCGGGTCTGGAGCGTTTTGGCGGCGCTTGTGATGTTCTGGCTTTTTGTTTGGCTGTCCCCACAGATTTACTACTTTTACTATCTTATAATCTTTGATGACCTGCCGTGGCAGCTTGTTGTGCGGAGTCCGCCAGATCCGATTATGCTGGCGCGTTTGCTGCTCTTTGGCGAACGGGCCTCCCTTTCTTTTCACGCGCAAGGCGTGCTCGGGTGGCTGCTCATATTTTGCGCCCTCTTGCCGCGGCGCAAAAAGCCGGGCTAGGTGAGCCTCATGACCCGCCCGCCAGAGCTTTATGTGACTAATTTCAACCGTAACTTCACCGGCGTGTCGGCGACGATTGCGGGCGTTGTTTCGGCCCAGAGCTATGACTTGCGTTTGGTTGGGGCCGCTCTGCCTGGTTGTCCTGCGCCGATCCGTCGCGAGGAGGCTGTGAAGATGAGTGCGCACGCGCCTCAGGGGCGGCCGTTTTCAATTTGGCATGTGCGACGCAACACAGAGATGCGGGCCGGGATTTGGGCGCGGGATGTGTTGCGCAGGCCGATAAAATTGGTGTTTACCAGCGCAGCGCAGCGGCGGCACTCGGCTTTTCCGAGGTGGCTTATTTCGCGCATGGACGCTGTAATTGCGACAACAGATGAGGCGGCGAGCTTCGTTCCGCATGTCCGCGCTGTCGTCCCGCATGGCGTTGATACCGAACGATTTTACCCCAGTGACAACCGCGCCGCCGCTTGGTCACGCCTTGGGTATGGCGGAGTGCGTGGGGTGGCGAGTGTGGGACGCATCAGGGCGGAAAAAGGGACGGACCGTTTTGTTGAAGCGATGCTGCGGGTGCTGCCCGAGCACCCGGATGTAACAGCTTTGGTGATCGGGCGAGCGAGTTCACGGGACCAAGGGTTTTTGGACGGATTGAAGCAAAAGGTGGCGGCGGCAGGGCTGTCGGAGAGACTGCTTTTCGTGGGGGAGCTTGATGGCAAAAAAATGCCAGAAGTGATGCGCGCGCTGTCGCTTTTGGTGCCATTGCCGCGCTACGAGGGGTATGGGATGACCCCACTGGAGGGCATCGCCTCGGGCGTGCCGTTTGTGGCGAGCGACACAGGGTATTTCAGCGCGTTTTCGTCGCAGGGACGCGCAGGTTTGGTCGTCGATCCCGAGATGGCCCACGAGACTGTTTCGGATCTTTTCGCGAACCCGGACAAGTTGGACGCGCTGAGTAAAGACGCGCGCCGCATTGCCTGCGACAGCTACAGCATTCAATCAGAAGCTGAAGGGATTTCTCAAGTATATGAAGCGCTCTGGGCAAAGGGGCCTTAGCCGCGCTGCAAAGCCTCCGCCGGCGTTTCATCCGGCGTCATCAGACGCGCGTTTGGGAGCGCGCGCGCGAGGGATTCATCCTCCGTCAGGACGCGATGAAATTTTGTGGCATGCTTTGCCGCTTTGCTGCGCGGTCCCTTGGTAAGCAAAGACAGGTTTGCCCGCAAAAAAGGATGGTGCCAAAACGCACCGGAACGTTCTGGGAGGATCAAGTGATCCGTGCCTTCCATATCGGCAACCGTGCCGTGCAAAAGCCGTTCGGGGCGGCCTAGCGGCCAAACAAGTGCATCAAGCGAGATGGAGCCGAGGCGCAACCCGGCGCTGCGTTCTACGGGTAGTACCGCAATTGCCGAAGTAGTGTTCGGCAATGTGGCTTCGGATGGTTGCACCGGTCGCGGTTCAGTTGTGCGGAATTGCAGCTCGTGCAGATTGGCGTAAAGGCCACCGGTTTCTAGCAAAGCGTCATGGGTGCCCGCCTCGGCCAATTCGCCTTGGTCAAGAACGATGATCTGGTCGGCATTGCGAATTGTCGAAAGCCTATGCGCGATCACAAGCGTTGTGCGACCCTTGGCCAGCCGATCAAGCGCATCTTGGACGACTTTTTCAGATTCTGCATCCAGGGCCGAAGTTGCCTCATCGAGCAGCAATATAGGTGTATCGCGCAGCAATGCGCGGGCAATGGCCACGCGTTGGCGTTGGCCGCCCGAAAGGTTGGAGCCGCGTGGGCCCACTTGCGTCTCTAGCCCATCAGGGAGGTTGGCGAGGAACTGGGTGACACTGGCTGCGTCAAGCACCTCTTGCATCCTCTCGTCGCTGACATCGGTGCGGCCGAGTACGATGTTCTCGCGCAGCGTTTCGTCGAAGAGCAAAGCTTCTTGGCTCACGACGGAAAAGAGGGAGCGGAGCTGCTCTAGCGGCAGGTCTGTCGTTTTGATCCCGCCTATCGTGACGGAACCTGATTGCGCATCAATGAGGCGGGTGAGCACATTGAAGACCGTGCTTTTGCCTGCGCCGGACTGACCAACCAGGGCTGTCGTTGTGCCCTCAGGCACTTTGAAGCTGAGGGCGTTCAACACGGGCAACGCGCCATAGGCAAGCGATACATTGTCGAAATGCACGCCACTGGTTTCGGGAATTTTGGCGGCTCTGGGCGCGCTGTCTTTGACCTCTGGCTGCGTGTCCATCAATCCGAAAATCCGCGCAAGGCTGGCCTGCATGATCTGCCAGTAACCCGCCACATCTGCCAAGCGGCGCAAAGGCTGAAAGGCTAAGGACATGGCGGCGAAGAAGGACATAAACTGGCCGACGGTTTTTTCGCCACTTGCGATCTCGGGCCCGCCGTAGAGGAGTACGCAGAAAAAACCAAAACCTACCGCAATATCGACCAAGCTGGGCACGGTGGCTTGCCCTGCTGTGGTCTTGATCGACGCGCGGACCCAAAGCTGTGAGATGCCGGAAAAATGTTCCCGCTGATAGCTCTCCATCCGATTGAGCTTGATTGGCGTCACGCCATGGAAAATCTCGTCGAGGCGCGTGGTGCGGCGTCCTGCGAGTTCGCGCAGGTACTGGCTTTTGCGCCGGATGTAGCGCTGTACGATGATTGATGGGAGCAACAGCATCGGTGCGCCAATCACCGCTATTGCTGCCCATTTCCAATCAATCGAGATCGCAACGATCATGAGCGAAATGAGCGAGATCATGTCGCGGCCCGTACCAGTGATGATAATGTTCCAGAGCCCTTGAATAGAGACGACATCGCCCTGTACGCGTTCGATCAGCGCGCCGGGCGAGGATTTGGAATGAAAACCATTGTCGAGATCAAGCGTGTGCCCGAGCAGATCAATCTGAAGCTCGGTCGACGCTTTGAGCGCCGTGCGGGTCATCAATACCCTCTGCGCAAGGCCGCTGATGCCGCGTATGACAAACAGCGCAAAAATCGCGAGCGCGATCAGATAGGCTTGATCGGAATTTCCGTCGACAAAGACGACATCAAACATGGGTTGCAGCATGTAGCTGAGCAGGCCCAGGGTACTGCCCTCGATCACCATCAAGAACATCGCTAGCAGGATCCAACCCAGATGCTTTTTCAGATAGCCGTGCCAAAGCCGCCCAAAGAGCTGCCCAGAGCTTTGTTGCGAGATCGCAATCCCCTCATTCGCTGACGGTATTTGCACGTTTTTCTGCCCTTTTGCCGTATCAGCGCCGGTTTGCCGGTCACATTTAGCGTGATTGGCCCAAAACGGGCAAGCTTTGCCGCGCAATAGGCCTTTCAACCGACATCACATGGGGGTATGCAGCCGCGTCCGCAAGGACATTATTTCAACTCCGAAGGACCCTTAGGATCATGGGCTATAAAGTCGTCGTCGTTGGTGCCACAGGTAATGTGGGCCGCGAAATGCTGAACATCCTGGCCGAGCGCCAGTTCCCGGTAGATGAGATCGTCGCGCTTGCGTCGCGCCGCTCACTTGGCACGGAGGTCAGCTTTGGCGATACAACGCTCACGACGAAGGACCTGGACAAGTTTGATTTTACGGGCTGGGATATTTCGCTTTGGGCCGTCGGTTCGGAGGCCACGAAGAAATATGCGCCAAAGTCTGCGGCTGCTGGATGCGTGGTCATCGATAATTCGTCGCTCTACCGTTACGATCCGGATATTCCGTTGATCGTACCAGAGGTGAACCCTGACGCGATTGAGCAGTATTCCAACAAGAACATCATTGCGAACCCCAACTGCTCCACCGCGCAAATGGTCGTAGCATTGAAGCCGTTGCATGACCGCGCGAAGATCAAGCGCGTCGTTGTCTCGACCTACCAATCCGTGTCCGGTGCGGGCAAGGATGGGATTGATGAGTTATGGGATCAGACCAAGTCTATCTACAATCCGACTGATGATAAGCCGCCGAAGAAATTCCAAAAGCAGATCGCGTTCAACGTGATCCCGCAGATCGACGTATTCATGGATGGCGGTGACACTAAAGAGGAATGGAAAATGGTAGCGGAGACGAAAAAGATCGTCGATCCGTCCATTAAGGTCACGGCCACCTGCGTTCGGGTGCCAGTTTTTGTTGGCCATTCCGAAGCTGTGAATATCGAGTTTGAAGATTTCCTCGACGAGGACGAAGCCCGCGACATCCTTCGCGAAGCACCGGGGATCATGGTGATCGATAAGCGCGAGGATGCTGGCTACGTGACCCCCATCGAATGCGTTGGAGATTTTGCTACGTTCATTTCACGTATCCGCCAGGATGTGACAATCGAGAACGGGCTGAACTTATGGTGCGTCTCTGACAACCTGCGCAAAGGTGCTGCGTTGAACGCGGTGCAGATCGCTGAGCTTCTGGGCAACCGGGTGCTGAAAAAGGGCTGACTTGCCACACGCGCCAAGACAATGAAGACTGGGCCACAGATTGCATTGATTTGAGGCCCTTTTGATGTTCCGCAACGCGCTGATTTTTTCTGCCCTTTTGATCGCGCCTGTTTATGCCGCTGATTTTCAGGTCCAAGCACCGGTCTTGGCGGCAAAGGTGTATCCGCAAGGCGCCAGTTTGACGCGCGCATTTATGGTCGACCTGCCCGCGGGCACTCACAGGGTATTGCTGCCCGTGCCGCCAGCTATGAAGCTCTCAAACCCGCCACAAATTGGTGGTTTGGGACAACTTTCAGTTAGCGCAATTGAGGTTCTGCCGGACTACATCCTTGATCCGACGCTGGTTTACACGGCACAGCAGCGGCGTGCTTTTGACGCCTTGGAAAATGCAATCGAGCGTTTGCAGCAAGAAGAGGACAAACAATCGCGCGCAGAGGCGGTCGTACTCGCTGGAGAGATACGAATAGACTTTCTGAGGTCGATCAAAGCCGGCGGCGATAGTGGCTTGAAAGTAGATGAGTTGCGCGACATCAGCACGATGTTGAGGGATGAAGTCGTTGAGGCCAGCTTGGCTTTGCAGTCTGCGAGAGAAGAGACGCGTCTTATCCAAGAAACGGTGATAGAAGCACGCGTAGCGCGCGACGAGGCGGAGCGCGACTTTGCGCGGCTGCTGCCACCCAGAACGCCCGTTGATATGCTCGCGATTACGTTGGACGCGCCAGAGCCGGCACTTGCAAATCTGACGCTGACACATGTTGTTTTCGCGGCCAATTGGCGCCCGAGTTACACAATGAACCTGAACCGTAGCAATGGTGTGATTGCCATTGAGCGTAAGATTTCGATCGAACAATCTACGGGGGAAGTGTGGTCGGATATCGCTCTGAGTGTCTCTACTGGTAACCCTTTGGCCCAAAACGAGCCGCGTCCGGTGGAGCCGAACCTGGCGTTTATCGCTGATACCAGAGCCGGTCGCGGTGCGCCGTCACTATCAACGCGAGCAGATGCGCCGAGCTTGCGCGCAGAGATTGCATATGATGTGGTCGAGGAAGCAGTGGTGGCCTTGGCTCCAGGAAAAGCGATTGAAGGCGAGAACATCCGTTACGACTTCGCGCAACCCGTCAGTATTTCTCCTGCTGGTGGGCTGTTGTCACTTTCCCTTGATGAGCTGGTTTTAGATTCTGTCGTCGTCAATAGGGCTGCACCAAGGTTCGACCAAACCGCTTTTACGGTAGCGAGACTATCCAACACCCTAGACGAACCGCTTTTACCGGGGTTGGTCGAGTTGTCACGTGATGGTGTTTTTGTTGGACAGTCCCAAGTACCATTGATCCCGGCAGGTGGGGAGGCAGAGCTGGCTTTTGGACCCGTCGAGGGTATCCGGTTGGAGTATAAGTTACTCGACAACGACACTGGGGATCGCGGGATCTTGACGAGCTCAAACACGCGCAATCAGGAAATGGAGTTCTCCGTTGAGAATCTCACGCGTGATACGACAAGTGTCGAAGCTTTGTTTGCGCTGCCTTTTGCAGAGCAAGAAGACCTAGAGATTGGGGTTGCGGCGCGTCCTGCTCCAGATGAGATGGCGGTGGATGACAAGCGTGGCGTTGGTCGATGGGATCTGGAGCTTGCTCCGGGCGAGAAAACGACTGTGCGTGTCCGCGTTGGACTAACTTGGCCCGAAGGGTTTGAGCTGATCTGGCGGCCCTAGAAGCCGAAATCGTCTACGGTTGTGTCCGAGGTACCTTCGTCCTCATCTTGCGCACTCGCATAGTCAGAAAGCGGAAGCAATGGGATCGTTTCCGATAAGACATCGCTTTCCTGAGTTTCAATTTCTGCGAAGCCGACTTCGGCAATTTCGGCGTCAAACTCCTGCATAAAGAAGAACCCGTCCTGGTCTTCCGTTTCGCCATCAAACAGCTTCAGCAACACGCCACGTATCTCGACATCGGGTATTTTGTCGAGCTGGATCTCGAAAGCGCCTTCAGTATCCTGCGTATCAACAATGGAGAAACGCGATGCGCTGAGGAAAGAGTTTGCCTGCGCCGCGTTCACGATTGAGGGGAGCGGGCTTTGGTCAACCGCAAAGACCTCATCACGCCACCCATCTGCTTCTTTAAAGACCAGGTTGAGCACGCGGGAGACATGGCTGCCACCATTTGTGCCCCATGTGAGATCAAACAGTTCGATCTTATCGGGCAATTGGCCGTCATTTAAGTGTGTACCGTTCAACAGAAGGTTGTAATCGGCGAGCGAGACCTCCGCCGCGCCAGGCGCATGGTCCATGTAAGTGCATTCGAGCGTCGACAATCCAAGCGATGAGACGACCTGCATCTCAGATTGGTGTACCTCTTCAACCAAATGCGCAGAATTCGACCGCATTTGGTAGCCATTGACCGTAAACGTTGCCATCTAGCGCACCCTTCAACATACGATAGGGAACGTATGCTGTGGTTGCTGAAAGCTTCGTAAACACACCGCAAAAACGCGGCACGTTTTCGGTGTAAAATTATTAAAATCCGTTAGATTTGTACGAAGCCGGTCTTGGCGGTGTAGTTCTCTAGCGTGCCTTCGCCAGTGTTGGTCCAAAGCGCGTGCAAGCTAAGATGGCCGCTATCAACCGCATCTTTGACGAAGGGAAAGCCCATCAGGTTCTCGAGCGAAATAAGAACCGCTTCCTTTTCTAACGCGCGTTTACGATCTGCATTGTCCTCGAGATGCGCGACGCGTTCATATCCGGGACGCAAGATATCCATCCAACGGCCTATGAAGCTCGTGTCTTGTTCCAGCTCGGGCGCCCTGCCCGCGCACATTTCATGGCATCCTTCGACGCCACCGCAATTGGAATGTCCAAGCACTATGATATGCGCAACCTTGAGGGCCGTCACAGCATATTCGACCGCGGCAGAGGTGCCGTGATGATCGGAGCCGGGTTTAAACGGTGGCACCAGATTGGCGATGTTCCGGTGAATGAAGAACTCCCCTTGGGTGCCGCCCAAAAGCGAAATCACGTCTACGCGGCTGTCGCAGCATGAAATGATCATCGCGCGCGGGTTTTGCCCTTCTTCCGCGAGATGGCGATACCAGGTTTCGTTTTCGGCATAGGTCGTTGCTTTCCAACCATGATATCTCTGTACCATGATGCCTGGCAGGGGCTTGGCCAAGTGCATGAATATGTCCCATCTGCTTCTTTTCGCGGCGAAACTAGATAAGAATTACTGATAATTCGAGTGATAAAACGCTGAGGGGGCAAGACTTTCTTCACGCAGGTCTTTCAGATAGGGCGCGGAAAGGTGCGCATGGGGCGCGGAATGGGAAGAGCGTGGGACAACTTTCGAAACTCTCTGTAACGGAGTCGGTTCGCGTCGACGGCGACCGTCTTGTCGAGTTATGGGTACGAATGGGGCAGGCGCGGGCGGAAGAGGTCATCACCCTCTCCGTCGACAACCTGTGGCGTGGTTTGGGTGCAATGGGGCAGGCGCAGGCCTCCAGCAATTTCGAAACCATGGCTGAGCAGGCTCGTGGGCTATCGCAGATCGCGGATAATCTTGGCCTATGGCTCTTTGCCAAAGTGGCGCGCGACGTCGAAGCCTGTGCGCGGCGGCAAGACGTGCCCGCTCTGTCTGGCTGTCTCAATCGCTTGCAGCGTGTGGCCGATCAGTCGATCAGCACAGTATGGGATTTGTGCGACATTACCAGTTGAGGATGTGCCAGAACGCTTGCACCCGCCTAAGGCGCAGCTAGGCTAGCGGTGACCTTAGCTCTGGAGCAAAGATGCTGCATTTCGCCGACCCAACCCCTGCCGCCGTCCCGTTATATGTGCTGGAACCCGACCAGTTCGATGATTGGGCTGCGTCGCAACCGGATGCTTACGGGTTATGGGCACAGGCGTCGGGGTTCGCGGGCAAACCGGGTCAGATTTGCCTGGTGCCGAGTAACGATCATGATGGCTCCATCGCGTGTGCGCTTGCCGGTATAGGCGGCGAACAGGCACAAAAGCGCGGGCGTTTCTTGCTTGCGAGTGCTGCCACCAAATTGCCAAAGGGGACCTATGCAATCGCCAGCGCGCATCCCAAGACGCAATTGCGCGAGCATGCGCTTGGTTGGCTTTTGTCTCAGTATAGTTTTGAGCGCTACCGCGCCTCACCGCCACATGAAGCGCAGCTCGTCTGCCCTGATGGGCTTGAAGCGGCGGCACTTGAGCAGATCGCAGCGGGTGAGGCGTTGACGCGGGATTTGATCAATACCCCTGCCAGCGATATGGGCCCCGAGGCGCTTGAACGCGCGGCCCGCGAATTGGCGACGAAACATGGAGCGCAGGTCGACGTGACCGTCGGCGATGCTTTACTTGAGAAGAAATTCCCAATGATCCACGCCGTTGGACGCGCGTCGGCGCAGGCGCCGCGGCTGATCGATCTTTCTTGGGGGGATGCCGGACCGACCCTAACGCTGGTTGGGAAAGGCGTTTGCTTTGATACGGGCGGGCTCAACATTAAGCCGGCCGGGTCGATGGGATTAATGAAAAAGGACATGGGCGGATCGGCCGCGGTTCTGGGCCTCGCGCATATGATTATGGCGGCGGGGTTGAAGCTGCGGCTCCGGGTTCTGATCCCCGCGGTGGAGAATGCCATTGATGGCTCGGCTTTTCGACCTCAGGACATACTGGTTTCGCGGAGCGGGTTGACGGTCGAGATCAACAACACCGATGCTGAGGGACGGTTGGTGCTGGCAGATGCATTGGCGCTGGCAAATGAGACGCCACCTGATCTGATGATCTGCATGGCGACTTTGACTGGGGCCGCGCGTGTGGCTGTGGGGCCTGATATGGCGCCCTTTTACACGGATGACGATCAGCTGGCGTCGATGATTGAGCGCGGTGCGATGAAGTCGCGCGATCCGGTCTGGAGGATGCCGTTTCATGACGCGTATGAGGCAATGATTGAACCTGGGATCGCGGATTTGGACAATGCACCGAAGGGTGGTTTCGCGGGCAGCATTACGGCCGCTTTGTTCTTGCGCCGTTTCGTTGATGGGACGCCTCGTTTTGTACATTTTGATATCTACGGATGGCAGCCTGCAGCGGCACCGGCGCGGCCGAAAGGTGGGGTCGGCCAAGCGACGCGAGCCCTGTTTGAAGCCCTTCCGGAAATGCTGAAGCTTTGAGCGACACGCGCCTCATACCTGCCAACGGACGCGTCGCGGCTTCCCACTTGGTGGGGCAAGTGGAATCGACCAAGTTTGTCGATGGCGAGATGATGCAGTGCCATGCGGCGGCGGCGGACATTCTGGGCAAGCCGAAAGGGCGCCGGACATCTCAGATCCTATATGGCGATCTGTTCCTGGCGCTTGAAACCCGTGCCGGGCATGTATTTGGCCAATCGGTCCACGATGGCTATTGTGGATATGTGCGGGCCGATCTGCTCAGCCCTGCGGAAGATACGACACATTGGGTGGCCGTCCCGCAAACGCATCTCTACCCCGGCCCAAATATGCGGTTGATGACGCAAGGTGCGCTCTATTTCGGTTCGGAAGTGGCTGTTTCAGAGCTTGAGGGGAAGTGGACAAAACTATCGAACGGCTCCTATGTACCCAGCTCCCACCTGTTGCCTTTGACCGCTCGATGGGACGACCCTGTGGGTGTGGCGGATTTGTTTTTGGGCACGCCTTATTTGTGGGGTGGCGGGTCGCGCTATGGAATCGATTGTTCTGGCTTGGTGCAGCTTGCTTGGCGGGTCTGCGGGTTGGAATGCCCGCGCGACAGCGACATGCAGGAGGCTGAACTTGGCGTTGCGTTGCCCGAGGGCGTACCAACACAACGCGGTGATTTGGTGTTTTGGAAAGGCCATGTTGCGATTGTGTCGGGCAAGAACCGGATCCTGCATGCCAACGCCCATCATATGGCTGTCGCATATGAGCCGCTGGATGAGGCGATTTCGCGTATTTCTGAAGCGGGAGGCGGGCCCGTTACCAATGTGAAGCGTACTTAGCCGCTAATCAATCGCGCGGATCAGATTTTTATCCAGCACGCGCAGTACCTTACGCAGATCTGAGCCGCGTTTGAGAATGCGGCCATCCATACCAATCACGGCATATTGCTGTTGTTTGGCCGACAATTTTGGACGCTTTTCGATCCGGTAAATCGGATGTTCGGCGGCCCGACGAAAGATTGAAAAGATGGCCACGTCGCGAAGCATCGATATTCCGTAGTCTCGCCATTCGCCCGCTGCGACCATCCTGCCATAGACTGTCATGATCTGGCCAAGCTCCAACCTGTGGAACGCAACCTTTTCTTGTGGCTTGGTCAACGGGATCGGCAAGGGTGTTACGTCATTCATTTTGCGAGAGTGACCCTATCTGTGAGCCAAATCAAGCGCTGCCCCAAAATTGCCGCTTTGAAAGCCAAGAAGCTTCCAAATCGCATCTCAATTGCGCCTGAATCAAACGTCATACCAATTCTTGTAGCGAGTTAAGTCTCAGCCCGGCGTGGTCTGATCAGCCCCCACCCAGACGATCACGTCGGGTCTACAAAACAAAGTCGCCCGGCACAGACGTTCTGTGTCGGGCTTTTACTTTCTTAGGGTCTTTATTGAGGGACCGAGAAAGTCAGCGCGGTCCAATGCGTCTTCCAGACAGGACCGGCCTCACTATCATTGTTCGGAAGGGCTTCGGCCCAAACCGCATCGACCAAATAGCTATGATCGGGTCGAACAGGGAAGCGCGCCACGCCGTCTGCGTCGGTCTCATAAAGTGTGATGGTCACGGTGTCGTCCGCAGCTTTCTCGAAAAGCTCGACTTGGGCGTTCCGCCTAGGTTGGCCATCAAGCAGAACCCTCACCGGCATCTCAGTCAGTGCGTCCGTGTAGGGGTTAGCAAGGGCCACAATCTCGGTCTTTAAGCCAACGGCCCGGTCTGCGCCTGAGCCGTCACCAATTGCTATGAGAGATTTTGCGTAGCGGCGGTAACTCTCAACGAATTTGTCCCGGCTGAGCCCGCGCGCGTCATGTTGCGCAATCACGTTAGGGAATGCTTTGTGTGCGACAAATTTCTCGAACTTGGCGAATTCGGTATAGGTCAGGCGGCTGTCGACGGTCTCGTGAGCGACGACAAGAAGCCCATCGGCTGGTGCAATCATGTCGAGTGCGGGGTTGTCGCCAATACGGCCTTCGACGGGCAGGGTCGCGTCCCCGGTTACGATATCAAACCGGGTGATCTGGCTTGGGCGATACGGATAGCTCGATCCGTTGAAATCCTGCCCCACAACGAGCCGCGCTTTCAGCGGATCACCTGCTTGCACTTGGTAGCGTTCCGGGTCTATCCAGAACTCATGCGCACTGGCCGCGGTGGCGATACATGCAAAAATCCAAAATGTAGTGACTGAATTGATTAGCCGCATGTCGTACCTTTTTTACTGTGTGTCCCATAGGGTGATGCTTGCCGCGCTGGTGTCAATGCTCAGCTTCATCACGTTCGTGTCGGAAGCGCCTGCGCATGAGATACGACCAGCGATTGCGGATGCTACGCTCAGCCCTCAGCGGGTGGAGTTGGAGATCACGCTGTCGGCAGAAGCGCTAGTCGCAGGCATCGATCTCGAAGGCTTGGAAGATACCAATAATGCGCCCGAGGCTGAAGCCTATGATGCGCTGCGCGCCCTATCAGACGACGAATTTGGAGCGCTTGTGCAAGAGGCCTGGGAGCGGTTGCGCGATGGCGTGATCGTTGATGCGGGCGGCGAACGCGTTCTTTTGGCATTAGACAGCGTCACGGTCGCGCCGCAAGCCGATCTGGAGCTGCCGCGCGATACTCTTCTACTGCTTTCCGCCGATTTGCCGGAAAACGGCGCGGACGTACAGTTGGGTTGGATCGCCGCATACGGACCCATTATTGTGCGCCAAATGGGCGGTGGCGATGACGCCTATGCCGGGTTTTTGGATGGCGGCGCGCTTAGCGATCCTTTGCCGCGTTTGGGAATTGCCACGGAGTCCGGGACTAGCGTCTTTTTGCGCTACATTTTCGTGGGCTTTGACCACATTATTCCGAAGGGTTTGGACCACATTCTCTTTGTTTTGGGGCTGTTCTTCCTAACGCTTCAAGTTCGCCCGTTGGTCACACAAATCACCGTCTTTACGCTGGCGCATACGATCACGCTGGCACTTGCGAGCCTTGGCTATGTGAAGGTGAACGCAGGGATCGTGGAGCCGTTGATCGCGGCCTCAATTGTTTGTGTCGCGGTTGAAAACATCTTCACCAACAAAATCACCTGGTGGCGCCCGATCATCATTTTCGCCTTCGGGCTGCTGCATGGGCTTGGTTTTGCATCTGTATTAGGTGAGTTCGGGCTTGCGCCGGGTCGGTTTGTCGCTGGACTGATCGGTTTCAATATTGGCGTGGAGGTTGGACAATTGACCGTCATTGGCCTTGCCTATCTTGCTGTTGGATATTGGTTTGGCGACAAGCCCTGGTACCGTGCACGGGTCTCGATACCGGCCTCGGTCGCGATAGCGATCATAGGCGCCTACTGGGCGATTGAACGGGTGTTCCTCTGACTGACGCTGCGATGCCTAGGCCCAATATTGCGCGGGCGATCCTTGCCAAGCTTGGGGCGGTGACGTGCTTCATATTGATGGCAACGCTGGTCAAGATTGCCTCAACTTCTATTCCTGCTGGTGAGATCGTGTTCTTCCGCTCCTTCTGTGCTTTGCCGGTGATTTTAGCTTGGCTGATATGGCGGCGGGAACTGGCGACTGGGTTAAAAACCTCAAACCTGCAAGGCCATGTTTGGCGCGGTCTCGTGGGCACGATGGGGATGTCGCTTGGTTTCGCGGCACTTGGCCTTTTGCCGTTGTCTGAGGTCAAGGCAATCCAGTACGCACAGCCGGTGCTGGTCGTGATCTTCGCTGCAATGTTTTTGGGGGAGCGGGTACGCTTGTTCCGGCTGACTGCCGTCGCCTTGGGCATGACGGGTGTTTTGGTAATCATGTGGCCGCGCTTTACGGCATTTGGCGAGACCGATGTCGACCCCTATCTGGCGCTCGGCGCGGTGCTGGCCTTTGGCTCTGCCGTCGCGGCGGGGTTGGCCCATGTCTTCGTGCGCAAGCTGACTGCGACTGAACCGACCTCTGCAATTGTATTTTACTTTGGAGTAACCGCCTCCACCCTATCGCTGGTCACGTTGCCTTTTGGATGGGTGATACCAACGGGTTCTGAGCTATTGCTGTTGATCTCGATGGGGTTGGTCGGAGGAATTGGGCAGGTTCTACTGACGTCGAGCTACCGTTACGCAGATGCTTCTGTGGTAGCACCATTCGAATATTCGTCGATCCTGTTGGCCCTGGGTATCGGCTATTTTGTTTTTGCAGAGGTTCCGACCTTGATCATGCTGGCGGGTATCGCTCTGATCGTCGTAGCGGGCATTTTAATTATCTGGCGGGAACGTCAGCTGGGCCAAGACCGCGCGAAAGCCCGAAAGGTTATGACACCGCAAGGGTGAGGGCCGATCGGCCCTCACTTTGCCCAGGTCGCAGTCTTATGGCCTTGGAGACGGCCCCTCAGATCATCGTAGGCCTAAAGCTACACCCGTCTAAGACCGCACCAGCTTCTCGTATCCATCTGACACATCGCGCGCCAAGGCGCCGACTTCAAAATTGTAGTCGCCGATCTGGCCGACAGGCGTGACCTCGGCAGCGGTGCCGGTTAGCCAGCATTGTTCGAACCCCTCCAGCTCTTCGGGCATGATGTGACGTTCGTGGACTTTGACCTGGCGGTCTTTGAGCATGCCAATCACTGTCTGTCGGGTCAGGCCGTTGAGAAAAGCGTCGGGGGTTGGCGTGTGAACCTCGCCGTCTTTGACGAAGAAGATGTTGGCGCCAGTCGCCTCGGCCACGTAGCCACGATAGTCGAACATCATCGCGTCGGAGCAGCCTTTGGCCTCGGCTGCATGTTTGGACATGGTGCAGATCATGTAGAGACCGGCCGCTTTGGCGTGGCAGGGGATCGTTTCCGGGCTCGGGCGCTTCCATTTCGAAATATCGAGCTTGGCGCCCTTCATTTTTGCGTCGCCGTAGTAGTTGCCCCATTCCCACGCAGCCACAGCCATGCGGACCGGGTTTTTGGCGGAAGCGACACCCATGTCTTCTCCCGCGCCGCGCCAAGCGATGGCGCGCACATAGGCGTCGGTCAGCTTATTGGCTTTGAGGACGGCGTATTTCGCGGCTTCGATCTCATCCACCGTGTAGGGGATAGGCATGTCGATCTCAGCGCCGGAAAACCGCAAGCGCTCGGAATGCTCTCGTGACTTGAAGATGGTGCCATTGTAACAACGCTCTCCCTCGAACACGGAGGAAGCATAGTGGATCCCGTGGGTCAGAATATGCACATTGGCTTCACGCCAATCCAACATTTTGCCATCCATCCAGATGACGCCGTCACGATCATCATAGCCGCCAGTCATTGCCTTTTCCTCTCAAGCGCTTTCCATTTATTGCGTAAAACATGTCCACATCGGACATAATATTTCAGAAATCGTGAGAATCGCTAACATTCATGCCTTGGAAAGTCAACAAGGCTGACATAAACTGACGGCAACCCCGCACTAAACGACAAAGGAGGGGGAACATGGCTGAGAGCGGATCCACCAGCGCGGCGCGCCCAGGTGCCGAAAACCTACTTTTTCTAACAGATGATCAGCTTAGGCGTGGAATTGAAGCGATGTTTTTCGCCTATCGCGGGTTCACGGCTGACCCTGATCGTATCCTTTTGGAGAAATCCTACGGACGGGCGCACCACAGGGCGTTGCATTTCATTCATCGCTCCCCGGCCACGACTGTCAACAATTTGCTCGACATATTAGGTGTAACCAAGCAGTCGCTGAACCGCGTTCTTCGGACTTTGATAGAAGACGGCTTGGTCGAAAGCAAAGTTGGCAAAAGGGACAGACGCGAGCGACATCTCTTTTTGACCGACGCGGGGCGCGATCTGGAACGCGTTTTGAGCGAGGCGCAGCGCAAACGGATGCGCGCTGCCTACCGAGAAGCGGGGCCAGAAGCCGTTGCGGGCTTCCAACAAGTCCTACAACAGATTATGGATCCCAAATTGCGAGAGCATTTCGAGCAGCTTAAGGACGGGCATTAACGATGGAATTGACTCAAAACGATGCCCATCTCCTGGTCGTGGATGATGACGAGCGGATCCGCACCCTTCTTAAACAGTTTCTCTCGCGCAATGGGTTTTGGACGACCGCAGCGCGTGACGCTGATCATGCGCGCAGGCTGCTCGAGGGCCTGGACTTCGACCTGATTATCCTCGACGTGATGATGCCGGGCGATGACGGGATCACCTTCACTAAAGAACTGCGCCAGACCCAGGACACGCCGATTTTGCTGCTGACCGCTAAGGGTGAATCAAGCGACCGGATTTCTGGGCTTGAGGCCGGCGCAGATGACTACTTGCCAAAGCCTTTTGAACCGAAAGAGCTGCTTTTGCGCATTAACGCGATCCTACGCCGCGTGCCGCACAGCGCAGAGATTGCCGATGTTCCGAAGGTCTTGCAGCTCGGTGAGATTCGCTACGACATCGACCGCGGTGAGATGTGGCATGGCGAAGATTTGATCCGTTTGACTGCGACCGAAGTGTCGCTGATGCGTATTTTCTCCGCCAAGGTTGGTGAACCTGTGACCCGCGCAAAGCTTGTGGAAGATTTGGGGCGCGACAAAGGCCAAGCGCAAGAGCGGGCCGTCGACGTCCAAATCACTCGGTTACGGCGCAAGATCGAGGCGGACCCAAAGCAACCACGATATTTGCAGACTGTGCGCGGCTCGGGCTATATGCTCGCCCCCGATTGAGAAACACCGGACCAAGCCCATGACCACTGCATTTTTCACCCATCCCGATTGTTTGAAACATGTCACGCCGCCTGGACATCCTGAGCGGGTGGATCGGTTGATGGCTATTTACGTTGCGCTCGACACCATTGATGACCCGGCTTTACGGCGCTTGGAGGCGCCATTGGGTGCCGAGGCCGATATCCTTCTTTGCCATCCGCAGCACCATATTGACGCGATACGCGCGGCGGAACCTGAGACCAGTTTTGCGAGCCTGGATGCTGATACGCATATGTCGCCTGGCTCTTACCAAGCTGCCTTGCGCGGTGTTGGCGCGATGACCAAGGCGGTGGATGTGGTGCTGGATGGTGAGGCGCAAAACGCATTCGCCGCGATGCGACCCCCGGGCCACCACGCGGAAAAGACACGTCAGATGGGTTTTTGCCTGTTTGGAAATGTAGCGATTGGCGCGAAACACGCGATGGAGCGGCATGGGCTGTCGCGTGTGGCTATCGTGGATTTCGACGTTCATCATGGCAATGGCACGCAAGACCTCCTTTGGGATGAGGCGCGCGCGCTTTTCGTGTCCTCGCATCAAATGCCGCTTTGGCCGGGCAGTGGCACTTCGGGCGAGCGCGGGGCGCATAGCAACGTTCTCAATATTCCGCTCGCGCCTGAGTCGACCGGTGTGCAGATGCGGCAGGCCTATGAGCGGATGGTTTTTCCGGCCCTTGAGGCGTTTAAGCCAGAGCTTTTGATGATTTCAGCTGGGTTTGACGCGCATGCGCGTGACCCGCTGGCAAATCTAAACTGGGTTGAGGACGATTTCGCTTGGGTAACGGAACGGCTTTGCGACATTGCGGATCAGCAATGCGAAGGCAAGGTCGTCTCGACTTTGGAAGGCGGATATGATTTGCAGGCCTTGAGCGCTTCAGCCAAAGCGCATTTGGAAGTTCTGATCGCGAGGGGCCAATGAGCGAAACACCGGTAGCAGATATGTCGTTTGAGCAGGCCATGGCAGAGCTAGAAAGCGTTGTCGACAAGCTGGAACGTGGGGACGTTCCGTTGGAGGACTCGATCAAGCTCTATGAGCGCGGGGCGGAACTGAAGACCCATTGCGCCAAGAAGCTGGCAGAGGCCGAGGAAAAGGTTGCCCAGATTTCGACCGATGCTCTGGGTGCTGCCAAAAGCACCACGCCCGTCGAAGGCATGTAAATGTTCCAAGCCGCGCTGGAAAACGCGCAAACCCGGGTTCAATCGGCGCTTGATGAGGCGATGACCGAGTTGGAGGGCACCGTTGCAGAGGCGATGCGCTACACCTGTCAGGGCGGTAAGCGGCTTCGGGCGTTTCTGGTGATGGAGAGTGCGCGATTGCATGGTGTCGACGCGGCGCAGGCGGACCGGGTCGCCGCGGCTATTGAGGCCGTGCACGCTTATTCGCTTGTCCATGATGATTTGCCTTGCATGGATGATGACGATTTGCGGCGCGGAAACCCGACTGTGCATATCAAGTGGAATGAGGCGGTCGCAGTTCTGACGGGCGACGCGCTGCAAACGTTCGCTTTTGAAATTCTGGCAGATGCGCGGACGGGCGATGCGGAGGTGCAATCCGCGTTGGTTGCGTCTCTTGCAAAAGCCTCCGGCGCGCAGGGTATGGTGCTGGGCCAGATGCTCGATATCGAAGCTGAAAGTGTAGGGTCTCCGCTGAATTTGGCGCAGATCACTCGGCTGCAAGCTGGCAAAACCGGGGCGCTGATTGAATGGTCCGCTTGTGCGGGCGCAATTCTTGGTCGCGCAGATCCACTCCCGCTGCGCCAATATGCCCAGGCCCTGGGTCTTGCGTTTCAGATCGCCGACGACATCTTGGACATAGAAGGTGATGCAGGCAAAGCTGGCAAGCGGCTGCAAAAAGACGCTGAGGCCGGAAAAGCGACCTTTGTCTCGCTTTTGGGTCTCGAAGGGGCCAAAGAGCGCGCAGCTTTGCTTGTGACTGAGGCCGAAGGGGCGCTTGCACCCTATGGCTCGGAGGCGCATCACCTCAAAGCCGCCGCGCGTTTTGTAATAGCGCGCGACGCATAAGACAGGACCGAAGAAAGGGTTCGAAATGACTGACCGGCCGCAAACCCCTCTCTTGGACCGGATTACACTGCCGGCGGATATGAAGGGCCTTTCTGACCCGGAGCTGACGCAGTTGGCGCATGAGCTGCGGGCGGAGACGATTTCCGCGGTGTCCGAGACGGGCGGCCATTTGGGCGCTGGGCTTGGTGTTGTGGAGATGACGGTCGCGCTGCACGCGGTTTTTGATGCGCCCAAAGACCGTTTGATCTGGGACGTTTCGCATCAATGCTACCCGCATAAGATTCTGACCGGCAGGCGGGAGCGTATTCGCACGCTACGTATGAAGGACGGCTTGTCTGGCTTCACCAAACGGTCTGAGAGCCCTTATGATCCATTCGGCGCGGCGCATAGCTCAACGTCGATCTCAGCGGCGCTCGGCATGGCAGTAGCGCGTGATCTAGGCGGAGCGCCAGAGCATGGCATCGGCGATTGCATCGCGGTGATCGGCGACGGATCGATGAGCGCGGGCATGGCCTATGAAGCAATGAACAACGCAGGGCATTTGAAGAAACGTCTGATTGTCATCCTCAATGATAACGAGATGAGCATCGCGCCGCCTGTTGGCGCGATGTCGACCTATCTGTCGCGGCTCTATGCAGGTGCGCCATTCCAAGAATTCAAAGCTGCCGCCAAAGGCGCGGTGTCGCTTTTGCCGCCGCCCTTTCAAGAGGGCGCGCGCCGCGCAAAGGAAATGCTGAAGGGCATGACCGTTGGCGGAACCATGTTCGAAGAGCTTGGTTTTTCATATCTTGGGCCCATTGACGGACATGACATGGAGCAGCTTTTGGCCGTGCTGCGCACCGTGAAGGAGCGCGCGACCGGTCCGATCCTGATCCATGCGATCACCAAAAAGGGCAAAGGCTATGGCCCAGCTGAGGCGGCCTCTGACCGGGGTCATGCTACGGCCAAATTTGATGTCTTAACGGGCAAGCAGAAGAAAACCAAATCTAACGCGCCCAGCTATACGAAGGTGTTTGCAGAGGCGTTGATCAAACAGGCGGAAGTTGACAGCAAGGTGGTCGCCGTCACTGCCGCGATGCCGGATGGCACGGGGCTGAACTTGTTTGATCAGCGCTACCCGTCCCGATGCTTTGACGTGGGCATTGCTGAACAGCACGCTGTAACTTTCTCGGCCGGTCTGGCGGCGGGCGGTATGAAGCCGTTTTGCACGATCTATTCGACTTTCCTGCAGCGCGGCTATGATCAGGTCGTCCACGACGTAGCGCTACAGCGTTTACCAGTGCGCTTTGCAATTGATCGGGCCGGGCTGGTGGGCGCGGATGGCGCGACCCATGCGGGCTCTTTTGATGTGGCCTATTTAGCGAACTTGCCAGGTATCGTGGTAATGGCCGCTGCCGACGAGGCGGAGCTTGTGCATATGGTTGCGACCGCCACAGCGCATGAGGATGGTCCAATTGCCTTCCGTTTCCCACGCGGCGAAGGCGTCGGCGTTGAGATGCCGGAGCAGGGCGAAGTGCTGGAAATCGGCAAAGGCCGGATGATCCAGGAAGGCGCGCGGGTCGCGATCCTATCTTTTGGGGCACGGTTGAAAGAGGTGCAGGAGGCGGCGGAAAGCTTGCAAGCCAAGGGCATCACTCCAACCATTGCCGATGCGCGTTTTGCCAAGCCTCTGGATCGCGAGATGATTTTGCAGCTGGCGCAAGACCATGAAGCGTTGATCACTATCGAGGAAGGCGCCGTTGGCGGCTTCGGGTCTCATGTGGCGCAGCTTTTGGCTGATGAGGGCGTGTTCGACGCAGGGCTCAAGTTCCGCTCCATGGTGCTGCCCGACACGTTTATCGACCAGGCAAGCCCCACGGATATGTATGCGGTCGCCGCAATGAATGCGCCCGACATTGTGGCCAAGGTTTTGGGGGTTTTAGGTGTTGCCGATTTGGGGGCGAAACGGGCCTAAGATGAACCGTCGCGTTTGCCAAGCAGGCTTTCGATCCGCTCCAAACGGTCTTTGATTTCGTCGCGGTAAGCGTCGGTACGCTCGTTGTCCTCGGCGGAATGCGCGTCTTGCATGGAGTTGACGATGAGGCCGACAAGCAAGTTCACCACAGCGAATGTTGTCACCAAGATAAACGGGACGAAGAACATCCACGCGTAGGGGTAGACCTCCATCACCGGGCGGACGATGCCCATGGACCAGCTTTCCAGCGTCATGATCTGGAAAAGCGAATAGCCCGACCTGCCCAGATCGCCAAACCAGTCCGGGAAGGAGGCGCCAAAGAGCTTCGTTGCCATCACCGAACCGATGTAAAAGAGCAGCGCCATCAAAAGAAAAACCGAACCCATTCCCGGCAGTGCGGTGATCAAACCTTCAACCACCCGGCGCAGAGAGGGCGCGACTGAAACAACGCGCAACAATCGCAAGACGCGCAACGCACGCAGGACTGATAGGCCTTCCGAACCCGGTATCCAGGAAATCGAGACGATGATGAAATCGAAGATGTTCCAGCCACCTTTGAAGAACTTGAACTGAAAAGCGTAAAGCTTGAGAAGCAGCTCGGCGGTGAAAATCCAAAGGCATAGACGGTCCAGAAACAGGATCAGCGGCCCGGCGGCGTCCATGACTGGTTTGACCGTCTCGAGGCCTAGCAAGATCGCATTGAACAAGATTACGGCGAGGATTGAATAGCGGAACGCGTTGCCGTCCACCAAGGTTTGAAGTTTGTCCCGTGTCACGAATGCGCTGCCTTTCCTCGACTTGTCACGCGATATGGGGCCTCGTGAAGAGCGCTGCAAGCTCGACATGCGCAGACCAGCGGAATTGGTCCACTGGCTGCACCCATTCAAGGCGATAGCCGCCATTTATGAATATTTCGGCATCACGGGCAAAAGTCACGGGGTTGCAAGAGATCGCGGCGATTGTGGGAACGTTGGACTGTGCGATCTCGTGGCTTTGGGCCTCTGCACCCGCCCTTGGTGGGTCGATAATGATGGCGTCAGTCTTTTTCAGCTCGGCGGCAAGAACCGGGCGACGGAACAAATCGCGTGTCTCGGCAGTGATCTTTTTCAGGCCCGTCGCGCTGCGCCAGCCAAGGTCGAGCGACGCAATCAATTCGGCGTCGCCTTCCAGCGCCCAGACCTCGGCGCCTTGCGCCGCCGGGAATGAAAACGTGCCGCATCCTGAAAAGAGGTCGACGACCTGCCCGGCCTCGCCAACTGCCTCGAGGACGCAATCCGTCAGAACCTTTTGCCCATGCGTCGTGGCTTGCAAAAAGGCGCCAGGCGGGGGGCTTACTTTGGCTATCCCAAATTTTTGGTGCGGCGGTGCGCGCAGGCCAATCACCTCTCCGTCCCAGGCAATGCGGGCAAATCTGTGCTGATCGGCAAGGGCCGCTGCGCGTAGCGCGCTTTGTGGGTCAAGCGGCTTGCAACCACGCATATCAAGGTCGATGCCGTTTTCGGAAAGAGTAACGATCAGCTCTAGCTCGGCCTTGCGGGAGGCTGCGAGCACCGTAAGGTCTTGCAGGACCGGAAAGGCCGCGATGAGCGCGGGGTCAAGCAATTGGCATTCTGGCGTTTCGATGAGTACATCAGAGCCGCGGGCATGAAATCCGATCATCGCGCCCGACTTGCTGCGCTTGCCGTGCAGGGCTGCGCGACGGCGGCTTTGAGGTGGGGAGGTTAGGATCGGTCGGATTTCGGCTTCGATGCCACGCGCCAGCAGGCCAGTTTTTATCACGCCCGTTTTCCAATCGGCGACGAAGGCGTCCTCGGCATGTTGCATTGAGCATCCGCCGCAGCTTTTGAAATGGCGGCACAGGGCTTTGACGCGGGTCGCGGCCGGGGTCAGGATACGGGCGCTACCATCGGCCGCGCGCTCAATCTCCTCTCCGGGAAGGGTACGCGGGAAGGGGCCTTCTTGATTGGCCATGCCGTCGCCTGCGGCGGTTAGTCTTGTGATTGTCAGGCTCATATGGGTCGGTCACTCAGCGGCTTGGTCGCTCAGGCCTATAAACCCGCCAGATTGCCGTTGCCAGTAGCGCGCGTAGAGCCCGTTTTGGGAAAGCAGCTCGCTATGGGTGCCTTCTTCTGCGATCCGGCCCGCGTCTAGAACGACTATTCGGTCCATGCGTGCAATGGTCGAAAGGCGGTGCGCGATGGCGATAACGGTCTTACCTTCCATTGCCGTTTCCAACGCGTTTTGAATATAGGCCTCGACCTCGCTGTCGAGCGCGCTTGTAGCTTCATCCAGTACCAAAATCGGTGCGTCTTTCAGCATGGCGCGGGCCAGGGCGATCCGCTGCCTTTGCCCACCTGATAGCTTCACACCGCGCTCCCCCAGATGCGCATCATAGCCGGTTCGGCCTCGATGGTCTTCAAGCGCAAGGATGAACTCATGCGCTTCAGCGCGCTTTGCCGCTTCGATGAGATCATCTTCTGACGCATCAGGACGGCCGTAAAGAATGTTGTCGCGGGCGGGGCGATTGAACATTGCAGTTTCCTGCGTGACCATCCCGATTTGTTGGCGCAGACTGTCTTGGGTCACGCCGGAGACGTTTTGCCCGTCAATTGTTAACGCGCCTTTTTCAACGTCATAGAGGCGCAGTAATGCGGCAACGAGGGTTGATTTGCCCGCACCGGACGCCCCAACCAAACCTAGCTTTTCACCAGGTTTGACGTGCAGGGTGACCGCGTCGATGCCGCCGGCCTCTTTGCCATACCGAAAGCTGACAGCGTCAAAGGAGATTGCGCCTTGCGAAACTTGCAGGGCCTTTGCATCAGGTCTGTCTACGAGCCCATGTGGCGGGGTAAGCGTGTTCATCCCGTCTTCGACCTCGCCAATATTGGCGTACATCCCCATCAGCGCGAAACTGACCCAGCCCGTCATTTGCGAAATGCGGATCGCTATGGCGCCGGCAGCTGCGATATCGCCGGCGCTGGCTGCTCCGTTTTGCCAAAGCATCACTGTGCCGCCGATCAACAGGATTGGAAGAATGCCGGCTGTTGTCATCAAAGCAAAGCGGAAGCCGGTCGAAAGATGGCCAAACTCTAGGGCCCGATCGCGCAGAGTGGCCATCGCACCAAGTGCGGATTGGTCTTCGAACTTGGCATGACCAAAGAGTTTTACAGTTTTGATATTTGTGACTGTGTCGACCACTTGTCCTGTGACCATGGTCCTTGCGCCCGCACGCGCTTTGGACCGTGCGCGTATGCGCGGCATGAACCAGCGGATCATAGCGAAATACCCTGCCAGCCAGATGGCCAGTGCCAATGCTATCCGGGTGTCGATGGTGAAGAGCAACAAGACTGATCCGACGAGCGAAGCGAGTGCGAAGAAGACGACGTTGATGACTTCGGTCATCACTTCGGTCAGCGCGCGGGCCGTTTGCATTTGCTTTTGCGCGATACGCCCCGCGAAATCATTGTCGAAATAATCGACTGAATGTCCAAGGGTCCATCGGTGCAGGCGGCTTTGGATTAGCGGGTAAATGTTGGGCGGTATGACAATGCTATTGAATGCCGCTGATGACCCAAAAGCCATTGGTCGCAGGACCAGAAAGAATAGGATGAAGGTTGCGACGAGCATCAGGTTATCAGCGAAAAAGCTAGATGATGCGCCGCTGGCGACGGCGTCGATCACCCAGCCGAGTAAGAGCGCGGTGACCGCTTCCATCGTACCAGCGATAGCTGAGACGCATGCGGCGATGGCGATCATCGGCCAGGTCCCAGATAGGCACCAGCGCGTGAAGGCCCATAGCGTGCGCGGTGGCGCGCCAACGGCGGGTGCGAACGGGTCGATCATGTTGCCCAGGCGTGTTAAAACCGGCGCAATTTTTCTCGTGAGCGTGGGGATCATTCGGCGGCCTCGGTCGTGTCAAGGAAGCCGCCGGATTGCCGCTGCCAGAACCCGGCATATAGCCCGCCCTGCGCCAAAAGCGCGTCATGTGTGCCGTTTTCGACGATGCGCCCGTCTTCGATCACCACGATCCGGTCGAGTTGCGCGATGGTAGAAAGACGGTGCGCGATGGCGATGACGGTTTTGCCCTCCATCACACCGTAAAGCGTGTCCTGAATCGCGGCTTCGACCTCGCTATCGAGGGCGCTGGTGGCCTCATCAAGGACCAGAATGGGCGCGTTTTTTAGCATGACACGGGCCAGCGTGATCCTTTGGCGCTGACCTCCTGAAAGCTTCACTCCGCGTTCGCCGACATGTGCGTCATATCCGGTGCGCCCTTGAGGGTCAGCGAGCGTTTGGATGAACTCATGTGCTTCGGCGCGTTTTGCGGCGTCGATGACATCAGCCTCGGTCGCCTCCGGACGCCCATAGAGGATATTTTCGCGCACAGAGCGGTGCAGCAACGTGCTGTCTTGGCTGACCATGCCAATGGCGCCGCGTAGGCTATCTTGGGTGACAAGCTTAATGTCCTGGCCGTCAATTTCGATTGTTCCGCCCTCTGCGTCGTAGAACCGCAACAGCAGCTTCACGAGGGTCGACTTGCCCGCGCCTGAGCGCCCGACAATACCGACCTTTTCCCCCGGTGCGATGGTCAGCGACAGGCTATCTAATCCGCTGACAGCGCCCCCATAGTGGTGGCTGAGGTCTTTGATTTCGATCTTGCCCGCGCGGAACAGCAGTGGTTTTGCGTCCTTCGCATCTGTCAGCGTAATTGGCTGTGCGATGGTTTCCATCCCCTCGGACACCACGCCCAAAGACCGGAAGAACGACGACAGCGCCCACATGATCCAACCTGTCATGGCGTTCAGGCGCAACGTGAGCGCGGTCGCAGCGGCAACAACGCCGACAGAAGCTGTGCCCTGCGCCCACAGGAATATCGCCCAGCCGACCACGCCCACAATCAAGAGCCCGTTCAGCGTCATCAGCATCAGGTCCATCAACGTGAAGATTCGCATCTCCTTCGCGAAGGTGGTGCGGGTGTTCTCGATGGCTTCTTTGGCGAAGTCTATTTCGCGGTCATGATGGGCGAAAAGTTTGACCGAATGGATGTTGGTGTAGCTGTCAACGACGCGGCCTGTGACTTCGGATCGCGCGTCTGATGCGGCTTTGGAAGCCGGCCCCACGCGCTTCATCGTCCATGACACAAGTGCTGCGTAAAGTGCCAACCAAATCACCAGCGGAAAGGCGAGCCGTGGGTCGGCGTCGCCCAAAAGGATCGCGGCGCCTACAAAATAGGCCAGAGCAAATGTAATGGCGTCAAAGACCTGAAACACCGCCTCACCGGCGGCTGGCGGCGTCTGCATAATGCGGTTTGCGATACGGCCTGCAAAATCATTCTCAAACCAACCCACGGATTGGCGCAGCACGTGTTTATGCGCGCGCCAGCGAAACAGCGTGCCGTAGTTTGGCAGTATCGCGTTGTTCAAAAGCGCGACATCGATGGCTTGAATGATAGGGCGTAAAAAAACGATAAACAAAGCCACCAAAGCGACTTCAAGGCCGTAGTCCTGCCAGAATGTCTCGCGCTCGGCTGTGCCCAATGCGTCGACGATGCGGCCCATATAGTAAATCAGCCAAACCTCGACTGCGGCGACGATCATGGACAAAAAGGCTGTGATCGCAAAGAGCTTTTTGAATGGTTGCGAATAGGATTTGATAAACGGCCACAGTTTCGTGGGCGGAGCGTCGACCTCGTCATACGCCACATAGGGATCGATCAGATTTTCAAAGTAGCGAAACATGTAGAACGCCTCAAATGAGCCGGCATCTATCCGAGAATTATGACAGGAATACCAAGATGGCTGAGGCCGCCAACGCTGCGGCCATCAATGTTGTAAAGATAGTCCAGGCGCGCGGGGTGGTCAAAAGGTAAGTCAGGGCTGAGCCTGCGCTGGTCCAAAAAAAGCAAACAAACAGGTTAAGGCTGGAAAATGCGGTGGCGAGACGTATCGCCTCCTGCATCGGTGGCAGGCCCGCGCCATAGGCAGCTGATGCCGCCAGTGCGACGGCCCAGACCTTTGGATTGACCCATTGGAATAAAACCGCCTCTAAGAAAGTGAAGGGCCTGTCTTTGCCTTGTGCTTTGGGGCCGTGGGACGACCGGAGCAGCGCCCAGGCCATCCACAATATCCAGGCCGTTGCGATAAGCTTGAAAATCAGGGTCAAAGCTGGCTGCGCCAACAATAGCGCGCCGATGCCTAGCCCTGTGAGACCGGACGTGATGCCTACGCCGAACGCCACGCCCAAGATGTGCGGTAGCGTGGATTTGATGCCAAATCGTGCGCCGGATGCGGTCAGCAAAATCACATTGGGTCCCGGCGAAAATAACCCAGCGAAGACAAAGAAATAAAGTGGGTCGAGCATCATTCGCCCAGTAAATCAGCTTTGTTCAGCGTGAAATTTGAAGCGATCCAACTGGCTTCGAGGCGCTTCAACTCCGTACCAAGTGCCGCCCCTTGCAGCTTTGGCATTAAATCGGCGGAGCCGACGGGGAACGTCGCCTGCGCTGCGTTTTCAATTTCGCTGCCCAGCTGTGGGTCAGGCGTGGTTTGCATTGCGGCCGATCGGACCAAGGCCACACTCCAAGCGTTTTCGGGGCCATGGCGGTAAGCAATCTCGGCTACGCTAACATCTTTTTCAAGCGCGGACCGCATCTGCATTGAGCTCCGCGCCTCGGCCTTGGTCAGACGCCAGAAGTTTGTGACATCACCACCACCAAGCGCGAGGACGCGCCCAAGCCAATTCGGTTTGCGTCCAGCTTCAAAATGCACGTAGACCGCCAATAGACCCGGCTCCGCCCCAGGCATGACACGGTGTAAAACGCCTGATTGCGCCATTGCAGCGATCGCTGGGCTCGGGTCAGGGGCGGACAGGAGCTTTCGCATTTCGGCTCCTATGCGTTCTGCCGAAAGTGTCTCGATTCCGTCCGCCAATTCAGCGCAGGCAGCGAGCCCATCGGCATCTATGCCGCCCTCTGGCGCGCCGTACCAAGCGTAGAAGCGAAAGAAGCGCAGGATGCGGAGGTAGTCTTCTTTAATCCGCTCCTCAGCGACACCGATGAAGCGCACACGTTGCGCCGCGATGTCGGGAATACCGCCCACAGGGTCCGTAATCGCCCCGCGGGCGTCGCAATAGAGCGCGTTCATGGTCAGATCACGTCGCTGCGCGTCTTCCTCCAGGGTCTTCGCAAAGGCAACGACGGCCCGCCTGCCATCGGTTTCGACATCTTTGCGGTAGGTGGTGATCTCAAACGGGATATCGTTTTTCAGGAGAGTAACTGTGCCATGCTCGATTCCGGTGGGCACCGCTCGCAGTTTTAGGGCTTTGGCGAGAGCCAGTATCTGCTCGGGCGTTGCATCAGTCGACATATCGATGTCGGAAACCGGTACGCCCAGGAGGGCGTCGCGGACGCAGCCGCCAACACAATACAACTCGTAACCTGCGCCTCGGAATGCCGCAAAGAGGGCCTGCGTAGCGTCTTGTTCAAGCCATGCGCCCGTCGCGTTTGTCATGTCTCTAACCGGTCGGCCAGCGCGCGCAACATCCGCGCCGTTGCGCCCCATATGTAGTAGGGCCCATAGGGCGCCACGTAATAATAGCGACGAGCGCCTCGCCAGCGCCTGCCCTCGATTGCAAAGTTATCTTGGTTCAAGACATGGGTCAGAGGGACATCAAAAACCTCTGCGACCTCGCCAATTTCAGCGCGGGGTGTGAAGCCTTTCGTCAGCTCTGCGACAAAGGGTGTCACGTTGAACCCGGTCACCGTCTCATGTGGGGGCAATGCACCGAATATGCGTGCGGCGCCGTCAGGCAAACCGATTTCTTCGCGGGCCTCGCGCAAAGCTGTGGCTTCGAGACTCGTATCGCTTTCGTCGCGCTTGCCGCCAGGAAACGCGATCTGGCCGGGGTGGTGTTTTAAACCTGAGGCCCGTTTTGTCAGGGTCACGGTCGGCAACTCGCCAAGGTCGCTGATCAAGATCAGTACGGCGGCGTCTCTGAGTTTGCGTCCTTCGGGTAGGACAGTATCCGGGTTCAGATCAAAATCTGAAGATGCCGCGCCGGGGGTGGCCAGCGCGGCTTCCATTTTTTCAATCAGCTCACTTGAGCGGGTCATTTAGGCCTTCCGCCTCAAATCCGAGGGTTTGAGGATCAAGCACATAATGTGCCCCGCAGAACTGGCAGTCAGCGGTTAAAGTGCCCTCGGGCGTTGTCATATGCCCGATATCCTTGGCCGAGTAGATCGACATCGACGAACGGACCTTTTCCTCCGAGCAGGTACAGCCGAAGGTGATGGGCTGCGCGTCATAAACCACCGGTTTCTCCTCATGGAACAAACGCACCAAGAGGTCGGTTGGGGCAAGGGATGGGCCGATCAGCTCTATCTCCTCGACAGTGTCGAGCAGGATATTGGCGCGCGACCAGCTTTCGTCCGCATCGCCTTCGAGCAGGTCAGTGCTTTCCAGCAGCCCGCCTTCGCCGGTCGCTGGGTCTTTGGCCATCAAAGGCGAGGCCTTGGGCATATGCTGCAACATCACGCCGCCCGCACGCCAACTGATCTTTTGGCCGGGCTCCTGGCTTTGGCCATATGTCAACGAAAACCGGGTTGGTAGCTGTTCGGACTGCGCAAAATAGGTGCCCGCGCAGGCCGCGAGGCTTCCGCCGGCCAAGGGTGTGATCCCTTGATAGGGTTTCATGTCGTTGCCCTGATCGATCAGGATCGCGAAGAACCCTTTGCCGATTTGGTCAAAATGCGCTGCATCTGGATCAAGCGTGTCTTTGTCGTAGCTGGCATAGGCGCGAATCCGAGCTGGCGCGCCCTCTTTCGTGGGCCCGTAATAATCAGTCGCAATCAGCCGTAAAGGGCCATCACCGCGCACTTGCAAAGACAGCTTCCAACGCAAGTCTATTGTTTGTCCGATCAAAGCGGTCAGCAACGCGGCTTCGGCCACCGCGGCCTCAACGGCCGGTGGGTAATCATGCTGTGCAAGAACCTGATCCAAAACGCCGTCAAGGCGCGCCACGCGCCCGCGGATGTCAGAGCGGTCAAGTTGGAAGGGCAGGACCGTGTCGTCCCACGCGATTTTTTGTCCAAGTGTCATGAGGGTTACCTTTGTGCCCGTGATTGGCATATCGCGTCTATATAGGTGGGGCAATGCTCGGTCCAAGACCTGTGGCGACCGGTGGGTGCAAAGCGGCTGGCCGGTTTTTGCATGGCGCGACCACCATGGTTGTTGCTATGGCTGGGATCGAGACAAGGATGGAATGCTCGGTGATACGGCGATTTGGCGAACCCTATCAGGCCTCCAAGAGGTATACTTACAGGCCGGGCGCCTATGCGATCCTGTGGGATGGCCACGCGATTCTGACGACTTTTCAGGCCGAACCGGAGCCGGAATACCAGTTGCCGGGGGGCGGCATTGACCCGGGCGAAACACCCATTCAGGCATTGCATCGGGAAGTTCGGGAAGAAACTGGTTGGAAAATTGCGAACCCGCGACGTCTTGGTGCTTTTCGCAGATTTGTTTACATGCCTGAGTATGACCTTTGGGCCGAAAAGCTATGTCACATCTATTTGGCGCGCCCAGTTACGTGTTCTAGCCCGCCATTGGAGCCCGGCCATAGCGCTGTTTGGATGGAGCCGAACTCAGCCGTTTCGCTTTTAGGAAATCCTGGGGATCGCGCTTTTCTAACCGATTGGATCGCATCCGCTCTCTAAGAATACCCTAGACGTTTAAGCGCCCATCTTTCCTAAGCGCGACGGTCTATTGCCTCAAGCATCGGATTGTTTGAACTCAAATACGAGTGCTGAAACATCATCTGAGAATTCGTCTTTTTGGCAAAAGGTTTTCAACTCATTGTATAGCGTCTCGAGAAGGGCTGTGCCTTTCTGTGCGTTATGCTTGGACAAAAGTGCTTCCAAGCCCGCTTCGTCCAATTGGACGCCGTTTGGATCTTCCGCCTCTGTCAATCCGTCCGAGAAAAGGACGATTTCATCGCCACCAGAAATTTGGAACTCGAAGTTTTCAAACTCGGCGCCCGGGATCAAGCCGATAGGCATCCCGCCAACGCCGATCATTTCGATTGTTCCGTCCGCGCGGCGCACGATAGGGTGGGGATGGCCAGCCTGCGTGCAAATCACCTTTCCGGTTTGCATGTCCACAATGGCCAGAGCCATGGTGAAATAGTGATCTGTTTCAAGCTCGCGCAAGAGCGTTTCGTTCAGTAGCGCGGCCGTTTCAGAGGGATCACGGGCGGTATATTTTCCATCTCCTTGGTCGATTAAAGCGATGTTTTGGGATGGCGAAAGCCCGCTGAGATATCCGGCCAACCGCGCGGCCATCAGGGCGGATGCGACGCCGTGACCTGACACATCCAATGAGTAAATTCCGACAACATTTTCACTGACCTCAAACTGGCCAACAAGATCGCCACCTACATGCCCGCTGGGATGTAACATCATTGAAACGCCGCCGCGTGGATAGGCGACATGTTCTTCGCGGACCAAGGAAGCCTGAAGTCGCCGCGCTTCGGCCAGGTCGTTTTGAACAGAGTCGTAGAGGGTTCGGATCGTCTCGAGTGCATGGTTTACAATCCGGTTCTTGTGAACCAATTGACTGTGCATTTCGACAATGCGTTCGCCTGCCCGAAGCCTTGCTTTCAACTCGCCAAAGACAAATGGTTTGATCAGAAAATCATCGGCGCCTGAATTTAGTCCCGCAGCAACTTCGCGGCTTTCACCTTTGCTTGTAAGCAAAATAAAGTACCCATATCCTTCGCGATCAAGCTGTCGGAATTCATGACAAAACTGCGGGCCGTTCATTCCTGGCATCATCCAGTCGCTTATGACCATGGTGACGTCATGAGATTTACACAGTTCGAGCCCCTTGATCGCCGAATCGGCTTCGATAACTTCGTAGCCCCACTTAACCAAGGCCTTGGTCAACATCTTGCGCTGCATTGCGCTATCATCGACCACTAACACAAGATGAGGTGCCTCAGAGTTCGTAATACTTTCGTATTCCCAACTTAAGGTTTGTTCTAAGTCTGGCGATTCAATCGGGTTGATCTCATTCATAGGATGACTTCACCGAAAAGGCCTTAAGAAGCCATGAAGCTTAAAAGTTTAGGTTTTAAAAACACTTAGATCATCTGTTGTTAACGCTGTCCTCCTAGACGAGCCGAAAGAGAGGACGCGTGCGGATGATTGATTGGGATCGTGTAAGCGAGTTGCGCACTGATTTTGGCGAAGAAAGCTTCGTCGAAATCGTATCGATGTTCATTTCTGAGGTCGAAGAGAAACTTGATCTGATAGAAAACAGCGATGCGCTCGATTTCTCAGAAGACTACCATTTTCTCAAAGGGGGTGCTGCAAATCTCGGTTTTGCCGACCTTCAAAATATCTGCGGTAGGGCTGAGGCGAGTGGAAGCCCCGATGAGTTAGCCGAAATCCAAGCCGTTTTTGTCCAGTCGAAAGCGATGTTTCTGGCGGAAACTCAGCAATAGGCTGCAAGGCTAAATGAGGAACTCTGACAAGACGGGGTCATTGGTTATGTCGCGGTGATCAAACCCTAAAATCGACATTCTTTTAAAAAGGTCGGGGAAACCATCCGCCGTTTTGGCCTCGATCCCGATCAGAACTGTTCCGAAATTTCGAGCCGACTTTTTCAGGTATTCGAACCTTGCGATATCGTCATCTGGTCCTAGCAAATCAAGAAACTCGCGCAATGCGCCGGGCCTTTGGGGCATACGCAAAATAAAGTATTTTTTCCGACCAGAGTACCGCAGAGCGCGCTCTTTGACCTCCGGAAGCCGTTCAAAGTCAAAATTTCCGCCCGAAGTAACGCAAACAACCGTCTTTCCAAGGAGCTGACTCTTCAGGTCGCCCAAAATGTCTAGGACAAGTGCGCCGGCCGGTTCGAGCACGATACCTTCAACGTTGAGCAGTTCCAGGATCGTTTCGCAAATCCTGTCCTCGGGCGCTGAAAACACATGGGCCGGATTGACGTCCGACAATTCCGCGAAATTCCGAGCGCCGATGCGGGCGACCGCCGCGCCGTCCACAAATGAATCTACGTGAGGCAGTGTGACCGGTGCGCCTTGTTCCAGTGCCGCGGCGAGGCTGCGTCCTCCCAATGGCTCGACATAGCGGATGGACGTTTTGGGCGCTGCCTTTTTCAAGAACTTGGTCATGCCAGATGATAGCCCGCCGCCGCCCACCGGAAGGATCAACAGATCGGGGGCTTTGCCAAGCGCGTCTAGTATTTCAATCGCAACCGAGGCCTGCCCTTCAATCACGTCAGGGTCATCAAAGGGTGCCAGAAAATGCGCGCCTGTTTCAGTACAATGGGCTTGCGCAGCGGCAAGAGTTTGATCGAAGTAGTCGCCCGTTAGCCGTATTTTAACGGCATCGCCTCCAAAGGCACGGGTCTTTTCAATCTTTTGCTGTGGCGTGGTCACGGGCATGAAAATCTCGCCAGACACTCCGAAGCTGCGACACACATAGGCGAAGCCCTGGGCATGGTTTCCGGCACTGGCGCAGGCAAACTGTTCCTGGTCTGGGTTAAGGGCGCGTTGTTTGCGCATAGCGTTGTATGCGCCGCGAATTTTATAGGAGCGGACGGGCGAAAGGTCTTCGCGTTTAAGGTAGATCTCCGCGTCGAACTTTTGCGAAAGGTAGTCATTGCGCTGCAAGGGCGTTGGCCCAAACTCTGCCCGCATCGCGTTGATTGCCGCGCGCGCTGCTGTTTCAAAATCACTCATCTTCCACCGCTCATAGCTGATGTAATAGTTTTCCCGTTGTCGCTGGGATGCTGGTCGAGGTCAATCTGGCATGGTGTTGGTCTTGCGTCCGCTCGGGCTGCGCGTTAGGTCGCGGATAAACGAGATGGAGTTTGTGCGCATGTCTGCCCCAAAGAAAGTCGTTCTTGCCTATTCTGGCGGTCTAGACACATCGATCATTCTGAAATGGCTTCAGACCGAATATGGCTGTGAGGTTGTGACTTTCACGGCTGATCTGGGTCAGGGTGAAGAGCTTGAACCGGCGCGCAAGAAGGCTGAGCTTTTGGGCATCGCGTCTGATAATATCTTCATCGAAGACGTACGTGAAGAATTTGTCCGCGATTTTGTGTTCCCGATGTTCCGGGCGAATGCGGTTTATGAAGGTTTGTATCTGCTGGGTACCTCGATTGCGCGGCCACTGATCTCGAAGCGCTTGGTTGAGATTGCAGAGGCGACCGGCGCGGATGCTGTGGCACATGGAGCGACCGGTAAAGGGAATGACCAAGTACGGTTCGAGCTGTCGGCTTACGCGTTGAACCCTGATATCAAAGTGATTGCGCCGTGGCGGGAGTGGGACTTGTCCTCGCGCACCAAGCTGTTGGAATTTGCGGAAGCAAACCAAATTCCGATTGCTAAAGATAAGCGCGGAGAGGCGCCGTTCTCGGTAGATGCGAACCTGTTGCATACCTCGTCTGAGGGGAAGGTTCTGGAGGACCCGGCGGAGATGGCGCCGGACTACGTCTATCAGCGGACCGTTCATCCTGAGGATGCACCCGATGAACCTGAGTATGTCGAGATCGGGTTCGAGAAGGGGGATGCGGTTTCGATCAATGGCGCGGCGATGAGCCCGGCTGCGATCCTGACCAAGCTGAACGAGCTGGGTGGCAAGCATGGCTGCGGGCGGCTTGATCTGGTGGAAGGGCGCTTTGTCGGGATGAAGTCGCGCGGTATCTATGAAACACCGGGCGGAACGCTTCTTTTGGAGGCGCATCGTGGGATTGAATCGATCACGCTGGACCGTGGGGCTGCGCATTTGAAGGATGAGTTGATGCCGCGCTACGCTGAGTTGATTTATAACGGGTTCTGGTTCTCGCCGGAGCGGGAGATGCTGCAGGCGGCGATTGATGCGAGCCAGGGGCACGTCACGGGCACGGTGAAACTTAAGCTCTACAAAGGCTCGGCGCGGACGGTCGCGCGGTGGTCGGATCATTCACTTTATTCGGAGGCTCACGTCACGTTTGAAGAGGATGCCGGGGCCTATGATCAGAAGGATGCGGCGGGCTTCATTCAGCTCAATGCGCTGCGTCTGAAATTGCTCGCAGCGCGGGACAAACGGGTCAAATAGCCCGCTGGAGGGCCCCTGGTCTCGCCCGCGCCTTCCCCCGCATGCGGGGAATCTTGTAACTTGTTGATCTAAAATGGTTTGCAAAATTTGTTTGCCTAGGGTTAACCACGTTTTCGCGCTTTGATATCACGGGCACCATGCTCACCTGTGCAAGGCCAGCGCGTCAATACGCGTTTCGATAAAGGCCAGCATTTCGAGATAGGCCGCACTTTCGACATCCTCGTAAAGCCGTTCGAACTCCTGCCCCGATATGATCTGGGGGATATCGTCATAGCGCACGATAATGTCATTCTCTGACCTGACGCGGCTTTCCAGCTCTGGCCAGTCGGAGACGGGGGTTTGCATGAATGTGTTGGACATTCTGATCCCGGAATTATTGGCCGCGAGATCGGTGAAGTCGAACCCGCCCGCTTTGACGGTGTCATACAGCTCTTTGAACTCGCCGACGGAAACGGCAAAGCCGCGATTGCTGGCCGCTTGCAACGCGGCGGCGGTGGTGAAGTGACGGCGGCTGTCGATGCGGTCGTTGAGGGTCAATTCGCTGCAGCTTTTGGTCCAGTCGTTATCCTCGGCGAATGCGTCGCCGACCACGCCGCCGACAACCAGCGTGAAATCCTTTGCCCCGCAAATCAGCGTCAACGCCATGATTGCCGAGGTGTAGGCATTGGCCGCGCCTTGCGCTTCGCTGCCCCGGCGCGCGGCCTCTAGCATGAAGGTGATATAAGGCAGGTAGCTGCCTTCGGTCGGCAGAGCCCCGCGCTCCATGGCCCGCCGGATTTCCAGATAATAACGGTCGATACTGGCTGCGTCCGGCATGTCCGCGCCGCGCAAGCTGCCAAAGACGCCGCGCATGATGCCGTTGCTGCCCGTCTCCGTCATGGTGAGGTCGAACGACACCTGGTCCTGATCAATGCGCATCGCTCTCGCGGCACCCAGAACGGTGTCCCCGAACCCTTCGCCAACAACTACATTGCCCCCGATCCGCGCGAGGTTGACCGCAAGGCTTGGCGGCACTGAAAACGGCCCGATCTCGATACGGGAGGGGGTAAAGCCACCCTCGAATTCAGGCGCAGCCGCCCGCAGATTGACCCATTTTTGCGTCTTGGGCACGGGGATTGAGGCCACACCCTGAAGCTCGTTCCCAGTAACGCTTAGGCTCCCACGAAAGCCCGGAATAAAGCGCGCGCTCAGCTTTATGAAGCTGTTCAGCTGATCCTGCGTAGTGGTGAAAGACGCCTGCTCCGAGAGGTCGGTGTTGATGGCCGATCTGAGCGTGCGAACGAATTGGCGGGCCTCGCGAACATCTTCGGGCGTGGGTGGGCCGCCAGCTTCCACCAACGGGGTGCCTTCCAGCGCGAACCACGCGAAAGCGGCCAAACACAGGCAAAGGGCAAGGGTGACGTGGAACAGATATTTCAGGAGCCTGCGCATACCGGGCCTACTGGATGAAAGCACTTTTGCTCAGTATGCCACAGTTTGGGGCCGGATGGAGATCAAAAATGTGATGGAAAATTTGCGGCCCCGTCCAAAGGTAATGCCTTCAGCTTTTGGGTCCTGAGGATCGCGTAGCTGGGCATGGCCCGTTCGCAAATCTCGGCCAGTTGGCCCGACAGCTCGGGCAGGGGGCCTTCGGGGCCGGCGAACCCGGTGCTGTTATGCACCGCGCCGTACCAGTGTTGCGCCCAGATGCCATCGGCGGGGTGGCCACCGGCGGGCCAGCGCAGCATGGCGGGATCAAAATCAAGATCGAGGGCCGCGCAGAGCGCGCGCAGCATTGGCTCCGGGGCGTCGCGAATATCGGCGCTGTCGATGACGATGCCGCCAAATTCCTCGTAGAGATCAAGCTGCTGCTCAACGCCGATATCGGCGAGCGAAACCTCTTCGCGTTTGGCGCTATAGCTGGCCAGAACGCGGGCCGGGTGGCGGATCAAATAGACATGTTTGCACCCTTCGGCCCAGCCCATTGGGGTCTCGTCGAGGATTTGGTGGCACATGTGTTTTTGGTAGACATGCGGTGCAGCACCCCGCGCGGCACAGAGCGCGGCTGCGCGGTGCCAATTGGTTTCATGGGCGGCCATGACCTCGCGCGCCATCGGGTGATCTATGCCGGTTTCGCGCAAGAATGCCGCGTAAAACGGCTCATCCATGACCTCGAAATCCGCGCGATTGCCAAAGCTGTACATCATTGCGGTGGAGAGGTTGCGTGGCCCTGACCAGCAAGCGATTTTCATAGGCGTTCTCTTTTCGCATCAGTGGTTTTGAAGCGGGGCGATCTGTCTCAATTTCACCCTATTTTGGGGATTCACTTGGCTCTGGGCAACGGATATCCTGTGCGCAGGGCGAGAATTTCGAGAAAAATGGACGCTTCTATGAGTTACGACGTCAATCCAGGTGAAACGCAGGTTTTTGAGTTCCGTGGCAACGCGCGGGAATGGTTCGGGATTTGGATCGTAAATCTGCTGCTGAGCATCGTGACCATTGGGGTTTACGCGGCCTGGGCCAAGGTGCGGCGCAAGAAATATTTCTACAACAACACCTATGTGGCGGACAGGAATTTCGACTACCACGCGACCGGCAAACAGATTTTTATCGGGCGCGTTATCTTCATTATTGGCTATATGATCTTCTCGATCGCCGCGAATTTGAACCCGATCCTGGCTGTGATCCTCATCCTTGTTTTGTTGGTGCTGATCCCTTGGCTGATCGTCAAATCCATGCAGTTTAACGCCCGCGTATCGAGCTTCTCGAACGTGCGTTTCAACTTTGTCGGCAAGACCGGGCGCGCCTTTGTGGTGTTCGTGCTGCTTCCACTGCTGGCCTATCTGGCGATTGGCGGATTGATTGGCGGCGCGATCTATTTGGCGTTTGAAACGGGCCAGATGATCTTGCCCGCCGTTCTTGGGCTGGCCTCCGTCGCCATTATGTTTTTGGCGTTTCCGGTCGTGGACCGCGCGGTCAAAACCTATGTGATCGGCAACGCGCGGCTGGGCACGGCGGCGTTTGAGCTGACCATTGAGCTGACACCGTTTGTCAAAGCCATGGCGGCTGCAATGGCCTGGTTGGTGGTCGTTGGCGGCGGTTTCGCAATTGCCTTTGGCGCGACGATTATTGACATCATTGAAACACTTGAAACCGGCTCTGGCGAGCCGGGAGCGGATGTCGTGGCGTTGGTCGGGGTGGTCTATGTCGCGTTTTTCGTGGCCCTGTTGCCGGCCTCCTTCATTTATCAGGCGATTGTGCGCAACGCAGTTTTCAGCAAGGCGTCATTGGAGGGAGGGCACCAGTTCCGCTCGACCATCAACCCGCTCAAGCTGTTCTGGATCGCCTTGTCGAACGCCGTTGTCGCTGTGTGCACGCTGGGGTTGATGCTGCCTTGGACCCATGTGCGGATGCACAAATACATGGCAGCGCAGACGTTCTTTATCCCTGGCTCCTCGCTGGATGCGTTTATCAACGACCAAGAGGCGCAGGGCATGTCGGTGGCGGATGCCTACACCGACATGGAAGGCGTCGATTTCGGGATACCGCTGTAACATGAGTTCTGGGGGCCATAGCGACCGGTTCAATCTGAGCGTTGAGGGCGAGGCCTATCCGGCCAACAGCTCCGCACGGCAGGTTGGGCGTTTGCTAACGCGGGAAGCGCTGGGTGTCGATGACGTGCATGTCGATGTCGTTGACGCCGATGGCGTGGTGATCACTGGCGCCGCTTTGAGCGAGATTACCGTCGACCCGGTTCTGGGCCGCGCCGCGCGGCGGCTGCATTTCCCGGACGGGGCTTTGTTCACCAGCGAGGATCATGACGGGATTGCCGTGCTGACGGGCCGGGGCGCGGGCGAGGCGTTGCATAGCTGGGAGGCGTTTCATCCTAGGCTGATCGGCGTCGTCGTGGCGCTGATATTCTCATGTTTCCTTTTGTGGCGCTACGGGCTGGACCTGCTGGTAACGGCAGCGATTGCGCTGACGCCGTCGGCAGTGGTCGAACAGATTGACCGGGGCAGCCTGCGCACGATTGACTTCGCGATGGGCGCCGAGCAAAGCCAGCTGAGTGCGGATGAACAGGCGCGCATTCACGGCATTTTCAACGATCTTTTGGCGGAACTGCCGGAGCGCCAGCGGAACGCGCATGAGTTCAACCTGAACTTTCGCGACATGGAGCGTATCGGGCCAAACGCATTTGCGCTGCCGGGCGGCTCGGTTCTGATGACGGACCAGTTTGTCGAAATGTTTCCCGGCGATCATGTGATTGCCGGCGTGTTGGGCCATGAGATCGGCCATGTTGTTGAAAGCCACGGGCTGCAACAGACCTACCGTGCGCTAGGGATTTATGTGCTGATTGGGTTTTTGGCCGGGGACACGGGGCCGCTGCTGGACGAGGTCTTGCTGGAGGGCAATTTGCTGTTGTCGCTGCGGTTTTCGCGTGCGCATGAGCGCGAGGCAGATGAGTTTGGCGTGCAACTGGCAAATTCTGCGGGCTACGACCCAGCCGGGTTGTTGGGCTTTTTCGACATGGTTTCGAGCATGGGCGCGGAGCCTGCGGAATGGTTGTCGACCCACCCCAATAGCGAAGAACGGATGCAGCAGATTGAGAGCTATATCGACGCCTTGCCGTGATCACCATCTGGTGAGCTCACGGGGCTGTTGATTGCTTTGGGCGCGTTGCACGCCACATTTGCGGCATCGCATCCGAGGAGCCCTATGATGAAATTTGCAACCCTTGCCGCCGCCGCCCTGATGTCTTTTGCGAGCCTGCCTGCGCTGGCCGGATCGAGCACGATCACGGTTGCAGGTGGCTGTTTCTGGTGCGTTGAGTCAGATTTTGAGCGGGTGCGCGGGGTCAGCGACGCTGTTTCGGGGTTCACGGGCGGGCGTGTGGCAGAGCCCACATATAAGCAAGTGACGGGCGGGGGCACGGGGCATTATGAGGCGGTTCGGATCACCTACGACCCCGATGCTTTGCCGCTGGGCGCGCTGTTTGATATGTTTTTCCGGTCCATCGACCCGACAGATGCGGGAGGGCAGTTTTGCGACCGCGGCGAAAGCTACCGCTCAGCCATTTTCGTGAGCAGTGCGGCTGAGCAAAAGGCGGCTGAAGCCGCCAAGGTGCGAGCGGAGGCGGCGCTGGGGCGCACGATTGTGACGCCAATTTTGAAGGCTGCGGCGTTTTACGAGGCGGATGCGTATCATCAGGATTACTACAAAAGCTCCGACCGGGTGCTGACCCGGTTTGGACTGGTGAGCAAGGCGAAGGCCTACAAGCGGTACCGGTCCGCTTGCGGGCGCGACGCGCGTGTCAAAGCGCTGTGGGGCGACGCGGCGCCTTTTGCGAGTTAAAGGAACGCGGCTGCGTTGTTGCGCAAGATGATCTCAAGCGCGTAGACGCAGAGCAGCGCGACCAGCGGGCTTAGATCGATGCCGTTCATTT
Source organism: Pseudomonadota bacterium (assembly GCA_039030615.1). Taxonomy (GTDB): domain Bacteria; phylum Pseudomonadota; class Alphaproteobacteria; order Rhodobacterales; family Rhodobacteraceae; genus Litoreibacter. Next base: position 69,326 of record JBCCDV010000002.1, on the reverse strand, counting down.
GCGGCAACATGCGGCGGATTGGCCCGTAGATCGGCTCTAGCAACCGTTGCAGGCCGTACCAAATTTGCGAGACCAGCGGTTGGTTGAGATTGAGCACCTGGAAGCTGATCAGCCAGCTCATCACGAAATGCACGAAGATGATGGTCCGAAGCACACCCAGCACCAGCATGATTATTTGGAATAGCGATGTCATAAGCGGGCTCCTGTTTATCTCTCGCGAGTAGGTAGTGGCCCGGAGGCGCATGTGCAAGCGTGAGGTGACGCGAGGTGAAGGTTGACGCGCACGTAAAGGGGGTCACCTTTAGGGCAGACAGAGGAGCCGCTCCATGTACCCGTTCATCCGTTTGATCAAAGAATTCGTCAAGTTCCGCAATGCACCTGACCTGGGGCAGACGGACACGCATGTCTCGCACCATATCTGCTGGCCCTGGGACATCGATATTTGGATGGAGCTGAACAACGGGCGTACCCTGACACTCTACGATCTGTCCCGGTTGCCGCTGGCAAAGAGGGTCGGTTTGATCCGCGTCCTTAAGGAACAGCGCTGGGGGCTGACCATGGCGGGCGCATCGGTGCGCTACCGCCGCCGCGTCCGGATGTTTCAGAAGGTCGAAATCCGCACAAGGGCGGTGTGTTGGGATGACAAGTTTCTTTATCTTGAGCAATCGATGTGGAGCGGGGGGCAGGCGACGTCCCATATTTTGTACCGATCAGCGGTGACTGATAAATCGGGAATTGTTTCGCCTCAACGTGTCATTGAGATCCTTGCACCGGGCGCAGAATCGCCGGAAATCCCGGATTGGATCGCTGCGTGGATTGCGGCAGAAGCGCAAAGACCATGGCCGCCGATGTAGCATTTTGGCTGTGACGTTTACGTAACGTCAACTTTAGGTAAAGTTAGGAAGAAATAGCTTACTAAAAGGTAAGTTTTTCCTTGCCTCCCAAAGGATTGCGGTGGTTAATCCCCCCGTAAGTCTGGGGGAAAAATGTCGGTTATACCGTTGCAGAAGCGCGTGCGCGGCTGGATGGCTTTTGATTGGGCCAGCCAACCCTACAACACGCTTTTGCTCACATTTGTTTTTGGTCCGTATTTTGCGGAGATCGTTTCGGACATTTACATGTCTGAAGGGATGCTCGAGACGAGTGCCGATGCTCAGGCCCAAAGTGTCTGGGGTATTGGGCAGGCAGTGATTGGGTTGTTCATTGCTATTTCTGCGCCTGTACTCGGTGCGATGGCCGACAATATGGGACGCCGCCTGCCATATATTTGGGTCTTCTCAGCGCTTTACGTCGTCGGTGCTGCGGGGCTGTGGTTTGCACATCCCGAAAGTTTCAACATCACCTTGGTGCTTGTCCTCTTTGGCATTGGCTTCATTGGGATGGAGTTTGCCACGACATTTACCAACGCGATGCTGCCCGATTTGGGCCCACCCGAAGCGACCGGGAAAATCTCAGGCATTGGTTGGGCGGTCGGGTATTTAGGCGGCCTCGTATCGCTGGTGATTATGCTTTTGTTCTTCGCCGAGAACAGCGCCGGCACAACACTTTTGGGCATATCACCGCTCTTTGGGCTCGACCCCGAGGCGCGCGAGGGCACCCGACTTGTCGGACCCTTTGCGGCACTTTGGTACATCGTTTTCATGGTGCCGTTTTTCTTGTGGGTGCGTGATGGGCCTGCGGTGGAAGAACGCGTCGCTGGCGGTGCCTCCAAGGCGCTGTCCGAGCTGAGAAACACACTTAGCAAGCTTCCCCGAACGCCAAGCCTGAGCGCTTTTCTTGGCGCGTCGATGATCTACCGCGACGGGCTGAACGGTCTTTATGCGTTTGGCGGTGTCTACGCCAAACTTGTGCTGGATTGGAGCGTTATCGATATTGGTATTTTTGGCATTCTTGCGGTTGTCACGGGCGCGGTTTTTGCCTGGCTGGGCGGGCTTGCGGATGAAAAGATCGGGTCCAAACGCGTTGTCGTCGTATCGATCCTGGCCTTGATCTGCGCGACGGTGGGCATCGCCTCTATCGCACCATCCGAGGTCTTGTGGATCGATATTGGCGAGGCGCCGGTTTTGGCGGGCAAGAGCGGTGCAGATATCGCGTTTTATGTGTGCGGTGCCATAATCGGTGCGGCCGGTGGCACAGTTCAGGCGGCGTCGCGGGCGCTTCTTGTGAAGCAGGCCAACCCGCAGCGGCTGACGGAGGCCTTTGGGCTGTATTCCCTCGCGGGGAAGGCAACGGCCTTTCTTGCGCCCGCATCGATTGCTTTGGTGACCTCGCTGACCGACAGTCAGCGGATTGGCGTCACGCCGCTGATTGGACTCTTTCTTTTGGGTCTTGTCCTGCTAATCTGGGTGAAACCAGAAGGTGAGGATGACGCGGTATGGGCCTCCGAAAACTAGCAGCCGGACTTTCAGTATTTCTTCTCTTTGGATGTGGGCCCGAGGCGGGACCGGTGGACGCGCCGCAGGTGCGCCGCGATTTGGGACCGCAGGGCCAGCTGATCGCCAAGACCCTGTTTGGCGCAAAGCGCGAAGGCTCGGCGCAAAAGCCTGAACCAATTGGGGGCTACGCCAATGGCTGCGCCGCTGGCTTGCAGCAAATGCCCGAAACCGGAGCGACTTGGCAGGCGATGCGGCTGTCGCGCAATCGCAACTGGGCGATGCCTGAAACCATTGACTATGTTCAAGACCTAAGCCGGGTCGCCGCCGCACAAGGCTGGGCCGGGCTTTACGTAGGCGATATGAGCCAGCCGCGCGGCGGGCCGATGCTGACGGGGCACAGGTCACATCAGTCGGGATTGGATGCAGACATTTGGATGAACCCGGCAAAGTCTATGTCGCTCAGCTCAACCGAGCGGGAAAACATCTCCGCGATTTCGATGCGCCGTGCTGAGGGCGCCTTCGTGAATGTCAAATGGTCGCGCGCGCATCATGAGGTGTTGAAGGCCGCCGCATCCGACGCGCGGGTGGCGCGGATTTTTGTGTTCCCGGGCGCCAAGGTGCAAATGTGCAAGGACGCCACGGGGGATCGCAGCTGGTTGCGCAAGATCAGGCCTTGGTGGGGGCATCACTATCATTTTCATGTCCGGCTGAGTTGCCCGCCCGGGGCGCGTGATTGCGTTGACCAAACCCCACCACCGGCAGGCGACGGCTGCGCGGAGGCGCAAACCTGGGTTGACCGCATTCTCGATCCGCCGCCACCGGACCCGAACGCCCCGCCGCCCAAACCGCGCCGCGAGCTGCGGCTGGCAGACCTGCCCGGCCGATGCGTGGAGGTTCTGCAATCAAACTAGGTGTCGCGCTTTTCGCGCTCGTGAGCCTGTGTGGTCCGGCATTTTCGGAGCGGTTGGAACTCGTGAACAGCTATAGCTGGTCGGAGACGGCGTCCGGGTTTGGCGGGTTTTCTTCGCTTGAGCTGTCCGGAAACGGCAGCAGCTTTCTTGCGACCAGCGACAAAGGCTTAATTGCCGAGGGTGTGCTTGAGCGGCGCGGTGGCCAGATTGTGGGCGTGTCGCGGCCCCGTTTCACCAGATTGCGCGGCTCGCTGGGCGGCCCCTTGCCAGCAGGGTACACCGATGCTGAAGGCTTGGCGGTGCACGGCGCGCAGACGATTTACGTCTCCTTTGAGGGGTCGCATATGATCCGCGCATATAAAGCTGTGGATGGGCCTTCGAGCATTGTGAACGTGCCGCGGGCTTTCGCGTCGCTGCAATCGAACTCCTCCTTGGAGGCATTGGCGGTGGACGCGGCGGGGCGGCTTTACACTATGCCGGAACGCTCCGGGCTGCTGAACCGCCCATTCCCGGTTTGGCGCTTTGCGGATGGCCGATGGGACGACCGGTTGCAGATGCCCCGCCGCGACGGGTTTCTGCCTGTGGGTGCTGATTTTGGACCGGACGGGCGGCTTTACGTGTTGGAGCGCTACTTCAACGGTGTCGCGGGCTTTGCCAGCCGCGTGCGCCGGTTTGAAGTTGGGCGCGACGCGTTGCGCGACGAAACGGTGTTGCTGACCAGCGCCACCGGCGCGCATGACAATCTGGAAGGCATATCGGTCTGGGCTGACGCAGCAGGCAATCTGCGCGTCACCATGATATCTGACGACAATTTCAAGTTTTTCCAGCGCACCGAGTTTGTGGAATATCGGCTGGTCGATTGACCGCCTAGCTTTCGCGACCGGGGATCGCTGCGCGCGCCGGGGCCTTTTCCCACGCGTCGATTACGTCCAGAGCTTGCTGCCCGGTTTCGACGAATTTGAACAGGGAGAGATCCTGTTCCGAGATCGTGCCAGCGTCTGCCAAGGCCTCCCAATTGATGATGGAGCGCCAGAACTTTTCGCCAAACAGCAGAAACGGCACCGGGTCCATGCGCCCGGTTTGGATCAGGGTGAGTGCCTCGAACATTTCGTCGAGCGTGCCAAACCCGCCGGGGAAGACCGCGATAGCCGAGGCGCGCATCAGGAAATGCATCTTGCGGATCGCGAAGTAGTGGAAGTTGTAGCACAGCTCGGGCGTGACATAGGTGTTTGGAGCCTGTTCATGCGGCAAGACGATATTGAGGCCAATGGAGCGCCCGCCCGCCTCCAGCGCGCCCCTGTTGCCGGCTTCCATAACACCGGGGCCGCCGCCTGTGACGATGACATTTTCATGCCCGTCGGAGCGTTCTGTGACCATGCGCGCGAAGGCGCGGGCCTCCTCGTAGAACTCTGATAGGTCGGCAAGCGTTTGGGTGCGTGCCTTGTCTTTCTTGGCGGGCTCGGGAATGCGCGCGCCGCCAAACAAAACCACTGTGGAGCGGATGTCTTCGGCGTCCATCCCCATTTCAGGTTTGAGCAATTCGAGCTGTAAACGGACAGGGCGCAGCGCGTCCTGGCATAGGAAATCCTCGTCAGCAAAGGCGAGCGCATAGGCCGGGGAGCGCGTTTGCGGCGTGTCTGGGACCGCGCGCGCCTCATTCATGTCCTGACGGGAATGGCGCAATGGGTGTATGGAATTTTGCTCTGACATAGGACCTCCAGCCTGCTGTGGGGGCCAAGCTAGCGCGCCTGTTCTTGCGGCGCTACGCCAAAACGCGCCTCACCTCGCCAGGTAAAGGCATGATGTCCGCCGCGCGCCTAAAAAAACCCACCCCAGAAATCCGGGGCGGGTTGGTGTGGTAGCGAGTGGTGGTTTTACGCGTTAGGCGCGTTTGCGTGAGCGCAGGGCGAGGCCACCCAAAGCGCCGAGCAGCAACAAGCCAGAGGCTGGCAAAGGCACCGCTGTGACGGAGATATTGTCAAGCGCTGCACCATAGGGGCCGCTTGGGCTGTCTGAGGAGAAGCTCAAGAGCATGCTTTGCGCGGTAGCTGTGAATTCCATCGTGTAGGTGAGCCAACCCATATCGTTGCGGCTGTTTCCTGTGCCATCAAAGGTGAAGGACTGGAAATCGCGCCCGACAGCGGCGGTGACACCGACGACGTCGTTTGCCCCGTCCGTATTGGCTGCCATGTCGAAGGCAAGTTTATAGGATTTGCCGACGGACAAGCCTGTCATGGTTTGGGAGATCGAGCCCGGGGATGCACCATCAAGGTTGATGCTGTAAAACCCGTCCGAATTTTCCCAGTACGTATTGATCAAATCGATGGAGCCGCTGTTGATGGTCCATCCGTTCAGCGCGAAAGATCCCGCGCCAAATGTTGTAAAGTTGCCGTTAAATGTGCCTGGATCTTCAAAGCTACCATTCACGACTGCGGCGTTCGCGCCGGTTGCAAGTCCCGTTGCCAGCACGGCTGCGGTGATCATCTGTTTCATCTGTTACCCTCAAAAAAATTAAACCGTCTTACGCCAGATATCGGCAGCCAAGGTGTCATCCGCCCGCCGGCAATGCGGCAGAATTGTGTAAAAACCCCTGTAAATGCGATACAGATTGTTTCCATTTGCGCGTCGTGTGTCGTGCTGGCCGTTTGCTGGCGGCTTGCATCGCCTGTGCGGCGCGTCTATTTGGCGAGATCAAAGCGAGCCGGAGGAAAGCCCTATGTCAAATGCCCAACTTGAGACCGCCATTGAAGCTGCATGGGAGGCGCGTGACACGATCACGCCAGCGACCACCGGTGAAATCCGCGAGGCGATTGAGGATACGTTGAACGCGCTTGACGGCGGCCAGTTGCGGGTTGCCGAAAAGCAGGGTGACGGCAGCTGGCATGTGAACCAATGGGCCAAAAAGGCCGTGCTTCTTGGCTTCCGCATCAAGGATATGGAGAGCCAGGACGGCGGGCCGCAAGGGTCCGGCTGGTGGGACAAAGTCGACAGCAAGTTCAAAGGCTGGGGCGACAACCAGTGGCAGGCTGCGGGCTTTCGCGCCGTGCCAAATTGCATTGTGCGCAAATCGGCGTTTATTGCCCCGGGCGTGGTGTTGATGCCGTCCTTTGTGAACCTTGGCGCCTATGTCGACGAGGGCACGATGGTGGACACCTGGGCCACGGTAGGCTCCTGCGCGCAGATCGGTAAAAATGTGCACCTCTCCGGCGGCGTCGGCATTGGCGGCGTGTTGGAGCCGATGCAAGCGGGCCCGACCATCATTGAAGACAATTGCTTCATTGGGGCACGTTCCGAGGTGGTCGAAGGCTGCATTGTGCGCGAAGGGTCCGTCCTGGGGATGGGCGTGTTCATCGGCCAGTCCACGAAGATCGTCGATCGGGACACGGGCGAAGTGATGTATGGCGAAGTTCCGCCCTATTCTGTGGTTGTGGCAGGCTCGATGCCATCAAAGAACGGGATCAATCTTTATTGCGCCGTGATCGTGAAACGCGTTGATGAGCGGACCCGCTCCAAAACTGGGATCAACGAGCTGCTGCGCGACTGACCGCGGCTGGGGAGCGCGACCAGCGATGGCCAAGCCCAAGAAAACACAACAGGTGTTCACATTGCTCGTCGAAGTGGGGCGTGCAGAGAATGACGACCTGCCCGAGGGCGCCAACGGGGCGGCCTTGGTGTGCTATTCGAGCGGTGTGGATGAGGCCGAAGCGGTGCGCGAATGCGTGGCGCTGCTGAAGCAGGCCGGGCTCGCGCCGCTTGAGGTCACAGGGTATGGCAGCTTGGCTGAGCGTTTGTCCGAAGGCCACGACATTGACGAAAATGAGCGCGCGTTGATGCAGCGCGCGTTGGACGAAAACTCAGTGGTCGTTGCGCAAACGACAACGCTGTTTGAGTAGCGGCCTAGCTGTAAATCCCACGGCGATATTCGGCCGCGAAGCAGCGCGCCTCACTGTTGTTGAGGATTTTTCCGATTGATTGGCCGGCTTTTGGTGCGCTTTCGACCGCGCAGTTGCCAATTTTAAGCGCGCCGGCGCGGTGCAGCTGAATTTGGTAGAGCGTTTGGCGTGATGGTAGGTCCCAATGCTGGGCGCGACGCCCGTCTTTGAGGGCCCAGAGCGGCACCAACACGGTTTCCTGCCCGAAGAGATATTCCGCCGCGTCGGAGGTTATGGCGATGCGGTGCCCTGAACCCGCAACCAAGTCCTGGTCGAGACCAAAATAGGGGGCGCGGATCATGACAGCCGATTTCGTGACCGGTGCCTGCAAGACATGCTGGACTGTGTTGGGCTGGCCCATGGCGTCCAAAACCGTATCACCTTCGCGTAACGCGTCGATGCGGGTTTGGCCTATCGATGTGGCAATTCGCGTGTCGCCCGAGAGCCCGGTTTCCGGGCGAGCCAGTGGCAAGTCAGCTTCGTTGGCGGCGCCCCAGTCGAGGCGGATATCATCCGCACGGCGCCCGTTGACGCTTGTCTTTGCCTCGAACCGGATGTCAAACCGGCCGAGTATCGCGGGCGTGGAGCCCGCGTTTGTTCTGTTTTCTGTCATAACTCTTTATCCGGCACGAGGTGGTTCCTGAACTCCACCACGATCTGGTTAGACGAGAAGATGAACTTATTCATGAACCGGGTTGGGCCTTTTTGCGGAAATTTTAAGACGGACCCGCCTGATTGGATGCTGTGACTATGCGGCATGGCGATGCCCCAGTAGCAATTTAGTCTCGAAAGGTTTGAGGGCGCGGCGCGCCGCGCGGCCGTAGCCTTTGCCTGTATCTGGGTCGAGCTCAGGAAACAGGGTGCAGATTTCATTGATGGCAGCTTCTGGAAAGCCTTGCATCGTTTGTGGGCCGGGCAGGAAGCTTTCGGTCAGCAGGCCCTCGGAATAGACAAGCTGGTGCTCGTCAAACAAGATATGGATATAAGTGACCAAGCTGCCGTTCTCGGCGCGGCGGACGGTCAAATCATTGACCAGGTCTTTGGCGGCGACAAGCACCTCGCTTTGCCCGAAATAGAGCTGCGCCGCCTGATCGCCGAGCAGCACCCGGTGCTGAGGCGAGACGCAGAGCGCGCGATGCGCCCCGAATGCGCCCGGCGCGATGCGAATGGGAGCCATGGCGCCATGCGCTTCAACCGTGCGTGCGCCGATCCAACGTATGGGCTGCATGCCATTGTCATATGTTTGCACCAGATCACCGGGCGAAAGATGCTCAACCCGGCGCTCACCGCGTTCTGTCAGGATGTGGGTGCCTTCAACGAAACAGGGGATGGTGTTGATTGTGACAAAGGCCACATCGTCCACGCCGCTGTCATTCTCGGCCTGGTAAGTGAAGTTGATGCTTTCAATGTCGGTATCGGTCTCAACGGTAAAAGTGCCGTCACCGTTGAGCGTGATGTCCTGCCCGGTGGACAGTGTGATTGTGTCCCCGGCAACGACCGTCTGGCCGTTGATATGGGTGATGGTGAGCGTGCCGCCCGTGCTTTCCGTGTCGTTGCCCAGCACGTCGATGACGCGGGTGCCGCCTTGAACGATGTCATAGTCGTCGTCGCCGAGCAGAACATCGTCCTGGATGCTTTCGGCGGCAATGAGCAGGTTGGAATCGTAGTTGGAGTCGCCGACATCCGCGATGCCGATGCGGATCGTGTTGACGATATTTGGGATCACATCGAGCGTCAGCGTCAGAGACAGTGTGAAGCCGTCCATCTCGGTGTTGTAGTCGTCATTGGCGTTGTCGACGAAAAGGTTGGTGTTGCTGCCCGCGTTGATGTTGCCAATGTTGTTATCGCCGGAGCCTACGGCCAGCTCGACATAGTTGCCGTTCACCCAAACCCCGACAATGTCATTATAGATCGAGTTCACGAATTCTGGGTATTCTTCCGAGGAATACGTGAACTGGATCGACATCTTGTCGCCGGTGGGAATGAAATCGACGGTCAGAATGCTTGCGTCAAATGTGGCGGTGCCGGCCGCCGCATTCAACAGAGCGTCATTGTTTGCACCAGGCGTGTTGGTGGTGGTGTTTGTTCGTTGGTTCGCGTCGCCGCTTGAGTTTGTGTAGCTGCTGGCGCGGCCTGTGGACAGGATAACACCGGTGTCGCCGGGCGTCGCAAAGTCTGAAAGTGCGTCGCCATCGGAGTAGATCGCCGAGCTTTCGCTCCACCCAGAATAAGTCGCGCCAACGACCGTCGCGCCGTTGCCGAATATCTCATTCGCCATCTGCACAGCAGTGGCGCCGGTGTTATAGTTCAGCTCTGACGCTGCAACCATATCTGCCTCCGTCCCCGAAAAGCAGGCGAGCCAAATGTGCACGTATCATGCACCAACTTTTTACTCAGTAGTCTGCTCTGCAGCACTTTTGCGCGCCGCTTGCCCTGCCTCAGGCATTTTTATTGGAACCAGTTAGGGCCCTGCGGGGCATCAGAGAAACCCCTGTTAATTCTTTATTAACGAACGGCGCGTGATTGCTGTGATGATGAGTCATATTTGCCACGCTTGCACCTGTTTAGGAGGCATGCGAGACGAAAATACAACGAAAAATGATTGTAAGGACGGCCCATGACGCAGCGCGTTGACCCCGTGGCGTTGACTGCGGAGCTGGTAAAATGCCCCTCTGTGACGCCCCAAGACGCAGGTGCATTGGCTATTTTGGAGACGCTTCTGAGCACCGCCGGGTTTGAGTGCCAGCGCGTTGATCGCGGCGAAGTCAGCAACCTTTTTGCCAGGTGGGGCGCTCGGGGCACCAACCGCAGTTTTGGCTTCAACGGACATACAGATGTTGTGCCCATCGGCGATGCCGATGCATGGAGCGTCGACCCGTTTGGGGCGGAGGTGAAGGACGGGTTTCTTTACGGGCGCGGCGCCACGGATATGAAATCGGGTGTCGCGGCGTTTGTGGCAGCGGCGGCCGATTTCGTGCGAGAGACGCCGCCGGACGGCGCCGTGATCCTGGCAATCACGGGCGATGAAGAAGGGCCCGCGGCTGATGGCACGACTGCGCTACTTGACTGGATGGCAGAGCAAGGCGAGCGCATGACTGCCTGTTTGGTTGGGGAGCCGACCTGCCCCAACGAGATGGGGGAGATGATGAAAATCGGGCGGCGCGGCTCGATGAGTGTATTTTTCACGGTCCGTGGCACGCAGGGCCATGCGGCCTACCCGCACCGCGCTTTGAACCCTGTCCCGGTGATGGCGCGATTGATGGACCGGTTGGCCAGCCATGAGCTGGACAGCGGGACCGAACATTTCGACGCCTCGACCCTTGCAGTCACCACCATCGACACTGGCAACGCTGCCACCAATGTGATCCCCGCCGAATGCCGGGCGACGGTGAACATACGGTTCAACGACGCGCATAGTTCCAGCTCGGTGACATCATGGCTGCGTGGCGAAGCGGACCGCATCGCGGAGCACAGCGGGGCCGTCGTGGACATGGTGGTGAAAGTGTCGGGCGAGAGCTTCTTGACGCCACCGGGTGCGTTATCAGCGTTGATCGGCGCAGCGGTTAAAGCGGAAACGGGCCGGATGCCAGAGCTGTCGACCTCTGGCGGAACGTCGGACGCGCGGTTTGTCAAATACCATTGCCCGGTGGTGGAGTTTGGCCTCGTGGGCAAAACGATGCATGCGGTGGATGAACGGGTTGAGGTTGCGCAGATCCACCAGCTGAAATCGATCTATTCCCGGATATTGCAGGACTATTTTGCGTAAGACCCTTATCGTCATGGTGAAAGAGCCGCGCCCGGGGCGGGTGAAAACGCGGCTTGGTGCCGGGATTGGGATGGTTGCCGCGGCCTGGTGGTATCGCCATCAGGTCTCGCGGCTTTTGCGAGAGCTCGCAGACCCGCGCTGGCGCGTTATTTTGGCGGTTTCGCCTGACAGGGACGGGGTGGTGAGCCGGGTTTGGCCTGCGCATTTGGCGCGATTGCCGCAAGGAGCGGGTAATTTGGGGGCGCGAATGACCCGCGCGTTGCGTGCTGGAGGCGCGGGGCCTGTTTGCCTTATTGGCTCTGATATTCCGGGCATTCGAAAGGGGCACATTGCAGAAGCTTTTGCCGCGCTGGGTGCCGCGGATGCGGTGTTTGGGCCGTCTGAGGATGGCGGCTTCTGGCTGGTGGGGTTGAAAAACCGCCTACCTGCGGGGCTGTTTGATGGCGCGCGCTGGTCGACGGAACATGCCTTGGCTGATAGCAAAGCCAGCCTGAGCGGTCTATGCATCACCGATGTCGCCACGCTGCGCGATGTGGATACGGTGGACGATCTGTGAGTGCACCCCGCCGGGACCCGTGCTAGGCCTGAGCGCATGAGCAAGCTCCCTACCAGTGACGACATTTTGCAGTGGATCGGTGACAACCCGACCAAGACCTCCAAACGCGACATTGCGCGCGCCTTTGGCATCAAGGGGCAAGGCCGGATTGAGCTGAAGCGCATCCTGAAGACTTTGGAGTCGGAGGGTCACCTTGAGAAACGGCGCAAGACGTTTCGGGATCCTGGCAGCCTGCCGCCCGTGTCGGTGTGCCGGGTGATCGGCGCTGACGCAGATGGCGATCTGTTTCTTCATCCCGTCGAATGGGAGGGCGAGGGCGACGCCCCGCGCGCGCTGTTTATCGAGAAAAAAGGGGACCCGGCCTTGGCGGAAGGCGACCGCGTGCTGGTGCGGCTCACCAAGGTTGCGGGCGAGCCTTACGCATATGAGGCCCGGCTGATCCGGCGCATTGGCACCGGGCCACAGAAGGTCTTGGGCATATTTAAGGCGTCGGCCGAAGGCGGGCGGATTACGCCGATTGACAAAGGCTCGGACCGCGAATGGCGGGTGCCTGCAGGCGCGACTGAAGGCGCGCGGGACGGGGAGTTGGTCGAGGCCGAACAGACCGGGCCGAAGACACGCATGGGATTGCCATTGGCGCGGATCGTGGCGCGGCTGGGTGATCCGGGGGCTGCACGGTCGGTGTCTTTGATCGCGATCCATCAACACGACATTCCTGATCAGTTTCCGGGTGAGGTGATTGAAGCGGCCGAAGCCGCCAAGCCAGTTGGGCTGACGGGCCGTGAAGATCTGCGTGAGCTGCCGCTTGTGACGATCGACCCGGCGGATGCGCGTGATCATGATGACGCTTGTTTTGCTGAACCCGAAAGCGACCCAAAGAACCCGGGCGGCCACGTCCTTTGGGTCGCCATCGCTGATGTGGCGCATTACGTTCAAGCTGGCAGCGCGCTGGACCGCGAGGCCTATAAGCGCGGCAATTCCAGCTATTTCCCCGACCGTGTTGTGCCGATGTTGCCAGAGGCCTTGTCGGGCGATTTGTGTTCCTTGCATGAAGGGGTCGAACGGGCCTGCGTGGCTGTGCGGATGGTGCTGGATGCTGAAGGGAACAAGCTGTCGCATCGGTTTGTGCGTGGGCTGATGCGCTCCCCTGCCGCGCTGAATTATGAGGAGGTTCAGGCGGGCCAGGACGGGCAGCTGAGTGATCGCGTCGCGCCGTTGATGGAGAGCGTGATCGCGCCGCTTTATGCCGCCTACGCTGCACTCAAGTCAGCGCGGGAGCGGCGTCAGCCTTTGGAGCTGGACCTGCCGGAGCGGCGGATTGTTCTGGACGATGAGGGGCGCGTGACCAGCGTGGCCTTTCGCGACCGGCTTGACGCGCATCGGCTGATTGAGGAGTTCATGGTGCTGGCGAATGTTGCGGCCGCCGAGACGTTGAACGAAGCGAAGGTGCCGCTTCTGTTTCGGGTGCATGAGGAACCCTCGCCCGAGAAGCTGGAAAGCCTGCGGGAGATCGCGGGCAGCGCAGGGTTCAATCTGGCCAAGGGTCAGGTGCTGCAGACACGCCATCTCAACCGGCTTTTGGCGCAAGCCGAAGGGACCGAACATGCTGAGCTGATGAATATCAGCGCCCTGCGCTCGATGACGCAGGCCTATTATGCGCCGGAGAATTTCGGCCATTTTGGGCTGGCTTTGCGCAATTATGCGCATTTCACGTCGCCGATCCGACGTTATGCCGATCTGGTTGTGCACCGGGCGCTCGTTACGGCGCATGGTTGGGGCGATGACGGGCTGGCCCCCGGGGCGGATGAGGGCCTGAAAGAGGTGGGAGAGCATATTTCCACGACGGAGCGGCGCTCCATGATGGCGGAGCGCGACACGACGGACCGGTATCTGGCCAGTTTCCTCGCAGACAGGGTCGGCACGGAAGTGGAGGGCCGCATCGCGGGCGTCGTGAGCTTTGGCGTCTTTGTGAAACTCGACGAGACGGGCGCAGACGGGCTTGTGCCTGTGCGCAGCTTGGGGCGCGAATATTTCCAGTTTGACCGCGACGCCCAGACTTTGCGGGGTGAGCAATCGGGTTTGGTCTTAGGACTTGGGCAGCGCGTCACCGTGCGCATCGCGGAGGCCACGCCGATGACCGGCGGGCTGACCTTGGAGCTTTTGGATGTCGAGGGCCGCAAAATGGCGCGCGGGCCCGTTGGGCGTCGTCAGGGCGCTGGGTCAAAGCGCAAACTGGTCAAATCCCGCAACAAAGGCGCAAAGCTGCGCAAGAAGGCCACGCGACGCAAGTAGCGGGTTTTGCGAAAGCGTCTTTCAGGCTAGGCTTACCCAAACAATCGGAACCAAAATCCGGGCAGGTGGGCGATGAAACAGATCATGACAGCGTTGGCTTTCGCGTGTTGCGCAAATCAGTGTCTGGCGCAAGACGGCTCTGTGAGACCCGATCTGAGGCTAGAGGCAATCGCGAGCGAGCAGGTGACACGCGCGAGCCGGACGGGGTCCGTGCTTGTCGGCGCCGAAATCGCGGGTGTGACGCGGTCTTTGCGTCCGCAAATCCGTCAGGTCGTGCAGCCGAAGATCGTCAAAACGAATAGCGCATCCGGTTTTGATGCATGGATTGAGGGGCTTCGCGCGCGTGCGCGGGCCAGAGGCATCACCGCGGCCACGTTTGATCGTGCCTTCGCGGGGGTCGTTTATGATCCGGATGTCATCAAACGGGATCGCAACCAATCTGAATTCACAAAGACGCTCTGGGATTATCTGGATGCCGCCGCCAGCGACACACGGATTGCGAATGGCAAAGCAGCGTTGGGGCGTATGGGCGCCACCCTGGAGCGGATCGAGGCGCGCTACGGCGTGGACAAACATGTCGTGACGGCGATTTGGGGTTTGGAGAGCGCCTATGGCGCGTTTCGTGGGTCGAAGGATTTGATCGGCTCGCTCGCGACGCTCAGCCTTGAGGGACGTCGCGGTGCGTTTTTTGAAGGCCAACTGATTGCGGCGTTGCAGATCTTGCAGGCGGGCGACGTCGCACCACGTTCCATGACAGGCTCTTGGGCGGGCGCGATGGGGCACACGCAGTTTATCCCGACCTCATATTTGGACTACGCGGTCGATTTCACCGGCGATGGCAAACGCGACATTTGGGGGGAGGACCCGACGGATGCGCTGGCATCGACGGCCAACTACCTTGCCAAGTTTGGCTGGGTGACGGGGCAGCCTTGGGGGGTTGAGGTCACGTTGCCGTCCGGCTTTGACTACGCGCTTGCGGATCGGAAGACCTTAAAGCTGCCGCAGGCCTGGGGGGCGCTTGGGGTAAAAGCGCTGGATGGGCGCGACGTTCCCGATCATGGGCGCGCGTCGATCTTGCTGCCTGCGGGGTCGCAAGGCGTGGCCTTTATGATCTTCAAGAATTTCGAGGTGATTGAGCGTTACAACACCGCCGATGCCTATGTCATCGGGGTTGGCCATTTGGCGGACCGGATCGGTGGCGCGGGCCCGTTCGAAGCGAGCTGGCCGCGTGACGACAGAGCTTTGAGCTTCGACGAGCGCAAAGAATTGCAGCGCCGGCTGACCGCGCGCGGCTTTGACACCAAGAAGATTGACGGCAAAATTGGTCCTCTGACGATCAATGCGGTGCGGGGCTATCAGCGATCGGAAGGGCTTATCCCTGACGGCTATGCGAGCCTGCGGATTTTGCAGCGTTTGCGGTAGCTTTGCCGCAGCGCCGCGAAAGTGGCTGGCCTTTGATCCGTATGTGCGTTAGTGCGCGCGCAACACCTTCTTTACAAGGCAGACCGTTATGGACCTTCGCAATATTGCGATCATCGCGCACGTTGACCACGGCAAAACCACGCTGGTGGATGAGTTGCTGAAACAATCGGGCTCTTTCCGCGACAATCAGGCCGTCGCTGAACGCGCCATGGACAGCAACGATCTGGAGCGCGAGCGCGGCATTACGATCCTTGCCAAACCCACGGCTGTGGAATGGAAGGGCATTCGCATCAACATCGTCGACACGCCGGGCCACGCCGATTTCGGCGGTGAGGTGGAGCGGATCTTGTCGATGGTGGACGGCGTCGTGCTGCTGGTGGATGCCGCCGAAGGGCCGATGCCGCAGACCAAATTTGTGACTTCCAAAGCCTTGGCGCTTGGTCTGCGCCCGATTGTCGTGCTGAACAAGGTCGACAAGCAGGACGCCGAACCAGATCGCGCGTTGGACGAGGTGTTCGACCTGTTTGCCAATTTGGGCGCTGATGATGACCAGCTGGATTTCCCGTCGATGTATGCCTCCGGCCGCTCGGGTTGGGCGGATTTGGAACTTGATGGCCCGCGCGAGAACTTGCACGCAATGCTTGATTTGATCGTGGAGCACGTACCCGCGCCGGCGCAAATGGCGCAGCGGGAGGCACCGTTTTCAATGCTGGCGACAACGCTGGGTGCGGACCCGTTTATTGGCCGGCTGCTGACGGGCCGGGTTGAGAGCGGGACGCTCAAGGCGGGCGAGACCGTCAAGGCGCTGTCGATGGCGGGGGACCGGATCGAACAGTTTCGTTGCACCAAGATCCTTGCGTCGCGCGGGTTGAACCTGGAGCCGATTGATGTGGCGGAAGCCGGTGACATTGTCTCGCTGGCGGGCATGTCTAAGGCAACCGTCGCGGACACGATTTGCGACGTCTCGGTGGACACGGCCCTGCCCGCGCAGCCGATTGACCCGCCGACGATCACCGTGACTTTCGGGATCAATGACAGCCCATTGGCCGGGCGCGATGGCAAGAAAGTGCAGAGCCGCGTGATCCGGGAGCGGTTGATGAAAGAGGCCGAAAGCAACGTCGCCATCAAGATCAAGGACACGCCGGGCGGCGACGCGTTTGAGGTGGCTGGCCGCGGCGAATTGCAGATGGGCGTGTTGATCGAGAACATGCGCCGCGAGGGGTTCGAGTTGTCGATCTCCCGCCCGCAGGTGCTGTTCCAAGAAATCGACGGCGCGCGCCACGAGCCGGTGGAAGAGGTCACTATCGACGTGGATGACGAGTATTCCGGCGCGGTGATCGAGAAGATCACAGGTGTGCGCAAGGGCGAGCTGGTCGAAATGAAGCAGGCCGGTGCGGGCAAGACGCGGATCATCGCGCATGTGCCGTCGCGCGGGCTGATCGGCTATCACGGCGAGTTTCTGACCGATACGCGCGGCACGGGCGTGATGAACCGGGTCTTCCATGAATGGGCGCCCCATAAGGGCGACATTCCGGGGCGTCGCGCGGGGGTGTTGATCTCGATGGAGAATGGCGTTTCGGTGGCCTATGCGATCTTCAACTTGGAAGACCGTGGTAAGTTCTTCATTGGCAGCCAGGAGGCGGTCTATCAGGGCATGATCATTGGCGAGCATAGCCGGGAGAATGATCTGGAAGTGAACCCGCTCAAAGGCAAGAAGCTGACCAATGTTCGGGCCTCCGGCACGGATGAGGCGGTGCGGCTGACCACGCCGGTGCGGATGTCGCTGGAAGAGGCGATTGCCTATATCGACAATGATGAGCTGGTCGAGGTCACGCCCAATGCGGTACGACTGAGAAAGCGCCATTTGGACCCGCATGAACGTAAGCGCGCGTCGCGGGCAGGCTGACCCCCGCATGCGGGGAATCTGGTAAGTCTCTGTAATCACGCATTTCTCGTGTTGGCGTTAACCGTTTGGTAAGCAGCGATACGGGGCGTTTTCAGGGGTTGGCTTTTGGGGCCTATTTGACAGGGGCGAGCTCCAACGCGGCGGCGCTGACGATCAGCATTGCGCCCAGGAATTCTTGCCAGCCAAAAACCTCATTGGCAAAGAGCGCGGCGGATAACAGGCCGACGACCACCTCGCTCATCAACAAAAGGCCGACGCGCGCGGGCGAGAGGCGCGTCGCGGGCCAGATGGTCAAAAACAGCATCGGCACCACAAAGACGGCAGACAAGGCGGCATAAAAGGCGGCGTCTTGAAAGACCTCTGCCGGGGGAAGCGATTGGCCGAGATGTTGTTCGATGAAAATCGCAATGGCTGCGACCACCAGAGCCCCACACACAAAGGCAAAGACCTGACCGGGCACAGGGATGGCCCCTGCGCGGTAAAGCCCCAGCGAGCCAAGTGCCCATGTGACACCTGACAGAAGGGCCAGCCAATCGCCCGCGTTGCGCGGCCATGGTAGGCCCTGATCGCCGCCCAACACCACAAAAAGCCCGCCAATACCGCAGAGCAAACCGATACTGCGCCGCAAGGTTAACCGCTCGCCCAGAAAAGCCAGGCCCAACAGCGTTCCCCAAATAGGGGTCAGGTAGAAGAGCAGGATTGAGCGCACGACGTCGGTGTAGACCAGGCTGGTCGTGTAGAGGCTGAAGGCGGCCCCGGTGAACATCCCGCTCAGGATCAGCCCGCGCCAGCGTGCGGCCAAGAGGCGCCGCATCGGCCACAAAAACGGCAAGACGGCGATCAAAGCGGCGATATACATCACAACGCCGGGCCATGATCCTGTCAGGCCGAGGTCACCAAAGAAGCGGACAGGTATCCAATAGAGGCCCCACATTGCGCCACCGATCAGGAGCGCAATGCCTGCTGTCGTGTCGGAACTCATCATGTCAGAACGTTTGGTCAATCGATGGTCGCGATCTGTTGGTGGACCTCGATCACGTTGCCTTCAGGGTCTTGGAAGAACACCTGATGCCATTCCTTGGCAAAGGCGGTTCCGTAGTCGGAGTAAGGGATCCCGCGCGCGTCGAGCAGCTGCAAAACCGCTTTGATATCATCGGTCCGAAAGGCGATATGGCCTTTGTCGACCGGGTTGATGACTTGTCCGTTTTTGAAAGCGACAGTGAAGTCGCGTTCGGCCAAATGCATTTGCATGGAGCCTTCCGTTGCGAACCTGATTTTCCCGTCATAGCCCGCGTTTTTGCTGGTGGCTGTGCGCGGGAAGCTTTCCATTGGGATATCATCGAGGCCCAACACATTGGTGTAGAAGTCATGCAGCCGATCCACGTCATCGGCCACAAAATTGATATGGTGAAATTCGAGTTTCATGAGGGCTTATTCTGCTTCGGTTTGAGGGATTGGGTCGAGGTTGTCGTGAAGCGTAACATGACCTGGCGTGATGACCTCAGCGTACCAGCCACCGTGGCCGCGCATCGCGTTATAGCCGCCGGGGCCGATGGTGCGTTCCATCCGCGAACAGGGCGCGCAGGGTTTGGTGAGTTTGATTTGGGCTGTTCCCAGTTGCAGCGTGTCATGGCGTAAGGCGGTCAGGTTGATGCCGGAGATGACGATATTGCGGCGGAGCATTTCTGGCGTGATCTCGGTGCGTGTCAGCGCCGCAATGACAGGCAGGTGTTCGGCCTGGATCAGCGTGAGCGCGCGCGGGCTTTGGGCGCTGTGATGGTCACCCTTGAGGCCCATAAGGTTGATCTCAGCCTCTTCAGCGACGTGAATGGGCGCAAGACGCTCAGAGCGCAGGCCGATCCAAGTGACGGTGCCTGCATAGGGATGACTGCGCATCAGCGCGCGCAGCTCAGACATTTTGCAGATCGAGGCAGGTTTTCTTACGTGCGGGCAAGACAAAACCCGCGCCCGCTGCATAGAGGTCGCGCACATAGCCGGGGTCTGTGCTGGTCACGATCAACAGTGGTCCGCGCTGGTCGATGATGGCGACGTTTTCGGGGATCTTGGTTGTGGCTGGGATCATCGCGGTCTGGATCGTGCCGGGCACCATTGCGGCGGCGGCTATGGCGAGCCAACCGGTGACGATCGCGACCAGAATTGCGAGCTTGCGCGTCATGACGGGCGGGCCCTCCGGGGGGAATATTTTTGCAAACAATGAAGCGGCTTAGTAGTCGTAGATATGTTCCACCGTAACAGGGGTGTTTGGATAGTCCAAAAACACTTTATGCAGGTCTGAGACCTTGGTGGCGATGAGCAGGCGATCTTGCGGGAAGCCGACGCGGGCGGTGCGTGAGATCAGGTTATGGCCTGAGGCCGCGTAGAAATCACCCTGCTCAAGGATCAGGGACACGAGGATATCGTCATTGCCGGCGATTCCCACGAATGTGGCGCCATTTTCTGCGATGGCGCGGGCCAGCTTGGTGAAGATGCGGTAGCGGGGGACTTCGGCTATGGTGATGTCACCGTCTTGGGACAGGATCGTGATGTCGGCGAGGTCTGGGACCGGGCCTTTTAGCGCGATTTGCATTGTGAGTTGATCCGCGCCGAGGCCTGCGGCGGCCCCAGCGATGAGCTTGGCGTATTGGGTTTTTGCGCCCCATTCGAGGCCGAGGGCCAGGCGGCGCTCCCAGCCGCGGATTTCAACGGGTTCGGCTTGCCAGAGCGTTTCGGACCATTTGGGAAAGTCGTATTTGTACCAGGGGACCTGCTGCAGAAAGGTTGCGTAATCGAGGGCCATGGTGGCCTCGACGGTGTCTTGGGGGGAGGGTGCGAACAGGGTGAAGATGCGGCCGATGGTTTCCTCATAGGCGGCTTTGAACAGCATCTCGAGCGTGAAGGAAGCGCCGATCGTGTAGATCGTGACCTTGGAGTTGAAGCCGGCCTCGCCCAAAGCGTCGGCTTGTTCGGTCAGCCCGCAAAGCGAGGTCCAGAACCCCGTGATGGCTTGCAGGTAGGGGAAATTGTGGGGGTGGCCGGTTTTGAGCGCCTCGGCGTAGCCCTCATAGGCGTAGACGATGTGCCATTCGGGGTAGACCATGTAGGTGCGCGCCTCGGGGCGGGTGTTTTCGGTGACGTATTGCGGCGGGGTTTGCGGGAGTGTGTCGCCGCGGCACATGGTTTCCACGGCGAGGATCGGGGTCGTGACGATGAGGATGAGCGCGAGCAGGGCTGCACCCAGCCATTTGAGCAGGTGTTTCATTTGCTGTCGAACAGGCGCGCCGCGATCACGGCGAAGCCGCCGAGCGCGATATGGGGCGTGTTGGCGGCGAGCTTGATCAGGAAGCTGGGGTATTCGTAGAAGCCGTAAACGAAGATGCCGAAATCGAGATAGCCGGAGCCGGTGGCGAGGCCCATGGCGCCATCGAGCAGATAGGCGGCACCGAACCATGTCAGGAAGAGTTTGGAGGCGCGGTGCGAGATCAGGCCCGCGATCAGCGCCCAGAGGCCGGAGGCCACGTGCAGGCTGTCGTCGAACAGGTCGAGCGCGAAGACGCCGAAAGCGCGGCCCTGATCGTCGATGATGCCGGGGATCGGCAAGTAGTTCAGCGAGGCGGCGGCGAAGAGCACAAAGGCGTAGCCGAAGGCGATTTTGCGAAGTGCGGTCATGTCAAACCCTCCCGATATAATGGTCCCACAGCGCGTTGCGGAACAGGAGTTTGGGGTCCATTGCACGCTTTTTGGCAGCAAAGGGGCGCAGACCTGCGTATCCGGCGGCGATTTGATCGGGGCGCGCGTGCAGGCGGTAGGGCAGGTAATAGGTGCCGCCAAGTCTGATTGCGGCGTCGATCAGGGCTTGGGTCATGCGTTTTGCGTCTTCCTCGGCCCTCAGTGATTTTTCCTGGCTGAACAGCATGACGGCGGCGATACGCTCCACCGGGGCGTAGCCGAGCCACGCCTCGTTGTCGGGCTGGACGTAGCGGAGCGTGATGTTCAAAAGCTCCTGATAGGAGGACGGGATGATGTCGCGGCAGGCGGCGACGAAGGAGCCGAAATTCTCCGGGCTGATGAAGTATTCGTGCAAGATATCGGTGCGGTTCGGGTCGCGGTCGTCGAGGGTGATGACGGGTTCGTTGAGGAGTGCGTTGCGTGTGACCTCACCGCCGCCAATCATGGGGCCGAGCTGCGCTTCAAACCACCAGCGGCCGTGTTTGGCAATATCGCTGCCAAGCTGCGCGCGGAAAATGTCGCGCGCCCGTTTGCTGAGCCACCCGGAGCCGGGGGCGGGCGGAAGGTCGGATTGATCGGGCGCGGGGCGATAGGTGATCATCATGGCTTGTTCGAGTAAGCGGTCCTTGGAGATATCCATGCGACCATATGCCATTTGTACACCGGTGATGCCTTTGATGGTCTGGACAAATTCCGGCCCGAAGTTGAGCGGTTCGACCATTTTATAGGTTGGGATCAGGCGGGCATTGGGGACCATATCGACCTCCAACTCGGTGATGATCCCGATGAGCCCATAGCCGCCCATGGCCGCCAAAAAGATATCGGCATTCTCGGTGCGCGACGCGGTCACCAGCTGGCCATCGGCGAGCATGATCTGAATGGATCTGACTGTTGCGCCCATCGGCCCGAACGGAACGGGCCAGCCATGGGCGTTGACGGAGTATGTGGAGGCGACGCCGAAATCATTGTTTGATTGCATGACTGCGGGCGAAAACCCGGCTGCGTCGAGCTTGGCAATAACCGTGGACCAGCGGGTGCCGGCCCCAGTGCGGAAGGTAAGCGCGGAGGTGTCAAGCTCGAGCCAGTCGTGGTCCATTGTGTAGGTGGTGCCACCACGCGCCATGGATTGCCCGCCCATGGAGTGGCGCGCGGCAGACGCGATGACGGGGCGGCCTTCGGCGGCCGCTTCTGTCAGCTCAGCGCGCAAGGCCGCAATACTGTCGGCCTCGAATTTTTCGGAGATCGCGAGATGTTTGGCGACTTTGGTCGGAGACAGCTCCGAGGCATCATTCAAAAGCAGCGGGTCGCCTATGGGCGCTGTCAGGTTGACGCCCATCGGGATCGGGTCGGTGTGATACCGGTTCACTCCCCAGCCGCCCAAAAGCGCGCCGGTGCCGAGCAAGAATGCTCTGCGGCTTGTTTTGCTCATCTCTGCCTCACTGCCCCGCTTTTGTTTTGCCTATTCTGGCGCAGGGTCAGAGGTGATCGTAGCGGAGGCGGGATGAGTCGGTCAAAGGGGTAAGTTTTCGCCATTTAGCGAGTGCGGTTTTATGGCACCTCCCGCAGAGGGGGCTCTGCCCCCGCGCCTGCCCGGCGCCCCCCGGAATATTTTTGAAACAATGAAGGCTAGGAGGCTTCGCGGAATGTGTTCAACGCGGCTTCAGAGCGGTAGAAAACCGGGTTTTCTGGCGTTGATTGGTCCGGCTGGTAGCTATAGCCGCCCGTGTCGAAGTCTTTCAGTCCTTCCGGCGACGAGACGCGGTTTTGGATGATGAAACGCGCTATCGCGCCGCGCGCCTGTTTGGCAAAAAAGCTGACGATTTTCGGACCACCGGGCTTTTCTTCGAGAAATGTCGGAGTGATGACCTTGAGGTTGAGCGTTTTTAGATCGACGGCGCCAAAATATTCCTGGCTGGCGCAATTGACGAGCAGATCGGTATTTTGGTCTTCGCCGAGCGCGTTTAGGGCCACAGAAAGCTTGTCGCCCCAGTATTCATAGAGCGTGTTGGCGCGGCCGGTTTTTAGCCGACTGCCCATTTCCAACCGGTAGGGTTGGATCGCGTCTTTGGGTTTCAGCAAGCCGTACA
This sequence comes from Pseudomonadota bacterium, assembly GCA_039030615.1. GTDB lineage: Bacteria > Pseudomonadota > Alphaproteobacteria > Rhodobacterales > Rhodobacteraceae > Litoreibacter. The sequence goes on along the minus strand of JBCCDV010000002.1, from coordinate 46,353 downwards.
GCCCGGACAAGATACGCAGATGGTTCTGCGCGTAGTCCATTTCATCTGCGTCAAGCGAGCCCGCTTCGAGCCCGGTATAGGTGTCACCGGCGAAGGTAAGCGCCGCCGCTTTGGCGTTTTGGGGGGTTGAGGCGGCCTCAAAGGCGCGGAACCGGTCGTAGTTGAGCTGGGCGAGGCTATTGGAAAGCCCCATCAGCGCGCCGAGCCGCTTTTTGGACAGGCGTCGCGCCGAGGAGGCAAGTCTGTTGGCGTCGTCTTGGAACACAGGCTGCGTCACGTCGATCTGTGAGGGCGACATGTCGAGCTTTTTTGCAGGTGAGATGACGGTCAGCATGTGGTGGTTTCCCCTTTTATCGACCCTAATGTAGCGGTCCTTGGTCTGGCCTCAAGGGGTTAGGCCTGCGCCAAAATGTCGAGGAAGGCGTCGGCGAACCGCTCCGCCCGACGTTCGCCCAAAAGGCGGGACATGGCTGCCAGGTCGCGGGGGCGCTGCTCGGCGATTTTTGCAAGAAGCGAGGCAGAGCAGCTGAGCGGCTTGTCGATGCCGCTTTCGCCGCATTTGAGCGCGGTTTGCGCGCCTTCGAGCTGGTCGAACAGCTCGCCCGCCCCATGGCCTGCAAGCTTGCGCCGCGCGGGGTGCGGCATGGCGGTTTCAGCGCCGTTGATGACCTCAAGAAAACCCGCGCCATAGTTTTCCAGCTTCTTTGCGCCAACGCCGGAGATGCGCGCGAAGGCGTCGAGGGTGTCGGGCCGGGTCTGCGCCATCTCGATCAGGGTTTTGTCGTTGAAAATGATGTAGGCCGGGACGCCTTGCGCCTCCGCGAAGGCGCGGCGTTTGGCTTTGAGCGCTGAAAGGAGCGGGGCGTCTTCGTCGGACACAAGCTGGTGGACGCGCGGACCTTTGGCGGTTTTGGTGATTGTGTCGCGACGCAGGGTGATCGTGTCCTCGCCTTTGAGGATCGGGCGCGCTTTGTCGGTCATGAAAAGCGCCCCGTGCCGGTCGGGGTTTGGGCGGATGAGATCATGGCCCATCATCTGGCGGAAAATTGCGCCCCATTCATGCTTGTTCATGTCATCGCCGAGCCCAAAGGTGGGCAGTTTGTCGTGGCCGCGGGCCTTGACCTTGTCGGTCATCTGGCCGCGCAGAATGTCGATCAAATGTCCCGCGCCGAACCATGCATCCGTACGCAAGATGGCAGAGAGCGCTTTGCGCACGGGTGTTGTCGCGTCAAAGGTTTTGGGCGGCGTTTCGCAGAGATCGCATTTGCCGCAGGTGATGTCGGTCTCGCCGAAATAGCCGAGCAGGTTTTGCCGGCGGCATGTCAGCGCCTCGGCCAGACCCAAAAGCGCGTTGAGACGGGCGTGGTCGGCGATTTTGCGGTCGGCCTCCGCCAGGCCTTCATCGACTTGCTGGCGGCGGAAGCGGATGTCGTCGGAGCCAAAGAGCGTGAGCGTGTCGGCGGGCGCCCCGTCACGGCCGGCGCGGCCGATTTCCTGATAGTAGCTTTCGATGGATTTGGGCAGGTCCGCGTGGGCGACCCAACGGACATCTGGTTTGTCGACGCCCATTCCGAAAGCGACGGTGGCGGTGACGACGAGCCCGTCTTCGCTGCTGAAACGTGCCTCGACGCGGCGGCGGTCTTCGGGGTCCATGCCGCCGTGATAGTGGCAGGCGCTGTGGCCCTCTTCGCTGAGCGCGCGGGCGAGGCTTTCGGTTTTGGCGCGGGTGCCACAATAAACGATGCCGCATTGGCCGCGCCGCGCGTTTGCAAAATCGAGGATTTGTTTGCGGGGGCTGTTTTTGGCCTGGAAAGCGAGATGCAGGTTGGGGCGGTCAAATCCGTGCAGAAAGGTTGTGGGCTGGGCGCCGTCGAAGAGCCGCGTGATGATCTCGGCCTGCGTTTCGGTGTCTGCGGTGGCAGTGAAGGCGGCGAGAGGGACGTCTAGGCTTGCGCGCAGCTGGCCGATGCGCAGGTAATCGGGGCGGAAATCATGACCCCATTGGCTGACGCAATGCGCCTCATCCACCGCGATCAGGGTGACATTTGCGCGGCGCAGCATGTCTTGCGTGGCGGTTTTGGCCAGCCGTTCGGGGGCGAGATAGAGCAGCTTGAGATGACCCTCGCGCAGGGCTGCAAAGACGGCGTCGCTTTCTTCTTCGGTGTTGCCGGAAGTGAGGCAGCCGGCGCTGACGCCTGCGGCTTTCAAGGCGCGGACCTGATCGCGCATCAGGGCGATGAGCGGCGAGATGACGACCGTAAGCCCGTCGCGTTGCAGGGCGGGCAGCTGGAAGCAAAGGGATTTCCCGCCGCCTGTGGGCATGATGGCGAGCGTGTTGTCACCACGGGTCACGGCTTCGACAATCTCGGCCTGGCCGGGGCGGAAATGGTCGAATCCAAAGACGTCGGACAGCAAATCGGTGGCGTCTAGCATGGCGGGTTGGGCCTGTTGGGTGTTTGTTTTTTATGCTCGATTTTTATGGAGCATCCCATATTACCAATGGGTGAACAAGGCTTGAGAGGCACAAGATAGTGTTGCGATTGACTTGCAACTAGCGCGGTGATGACTACATAGGGTGCGCGGCGCGGCGGGGATCGCGTCGTTGATTTTGACCCATATGGAGGTCTGTTATTATGACCTTTTTCCAAACCACATCTGCAGCTTTGATCGCATTGGCCACGTCTAGCGGCGCCTATGCGCAAGAGGTGACGCTGCGCTTTCAGCATTTCGTCTCGCCGAAATCGGCGAACCCGACCTATTTCATGCAGCCCTGGGCCGACAAGGTCGAGGCTGACTCGGGTGGCCGTATCAAGGTGGAGCTGTACCCGTTCATGCAGCTGGGCGGCAAAGCACCGAACCAATATGATCTGATCCGCGACGGCGCGGTGGATGGCGGCTGGGTGATCCCGGGCTACCAGCCGGGCCGGTTCCCTGAGGCCGAAGCGATGGAGCTGCCCTTCATGGTTACAAAGTCGGGCGAGGCCGCATCGCGCGCGGCGTGGCAGTTTACCCAGAAATACCTGATGGATGATTTTCGCGACGTGAAGCTGATCGCGGCCCACATGCACGGGCCGGGGATTGTCCACAAGAAAGGCCCTGCGTTGAAAAGCGTGGATGATCTGTCTGGCTTGAAGCTGCGCGGCCCGTCACGTCCGGCGACGCTTTTGTTGGACAAGCTCGGTGCGGTGCCGGTGGGCATGCCTGTGCCTGCCTTCCCTGAGGCTTTGTCTAAAGGTGTGCTCGATGGTGGCGTGATCACTTGGGAGATGTCGCCATCGCTGAAACTGAATGAGCTGACCGACAGCCATACGGATGTCGCAGGCAATAAATCGCTTTATAACCTGTATTTTATCTGGGCGATGAACCAGCGCAGCTATGATGCTTTGCCCGATGATCTGAAGGCGGTGATCGACGCCAATTCAGGGCTGGAGGCGAGCGCATGGGCCGGACGCGCCCATGATCAGGGCGATGTGGTTGGTCGTGCGGCGATGGAAGCCGATGGCAATGAGATTGCCGTTCTGAGCGAGGCTGAGACGGCGCGCATCATGGCTTTGGGCGAAGAAGTCACGGCGGAATGGATCGCGGATATGACCAAGAAGGGCCTTGATGGCGCGGCCTTGGTTGAAGATGCGCGGACTTTTGTGGCTGCGAATTAACGCTTCAGCCTTGCGATGATTTTGAAGGCCGTCCTTTGGGGCGGCCTTTTCAGTTGCGCGTCCAAATTTTAGCTGAGCTGCAAAAGCGTCATGATGGTGTTGCCATAGGCTTTCGTCTCTATGACCTCAAAGCTGGGTGGCGCTGGCTGTGCGCTTTCTTCCTCCCACACGATGAGCGCATCTTTTGCGATCCAGTCTTTGGCCAGGGCGTTCTCCAAAGTGGGCGCGCCCATGTTTTTGCCATAGGGCGGGTCGAGAAAGATCAGATCGAAGGGCGCGTAGGGGTTCTGGCCCAGCTTGGTTGCGTCTTGTTTGGTGAGTGTTGTGGCCTCCGCTGCGCGCAGTTTGGCCACGTTTTTGGCGATCAGCTGGAAGCCTGCGCGCCCGTTCTCGATGAAACAGACCCGCTGGGCGCCCCGCGACAGCGCCTCCAGGCCCAATGCGCCGGTGCCTGCAAATAGATCAAGCACGCGCGCGCCCGTGATTGGGTCGCCGAAACGCCCGCCCATCAGCATGTTAAAAAGGCTTTCGCGCACTCGGTCGGTCGTGGGGCGCAGATGCGCGCCTGCGTCGCCTTTGCCGACCTCTGTTAGGGCAATCCCGCGATGCTGGCCTGCGATGATCCTCATGCGCGCAGAAGAGCTTTCATGTCGGTCTCAGGGTCGGCGATGATGTCCGGCGCCGGGTGCTTGCCGGCTTCGATCAGGCGCTTGCCGACCATATAATTTCGCGGGTCGTTCATGGCGTCGACGGCCAACAACGCGTCGCCGAGATAGTACCAGTGGGATACGGCATCACCGGTTTTGCGGGTGACCACGCGGTCATAGCCGATGTTCAGTCCTGCGATTTGCAACTTCACGTCATATTGGTCGGACCAAAACCACGGTTTGGGGGTGTATTCTTTGCCTGCGCCCATGATGTTTTCGGCGACAAGCTCCGCCTGATCAATGGCGTTTCCGACGCTTTCCAGCCGCATTTGCGCGCCGTTGAGCGGGAAGGAGGCGCAATCGCCTGCGGCCCATGTTCCGGGCGCGGAGCAGCGCCCTTGTGTGTCGGTTTCGATGCCGTTTTCGATGGTGATCCCGGCGGCCTCCGCGGCCCCGGTCGCGGGGGTAATGCCGATGCCGACGATGGCGAAGTCTATGTCTATTTCGGTCTCATCGGTGAGGACACCGCCGTTCACATGATCCTGGCCGGTGAAGGTTTCGAAGCCCACGCCCTCCCGTATGGTGACGCCGTGGCTTTCGTGAAGGGCGCGAAAGAAATCTGACGTCTCTGGGGCGGCGACGCGTTGCAGGATGCGCTCCGAGGCTTCAACGAGCGTGACGTCGACGCCGCGTTTGCGTGCGACGGCTGCGGCTTCCAGCCCGATATAGCCGCCGCCGATGACAAGGGCGCGTTTGCCTTGGGTGACGTATGGCGCCATCGCGTCCACATCGGCCAGGTCGCGCACGGTGAAGACGCCTTTGAGATCGCCGCCAAGATGGGTGGGCAGACGTCGCGGGGTGGAGCCTGTGGTGAAGACCAGATGGTCGTAGCTGAGCGTGTCACCCCCGAGCGTGAGGGTCTGTGCCAGCGTGTCGATGTTTGCAGCACTCGCACCAAGGCGCAGGGTGATGGCATTGTCGGCATAGAAGGCTTCAGGGCGCAGGTAGAGGCGTTCTTCCTCCATCTCGCCCAGCAGGTAGGCTTTGGACAAAGGCGGGCGCTGATAGGGCGGGACGGGCTCTTCCCCGATCAGGGTGATTGCGCCCTCAAAGCCCAAATTGCGCAGTTTGGCGCAGAGCGAAGACCCGGCCTGCCCGGCCCCGATTACCACGACATGTGTCATGCGCCTGTCCCTTTCATGGCTGGCCATCACCAGCTGCGACCCTATATGACGGTGGGTGAGAAACTCAATCATGGAAAGGTGCGACATGAGTATTTCTGTTGGCGACACATTGCCGGACGCCACGCTTTTGCGGATGGGCGACGAGGGCCCGGAGCAGGTCCAGATGAGCAGCTTCACCAAAGGCCGCAAAGTGGTGATTTTCGGGCTGCCGGGCGCTTACACCGGCGTATGCTCCGAGGCGCATGTGCCGAGCTTCATGCGCACCAAGGGTGATTTCGACGCCAAGGGCGTGGATGAGATTATTTGCGTGGCTGTGAACGACCCGTTCGTGATGAAGGCCTGGGGCGAAAGCACCGGCGGGGCCGAGGCGGGGATCACCTTTCTGGGCGACGCGGCATCAGAGTTCACCAAAGCCGTGGGCATGGATTTTGACGCGCCGCCGGTGGGCTTTCATGGCCGGTCCAAGCGGTATGCAATGATGGCGGAAGACGGTGTTGTGAAGGTCGTTCAGGCCGAGGACAACCCGGGCGTTTGCGAAATCTCCGGCGGGGAAGCGCTGCGCGACGCGATCTGATCTTGCCGATTTGCAGGGCTTCGGGCGTCCCGTTTGGGGCGCCCTTTTTTGCGTATATCAGGTGGTTTGCAAGATGGTGCGGGTTCGGAAGGAGATATCGATGCCGCCTGCGTCCAGCGCTTCTTTTACTTTGCGCTTCATATCCGCCTGATACTGGAAATAGATGTCGCTGTCGCACCAGACGCGGACCAGAAAATCCACAGATGACGCGTTAAGGTTGTTGACCTGAATAAACGGCTCCGGGTCAGATTTGGAGCGTGGGTCGGCCATGATCGTGTCGAGAATGATCTTTTCCGCCTCTGCCAGGTTGGCGCCGTAGCCCACCCCGAATTCCCATTCCGCGCGGCGGGTGGGGTAGACGGAATAGTTGATGATCGTGTTTCCCCAGACCTCAGAATTGGGAACGATGATCTGGAAGTTGCCAACGGCAGCAAGCTCTGTGAAGTTGAGGGAGATGTCTTTGACCGTGCCCATCTTGTCGTTGATCACGACGAAATCGCCCAGCTTGATAGGGCGGAAAAGGATGATCATGACGCCTGCGGCCACATTCGACAGCGTGCCTTGCAGCGCCAGACCAATGGCCAGGCCAGCGGCACCGATGACAGCGACGATGGAGGTCGTCTGAATGCCGAACGTGTTGAGAATGAACATCGCGGCAAAGGCCAAGATGACATAGCGCGCGATGTTCGACAGAAAGTGGAACAGGGTCTGGTCGAGACGTTTGTAGCGGTCGGCGATCCGTCGGATGCGCGCGGCGACCCAGGCCGAGATGATGAAAGCCAACAGCACGATCAAGCTGGCGGTGATGATGTTTCCGGTGGCTGTCACCAGAAATTCGAGCGTCATCAGATCGGACAGGCTGCGTCCGTTCCAAATCTCGGTGTTCAATAATTTTTGTAGTGTTTCACTGGCCTCAGGCGATCAGTTTTTCCATCTCGCCTGCCAATTTTACATCCAGCTCGGAAAGGCCACCGGTGTCATGGGTGGTGAGCTTCACCTCGACCCGGTTGTAGACGTTGAACCATTCGGGGTGGTGGTTGAGCTTTTCGGCATGGATCGCGGCGCGGGTCATGAAACCGAAGGCCTCAACGAAGTTTTTGAATTTGAATGTCTTCTCGATGGCCTTGCCGTCTGTGCTTTTTTCCCAGCCAGCGGCTTCCAGCGCGCTTGTGTCCAAATCAGTCATGGTCTTCTCCTTGGGTTTTCTTGAACGGGCCGTAATCGGTCAGAATTTCGATTTCTTCATTGATGGCGTTGCGCTCTGCCTCGATGAAACGTGCAATCGCGTCGCGGAAGCCCGGATCGCCGACCCAGTGCAGGCTGTGGGTTTCGACCGGTAAGTAGCCGCGGGCCAGCTTGTGGGAGCCCTGCGCGCCGGCTTCGACGCGGGCGAGCCCATGTTCAATCGCAAAATCCAGGGCGCGGTAGTAGCACAGCTCGAAATGCAGCGCCGGGTGGTCTTCCTGGCAGCCCCAGTAGCGGCCATAGAGCGTTTCGCGGCCGATGAAGTTCAGCGCGCCTGCGACGTAGCGCCCGTCGCGCTCCGCAAGCACCATCAGCATATCGTTGCGCATCGTCTCATGGGCTGCATCAAAGAAGGCGCGGGTCAGATAGGGCGAGCCCCATTTGCGCGCGCCGGTGTCTTGGTAGAATAGCCAGAACGCGTCCCAATGCTCAGGCTGGATCTGATCGCCCGTCAGCGCGTGGATCGTGCCGCCGAAATTGCAGGCTTGAGCGCGCTCTTTGCGGATGTTTTTGCGCTTGCGGGATGAGAGTGTTGCTAGGAAGGCGTCGAAATCCGCATAGCCATTATTGAACCAATGAAATTGCTGGCTGCTGCGCGCCATAAGGCCCATTTCTGCGCCTGCCTTGGCCTCCGCTTCGGTGCAAAAGGTGATGTGCAGCGTAGCAATTTCATTGTTTGCGGCGACCTGAACGGCCCCTTGGGTGAGGGCTGCCATGCCTGTTTCTTCCCAGCCGGGTTTGGTAAGAAAGCGCCTGCCCGTGGCGGGCGTGAAGGGCACGGCTTGTTGCAATTTGGGATAGTACCGTCCGCCCGCGTTTTCATAGGCATGGGCCCAGTTATGATCAAAAATATACTCGCCCTGGCTATGTGATTTCGCATAGAGCGGCGCTGCGGCGATCATTTCATCACCAGCGCGGGCGATCAGGTATTGCGGCTGCCAACCGGTACCAGCGCCCACTGAACCCGAGGTCTCCAAAGCGCGCAAAAACCGATAGGTGGTAAATGGGTCACTGGGCCGGCCCTCGGCGGCTTCCGGGCAGGCGCAACTGTCCCATTCCTGCTGCGATATCTCGCCAAGACTGGGCAAAACGGTGATACTGATCTCAGTCTGGCTCATACGGGTCCGTGCGGCGGGGTCTCTGTGTGAGATGGTTTTGACCGTGATGAGGTCAAGTGGGCAAATAGCCCTCAAAGGTGATGTTACCTGCGTGTTGGAGTGCCTGTTGCGCCTCAGCTTGGCTGCGGATCGTCCAGGAGAGCACGTCCGCGCCTTGCGCCTTTAGCTCGGCAACCCTTGGGCGGGCGAGATCTGACGCCTCATGCGAGATAAAACAAGCGCCGCTGCTGGCGTAATGAGGGATTTCGCGCAGCATGTCGCATGTTGCTTTCGAAAGATTCCAATTGGCCGGGTCATAGCTGCTGGTGACGATGCCGCATGGCAGGTCAGGGCATAGGTTTTTGAGCAGTGCGGCTGTGTGCGGGTTGAAGGACATGAGGGCCAATGGTCCGTCGTAGCCGGCCACGCATTGCGCAACACGGCGCTCCAGCGGGCCGATATTTTCGCCCATAGCACCGTCCTGATCTTTCAGCTCGATCAGCAACGGGACCTGACCCGAGACCTGTTCTAGCAGGGCTTCGAGCGGCTCGATCCGATTTGCGCCATCGGTGAGCACCATTTCCGTCAGCGTTTTTGCGTCTTGCTGCTGAATGGCACCGCTTTGGCCGGTTAGCCTTGCGAGATCATAGTCATGAAACACCATCGCCTCGGCGTCGCGTGACAACTGGAGATCGCATTCTATCCCGAAGCCGTGCTCAATTGCCGCCTGGAACGCGTCGCGCGAATTTTCGATGATCCCCCGCGCGCGATCATGCAACCCGCGATGCGCGATTGGGCGGTCCAGAAAGGCGCGCGGCAAGCTCACGATTTCAGGGCGAAGATACCTTCGATTTCTACGGCGACGCCCAAGGGCAAGGCGGCAGCGCTGACGGCGGAGCGTGCATGGCGCCCGGCGTCACCCAGAGCTTCGACCAAAAAATCAGAGCAGCCATTGATGACTTTGGGCTGGTCCGTGAAATCCTGGGTCGAATTCACGAAGCCCGTCAACTTCACGACGCGCTCGAGTTTATCAAGATCGCCGCCGCAGGCGGCTTTGACCTGCGCGAGCAGGCTGATGGCGCAGAGTTTGGCTGCCGCCGCACCGTCTTCAACGCTCATCCCGCCGCCAAGCTTTCCAAGCACCAACCCGTCCGGGCCGTTTGAAATTTGGCCGGAGACATAGAGCGTATCGCCTACCTGGGTAAACGGCACGTAATTGGCCGCGGGCGCGGGGGCGTCGGGCAAGGTAACGCCAAGTTCGTTGAGGCGGGTTTCAAACTGTCCGGGCATTGGGATGGCTCCTGCAAATGTCAGATTTGCGATGACGCTACTGACATGGGCAGCACGGGGCAACCGCGATTTCAGCTCTCCCGGAAAGCCTTTTTGAAATAGTCGGTGAGCGGTTCGACCAGATAGGTCATCGGCGCGCGGTCGCCGGTTTGAATGAAGGCATCAACGGGCATCCCCGGCACCAATGAGACGTCGCCCATGCGGCTGATTTCGCCGGGGTTCAGCACCATTTCGACGCGGTAGTAGGACGCACCGGATGTTTGGTCGGTGAAGACGTCGCCGGAGATGGTGCTGACTTTGCCGAAGACCTCAGGCGTAGTGCGGGCATCGAAAGTGGTAAAATGCAGAGTGACGTCTTGGCCCAGATAGACCTCGTCGACATGGACCGGATCGATCTGTCCGGTGATCACGAGGGGTCGGTCCTGCGGGACGATATAGAGGAGTGGGTCCGCGGGTCGGATAACCGCGCGTTCCGCAAAGACGGTCAGCCCAAAAACGAGGCCGGACACGGGAGATGTAATGACAAGACGCGAGAGTTGGTCTTGCAGGGCGAGGCGTTGTTCGATCAATTCGGCGGCGCGCGCCTCTAGATCGCGGAGCTGGGTGATCGCGGCCTCCTCACGTTGCGTGCGCAGCGCCAGTATTTCGAGATCTGCCTCCGTTATGCGCCCGGCGCTTTCGGCTTTGAGCGCCGCGAGCTCGCCCAAGCGGCCACGCAGGCCTGCCTCTTCGCGGCGGAGGGCAAGCACGCGGGCGGCTTGCGCAAGCCCTTTGTTCAAAAGGTCCTGTTGCGCGGCAAGTTCTTCATCGAGTAGGTTCAGCTGGGCAGTGAGCGCTGCTTGCTGCGCGTCCAGCCCTTCGATCTGGAGGGCGATTTGCGATTTGCGTTTGGAGAGCTGCGCGAGCGCTTGGTCATTGGCCTCGACGCGCTTGCGAAAGAGACGCTCCTGCCCGTCCATCAACATGGAGAGACCTGGGTCTTTCGAGGCTTCTTCCGCCAAGATGGGGTGCAGGGTGATCGCGTCTGTGCCATCGCGTTCGGCTTGAAGCCTGCCAATACGGGCCAGAATTTCAAATAGCTGTGCCTCCGCCACCGTGAGTTGGGAGCGCAGCTGGCGCCCTTCCAGAACGATAAGTGGGGCGCCGCGCACGACCTGGGCGCCTTCGGACACCAGAACTTCGGCGACCACGCCGCCATCGGGGTGTTGGATGACCTGCCGGTTCTGTTCGACCTCGATCCGGCCCGTGGCGATAATCGCGCCGGCTATATTGGCCATAACGCCCCAGCTGCCGAAACCTGCGACAAGAATGACCAGGGCCAAGAGCCCGACCGTTGCGGGCGTTTTTACGGGCCATTTCTGCTCAAGGTTGGTCATGTGATCCCCCCGGGTGCTGCGCGTCGCGCGATGGTTTCGTGGTTCTGGACGGTGTTTTGCAAGACTTCGTCACGTGGCCCGAAGGCTCTGCGCATACCGCCATCGAGCACCAGCAGGTTCTCACATTCGCGAATGGCTGAGGGGCGGTGAGCCATGATGATCACCGAACAGCCATCCTGTTTGAGGTTACGAATGGCTGTGTTGAGCGCGTTGGAGCCTTCATTGTCGAGATTTGCGTTCGGCTCATCCAAAACGACGATCACCGGGTTGCCGTAAAGCGCGCGCGCAAGGCCGATGCGCTGCAATTCCCCGCCGGACAATCGGCCGTGAGCTTCGATATAGGGCGTGTCGTAGCCTTCGGGCTGGCGCAGGATCAGCTCATGTGCGGCCGCCTTTTGCGCCGCGGCCACGATTTTCTCGGGGTCAGCCTTCGGGTCGAGCCGGGCGATGTTTTCCCCGATTGTGCCGTCGAACAAGGATACTTTTTGCGGAAGGTAGCCAATATGGGCGCCGAGAACGTCGGGCTCGTACTGATCAATCGCGGCACTGTCTAAGCGGATTTTGCCACCAGCAATGGGCCAGACGCCAATAATCGCGCGCGCAAGTGTGGATTTGCCAGCGCCAGAGGGTCCGATGACGCCAAGCGCCTGCCCGGGCGGCAGATCAAAGCTGAGCATACGCAATGTGGCTTGTTTGTCGCCAGGTGGGATCACGGTGAGCTGGTCAGCCGACAGATTGGCTTTGGGGCGGGGCAGCGCCGTACGTGAGGGTGTTTCATCCACCTCACTCAGTAGAGCGGCCAAGCTTTGCCAGCCAAGCTGCGCGCGTTGCACAAGGCCCCATTGGCCGATGCTTTGTTCGACCGGGGCAAGCGCGCGACCGAGCAAAATGGAGCCTGCGATCATCGCGCCGGGGGTCAGTTGGCCACGCAGCACCAGAAAAGCCCCAAGCCCAAGCATGGCAGATTGCAGAAACAGCCGCAGTGCTTTGGTCAATGATGTGATGCCGCCTGCGCGGTCACTGCGCAACAACGATCCAGCGAGCGCTTTCTGGCGCACCTTCTGCCATCTGTTGAAACTTGCCTCCCGCATGCCGAGGCCCTGGATGATTTCAGGTTGCGCCATGATGGTGTCGCTTAGGCGGTTGGCCTGCATTGCGTTCAAATTCGCGTCGAGTTGCGGCTGCCGGGTGATGCGCTGGTTTAGGACAGTCAGTAAGATCAACACCGTGCCGCCGCTGAGGGCGAGATAGCCAAGCCAAGGGTGGAAAATAAAGATCGCAGCCAGAAAAAGCGGCGTCCAGGGGATGTCGAACAAGGCAAGCAATGCGGGGGAGCCGAAAAAGGTTTGGACAGATTCCAGATCGCGCAAGCCGGTTTTATTGTCCGCTGGGCCGACGCGTGACGATTTGCGCAGCATTGCCCCAAAGACCCGCCTGTCGAGCCGGTCCTGAAATCGCGCGCCGACACGTGCCATGACGCGCCCGCGCGCGTAGTCCAATGCGCCCATCATGGTGTAAAGGAAGACCACAAGGAGAGACAGCGCGAGCAGGGTTTCCTCAGAGCGTGATCCAAGCACCCGGTCATAGACCTGCAACATGTAGAGCGGGCCTGTCAGCATCAATAGATTTACAAAAATGCTGAAAAGGAAGGCAATCGCGAACAAATGATGGCTTTCGCGCCGCGCCATGCGCAATTCGCTGTGGCCTTGATATTGCGGATCTTGTCTCATCGGGGTGCTTCGCCTTCGTTTCGATCGTGCGCATCTTACAATCGCGGCCAAGTCTTATTAAAGAGTATCCAAAGGCTAAGAATGCTCTACTTAAGCATACAGTTGGTTTGAGTTTTGCGCTCTGGCGCTTTTTGACGGGGCGAATTAAATGCCTCATGATTGGGTCTATTGAATAGGAATTGAGAGTGTCAGTGCGTTACTCATTTGATTTAAAAATAAAGAATCTTGTGACCTGTTTGGCTCTTGGAAGCGTTTTGGCTCTTGCGGCCTGCGGATCGGCCCCGCGCGCGACCGGGATCAACGATCCCTATGAGGCGGGAAACCGCAAAGTCCATGCCTTCAACAGGGGGTTGGACCGCGCGATTGTCCGCCCAGTGGCCAATACCTACGGCAAAACCACGCCGTCACCGGCGCGTCGTGCGATCAGTAATGTGGCGGAGACACTCGGGTTGCCTGCGACAATCCTGAATGATGTCTTGCAGTTGAGAATCGCCGATGCCGGGGCCAACACCTTTCGGTTTCTTGTGAACGCCACGTTTGGGCTGGCTGGAACAATCGATGTCGCAACGGAGGCCGGAATCGCCGAGAACCCCAGCGATTTTGGCGAAACTCTGTATACATGGGGCGTGGGTGAGGGGGCTTATGTTGAGCTGCCTGTTTTGGGGCCCAGCACCGTGCGCGCTACGACGGGGATGGTCGTCGACCTGATCACCAACCCGTTGAACAATGTGTTTGATGGCACCGACCGGGCAGGGGCCACGGGCGCGGGCGTTTTGGCGAAGGTTGATGACCGGTATGAAGCCCGCGAGCTGATTGATGAGGTGCTTTACGAAAGCGAAGACAGCTATTCACAAACCCGTTTGCTCTATTTGCAAAACCGTCGTTTCAACTTAACTGGGGAGCAGGACTTGGATATTTCTGACCTCTACGACGACATATATGGACCTGAGTGACATGCTGAACCGTAGGCAATTTACCGTATCTCTGGCTGCATCGGCCGCCACCGCCACCGCTTTGCCGGCTTTTGCGCTGTCGGGCGGGCAGGCCGAAAAACTGGTCGCCTCCGCGGTTTCGGACATTAACAAGATCATTGCATCTGGGAAATCCCAAAGCCGCATGATCGCAGATTTTGAACGCGTTTTTAACCGCTATGCGGATGTGTATTTCATCGCATTGGTGACGCTGGGCCCGGCGCGCAGGACGGCGTCGAAGGCGGAAGTGGATGCTTATGTGAAGGCGTTTCGCGGCTATTTCACCCGCAAATACGGCAAGCGTTTCAATGAGTTCGTTGGCGGAGAGATCAAGGTGAATGGCTCGCGCAAGGTGAAAAAGGATATTCAGGTCGACACGACTGCGCGGCTGCGTGGCCAATCGCCGTTTAACGTCACCTGGCTTGTGTCTGACCGCAGCGGGTCTGCCAAGATCTCCAACATTATCATTGAGGGCATCAATACCCTGACCTCGGAGCGCACTGAGATCGGCGCAATGTTGGATCGCCGTGGCGGCTCCGTCGCCCGGCTGGCCGCGGATTTGCGCAAGCTCGGCTAACGCGAGCTAGTTTCCGAAAATGCTGCGTAGAACGCCGATGAGGGCGTCTTCAAGCGTGTCTGGTTGCGGCTGCTGCTGTTGATTGCGGTTACCGCCCCCGATGATTACCCGGTCATTTTGAGGCACGATTGGCGTGACGCGCGGCGGCTGCGCCGGGCGCGCCATAGGCAAGGGCTCAGGCGGGAGCGCTTCGGTGACCCGGAGCATGGTTTCGCGCCAGATGTCAGCGGGCAAACCGCCCCCGGTGACGCCGCGCAAGGGCGTGTTGTCATCATAGCCCATCCAAACGCCGACCACATATTGCGACGTGAACCCGATGAACCAGGCGTCTTTGGCGGCGCTTGTGGTGCCGGTCTTTCCTGCGACCTCCCGGTCGCTAAGCCGCGCGCGCGCGCCGGTGCCGTCTGAGACCACGCGGTACATCATATACGTCAGCTGTTGGGCGGCCTGTGGGGAGATCACCCGCTCCCCGATGCCGCCTTCTTTGCCCATGAGCGGCTGGTTGTCGCCTTTGAGGCGCAGCTCGGTTAGCCCGTAAGGCGTCACTGCGTTGCCGCCATTGAGGATGCCCGCATAGGCGCCGGTCATCTCCAAAAGCGTGCTTTCGGAGGCGCCGAGCGCGAGGGCGGGCCCGTCTGCGAGTTTGTTGTCGATGCCGAAGCGGGTGGCGACGTCGCGCACGTTTTCGCGGCCCACGGCCTCGGATACGGAAACCGCGACTGTGTTGATCGATAGACGCAACGCGTCGGTCAGGGTCATCAGGCCCTTGAAGTCACGCTCGTAGTTTTTGGGCGAATAGGGGCCCGAGCCGGGGATGTCGATTGTAATTGGGGCGTCCTCGACCGTGCTGTCGTATTGGAAGCCGAGGTCCATCGCGGCGGCGTAGACGAAGGGCTTGAAGGCGGAGCCGGTCTGGCGTTTGGCGTCTGTCGCGCGATTGAAGCCGCCCGTGACCTTTTCGCGCCCGCCGACCATGGCGCGCACGGCGCCGTCTGACGACATGATGACGATGGCAGCTTGTGCCTTGCTTTCTTTGCTGACCTTCGTCTCAAAGACATAGTCCAGCGCCTCTTCGGCCGCGGTTTGAAGGCGGTTGTCGAAGGTGGTGTGGATGACCACGTCTTCTGTTGTGTCACGGGTCAGGAAATCGGGTGCGGTCTTCATGACCCAATCAACGAAGAAACCGCCGGCGCGCTGCTTGGCAGCGGGCGAAAGGCTGGCGGGGGCCGCGTTTGCCGCGACCTCATCTGCGGTGGTGATGTAGTCCTGTTCGCGCATCAGGCGGAGCACGGTCGCGGCGCGGTCGCGGGCGCGTTGCAGGTTGGATGTGGGGGCATAGGTGGAGGGCGCTTTCAAAAGCCCCGCCATCATTGCGCTTTCCGGCACGGAGACCTGCGCGGCGCTTTTGCCAAAGTAAAGCTGTGACGCGGCTTCAAACCCACGCGCCCCGCCGCCGAGATAGGCGCGGTTCATGTAGATCGAAAGGATTTCGTCCTTGGTGTATTTTGCTTCCATGGCAAAGGCGTAGATGGCCTCCTTGCCCTTGCGGGTCAGGGTGGTGCGGCGGCAATCGGCCTCATATTCGGCCTCGTTCTTCCAAGTGCCCGGGTCATAGGCGACCCCGAGGCACAACAGCTTTGCGGTCTGCTGCGTGATGGTCGAGCCGCCGTTTCCCTGCCATGGTTTGCGCCCTTCGCGCATGTTTATGCGCATGGCGGAGGCAACGCCGCGCGGCGAGACGCCGAGATGGCGATAGAATCGTTTATCCTCAGTCGCGACGACGGCATTTTTCAGGGAGGGCGCCACGGAGGTGGCTGAGATCGCACCGCCAAATTGATCACCGCGCCAGGCGAAGACCACATCTTCCTGGTCAAGCAGTGTGACAGACCCTCGGGTGCGCCCGTCGAGTTGGTCTTCGAATGCTGGGAGTGTTGTGTAGGTGTAGCCAACGGCTGCCAGCAGTACGAGCGCTGCCACGGCTGCGGTGCGGGACGTGACGACCCATATTATGCGCAGCAGAAACGCGAACGGCGCAATGATCCACCCGATAAGGCCGCGCTTTTTAGGGCTGCGTTTTTTCTGCGGCTTGCGCGCCGGCGCTTTCTTGCGATTGGGCGCGCTTTTTGCGTAGCGCTTCTCTGCGACCAGGGGGGGCTTACGCCGACCTGAGTTACTCATGGTGAACCTGCTGCTCGTGCGACTCTGTTGTCTTTTTACCAAAAGATACAGGCAGCAGGGCCGCAGGTTTAGGGGGAATTTTAATCAATCATCAATCATTAAATGCACAAAAAACAGGCAATGACTAATAATTGTGCAAATAATATACCAGTTGCCCTCAGATCCGTCATTTCATCCGCCTGATTCCGTTGAAACTTTCCGCGATCACGATGTTTGTTACCCCATCGCTCGCCCTAGCGAGGGGCTATTCGAAGGGAAAAACAGTGAAACTGATTATTGCTGCAATCAAACCATTCAAGCTGGAGGAGGTGCGCGAGGCACTTACGACCATCGGCGTGCGCGGAATGATGGTGACCGAGATCAAGGGCTTCGGTTCTCAGTCTGGGCACACCGAAATCTATCGTGGCGCGGAATACGCCGTGAATTTTGTGCCAAAGGTGAAGCTTGAGATCGTGGTCGCCGATGCCATGGCAGACCAGGTGGTCGAAACGATCGCCACCACAGCCAAAACCGACAAAATCGGTGACGGCAAGATTTTCGTCCTGGATGTCGCCCAAGCGGTGCGCGTGCGGACCGGCGAAACCAACGACGAAGCGCTTTGAGCGCATTCACTGAGGGAAAGACTATGCGACTGACAAAATTTGCTTCACTCACGGCGATTGCCGCCTTGATCCCGAGCCTCGCGCTTGCGCAAGACGCTCCGGGCTTCGACGAGATCGGGCCCTACATTATGACAACCCTGCTGTTCTGCATGGCGGGTTTCCTGGTTTTCTTCATGGCAGCAGGCTTTGCGATGCTTGAAGGCGGACTGGTGCGTTCCAAGAACGTGACCATGCAGATGACCAAAAACATCGCGCTCTTTTCGATTGCTGCGATCATGTATTGGCTCGTTGGTTTCAACACCATGTATCCGGGCGATTTTAACGGCTACTTCGCGCTTGGCGGACAAACCGTTCTGGACGCTGTTGGTGTCTCTGCGGCTGACGCGGCGCTTGATTACGCCTCAGTTGGGTCGGACTTCTTCTTCCAGCTGGTGTTTGTGGCAGCGACGGCCTCGATCGTTTCTGGCGCTGTTGCTGAGCGGATCAAATTGTGGCCCTTCCTGATCTTCGTGGTCGTTCTGACAGGCTTTATGTACCCGATCTCGGGTTCCTGGCAGTGGGGCGGCGGTTGGTTGTCCGAGATGGGCTTCTCCGACTTCGCGGGTTCAACTGTTGTGCACTCCGTTGGTGGCTGGGCTGCTTTGGCTGGCTGTATCGTCTTGGGCCCACGTTTGGGCAAATACAAAGACGGCAAAGTTAACCCGATGCCTGGCTCCAACCTGGCGCTTGCAACTTTGGGTACGTTCATTCTGTGGCTCGGCTGGTTCGGCTTCAATGGCGGCTCGCAGCTTGCAATGGGGACAGTTGGCGACGTGTCCGACGTGTCGCGCATCTTTGCCAACACCAACATGGCCGCGGCCGCTGGGGCTGTAACGGCTCTGATCCTGACGCAGGTTCTGTACAAGAAGCCTGACCTTACGATGGTCTTGAACGGCGCACTTGCTGGTCTGGTTTCGATCACGGCTGAGCCGCTGGCACCGACCCTGTTCGGCGCACTTTGGATTGGTGCTGTGGGTGGTGTGATTGTTGTTCTGACAATTCCGATGCTTGACAAGTTCAAGATTGACGATGTTGTCGGCGCGATCCCGGTTCACCTGTTCGCTGGTATCTGGGGTACAATCGCGGTTGTTTTCTACAACTCCGATGCATCGCTCGGCACCCAAATCACGGGTATCCTGGGCTACGGCATCTTCACCTTCGTGGCGTCGCTGATCGTCTGGTTCATTTTGAAAGCTGTCTTGGGTATCCGCGTCAGCGAAGAGGATGAGATCAACGGTCTCGACACCTCCGAGATGGGCATGGAAGCTTATCCTGAATTTTCCAAAGGCTAACTCCTCCCTTATTGGCCTTTGACACCTTAGCCCGGACCAGAAATGGTCCGGGCTTTTTGCTTTTCATAAGGTCGATAGACGCTAGTGTTGCCGCAAATGTCTTTGATGCCGGAGCGCGCCAGTGGCCGAGTTTGGTCAACTCCCAATTGCCAGGATCATCTACGCGTCATGTTGCGCACCTTGGCGGCGCGACCAGCCCTCATGGGAATGGATCGTTGCGCGCGATCCAGACCTTCTGCTGCTTCTGGGGGACAATATTTACGCGGCCAACGAAGGCTGGGATATTCAGGACATGGCGGAAAAATACCGTGTGCGTCTGAGCGATCCGCAGTTTCGCTACGCGCTTGACCGCATCCCGACGCTGGCGACCTGGGATGATCACGACATTGGGCCGAACAACACGGTCGGCGACAGCGTTGACGCCCGCACGATCGGCGAGACAGGGTTGGAACGGCGCGAGGAATCACGGCTCCAATTTCTGAGCCATTTGGGGCCGCGTGGGGTCGATCCGGCGCATTTGGTGCAACCGGAGGGCGAGATTTATTGCAGCTACGTTCTGAACGGCGTTTTGGTGATCATGCTGGATGCGCGCTACTACCGCCAAGACATTCGCGACGTTGGTGCGACGGGTCAGTTTCTGGGCGCGACGCAGGAGGCGTGGCTTTGGGCCCAGTTTGAGCGCGCGCAGCGGGAGCGCGTTCTGGCGACGGTGGTTTGTTGCGGCTCGACGATTGATGCAAGCAATCAGCTGGGCGAGGACGTGTCGCATTACCGGCGGTTCTACGCGGAGTTCGTCCCACGATTTACGGCCTGCCCGAACCCGATTTTTCTGTCGGGCGATATTCACCGCAACGCTTATGTGCGCCATCGCGGGTTTGTTGAGGGCATATCGTCGGGTGTGGCACAGGTGCGGGCGCGGATCGTCTCCGAAGCGTTTCCGGACGGGCGGGAGGAGACCAATAATTACGGGATTCTCGAGATCTACCCTGACCGCGCGCGGTTTCTTTTTGGTGCGACGGATTATGGTGGCAAGGAAGAAATGTTCCCGATCAAGGGTGTGGAGCGTCCATGAAAAAGGCCCCGAGCGCAGTGCCGGGGCCTTTTTTTGAAACCTAGTGATGAGGCTTAGACGTTCTCGTCGATCCAGCCCTGCAGCACGCCTTTTGGCGCTGCACCGGTTTTGTTGGAGACGACTTCGCCATCCTTGAACATGAACAGCGCTGGGATGCCGCGCACGCCCATCTGAGCTGGGGAGTTGGGGTTGTCGTCAACATTGACTTTGACGATTTTCACCTTGCCTTCATATTCAGCCGAAAGCTCTTCCAGAGCGGGGCCGATCTGCTTGCACGGGCCGCACCATTCTGCCCAGAAATCAACGACCACGGGGACGTCGGATTGGCGAACTTCGCTGTCAAAAGTGTCGTCGGTCACGGAAACTGTGGCCATGATAGATTCCCTCCAGGAAATATTGCGTTACCCAATTACCTATGAAGGGGCGGCGTCGGCGTCAAGATATATGGGTGCTGAGCAGCGCGTCCCTCACGATCTCGTGCGTGAGCGGCATAAGCGTGGCGGTCTCAGTCCACAAGATTGCGGTCTCTATCCGCTTGTTTGGGTAGATCTGGGCAAGCGCCGCCGCATAGGCGCCCATTTGCCGCAAGATGCCATCGGGCGTGTCATCGGCGCGCGTCGGGACGATGTGGTTTGACTTAAAATCGACAGCGAGGACTGTGTCATCGGTGACAACCAAACGGTCGATAAAGCCTTGGATTTGGCGGTTTTCAAGTTCTGGCAAAGTCGCGGTTATAGCGACCTCAGCGAGAGTGGTTGGCGCAAATAGGTGGCTGAGCTCTGGTGTCTCCAAAACGCGGAGGGCGTGATTGGGCAGGTCTTCGTCGAGCGGGTTGTCGTAGCCGTCGAGCAATTGCGAGGCGCGTGCCGCGCGCTCCGACTTGGGGCAGGCGCTGAGATGTTCGAGCAGGCTGTGGATCATGGTTCCGCGCGCTTTGGCTTGCGCCTCGGTCAGGGTTTCAACCGGACCCGGAAGTATTTTTGCGCCGCCGAGGGTCGAGGGCGAAAGCAGCGCGTCTTCTGTTTTGGCCGGAGCAGCGGGGGTGAGTGCCCACTCTGGGAGGGCTTGTTCTGACGCGTCCGGCTTGTCTGAGGCGGCGCGCTCTACATCCTCGGGCCAATTGCCCTCGTTGAGTTGCAAGGACAGATCAGGGCCGGGTTCAGCGCCGCAGGCCAAAAGCCCGTTCTCGACGATCTCATACCAGCTGCCGCCATTGTTGGGTTGCTCTTTCCCCGCGCCGCAGATGATGAGCTGGCTTTCGGCGCGGGTGAGGGCCACGTATAGCAGGCGCATGTTTTCTTGCCGGTCGAGCCGTTTCATCTCATCGGTGATTGCGGTTTGCTGCGTGGTTGCGGCGCCTGATTTGGCCTTCCAGATCGGCCCGGTTTCGCCCGTCAAGATATCGTCGCGGATCGTGTTTTTGGTTGTCCCGGTTTGCGGCAAGATGACGATGGGCGCTTCCAGACCTTTCGCGCCGTGCACGGTCATGACGCGGATCATGTCACCCTCGCTGTCAATTTGGCGTTTGATCGTGACCTCGTCACTGGCAAGCCATGAGAGGAAACCGGTCAGCGTCGGAGCCTCGAACTGCTCATACGTCAAGGCTTGGTCGAGAAGGGCGGCTATGCCTTCCTCCGCCTCCAGCCCCAGACGCGCGAGCAGCCGGGCGCGGCCGTGATGCTGTGTCAACGCGCGTTCGATCAGATCATAGGGTCGCATAAAGTCAGCTTTGTCGCGGAGATCGTTGAGCATGGCGTAAAGCGCGGGGTGGTCTTTCTTTTGCGCGTCGAGCCGCTGCCACAGCGTGCCGTCGCGACCATAGGCAAGTTTAAAAAGGTCTTGCTCGGAAAGGTTTCCGAGTGGGGAGCGCATGATTTCGGCGAGCGCAAGGTCGTCTTGCGGGGTTTCCAGAAAGGACAAAAGCGAGATCAAATCGCGTACGCCAAGCTCCGCGCCGATACGCAGCCGGTCGGCGCCCGCCATAGGCAGGCTATGCTTTTTGCAGGCGCGGATGATCTCATGAAACAGCCCGCCTTGGGCTGAGCGTGACTGCACAAGGATCAGGAAATCGCCGGGGCGAATGCGGCGCGTGACCAGCTGATCCGCGCCATCGACGCGACGTGTTTCAGTGATTTGGCCGTGGTTGATTTGATGTAGGATGTGTTTTGCGATTTTGTCTGCCAGCAGGACGGAGGGGTGGTTTTGGCCGACCGTATCGACCGGGTCGTACCATTCTTTTTCCTCCGGGTTTTCTTCGCCCTCAGTCCATGGCCAAAGATCGACCTTTCCGGGAAGGGCAGTGCGGAAGGCGCGGTGATCCAACCGCTCGCCCATGCCTTCGCGCAGATCATCGGTGAAGACCGCATCCACAAGCTGCAAAATGGGAGCAGCGGAGCGGAAGGAAAAAAGCAGTTCGCGCGCGGCGAAAGTGTTTTGTGCTTCCGCGTGGCGGGTCTCAAAATACGCGCGCATGCGGTCGAACTCGGCCGGGTCGGCGCCCTGAAAAGAGTAGATCGACTGCTTTTTGTCACCGACGACGAAAAGGGTGCGTTGCGCGTCGCTTGCACCTTCGCCGGTGAAGAATTCTTCTGAAAGTAGCCGGATCACGTCCCATTGCATAGGTGAGGTGTCTTGCGCCTCATCGACAAGGATATGGTCAATGCCGCCATCGAGCCGGAAGAGGACCCAAGCGGCGACGCTCTGATCGGTCAAAAGCGTGCGGGCCTTGCGGATCAGATCGTCGAAATCAAGCCAGCCGCGTTGCAGTTTGGCGGCGTCGAGCTGCTGTAGAAACGGGAGTGCGAATTGGGTCAGGGCCCGTGTTCGGGCGTAGGACATCAGCGCGAGCCGCGTGTCGCGGGCATCTGCAACGCGGGCGCGCAGATCGTCAAAAGCGTCGCCCCATGGGCCCATGACCGCGCGTACCGGTTTGGTGGGCGGGAAGCTTTTGGGCCGGAAGGGCGTTTTGGTTTTGGCACCAGAGAGGAACAGGGCTTCGAGCCTGCTGAGCGTTGAGAGATCAGGCGCGCTCAGGTTCAGCTGGCGCAGGGCATGTGCAAGTTTTTGATCGCTGTCTTTGCCATCGTCCAGAGCTGGCAGGATGCTTGCGATGATCTGGTCTTCCTGCCCTGCGAAAACATCGCTGATCAACGTCTCGGGCGTCATGTCAGGTGCGAGGTTGAACTGTTCGTGCAACTCGTCATCGCTGCGCGGTTGGCCGAGGGCTTCGCGGTGGCGGATGATCTCAGACAACAGATTGTCTGGATCCTCGCCGGTAAAATGCGTGCTCATCGCGCGCATCGCGTCGGGATGCGTTTCAGACATCCGGTCGAGCAGGTCTGCGCGCAATTGCTTGCCGGCCCGTTCGTCCATCTCGGTGAAGGCGGGGGAGACCTGCGCCTCTAGTGGGAAGCGGCGCAGGAGGGCGGCGCAGAACGAATGGATGGTCTGGATTTTGAGGCCGCCTGGTGCCTCGATCGCCTTAGCAAAAAGCACCCGTGCCTTGCGCAAAGTCTCAGAATTGAGCGTCCCAGGGGCGACCCCGAGGTCGCGCAGCGAGGTCGTAAGCGCGGCGTCATCCATCATTGCCCAAGCGCCCAGACGTTTGAACAGCCGGTTCTGCATCTCCGACGCGGCGGCCTTGGTGTAGGTCAGGCACAAAATGTGTTGTGGCGCGGTTCCTCCGAGCAGCAACAGCGCGACGCGGTCGGTCAAAACGCGGGTCTTGCCTGAGCCCGCATTGGCAGACAGCCAGGTGGAGCGTTGCGGCAGCGCCGCGTCGATCTGGGCGCGGGTGGCGTCGTTACTCATGACCCACCTTTTGCGGCTGTGGCGCATCCGTGCGGTCCCATTCACCCCAGCGTGCGAGGAGGTCGTAGTCTTGCGACCAGCGTTCTTCATAGACCGCGCGGCGGGAGGTGTAGCCTTTTTCGGGGTCCGCGTACTCCGCGATCAGAGTTTCGAATTGGTCCCAGATTTGGGCCAGATCATTGGGGTCTGTGGGCAGCGCGACCTCGGATGGGTTGGCGCCTAGGCCGATATAGCTGACCTGCTTGACCTGCGATGTGTTGAAGCCTTCAAAGCCGGTAGCCGCACCAATGGCGCCCAGCAGCGGGAGTTGTTTGTTGAAATGCTCTTGGACGTTCGGGCTGGGCAGTTGGCCCGTTTTATAGTCGTAAAGCACCAGCGCGCCAGCTTCGTCGCGGTCGATGCGGTCGGCGCGGCCATGAAGGGTGAAATCGAGCTTATCGCTGGTGCGTTTGCCATCCGCCTCATAGGCGTGCGGGGTGGCAAGGGCACGCCGGGCGCGTTCGGTTTGAAGAAACCACGGGATGGCGCGGGCGAATTTGGCCCGCCACAACGCGCGCGTGGCGGGCCAGCTGACAAGGCGCTCGAAGACCTCGTCGGCCCGGTTTTGCAGCAGCGTTTCGGCGTTTTCGGGCAGATGGCCGGGATATTCTGCCACGAAAGCGTGCAGAATTTTGTGGATGACATCGCCGCGCAGCGCGGCGTCGGCCTTAGCCTCGAGCGGCTTGAGCGGTTTCAACTTGAGGATGTGGCGGGCATAGATCGCGTAGGGATCACGGATCAGTTTCTCGATATGGGTGACCCAAAGCTCCTTTGGGCGGGTGTCGAGAGGGGGTTGCGGCGAAGGTCGCGGTGCGGGCGACACTTTGAGGCGTGGGGTGTCATAGTCTTGGGCGAGGCGCAGCCAATCCTGCCCACGGCTGCGCATCGCCTGAAAGGCGACCTCGCCGTCGCCCGGCAGACCCTGCATCAGATTGGCAAGCCTGTTGAGCCAGCGGGAGGGGACGGTTTCGGCCTCCGCGTCGCGGGTGGCCCGGGTGAGCCAGACTTCCTGCGCGGCGATGGCCTGTTGGAAATCATGCGCTGAAAGGCCGATACGGGCCTCAGGAAGGCGGAGGCCGGTCTCTTTGCGCAGCTGGCGATTGAGCCATGGATCGGGGTCCGGTAGCTGCGGCCATGTGCCATCGTTGAGCCCTGCGAGGATCACCAGCTCGGCGCCCTGCACCCGCGCCTCGAGCGTGCCCCAGACCATGATATCGGGGCGCGACAAGAACGGCTCTCGCACCTCGACCTTGGCCATGAGCTTTGCAATCAGAGTGGCGTAGTCTGAAGCCGAGTGCGGGCCTGCGGAACTGGCGGCGCCTTGAAGGTTGCCGGCCATTGCGAATGCTGCTTCGCCAGCCGGTTTGAGCCAGAGATGCCGCTCGCCGCCATTTGGGCCTTGCGTCAGGTTTAGCGTTTTGGTGACGTGCAGGTTGCTGAGCGTGGCCAGATGGGTCGAGCGGTTTTGCGACAAGGCGTCGAGGCAGTCCCAAAGCCATCCGTGCCATGCCAGCGTGCCGGGGTCCGAAGGCTCGCGGTTCTCGGCCCAATTCAGCGTATCGGCGCGACGCAGCTCCGGGCGCGCGCCGCGCAAAAGCTGGATCTCCAGATCGCGGGTGCGGGCGAGATGCGCGCTGCGGTCCCCTGCGCAGGTGAGCGGGTGTTTCAGGATCGCAAGGAGGCGCGTTGGCGCAACCGGTTGCCCCAGCATGGCTGCGGTCTGTCGCAAAAGGCGACCCGGTGGGGACAGATCCAGACGTGCACCAGCGCTGTCATCAGGCTCAATCCCCCAAGCGCTAAGAGCCGCTTTGACGCGGCGGGCGAGGGTTTGGTCGGTGGCAATGAGGGCGGCTTTTTGTCCATGTTCTGCCGCTGACCGAAGGCGGAGCGCAATGCTGAGCACCTCGAGCCGTTGGGACGGGGCCTCTATCAGTGTGATGTCTCGTGTGGCCTTTTGCAGATCGTCGAGCGCGGGGCCTTCCGCAAGCCACGCATCGGTTATGGGCGCAGGACGCAGGGCGAGCGAGGTTAACCGGTTGCGTGCGGGCTGGAACGGTTCGGCCTGTGTCCAAGATTTGATATCGGATGGGACGAGATCCAGCTCCCGCATGAGGTGGCGGTAGCGATATTGCGGGTGGTCCTCATGCGCGATTTCACCGTCAAGCTGCGTCCAGACGGGCCCTGGCATGTCGCGGTCAAAACCGGGCAGCAGAACGGCCCCCATGGGCAGACGGGCCACGGCGCGCATGAATGCGCGGGTGGTGCCACGCGAGCCGGTAGAACCTGCGACAAGGACGGGGTGGTCCGGCGGATTGGTGCGCCATTTTTCTTCGAGAAGCTCAACGGCGCGGCGTTGCAGGGCTTCTGTATCGGGGGCCGCATCGGGGCCGAGGAACGCAAGCACCAACGCGATGAACCTCTGGCTGCGCTGCCAATGCGCTGAGTGGCGGCCAACATCGAGCTTTGCGATGTCTTCCGATGTGACGCCTTCGCCTTGCATTTCTTCCAGTAGCGCCGCGAGGCTGTCGGCCAGATCAAAGGCAGCATCGCGGGCGGCGAGTGTATCGTCGCTTTCGATGAGTTTACGCGTGAGTTGCGCAAGCTCGAGCCTGCGGGCCAAACCGTCGACGGGTGCTTCAAGCCCCAGTGGGGGATCAGAATGAAGCGCGGTGATCAGCTTGATCTGCGGCAAAAGCCGGGGGCCCGCCTCGGTAAAAAGCTGCCTGATACGGCGCTGCATGCGGGCGGTGTTTACGTGGATTTCGACGCGGGCCATGGCCTCTGGCGGGGCGTCTTGCATGCGTGCGATGAGGCCTGTCACCAACGCTTTGGGAAAGTCTATGCCAAGCTCGACGCCGAAAACGCGCGCATTGTCCTGAGGTTCAAACATCGCGGAGCATTTCTTCCGCCAGCGCAATCCCATCCGGGGTGCCGACATCGGCCCAACGGCCCGGATAGGTGACGCCGAAGGCGGTTTTGCGGTCGAGCAACCCTTGCCAGACCTTTGTGAGGGAGAAAACAGGCT
This sequence comes from Pseudomonadota bacterium, assembly GCA_039030615.1. GTDB lineage: Bacteria > Pseudomonadota > Alphaproteobacteria > Rhodobacterales > Rhodobacteraceae > Litoreibacter. The sequence continues at coordinate 19,949 of JBCCDV010000002.1, read as the reverse complement.
CTTTTACCTCTTCGACGACGGTGCGGCGGATGATTTGCGCGCCTGTATACGCCAGACCGGCTGGGTCGTAGCGCAGCGCGCCATTTGGGTCTTGGCTGAAGCTGCCGGGTCGCGTGTAGCCTACGGTTTGCGTCAGCGGGATGATCAGCAGGAGTGCCTCCATGTGATCCTGCCAAGCGTCCGTCAAAAGTTGGATCGGGTTGGGTCCTGCGAAGATCGCGTCCGGGTTCAGGGTGAAAACGCTGTCACCTTGCATCTTCGGCAGCGCGGCTTTGAGCCCGCCGCCCGTATCAAGGATGTCCGGCGTTTCAATATGAGTTGTGATTTTGTCTGGCAGATGCGCCTCCAGCTGGTCCGCGCGGTAGTGGGCGTTCACATGGATTTGGCTGGCTGCTTCCTCGGCCATGGCAATTGCATGGTCAATCAACGGCGTCCCTGCGACCTTGATCAAAGGCTTGGGCTGCGCATCTGTCAGCGGCGCCATGCGGGTTCCGAAACCTGCGGCGAAAATCATGATATCGCGTTTGGTATCAGGCATGGTGGGATTTGATTTTTGCGATGATCTGCGGGGTGGGTTCCGGAATGTGATTTTCTACGAAACCTGCGAGGTCTGAGAGGTCTGGGTGCGCCAGATCACGCGTCAAGTTGGCCCACACGCGGGGCATAAGGTCAGGGTAGCCGGGTTTTCCGTCTCGAATGCACAGGCGCGCAAAAACGCCCATAATGCGTAGGTTTCGTTGCGCACTGCAGGCCGCATAGCCAAGGGCAAAGGTCTCTTTTGGGTGGCCGGTCGCAGACACGTAGCGCTCGATACAGGCGGTGCGCGTTGCGTCGCTGACATCGCGGCGCGCGTCGTGCAGCAGTGATGCGAGGTCGTAGGCCGGATGGCCGAGCATGGCGTCTTGAAAATCCAGAAGTCCGACTCGGCGCAGTCCGGCGCGGTTTGGCAGCCATAGCAGGTTTTCGGCATGGTAATCGCGCAGAACGGTGACTTGTTTTTGCGGAAATGTCTCTTCGAGCTGCGTGTGCACCAAGTCGTGCAAGATCGCCCGGTCTGCGGCTGAAACGGGGCCGTCCGCGTGGGTGGCGTACCAATCCAGCGCCAGGCAGGCGGCTTCGGCCATTATGTCCGGGCCGTAGTGCTGGAGGGATTTTGGGGGCGCTTTTATGTGCAGATCTATCAGGGTGTCGGTGGCTGCGGCATAGAGTTTTGCCTCTTGTGTCAGGTCGTCTTCCAGCACCCGGGCGAAGAGATCGTCGCCCAGGTCTTCGAGCAGCAAAAAGCCGTTGTGCACGTCGCGGGCGAACAGGTCTGGGGCGCTGAGATCGGAGCGGCTCAGGTATTCCGCTAACTTGATGAAGGGCGCTATGTCTTCACCTTTGCTGGGCGGAGCGTCCATGAGAACGGCGCGCGTCCCATTCGAATGTGCAAGCCTTTCATACCGGCGGTTGGACGCGTCGCCGGCAAGCGGGCGCCGCTTGGCCTGGCCCCACCCTGCAAGGGTGAGAAAGGTTTGAAGTTGCTCGGCGCGTGCGGTCATGGGGTAAGGTTTTTTCGAAGCTGAGCGAGAATGGGTTTAGCGGAGCGCTTGCCATCAATCGTTGCATGACGTGTGCCCTCCGTCTCACCGTAGCCGAGCATGATACTGAGGTGGTCGGGGGCTTCCGATCCCAGCCGGTCGGGCCATTCGATCAGGCAAAAGGCGGTGTCAAACGCGGTATCGAGGCCAAGCTCGGCCAGCTCATCGGTGGAGGTGAGCCGATAGAGATCGGCGTGCCAAACCTCGATGCTGCTGGCCTCATATGTCTGAACGATTGTAAAAGTGGGGGAGGGGACGTCTTCCATACGTCCCGCCCGGGATAAAAGCGTCTGGATCGTGTGACGCGCCAGCGTTGTTTTGCCTGCGCCGACCGGGCCGTCCAGCAATACCACCAATCCCGGCTGCGCGCATGTCGCGAGCTCAGCTGCAAGACGTTTGGTTGCGTCTAGGTTCGGAAGCGTCAGCTCAAGTGGTGGCGTGTCGGGTGTGACCGTATCCATCGGCGCAGTTTTACGCCATCGCGCGGCCCCCGCAAGGCAAGATCAGAGCGCGACTTCGGCAAATTCCATCATTGGTCGGGTGACGACCGACGCCTCCGCGAAGCTGGCCAGCGTTGCGCCACCTGCCAGTGGCATCAATCGGCAGGCCAGCTGGCGCCCATCAAGAAGATCAACAGTTCCAAACCATTCGGCGCGGTCGCCAGCGTGCCCGACGAATTCGCGAATATCGCCCCAAATCGGGGTTGGAAGGCTCATGCTTTGCCATTGCCGCGTGGCCTCGACGATGCTGGCTTGCCCGAGCACGAGTTCTGGGTCGATGTCCCATAGGTCGCAATAGGCTTCATTTGAGAGGACCTGATTGCCGTCGGCGTCAAAGACGGCCACCGACTCTGGCAAGTTGTCGAGCAAGGATTGGCTAAGCTCAAGCTCGCGGCGGAACTTGCGGGTGAGCGATATTTCGGCCGAAATATCTTCGATCAGGAACGCAACGGCGCCTTCGGGATGCGGTCGCCCCGTGACTTTGTAGGTCTGGCCTGTCGGTAAGACCCATGTTTCGGCATAGGTGCCGTTAACCGCGAGTTTGTCGAGTTCGTTGATCTTGGCGCGCCAATCCTTGAAGTCCTTGCGCTCAGGCAACATGCGCTTTTCGCGCAACCTGTTGATAAAATCATAGAGTGTTGGACGCGACGCGAGCCATTCAGGTTCCAGGGTCGTCAGGTCGAGCAATGACGGATTGAACAACTGCAACTGGCGGGTGCGATCAAAAATGGCCAAGCCGATGGGCAGGGAGGCGAAGGTCTGGGTCAGCGTTTGCATGAAATTGCGCAACGCCTCCTCAGCCTGAACCGTCTTGCTGATGTCGGTTGCGAAATGCAGTGTGCTGTTTTCATGGCCAAAGCTGGTCACATCATACCAACGCGTCGTGCCATCGGCGAGTGTGATAGGAGAGCGGCGCGCATGCGGGGTCTCGCCGGTGATAGTGATAGATGCGCCTTCAAACAAACGGCTCGGCGGCCAGCCGGTTTGCGGCTCCTCATCGAGGTTTTCGACGACCGACATGTAGGAAGAGTTAACCCAATCAATCTCCCCCATTCGGTTTTCACGCCAAATGATCGAGGGCGAGGTGGAGACTGTTCCGCGCAGCACGGCAAGCTCACGGTCATTTTCTTCAGAAACCGCGCGGTCGAGCAAAATGCGGCTCGCCAAAAGATCAGGTAGACCTTCAATCGCAAAGGCTGTGCGCGCGCCGTCGCAGTTGACCGAGACCTTGATCGGTCCCGTCGTTGTCGTTTCCATCAGCTCAAAACTTGTCCCTTCGGACCGTGCGGCGTCGAAGGCCAGGGAAAATTGGGGGAACAGTTCGCTCAAACGTTCTTTGAGCCGCGGCATTGGTCCATCTTCCAAGTCCTCGGGCGAGAGCGCGATGCGGGCGGAGGTGGAGGCGCTTACGAGCTGGTCATCCTCAAAGACCAGTTCTTGCGGTTCCGTCGACGTGTCTGATTTAGGTTTTCGGAGCGGAAAAGCAGTTCCGAGCAGGTGGTACATCGCGGCACCAGCCACGACACCGAACAAAAACATCACCGAAATGGGCGAGAGCAGCAGTGAGGACAATGGCGCACATCCTTCTGGAATGACTGGCGAAACGCCGGAAAGATTCCATAAGTCAGTTAATGCCGCGTTAAATCTCGATTAAAGTGTTTTCACCGAGCGCCTGAGAGTGGCCGCTTTGCGAATGTGCGAGCAGCGAGGTGGCGGGCCAGCTCACTTCCGCGATAGCGCCTTTGCGGGCGGCTTCATGGGACCCGGATTGGCTTGGCGCGGCATTGGCAAAGGTGACTTCTGCGCCTGTGCGTTCGAGCAGCGTTTTGGCAATGAAAAGCCCGAGGCCCATCCCTTGGTATTCTGGTCGTTGCGGGGTGTCCCCCCTGCGCTTGCGCCTGCGAATGAAGGGATCGCCGATCCGCCCCATGAGATCAACGGGGTAGCCACGCCCGTCATCAATGACGCGCACTGAAATACGTTCTGGCGACCAGCTGGCGTCGACCCAAACATGCGTTTCGGCAAAATCGACGGCGTTCTGGATCAGGTTACGTAGGCCGTGAATGACCTCGGGCTTGCGCAGGACGAGCGGCATGCGGGTGTCTTCGTCCTCAGCGGAATTGTACCCAAAGAGAACCTCCTTCCCGCGGTTCACGTGTGGCTCGGCTGCACCCTCCAATAGCGCGCTGAGCGGAACGTTGCGCAGATGCAGATCGTCTTTTCCTGCACGGCCCATGGACTGCAGGATGTCGCGGCAGCGGTCGGCTTGCTCTCGGATCAAAGCGGCGTCTTCGTGAAGCTCGGGGTTGTCTTCGAGCTCCTCCATCAACTCTGCGCTCGCAAGTTTGATCGTCGCTAAGGGCGTGCCAAGCTCATGCGCGGCCGCGGCGACGACACCGCCCAGATCGGTGAGTTTCTGTTCGCGGGCCAAAGCCATTTGCGTGGCCAGCAGGGCTTGGCTCATCGTGTAGGTTTCTGATGTGACGCGTCCGGCATAGATCGCCAGAAACCCGATGCCGATCATGATGGCGACCCAGAACCCGGCGAGAAAGACCAGCGGCATTTCTACGATCGCACCCTGCGCCGTGCGCAACGGGATGTAGTAGAGCCCGACAATGCTGACCAAGACCACGGCCATCGCGCAAATGAACAACGCGGCTTTGCCCCGCAAGGTCATGGCAGAGACAGTGACGGGGGCAAGGATCAATAGGGCGAACGGGTTGTTCAAGCCGCCAGTCAGAAAAACCAAAAATGACAGCTGTGACAGGTCAAAAAGCAGCGTGAAGGAGACTTCGCGCTCGGTCAATCGGCGGTTCTCGGGGTAGATCGCAATTGCGACGACGTTCGAAATCACCGAGGCGCCGACGGCAAGCACACAGGCGCCCAGCGGAATATCCAAACGCAGGATCTGGCTGGCAACAAATATCGTGCCGCCCTGGCCAAGAATGGCCAACCACCGCAAAATGATCAGCGTCCTGAGCCGAACAATGCCATTGCGTGCAGTTTCCGTGTCAAATGACGGGGGGCTGAACGACATCAGCGAAAAGTGATTGGCAGCGGCAACATGGCTAATTGATACTGGAGCAGCGATATTGGATCAACGCGTCAAATTGGTTGAGCGGGTTGGCCCAAAGGGGGACGCATCATGGAAAAGAAGCTGGTTTGGGTCGCGGCGGGGCTTTTGGTAGCAATGCTGGCAGGGCTCTTTGCTTACACGGCTCTGAATGCGCCAGTTGAAGAAAGATTTGCGCAATGCAGCCAAGGCGCCGTCGCGGGTGGCGATATCGGAGGCCCGTTTGAGCTGGTTTCCGGCAGCGGCGATACAGTGACGGATACCGATGTGATTACTGAGCCCAGCCTGATCTATTTTGGCTATACCTACTGCCCTGATGTGTGCCCGCTTGATGTCTATCGAAACGGCGAGGCGGTCGATGCCTTGGCACAACGCGGGGTTTCTGCGACGCCTGTGTTCATTTCCATTGATCCGGAGCGTGACACGCCAGATGTGGTTGCGGAGTTTGCCGATGTCATGCATCCGAAGATGGTTGGGCTGACGGGCACGCCTGAGCAGGTGAAGGCCGCAAGTCAGGCCTATCGCACGTTCTACCGGCGTCAGGCAGGCGGCGGTGACGACTACCTTGTTGATCATTCGACCTTTACATACCTAGTTTTACCGGAACACGGGTTTGTCGATTTTTTCCGCCGTGACGCCCTGCCGGAGGCAATGGCTGAAACCGTGGCCTGCTATGCGAATGCCAGCTCGTAAGAACGCGATTTGACGCCCCGCGCTGCGGTGCTAGTTTTTTGATCAAAGTGAAGACATCGAGGAACAACCATTTATGGGCGAGCAACTTCTAGAACAGATCGGGGCCGACAAGTCGTTGCTGATCGTCGATGATGATGAGCCGTTTCTGCGCCGGTTGGCGCGTGCGATGGAAAAGCGGGGCTTTGAGCCAGAAGCCGTCGAGAGCGTTGCCGCTGGCAAAGCCGTCGCGACGGCGCGGCCGCCAGCTTACGCGGTCGTAGATTTGCGGCTTGAAGATGGAAACGGGCTGGACGTTGTTGAGGTGCTGCGCGAACGCCGCCCAGATGCGCGAATTGTCGTGCTGACGGGCTATGGCGCGATTGCGACGGCCGTTGCCGCCGTGAAGATTGGCGCCACGGACTACCTGTCGAAACCTGCCGATGCCAATGACGTCACAAACGCTTTGCTGGCTGGTGACGACGCTTTGCCACCGCCACCGGAGAACCCCATGTCTGCTGACCGGGTGCGTTGGGAGCATATCCAGCGCGTCTACGAGCTGTGCGACCGGAATGTGTCTGAGACTGCGCGGCGGCTGAACATGCATAGACGAACATTGCAGCGCATTTTGGCAAAACGCAGCCCGCGTTGATGCGCGCCGTTGGGGGGATTGTTGTCCTATTGATGGCGGGATGCGCCGCTCCTGAGCCGCGCCCGAACCCGATCGCGTTTTCACTCGACGCTGGCGGCATACAGCTGCTGGACCGCCCGCAAAGGGTCGATTTTGGGCGCACAGATCATTCGACACTGTCCGCGATGACCAAATTAACGGCGTCTGATCCGATGCGTGAAGGCGCATGCGTCGGCGGCGGGCGCTACGCGGCGTTCGGTGATGGTGTCGCCCTGCATTTCGCGAGAGGAGATTTCGTGGGATGGTCCCGCCGGGAGCAGGACGGAACCATCCGCCAAGCGGGCCGCGCGTGCGTTCAAGCCTAGCTGCTCGCGAGACCCGCAATCATCGCGCCGAATGCCACGAGATGGATCAGCATTATGGCGCGATCATTCCAGAGCACGCCCACAGCAAACCACCCCAAAACACCGGCTAAGAACAGGTAGATGTTCCAAGGTGTGATCTCGAAAGCGGTTGCCGCGTAGCCTATGATCTGGATGGCCGAGGCCAACCATTTCAAGACGAAAGCGCTTTGCTTTTTCTGGTCAAAACCGGCCATGATTGCGTGGGCGCTGGTCATAGATATCGCCTCGGTCCAGTGATGCTGTCAGCTTTGCTGGCACGCGGCGACGGGATGGATTTTCGTCGCGCCTTTTGCTGTTTTTCGTACAAGGCGCGCAGTATTTGAGGGGTCATGATCGGTCTCCTTCGCCTGTCACTGAAAGTAAGAGTAAGGGTTGTGGCGCCGGGCCTGGCTGTCGGCGCGGCGCCGGGCCTCTGGCACGAAGCGATCTGCGTAATGGGGATCGCGCTCTTGCCGGTAACGCTGGTCCTGGCGGCTGGCGGTCATCAAAGCGTCTGCAATAATTGAAAGCATTTCTTGGTCCTTTCTGTTTCTGGATTGCCTTGTTTTTTGCATGTTTTTGAAAAATAAGAGAGTCAGGAAGATTCCTGTAATATAAGTTTGGCTTACATATGGAATGGAGAGATATTCCGTCGCTTGCAGCGCTTCGCGCCTTTGATGCGATGGCGCGGCATGGCGGGTTTTCAAAAGCGGCTCGGGAGCTGAACGTGACCCATGCCGCCATTGCGCAACATGTCCGCAGCCTTGAGGCGGAGCTGGCCCAAAGCCTCGTGCTACGCGAAGGTCGCGGTATGACTTTGACAGAGGCGGGTCGCATCTTGGCTGAGGCGCTACAAGGCGGCTTCGGCGAGATTGCGCAAGGGGTCGAGGCAACGCGGGCCTTCGGGCAGGACCGCCCGCTTCAGATTGCGATGACGCCAAGCTTTGCCGAGAATTGGCTGATGCCACGCATAGGCGGGTTTTGGGCTGAGCATCCTGAGATCAAGCTCGCGTTGATCCCCGGTTACGAGCTGGTTGATCTGAGCCGCGACGGGTTTGATCTTGCGATACGCTACGGTCGCGGCGGTTGGGATGGCGTCGCGCAGGAGTATCTGGTCGGCGCAGGCAATGTCATCGTTGCGACGCCCGAACGCGCCAAAGGTGTCGCGCCTGGAGACATCGCGGCACTGCAAAAACAGAAGTGGCTTTTTGAAACGGTGCGGGCGGAGCCCAGGGTTTGGGGAACGGAGCTGGGGCTCGATTTCGAAGCACTCGACTTTGAGGAGTTTAGCGCAAATACGATGGTCTTGGCCGCAACCCGCGCCGGATACGGTTTTTCGATCCAAGGGCGGGCCTTGGTTGAGGCAGATATTGCTGCGGGCCGCCTCGTTTGTCTGATTGAGGCTGAGAAGACCGAGTTGGGCTATTACATACTGACCCGCACAGGACCCCTTTCAGATCGGCTAACTCGCTTTCGAAATTGGCTTAGAGCGAGTGTCTAGAGTTTGAGGCGTTTGTGGATACGGTCAACCGGGGTGCCATCTTTCAGTGGGACGGCCTCGGTGACCGAATGATCCTCGAACCCCATTTTTGAATAATATGCCAGCCCGCCGGTGTTGTCGCGGCGGATGGTGGCGTCGATCTCATCAAAATTGGCTTTTTTTGCCGCCTGTTTGGTTGCGGCGAATAAGGCAGTGCCGATACCGCGTTGCGTTGTGCCGGGACGCGCGAAAGTGGCTATTGAGGCCAAGGCCGCGCGCTCTGGGCTTGGGTTGATCCATTGGAAGCCTTCGATGTCTGAACCTTTGGCTGCGACATGGATAAAGGTTTGCTCCTCTTTTGAGTTGACCAGACGGTCGAAATAGTCGGGCGTGACCGGCTCTTGATAGGCTGTCGTGCCTCCGATGGCGATAATTTCGTTCAGAATGGCGACAAGCTGCGGGATATCGGCGGGAACCGCGAGGCGGGTGATCATTGTGATAACGCCTCAAAGCGGGCGATGAAGTCGGCTTTGACCTCCATCGGTGGGCGGGGTTTGAGCTGGGTTGGCAAAGGCAGCTCACCTTTTGGTGCGCCGAAGAACTTGTCGGCCTCTTCGATTGAGAAGCCAGCGATCTGTGTGGCTTCCAGCCAAGCCGAAATCTTGTCGGCTTTTTTGATTTGCTTTTTGATGGCTACCGGGATTGTTGCTGGCAGCCCGAAGCGCAGATGGATGGCGGCGGTTAAACGGTCATCAAGCGCTGCGTAGCCGGGGCCGACTGCGGCTTTCACCGGTGAAATCATATCGCCGATCACGTATTCCGGTGCGTCATGCAGCAAGGCTGCCAACCGCCATTTAATAGGCGCATTGGGATTTAGGGTGGAAAAGAGTTTTTCGACCAGCACCGAATGCTCCGCCACAGAATAGGGGAAATCGCCAAAGGTTTGCCCGTTCCAACGGGCCACAAAGGCAAGCCCATGAGCGATGTCTTCAATCTCGATATCCATTGGCGTGGGGTCGAGCAGGTCCAGCCTGCGACCCGAGAGCATACGCTGCCATGCGCGCGGTTGTTTCGCCATTTTATCGCCCCCTTGCTGCGGCACATTTTCTTCCATGCGCCTGCCGCATTGTCGAGGGGGCTTCAAGCTGCTATGCGCAGGCAAATTTTTGAATTCAGGAGCAGGTCTTATGGCCAAAGACTACGTTGTAAAAGATATCGAGCTTGCTGCTTTCGGCCGCAAAGAATTGGACATCGCCGAAACGGAAATGCCCGGACTGATGTCGCTGCGCGCCGAGTACGGTGAAAGCAAGCCTTTGACTGGCGCGCGCATTGTCGGCTCGCTACACATGACGATCCAGACGGCGGTGCTGATTGAGACCTTGGTGGAACTGGGCGCCGATGTTCGTTGGGCGTCTTGCAACATCTTCTCGACCCAAGACCATGCTGCGGCAGCGATTGCCGCGGGCGGCACGCCGGTTTTTGCGGTCAAAGGCCAAAGCCTGGAAGAGCATTGGGACTATTTAGACAAGTCTTTCATGTTTGATGAGGGGCCGAACCTCATCCTTGACGATGGCGGCGACGCAACGCTTTACATCTTGCTGGGCGCGCGCGCCGAGGCAGGCGAAGAGGTTCTTGCCGTTCCAACATCGGACGAAGAAGAGGTGATCAAGCAGCAGATCGCTAAGCGCATGGCGGCCTCGCCGGGCTGGTTCACAAAGATGCGCGATCAGATCAAGGGCGTCTCCGAGGAGACAACGACGGGCGTCCACCGCCTCTATGATCTATTCAAGAACGGCCAATTGCCATTCCCTGCGATCAATGTGAACGATTCTGTCACCAAGTCGAAATTCGACAACAAATACGGCTGTAAAGAATCGCTGGTCGACGGCATTCGCCGCGCCACAGACACGATGATGGCTGGCAAAGTTGCTGTTGTCATGGGCTATGGCGATGTGGGCAAAGGCTCTGCTGCGTCTCTGGCGGGCGCCGGCGCGCGCGTGAAAGTCACCGAGGTTGATCCGATCTGCGCGCTGCAGGCCGCTATGGACGGGTTCGAGGTGGTTCTTCTGGAAGATGTGTTGTCGAGCGCTGACGTGTTCATCACCACCACCGGCAACAAGGACGTGATCCGCATCGAGCACATGCGCGAGATGAAGGATATGGCGATCGTTGGCAATATTGGCCACTTTGACAATGAAATCCAAGTGGCTGCGTTGAAGAACCACAAATGGACCAATATCAAAGAGCAGGTCGACATGATCGAGATGCCAAGTGGCAACCGGTTGATCCTGCTGTCTGAAGGCCGTTTGCTGAACCTTGGCAACGCGACGGGGCACCCGTCCTTCGTGATGTCGGCGTCGTTTACCAACCAGGTTCTGGCGCAGATTGAGCTTTGGACAAATGGCGAGGCCTATAAGAACGAAGTCTACATCCTGCCCAAACATCTTGACGAGAAGGTCGCGCGTTTGCACCTTGATCGCATTGGGGTGAAACTGACCAAGCTGGCCAAGGAGCAGGCGGATTACATTGGTGTTGCGCAGGATGGTCCATATAAGCCGGAACATTACCGCTACTGATCTGTTGCAGCGTGCGACACTGACTGCATTTGTGCTGGGGCTACTTTCGGCCCCGGCCATTGCTGCGCCTGAACTCACGATCAGAGAAGTGTTCTACAAGGTAGACGGCCTCAACGCCAAAGACCTTGGCGCGCAGATGAAACGACGCGGGCCGAAAAATTTCTGGGCCTATACGCGTTGGGACATCAAATGGTCGGCGCAATGCGAAGTGGAGGTCGTTGTGACCTTCACGATGCCGAAACACACAAATCGTGGCGCGCTTAGCCCGACATTTCGTGCCAATTGGGACCGCATGATTGCCGCCCTCAAGCTGCACGAAAAGCAGCATGGTGCGCATGGGATCGCTGCTGCGCGTGAGATCGAACAGGCCGGATGCAAGAAAACCCGTCCGATTGTCCGCAAATACAACCGGGCTGACAGGGTGTTCGACAAAAGGACCAATCACGGGGCCAAAACGGGCGTGGTACTGAACTGAACATGTCAGCATTGCGTTTCGTCTTTTTGTCGATCCTGCTCTGCGTCGTTCTGGGACTGGGATATTTGACCCTTAGCAACCCTACATCGCCTGTCCCGCGCCAGTGGAACCCTTTAAAACGGCTCTACGTGGCGGACCCGGTGACATTTTTGACACCTTACAAATTGGACGCGGCGGCAAATGACCCGGCGGTGTGTCTTGAAGTTCTGGGCGATGCGCAGGCCGCATTTGCGCAAATGCCCGACCTTGAAGTCTCTGATCAATGTGGGATCGCCAATCGGGTTTCGCTATCGCGATTGGGACCCGCGCGGCTGCGACCCGTTGAAACGACCTGCGCCGTGGCATTGCGTATGAAGATGTGGGAACGACATAGCCTGCAGGGTTTGGCACAAAAGCATTTGGACACCAGCATCACAAGCATTGGGCATCTTTCGAGTTACAATTGCCGCCCGATCCGGGGCTCTTCCACGCAGATGAGCCTGCACGCGACGGCAGAGGCGATAGATATCGTCGGGTTTGGGCTGGCAGACGGACGGCAATTGAGTTTGATCGCCGATTGGGACCGGGAAGCCGCCTTTTTCCGCGACGTGCGCGATACGGCCTGCCGGTGGTTCAAAACTGTTTTGAGCCCCGATTACAACGCCTTGCATGCAAACCACTTTCATCTTCAAAGCCGCGGCTGGGGGACATGCCGATAGCAGAGCTGTGCCGACGAAGAATTTCCCCTTTGTTTTGGCTTCTTTAGCCATTAACCTTTGGCGCAAGCCCGGGAGTTCAGGGCGATTGAGGCCTCAATTCAAGAGGCAGTAACACTAAGGTGGGAGACGCTCATATGGGCAAGAGAGATGACCTGATCGCGCAATACGCTGATGATCTGAAAAACAAATGCGGCATGACGCCGGATATGGACCTTTTGACAAAGGTCACCATTGGCTGTGGCCCGTCCATCTATGACGCCGATGCTTCTACTGTCGCCGGTAGCCAAGCTGCCGAGCTTGAAACCGTTAAGAACAACTTCCTGATCAAAAAGCTTGGCCTGTCGGACAGCCCTGCGCTGATGGAAGCAATCAATTCGGTGATCGAGACCTATGGCAAGTCCGAGCGCAACAAATACCGCGCCGTTGTCTACTACATGCTGACCAAGCATTTCGGAAAAGAATCCGTATACGGCTAAGCCCAATCGGCAAGTCTTCGCTGCGCCCGTCTTGAAATAGGTGGGCGTTTGCATTTGTGTCGAAATTGACATGAATGCTCGGCGCAATTCAGTTGCCTTGAAGCGCTGCGCTGCGCTATCAACATCAAAGAATTTGCGCGCGGTGCGAGACCTATAGCGCGTGGGGTAGATAGGGGCTTCGACGTTTGTCGGGGCCCTTTTCTCGTTTTAGAGCCCACCCATTTCGCAAATGATGCGCCATTCGCTTGGCGTCACAGGTTGCACCGAGAGGCGGGAATTTTTCACAAGCACCATCTCCGCGAGGTCTTCGCGTTGCTTTATTTGGTCAAGATGAACCGGGCTCGGCATTGGCTGGAGCGCTTTGATGTCGACGCAGTCCCATCTTGGATCATCCGTTGTGCTGTCAGGGTGGGCTTCAGCGATGACCTCAACCAGCCCAACGATCTCGCGGTCCTTTTGGGAGTGATAGAAAAAGCCTTTGTCGCCGACTTTCATCTCGCGCATGAAGTTGCGTGCTTGGTAGTTTCGGACCCCGTCCCATTCTTCGCCTGCCGTGCCTTTGGCGACCTGCTGGTCCCAGGACCAAGTCGTCGTTTCAGATTTGAAGAGCCAATATGCCATTAGGTGTTCTCCTTATTCCGAGGTCAGCGGGCGCGAGAGGAGCTTTGCCAAGGCCTCGCCTATCGTGATTTCTTGCGCGATCAAGCCCGCGACCACCTCTGTTATTGGCATGTCGACCCCATGTTTGCGCGCCAGTTGCAAGGTCGCGAGCGCTGTCGCGCGCCCCTCCACCGTTTTTCCGGGCTCAGGGTCCTGGCTCGCCCCAAGTGCCGCGCCAAAGCTGTAGTTGCGTGACTGTCCCGACGTGCAGGTGAGCGCCAGATCGCCGAACCCGGCCAAACCGTTTAGCGTTTCTGCCTTGGCCCCCAGTTTCAATGCCAGCCGCGTGGTTTCGGCCATTCCGCGTGTCATCAGTGCAGCACGCGCGCTTTCGCCAAGCCCTGCGCCCATGCAGATGCCGCAGGCAATGGCGATAACGTTTTTCAGAGCGCCACCAAGCTCTGCCCCGGTAGGGTCATCGGACAAATACAGCCGCAGCGTGTCCGAGGTGAGCGCGGCTTGCAGCTCCTGCCCGAGGTCCGTGTCGCTGCAGGCCAGGGTCAGCGCCGTGGGTTTGCCCATGCTGATATCGGTTGCAAAGCTCGGGCCCGTCAACACGGCCGTGGGGCAGCCCAGAGTTTCCTTTAGAACGGCGGTAGGTCCGCGCATCGTTGACAGCTCAATGCCCTTGCAACAGGCGATGGCTGCCTTTGGACGCATGTTTCTGTCTGTCAGAAATTTCGCCATTGCTTGCATCGGGATGGCGACCAGCAACATGTCGTCCGGGCCGACCTGCGGGGTCGGTTCAAGGGCAATCCGATTTGGCAGACGCACATCTGGCAGCTTCGGGGACAACCGCGAGGCGATCATGTCTGACATGTCGCGACCGGTCAGAGTAAGTGGCCTTTCAATTGCGAGCGCGAGAGCCGTGCCAAAAGCGCCAGCGCCAGCGATGATGATCCTACTCATGCCTTGGCTCCTTTTTTGCCGGAGCCGAGCATTGGCTGAGCCGTGTCATCGAGCGGCCAGCGCGGGCGGGCTGCGAGAGACAGATCGTCGAACAGGCCGAGCCGGAAGCGTTCGATCCCGGCCCATGCAATCATTGCTGCATTGTCGGTACAGAGCGCCAGCGGCGGGGCGATGAAGCGGCAATGTGCGTCTTGCGCGACTGTTTCCAAGGTATGTCGTAGCGTGGCATTTGCGGCAACGCCGCCGGCGACTGCGACCGTATTGACGCGCGCGAGGCGCAAGGCGCGTCTGGTTTTCTCGCCGAGCACGTCGCTGACAGCAGCTTGGAAACTGGCCGCTAAATCATTCTGGTCACGTCGGTGAAGCCCGCCTTTATCCGTGATTAGAGCGTCGCGGGCGCGCAATACAGCGGTTTTCAATCCTGAGAATGACATATCGCAATTGTCGCGATCCAAGAGCGGGCGCGGCAACTTGAAACGGGTGGGATCGCCAGACTTTGCCGCCTGTTCGATTGCCGGACCACCGGGTTGGCCGAGGCCGAGCAGCTTAGCTGTTTTGTCAAAGGCCTCGCCCGGTGCGTCGTCGATCGTGCCGCCGAGGCGCTTAAAGCTGGTCGCGGACTGGACCAGCAGAAATTGGCAATGCCCGCCAGACACAAGCAACATCAGATAAGGAAATTCCAAACCGTGGGTCAGGCGTGGTGTCAGCGCATGGCCTGCGAGATGGTTAACCCCGATCAAGGGTTTGTTCGTGCCGGCGGCAAGACCTTTCGCACACATAACGCCAGACATTACCCCGCCGATCAGACCCGGCCCGGCGGTCACGGCGATTGCATCAACCTGCGCCAGCGTGCTGCGTGACCCTTCGAGGACGGACTCAACTACGATGTCGAGTTTTTCCGCGTGCGCGCGCGCGGCGATTTCTGGCACAACACCGCCGAAATCTGCATGGAGCTGGGTTTGTCCGAAGACGTTGGCGCTTAGGATTTCAGGTGGCTGGCCCGGCTCATGACGCACGATAGCCGCGGCAGTGTCATCGCAGCTGCTTTCGATACCAAGCAGAGTAAGAGGTTGCGCCATGATGTGCTCCGTTGTTGCGCGCTGCGCAGGAGGCAGGTAACACCGATGCCATGGCTCAGACAATGCTCCACCCTCAGTAATGCAGGTTTTGCTCACCCGCCCGGAGGATCAGTCGCAGCGTTTTGCTTTGCAGCTGAGGCGCGCGCATGGCCCCGAATTGGGTATCGTCATCGCGCCTTTGCTGGAGCCGGAGTTGTTGGACGTGGAGGTGGATTTTAGCCTCTATGACGCGATTGTTCTGACCTCCCAAAGTGGTGCCATTGCGTTCCGTCATCTCAATGGACCGGTTGGCATGCGGGCCTATTGCGTTGGCACTCGCACTGCCGAAGTGGCGCGCAATGCAGGCACGCGTCCGATGTCCGCTGATGGCGATTTGAAGGCGCTTAACGCGTTGCTGCGTCGAGAAGCCGCAGACGAAAAACTCCTCCATCTTAGCGGGGCTGCGATCGCTGGCGCCGTGGAAGGTGCCGAGCGCGTCGTGGCCTACCGCCAGCGCGAAGTGGGTTTGCCCGACCGTGTGACTGAGCTGCTGTCACGGCCGGTGGAGCTGCTTGTTCCGCTTTTTTCCCCGCGAACTGCCCAGCTTTTTGAACGCAACCTGATCGCAGGGGTTCAGGCGCAGCTACATGTGGTTTGTCTGAGCCCTGCGGTTGCGCAGCCTCTTGATCGAGAAGGTTACGCCTCACTGCGCGTATGCGAGGCGCCGAATGCGTCTTCTATGCTGGCCCAACTGTCTGATCTGGTTGGCAGCTTGCGCGCTTGAGGCCACTTCGCGATGTGGTCTATGCTGCCGTGGGGTGCGTTTCCCGACTCGCTTGTGATTTTTTGAATGGAGGCCTGATTTGGCCAAAACTCCTAAGTCCTCTTCTGGTAAGT
Source organism: Pseudomonadota bacterium (assembly GCA_039030615.1). Classification (GTDB taxonomy): domain Bacteria; phylum Pseudomonadota; class Alphaproteobacteria; order Rhodobacterales; family Rhodobacteraceae; genus Litoreibacter. The sequence goes on along the minus strand of JBCCDV010000002.1, from coordinate 3,884 downwards.
CGTCCAAAAAGCCTGTTGAGAAGGCCGTCGCGGAGGATGCCGAGGTTGTCGACACTGAGCCGACCGAAGCGGCAGCTGAGACTGACACGTCGAACGCGCCTGACGCGAATGCTGAGTTGGAAGGGACTGCCAACGAAGATAGTCCTTTGACCAGTGAGGACGCCGCTGGTGAGCATGAGGCCAAGGTTGAAGATGATAACCCAGAGGCCTCTGTTGCCGATGAGGGCGTCGAGAAGCTAAGTTCTGAGCCTGAGCCTGAGCCTGAGCCTGAGCCTGAGCCGGTACATGCGTCTTCGCCGCCGCCCGCCGTTAAGTCTGCTGGGTTGTTCGGCTCGGTGATTGGTGGCGCCATCGCGGGTGGTATCGGGTTTCTCATTGCGATGATGATCTTCCCGCAAGGGTGGCAAGAGCGCGACGCCTCCGAACTGACGGCTTTGCGCACGGATGTTGCGGCGCAAGGTGATAGACTGACCGAGACCAGCGCGCGCCTAGGTGACCTTGGCGACACGCTGAGCGCTCAGATCTCGGACGTGCAGAACCAGATTGAGACCCAAGGCAGCGATATTGATGGCCAACGTGGCGATCTTGACGCGCTAACTGAGCGGTTTGAGGCGTTGACGCGTGGGGACGGCGTAACGGCGCTGCCCGATGACGTGCAGATCCTACTTAACACGCAGCGTGAGGAACTTGCAGCCTTACGGGCGCAGGTTTCTGACATGGCAGACACCGCCAAAGCGCAAATGGAAGCGGCGACTGCTCAGCAAATGAGCGCCGAAGAGGCAGAGGCCCGCGTCGTTGCGCGTGGAGCGATGCAAAAAGTACGTCTGGCGCTTGTCAGTGGTGAGCCCTTTGCCGACGCGATTGACGATATTGCTGGGGCTGTTGAGGTGCCGGAGGGCTTGCTTGCAACTGCCAGCGATGGCGTTCCGACCGCATCTGCCGTGCAAGACGGGTTTCCGGGGGCGGCGCGCGCGGCGCTTGCTAAAGCGATCCGTGCCGAGGCCGGCAGCGACACCCAAAGCAGGTTGCAGCTGTTCTTGAAAGATCAGCTGGGAGCTCGTTCGTTGACCCCGCGCGAGGGCGATGACGGCGACGCTATCCTGTCGCGCGCCGAAGCGGCCGTGAAGGCGGAAGATTACACGTCAGCGTTGGAAGAGATTGATGCGTTGCCTGATGCGGCAAAGGCGGAATTTGATGCGTGGCGGGCGTTGGCCATTTCACGGATAGGCGCCGTCACGGGATTTGAAGCGGTGTCTGCCGCGTTGAACGATAACTAGGATGCGTTAAATGATTTGGTCTTTTGTCAAAATTCTGGTTTTTGTCCTCGTCGTCATTGGGTTGACGCTTGGGGTGACGCAGCTCCTTGAGACGAGCGGTGAGGTGCGCATTTCGGTTGCAAATACCGAGTTTACGCTGACCCCGCTTGTGGCGATTGTCGGCCTTATTCTGCTGCTTTTCGCCTTTTGGGTGGCGCTGAAGCTTCTAAACCTCTTGGCCGCAGTTTTTCGATTCCTCAATGGCGATGAAACAGCGATTTCGCGCTATTTCGACCGCTCGCGGGAGCGGAAGGGCTTTGAAGCGCTCGCCGATGGGTTAATGGCGTTGGCCTCGGGCGAGAGCAAGACGGCCATGGCCAAAGCCTCCAAAGCGGAAAAGTACCTCAAGCGACCTGAATTGACGAATTTGATCACCGCGCAAGCGGCTGAGCAGAGCGGCGACACAAGCAAGGCACAAGAGGTTTACAAGCGCCTTTTGAAAGACGAACGCACGCGCTTCGTAGGCGTGCGCGGCATCATGAAACAGCGCCTTGCCGAGGGCGACACCGACACCGCCTTGAAACTTGCAGAAAAAGCGTTTGCGTTGAAACCAAAGCATGAAGAGACGCAGGACGTTCTTTTGAAGCTGCAAGCGGGAAATGAAGACTGGGCCGGCGCGCGCAAGACGCTAAACGCCAAACTGAAATACGGTGCATTGCCACGTGACGTCCATAAGCGGCGTGATGCGGTCTTGGCTTTGTCTGAGGCAAAGGATGTCGTCGCCGAAGGCAGCTCAATTGAAGCGCGCGAAACAGCGATTGAAGCCAACCGGTTGTCGCCCGATCTGATCCCGGCCGCTGTGATGGCCGCCCAACAGTACCTTGCCCAAGGCAAAGCCCGATATGCAGGGCGCATTCTGAAAAAAGCATGGGACACCCAGCCGCATCCTGATCTGGCGGCGGCCTATGCGGAAATAGCCCCTGACGAGAGTCCAGCGGAACGGATCAAACGTTTCAACGGGCTGATAAAGTCCAACCCAAATCATCCCGAAGCACGCATGCTGATGGCCGAGCTGCAGATTGCCGCCGAGGATTTCCCGGAGGCAAAACGCGCCCTCGGCGATTTGGTGGACAGCAAGCCGAATGCGCGGACGCTGACGATCATGGCCGCAGTCTCACGTGGTGCGGGCGAAGACGATGCGGTCGTGCGCGGATGGCTCGCCAAAGCGCTGACGGCCCCGCGCGGCCCGCAATGGGTCTGCGAAAACTGCCAACATGTGCATGGCGCTTGGGATCCGGTCTGCAGCAACTGCCAGAGTTTCGACACGTTGAGTTGGATGGAACCAAAAGAGGATGCACCCTCTGTGAGCGGCGCAGAGATGCTGCCGCTGATCGTTGGCGCGATCGAAGACCAGTCTTCGGAACCTGACGAACCAAGCTCGGAAGAGGCAGAGGTCATCGACGCCGTGCCCGTTGAAAACAGCGAGGCAGATGCGAAGCCCGCGGCCGCCAAGACCTAGGCCTTTGTCGGTGCATTTTGGCACTTCCCCCAACTCGAGCGCGGTGCTAGAGAGCGCCTCGGAGCCGCTGTAGCTCAGCTGGTAGAGCACGTCATTCGTAATGATGGGGTCGTAGGTTCGAGTCCTCTTCTGGGCACCATTCTTCTCACTAATCTTCCTGAAATTCCAAAAGCTTAGCGGGCTTTACGTCCAGCGCAACCGCCAACCGGGCCACGATTGCGACTGTCGGATTGCGGATGCCGCGCTCCACGCCGCTGACGTACGTGCGGTGAAGGTCTGATTGAAACGCAAGCTCCTCTTGCGAGAGCCCCTTTAGCTCCTCTTGCGAGAGCCCCTTTAGCTCTCGGCATCGCTTAACGTTTCTCCCAACAACCGCCTGAATTTCCATGCGGCGATAACGCCGCGATGTAGACTATTGATCTACAGACTATGAGTCTCTTTTTTCTTGTCAGGCAGCTCTACAGAGAAGCACACTATAAGTCTCACCCCTTCTGAGGCTGTACATGCTGCGTTATTTCACTTCTGCTGCCGAAGCTCTCGGACTCATGTTGGCGCTAGTCCTGCTCCTCAGTGTCAATGTGCCGCTGGTGCAATGGCTGTCGCTAGCGATCTTTCTGGCGGCCATCTTTGTGTTGATTTCAGGCCGACCGGTTCCGCGCATTCAAAGCCGAGCCAAAGGCTTCGTCATGGCCAGCGTCGCAGGCATTTGCCTCATCGCCTGCGCCACCATCTCTCAAGACCAACGCGATGAGGGGCTGGCCATACTTCGGTCTGCGGACCCTGACGCATATCTGACTGAACTGGAACGCGTGGACGAAACCCGTTGGCTCGCGGAACTCGAAGCTCTGCGACCTGAACGGTATGAGGCAGAAATGCAGCGCCGAGAGCTTGCGGAACAGGCAGAGCGAGAACGCGAGTGTACCGACCGTACGTTGGGCGAGGCTTACGTCATGATCCAGAACGATGTGCGTCAGCACCTAACGGACAGCTTTTGGGGTTTGAGCAACGGAGGATTTCTGGTTCATCGAAGCCATCATGGAGCGAAGATGAACAAGAAATCCGGAACATCAAAGGATGCCGCTGACAAGCTGGTCAGGGGTATCAAGCGC
>JBCCDV010000001.1:0-582446 GCA_039030615.1 Pseudomonadota bacterium | reverse complement strand
CAATCGAGAATGTCTTCAAAGACGAGCTCATAAGCAAGCACCGGCATGGAAGTTTGCAGGCGATAAGCTTAACGCCTCAAGTGCGATAAGCTCATTGCTTGAAGAAATCCATTCTTAACATCTATGGGCCTAGTTTTATGCATGGAATCGAAATCTAATGCTTTGGGATTGGTCGCTATCGGGTCGGCTATGGGGCTATTCTCGGCTCTGGGACTTATGGTCGCAGACTATAGCTTTTGGCAGGCCGTGTTCGCTTACACCGTTTTTGGCAACCTCGCTTCACTATGTGTTTTTGTCGGGTTTCTATTCAAACGATAGCTCATCTGAGCAAACGAATGCGTGTCGACCTAAGCCTGCCCCAGCCGCACCATCTCAGCGCCGATATCAAGCCCGTCAGCGTAGCATCTCGCTATCGTGCGACCATATCCGTCCTGATCGAGGCTTTCGCACTCCAGGCGCTTTCCTTCAGCCAGCACGGCCATAGCTTCGACAGCGAGCTTGCCACATGGCGAACGTCCGCACTTCTGGCCAAACTCAGGCGCGTCTATGCCGTGGATGCGGTAGGTGATGCCGTCTTGCTCGACCGTGTCGCCATCGATGATGCGGGCTGTGTCTTGGGCGTAGGCCGGAAGAGCCACCAACGCTATCGTTAGGGTTAAGGAGGCTAGTCGCATGGTTGGTGTCGCTCAAATTGTCAAAAGCAAAGTCTGGCACAGAGCGACGTGGATGTCAGCTAAGCGGACTTAGCTGCCGTTGGTTATTTCGGCGACAATGGCGACTTCCGGGGACATGAAGATTAACTGCCTCAGGAAATCGCCAAACTACAAGGCAGCGCTCTGATTTCTCCAATAGCCATTTCACCGATTGTCCGAGCAGTAATTGCCACTCCGGCGAAGCGGTGCGTGAATTGATCGCTAGAGTACGCTTGTCTGGTTGTCCCCAAGGCCGGTTGACGGCGCAACTCGTCAACCACACTCCCGTCACGGGTAAGGAAGCGCATCTCGACAGGTATGCTGTTATTTTGTTCTCTGGATGGCAGGCTTATTTGGAAACCAATCGCACAAATTTCTTCGTCGAAGAGAAACGCGACTGAGTCTCTATCCTGCAGATCAACTGACACCGCCAATTCCCCCGTCAAGCCCTCCACTAAAGCTACGCCGACTTGCATACCTTCACCATCAATGACACGCCCCACAACTTCTGTCGCTGAGAAGAAGCCCTCCAAAACGAGAGAATTTGCTGGGTCAATGTGCAGGTAGTTGGTTTCCCTAATACCATCTGCGACGAGCGGGCTAATTCCAAAGCAGGTAAATGCCAGGCAGAGAAGACTACTTTTCATTCTGTGGTGCGTGCTCCTCGTTTCTATCAGGATCATATTTATCTACAAACCGTGAAAGGCAGTTGCACAAAATAACTGATCTTCTTCGCTAATGACAGCGCTTGAGTCTCACACACTCACATACCTTCGATCAAATCCAAAAGCTGCCATGCGTTCATCGCGCAGCATCGGCTGATATGGGCTCAATGCGGACAGCCGATCCTTTTGGTCGGGCTTGATTGAACCATCGCAGGCGATAGAGGTCGGCTTGGCGGGACTTTGCTGCCAGTAATTGAACCGGATGTCAGCTTTTGGTTTCCACCGACCAGTCCTGCGCTTTGACCTCAAGGGCTTCATCTCTCAGGTAGAAATGAAAATGCCGCGTTCCAGCTCCTTCCATCTTGACCCAAGGCGTGGGGTCCATGTCGTCTCTGGTGTCGCCTGAAATTTCGTAGAACTCGCCCCATGACGGAGCAAGACCGCTGAAACGGCATTGCCCCCCATACCAACCATGGTCATTTACTGGTGTCACACGATACCGCTCGCAGCCTGAAAAGTGGACTGTGATTGAGGGTATGTTCTCGTATTCACGATAGGCATATGGATTTGGTCGCATGTGTGCCAGTAACGTTTGGCCACTCTGCTCAATCTTGAGGCTGACATCATTTGGATGCGCGTTCCAAGTTTCATTGAGGTGATTAAATGTCGGCAGATCATCCGTTTGGAAGTGCCAAGGCAGTTCGTTTTTGGAGGTCCAAGTCACGACAGGGTAATCTGGACCCTGCGCTAACGGTCGCAAGGATTCGCTAGGTTGCTTGACCAAGACAGCAACACTGCCGCGCCCCGCCATCTTCCAACTAGTCAGGCAGTCTCTAAACCGCCGCCCATCGACTTGAGCGATAGTCACGTTCTGGTCCGCAACCGTTAATACGTCTCCTGCCTCCGGAACGTGTGTGAGCCGATCCAACATCAGGACGGTTCGAGGTTTTCCAGATTCATCATTTGGCAAATCAAAAACGTCGGTCAGTCGACCCCTCGGTCTGCGCATACAGTTGCTCCACTAGCTCGAACTGACGCTACTCATAATGAAAAACTTTTGAAAGCAGACACTCAGACACCGTGCAGCATCAAGCCCAATGGGCTCTTAGCCGACGTTCGACGCGTCAAGCAGTACCGCTCGCTCACCCGTCAGACCTATCCCGCATTCTTACCCCAGCACCGCCCCCGTTCTCGGGGATGAACTGAACGCCAGCCTTTTCGAGGGCCTCAATCGTTTTCGCTTCATTTTCTCGGCTCAAGCGTTTTGTCCTGCCGGTTTCAAAGCTACGCAATGTGTCCAGCGGGACATTGGATCGCTCAGAGAGCTCTTTCACAGACCAATTCAGGATTCCTCGTGCCGCTTTATTTAAGGTCAACGTCAGCTCTACCATCACATTCCTACATTTTTTGAGTAACAGCATACTCAGAAGCTGTTGACATGTATTGCGTTGTGACTTACACATATCCTGTAGCATTCAACCAAGCAAGGATTAACCCAATGACGACAGCACTCATCGACAAACGCTCAGTGATGGTCCGAGCTTGGGAGGCAACGCGCTTTCTAATGAAGGAGTTTGGCTATGCGGCGCGCCAGCTCCGCAGCGTGTTTGCCAATGCCTTGCGCAAAGCATGGGCGGATGAGCGTGTGGAAATCGCTTTGATCAGCCGCGACGTTGACAGCCTCCAATGGGAGATCAATGACATCGAGAACCGCACTCGCATGACGCATGTGCACTTCCAGCGTATTGACGCTCTGCGTGGCGCTATCGGTCGCATCAGGGCGGCAGAAGAAGCCGCTGACATGGCGGAGAAGCGCGAGCGGATCGAAGCGGCCAAGGGCCAGATTTGCAGCGTCACCTTTATCAAGAAGGACGGCTCAGAGCGCACCATGAAGGTGCAGCCCGCTAAGCTCAAATTCCACGTGAAGGGCGATGATGCGACTGAAGCAGGCAAGAAGGCTGTTGCAACGCGCAAGGCCCGTCACCCGCATCTCTTCGCTGTTTGGGACGTAGAGGCCCAAGCCCCCCGCTCGATCAATCTCAAGACCATCACCCACATCGCTGCTGGCGGTCACTGCCACGTCTACTGAGAGATACACTTGGGAGAATTTACGATGAAAACGATACTCAACCGCCGCCGCATACTCGCAGGACTTGCAGCATCCGCCACAGCGATAGCGGCCAGCCCGTCAGGCGGGCAAACAGCCCCCAAAGAAAGCCCAGAGCTGTTGCGGATGTCCGACGCCCTGCCCGTGAAGCTCAAGGCCTATCACGACGCCGCAGAGCGCGTGCGTGCCATTGTTCGGGAATGGGGGCCGCAGTGGCCGGAGCCGCACCCTGACATCATGGAGGCGAGTGTCTTTGGTGCCAATCATCGCGACATACTTGGCTTCGGTATCTCGACCGAAAAAGGGGCGAGCCTTGGCCAAGAAGAAGGGATTGCAAAGATTCTTTCAGTGAAGGAGTGCCAGACACGCGCAGAAAGTCATCTTGCCACCGCGACGCGCATGTCTGGTTTTAAACGCCCGCCTACAAAGCGCATCAAAGTCCACTTGGATTGGGCGAAGCGAGACAAAGCCCGCATCCTCCACGCTCGCAAGTATTGGGCCGAAATCAGACGCATCAAGAGCGCGTCGGGGATCGAGCGGTGCACCCATGAAAGGAGAGAGGCTGAGGAAGCTTTGAGGGTGGCAGTCGGGGAAATACTGACATTCGAAGAACGCAGCCCAATGGGTCTAGCGATCAAAGCCCAAGCCATCATTGCTTGGGGCCAAGTTCGCCAATTTAGCCAAAAGCTAAACCTTGAGGCACCCGAATGGATGGCAGGCATTGCCGAAACCATCACGCGGCAAGCGGCCTAGATCAGCGGAAAGGAGAAATCATGGAAAAGCAAAAGGTAGCCAACGCGATATTGGCGTTCAAAGAAGCCCAGCAGACAGCGCAGCGCGCACTTTCAAAGGCCCAAGCGCATGAACATCAAGCCGAGGCACCGCTAAACGCATTTCGAGACGGAGAGTTAAAGCCTGCGCAAAGTGCATTTGAGAAGGAAAAGGAAAGTCTGGTTATGCTTCCCGTTACCTCAATGGAAGGCCTAACAGCGAAGCTCGCTTCCTTGCTGACCAGCGGTTTGAGCGTTCCGCAAACCTACAAGCTCGCAGAACAGGCGCAGGCCATATATGAGCGGAGTGACCCGATTGTTGTGCAATCTGATCGCTATACGCGCCTCAAGGCAGAATATCGCAAAGCATTGGACAACTGCCCCACAGGCAACTTGGACTCGCCCGAAGCCGTAGAGCTTGAAAGCGCGATACAAGAATTGGAAGGCCGATTAGTCACGATGACACCACAAACACCGGCTGGGATGGCTGCGACTATGGAGGCTTATTTTAGCATGGTCGCAGATGATGACACTCCAGGCTCAGCCTCATGGGCTGAAACGCGCGCGAGGCCAGAAAGCCAGCTCTTAGCCCGGCTCAGAAACGGAGCGTCAATTATCGCGGGGTTATGTGGTGACTAGTCTATCCGTAGCACCGCCTAGAGCTGACGGGCGGAAGCCCATGGCAACTGAGGCAACTGATCAGGAGGTCTTTGGTCACGTCGCCGCATATGTTAATCAGGCGGCCAACCTCGCCCGTGCGCTGGAAACACTGATCGAGGTTGAAAAGCAGGAACCGCTTGAGGGCGACCAGATTGGCGCGCTGTCGAAAGCTATCTTGCGAGCGAGCGAAGACATTTCCAGCCTCTTTGAGGCGTACTATCATCCTTCGCAGGCAACGCTGTGACCTGCGGCGCATGTTCACCTGCATCTTTCCGAACGGCAGAAAAGGGCCGGGTCTTTGGCTACACGGTAGGCCGCACCGCGTCTTGCATCGCCCATAGCACCGGAAAGCTACACTTCATGGGCGCGCAATATGTTTTTGCAGACCACCCGCATGGCAATGTACGCTACCGCCACGGCCTCACCCGTCTGCGCAAAGTCATGCGCCCCGGCGACCGGCTCGTGCTGTCTTCTCTGCAATGCCTTGGCACTAAACCAGAGCGCATCAACCGGAACATTGAACGCATTGAGCAAGACGACATCGAAGTGATGGTTCTCAAGGACAGCTATTTTGAAGGCCCCAACTAACCAAGCTGCATTTGTTCGCAGCACGGCGGCGCATCTGTATCCCGCGCCGCCATGGAGTAAAGAGTATGAATTGTTACCCGTCCAACCGGCGGTGGTCAGATAGGTTCCTGCCCGAGATAAAGCAGATCATCGGCTCGCACTTGCTGGAGACGGCACCAGACCCCGAAGACCACTTCAACGCCACCGACCTGATGATGCTGGATGCGCGCGACATGCGGATCGCTGCGAGGGTCAGGCGACCGGGCTATGCGGGTAAATACCCCAACCAGATCACCATACGCTCCAAGCTGCCCTCAGGCGCGCCCACCGAGCTTTCCAAGATAGTGAACGGGAAAGGCGATTGGATGTTCTACGGCCATTCCAACGCGTCGCAAGACGGCATAGCGCATTGGTCGTTGATAGACCTGAGAGCGTTCCGAGCGGGCCTGATACGCCACACACAGAACGGCTGGCCGATCAGGATGGGCGACCGCACCAACGCCGATGGCAGCGGGTTCAAGTGGTTTGATGTGAGTTCGTTTCCGAGTGAGCCGAGGCTGGTGGTCGCTTCCTCCGTCGAAGGACCTTAGTCACGATTGACACCTAGGGCAGGCTCACTCGTGGTGGCTAATTCTGCGATTTGCTTAGCGTCTGGTATGCCGCGAAAGTGCGTTTCAAACCCCAGTTGAGATGCCAAGTTCTCAATCCAGTCAGGGTTGAACAAAGACATGCTAGCAATCGGTAGCCCAAGCTCTTCAGTACGAGTAACCAGCGCATTTGTTTTCTCGATGTTATCTGGCTCTAGGGGGTCGATGACGGTCACCACCGCACCAACCACACCAAGCGACAGAATAACATTTGCCTCATCGAGGTTGCGCGCAAATAGAGTTGCCCGACCGATATCCTCTAGCGTCGGTAAGAAATCGTTTTTTTCGGTGGCAAAATCGACGAACAGAATGCTGCCCTCGAAGTTTCGTTTATAGCGCCAGATCATTTCAGCTTTCCTCAGAAAAACAGTGGATACTCGTTCTCAACCGCTAGAAGAGGTCTCGCTGGCCGTGCGCCAACTGGGAAAGTGTTTCAGCAATGAGCCCCATTCGGACCACGCTTTCGCCAGGTCTTTTGGTTGCCTCCAGCTCCGTTGCAGCATCGACAAGTTCGCTGGCCGCGCCCAAAAGCAATCGTTGTTTTTGTTCGTCTGAGAGGTCAGAGGCTTCCTTCTGAAGCCATTCCACATACTGATCGACGAGTGCCTGCTCTTGCTTATTCAAAGGCTTTTCATGGCCTGTTGATGCTGCGGACATTGAATTGCTCCTGGTCACCTTGGTTGAGAGCATTCCAAGTGACAGCGAAAACGCCATGCATCTACGTTTCAGGGGTATGTCACATGTTACAAACGCTGTTTTCTGCGGTCTCTCACCGGCAGATCAACGCGGCAAAGCTTGAAGTAAGTCTCTGTAATATCGCGTGTATTTTGGAGCCGTATCACTTTCGCCGCACAGCCGAGGGATGGTCACATTTGCAAAGTGAATAGGATCGAACCCGTCCCATTTGTCACTCTGATTTTGGACGACAGACGCAGCCTCGCTGGGTCGGCCCAACTGATTCAAGACCATGGCGCGGCGCATAAAGGTGTATGGAATTTGAAAAATTCGGGCGGCACGTTCCTCTGCTACCAGCGCTTGCGCCCACTCGTCACGATATGCGTGCAACCACCCCAACCATGTCAGAGTGAGCCAGCGGATTGGGTTGTCAGGGGAGAGCGCCTCATCGAAGCGGGTTGCATCGTTAAGGATGTCGTCGGGAGCAGCGGCGCAGGTATATGGGATAACGAGCGAAAGGAACCGCGCTAAATCATGGCTTGGATCAAGTTCGACCACTCGCGTCATGGTGGCTTTGCTTTCTCCAATCAAACCACTGTGCCACTGAGCTTGCGCAACGTTGAAAACCACATCCGGATCAAGCGGAGAAAGACCAATCGCTTGTCGGGCATGAAAAAGCGCCGCTTCGCGATTTTCAGGTGTGTCAGCGGGCCCATAGACATTGGCGAGATAGGCCAGTTTGTCGGCAAGCACCGAATGGGCCGCGCCAAACTCAGGGTTCCGTTCGAGTGCAAGACCTGCCAGTTCAATTCGACGCTTTTCCCAAGCGATTGCAGATTGAGCAGGGCCCGGAACCCACGTTGCCAGCACGAATAGTGCCTCAGGGGATAGCTGAGCTTCAGGAAGCGTGGCCAGAAAGTCCTTCGACGCACCGAACAGTCTGACACGTAATTCGCGTGCCAACTCCGCCTCGACAATCCTTTCCGCGTCCGATCCCGAAGGAATATCTGTCGATTTTGCCCAAATGACGCTGCTTGAACCTAGGTCTCGCAACTCTGTAAAAAGCCGCTCCCCATCGTCTGTCTCAAACACACGAGACGTAAGCAGGAAGTTTGCGTCTCCGTGAACGCCTCCGTCTTCCTGTTCAAAGACTGTTATCGTTTGCGACCGAGACAAAGACTGCACAAGCGCTGAGCGAACGCTAGCTGCACTTTGAGCTGGCCCCTGAACTTCGCCAATCTGAACCCCGATTGGTGGGCGGTTCGATTCAGGCGCTAGCAGTGAGACGAATACGATGGCAAGACCGACCAGAGCAGCCAAGGCGACGCCAACGACCCATTTCTGAGGCAATTGGCTCGATGCTCCCGTCGAACTGGTAAGCGGCTCTGGTGGCTGCCCTGACGCTCCTGTTTCGCGTCTCGTGACTTCTGGTCGATAAGTGCCCACAGGTATGGTCACTTTGATTGCTGTATCAGCATAATCCGATGCTTCGAAAAGCGTGAGGGCGTTTCGCAGCCGCCCCATTTCAACCCGCACAATGCTATCTGCGCTTGGGTCGAAATCGTCGCCCTTTCCAAACACGTCGAGGCCGATTGAGTAGGCTTTGAGGTTTTCGCCCTCTCCAAGCACTTCGGCACGGATCAGGTGGCTCAACAAGCGCAGCCGTCGTTTGCTTTTACCTAGGACGCCAGACGCCTCGATGCGGTCCACGTATAGGTCAATGTCCTCTTCGTTAAACTTGGCTGGCGCTACCACCGGAAAACCCTTGTGAAACCGAAAATCCAAAGACTGCCACGTCAGATACGCTCAAATAATGTGAACTAGTTAGCAGTCATCATCCCAAAAACACCTAGATGATAGGCACATATGGAGATTCTATCAAAACAACAGTTTCAGATTTTTCTGGACGACATATCCGAGTGCTTCGTTACGCGTGACTTCTCTGTCTGGGAAGGTCACATTGAGCTCCCGTTTTCGCTCATCACCTCAAAGGGTCCGACCACACTGACGACCAGAGACGAACTCTACGAGAATTTTGAGCAGTACATATCGGTCTGCAAGTTGCTCAACATCGACCGCATCTATCGCATCCCGGTTTCTTTGGAAGACTGCAAAGACGGCACTATGATCGGAACCTATACAACGCATCTGATGTCAGGTCAGCTCCGGGCCACACGGCCCTACACTTCGTCGGTACTTTTGCTGGACAACGGGTCCGCATGGAAGATGACCGCAGTCCTCAATGCTCGCGGCACACATGAGTGGCTGAAGTCGTAGTTTCCGAGTGAGCCGAGGTTGGTGGTGGCAAGTTCTGGTTGACGTGGTACCAAGGGCTACCCATTGCAAAAAAGAGCTGAAACAACTAACTTAAAACTAGGCCTCTGTTTCCCGAAGAAGTTGGCTAGACCGACTCCGCCATCAGGCCAGTCCTGTTGTGCTAGGGATGCAGGGGACCTACGGCTATTGTTGATAGTGCCAAACAGTTAGGAACCTATGCTTGGCAGGAGTAGAGGTCGACCAAGAGTGCCTTCCTGAAGTCTTTCGTATGTATTCTGCAAGCTTCCCCTTACAGGTGTCCCCGCGATTGCCGTTGAGCTGAGACGCAATCCCACCAAGCAATACATCAGAAAGCTGAATCAAACCTGATTTCTCAGAACTCATTGGTTCAATACTGCGAATACAGTTCGGACGAGCCTTGAACTTTCTAAATGCTGCCGCAGAGAGCTGATTGCGCATGGTACAAATATGCGAACAGTCGTCACCACTGTCTAACCTGATGTGAATGGCCCTCTTCTCACCATAGAACTTTGCAAGGCGGTGGAGACAAAGCAGCCAGTACAGCTTGTTTATGCTGGTATCGCGAGTTTGACCCTCTTCCCTCTTGTGATCAAACTTACGAAAATCAGCCACCATAACATGCAATGCGGCCTTCTTGGTATTTACCAAACCAAAACCAAAACGACAAAGCTCCTCGTAGGACTTTTGCTTGGAGCCACCACGATATTCCTTCCAGTGGAACTCGGATCGAATCCGCCCGCGTTCGCGAATATCAGCAATTTGCGTCTCTATCTCGGCAAGACGATGTCCAGCGACCGCCAATCCACCAAGAACCATAAAGTTGCTCATCCGGCTGCTAGAGTCGCCAAAAAAAGAAAGCGTTGGCAAAGAGTTCGGGTCGTTAGGTAATTTCATAGGAACGACAATAACAGGCGCATCGAGGAACGAAACAACCTCGCCCAAAATCTTCTTCCACGTCACCAACGCTATCGACCGTTGAACGCACCACAATGTTGCGTCACCGGCAACGGCCCTCTTCTTCGGGCCGTTACGCGGACGCACGAGGCGAGCAGCAAAGTTCTCCAAGCTTTTACGAGAGGGTCGTAAGCTATGGCGCTGTGCATACGCCTTCCCCGAAAAACATGGGAGACTTCTGTCAATCAAGTTTTCAAAGAAAGACAACTAAAAATGGGTACCGAGAAATATAGCGAACCACCTTCTTCATCGTGCCCAACCTGTGGTGTCTTTAGCAAAAGGTGGCGACGAGTTGAAGGATACTCGATTTTCGTTTGCGCGAGGTGTTATCGGGCAAACGTCGACGGTTGGTCAAAGAGCTGCGAACAGGTCCTCATTCCTCATCTGAAAAAAGTAGGTATCGCGATTCCTGACCGCAACGAGAAGGGGTGGCTTCCGAGGGAGACTTCTGAATTTTCCAAGTCTTAGGGAGTGAGTGATTGCATCTTTGACTGATTTTCATTCACTAAGCGCAAAGCGCCTTGGCAAACCGAAAACCCCTGCTTACCAACCGTAGTCTGGCATCCATTCCAATATTGTTGGCTTGGAATCCGCGAAGCAATCAGGTCGAAAAACATGGCTAGTCGGTAGATAACTTGGGCCCGGTCCCTCTCCGGCGCTTAAGCAGTACATGAAGGATTGCCCAAACGTAGCCCAATGACCGGTCGTTGAACTATCAATCGCCTCACCGCTACCAAACTCAAAAATATTTTTCGACGTTAGCTTGCCTTGAGCCAGCCTCCGTATTTTCGGTATGAGTTCAAAAAAATGCTGCGGCACTTCATTGTTTAGAAGGCTTTCGTTGCTGAACCAAATGACCGAAACATACCCATTCTTCGACAGTACTCGGTGCGTTTCGTTCCAATGCAAACCTATTGCGAGCTTAGCGCCAAATAACATCATTGCGTCATCTACTAACGGCGACCGAAGGTCCATGGCCCCTGCTGGCGCGTCCTCCTCAGGATACAATTTCGCGGCCTCGCGCCGCTGCCTCGAAGTAGGCCGCAACGCATCTAAAGCCGCTGGATTGTTTCGGGCTAAGTGCTGAAGCTTTTTCTCGAAATGCTCTGAGCCCTCATCAGTTGAATTAAGTTGAACACTTCCAATGAATGCTGCGATGTCTTCGGCCCACCTCGTCCCTAGATTGCAGGGCTCACAAGATGGAAACTCCAGACCCGGAGGTCGCAGCTTTCTTGGGAACATTCCCTTGTTCGGCATATGTTCGATTGTCGTTGCGGGGCGTTGACCAGCGCAGAAGATACATTCTCTATGTTCCGCTAGTAGTTTTTTTTGGTTCTTCCTTCGCATCTCCCCGAATAGTCCACTATACTTTCAGCGCAAGCAACCAACAGTAAGAGACTTGAACAGAATTAATTTACTTTCGAATATCATCCAAAACTCAC
The DNA here is from genome assembly GCA_039030615.1 of Pseudomonadota bacterium. Classification (GTDB taxonomy): domain Bacteria; phylum Pseudomonadota; class Alphaproteobacteria; order Rhodobacterales; family Rhodobacteraceae; genus Litoreibacter. Next base: position 570,969 of record JBCCDV010000001.1, on the reverse strand, counting down.
CCTTCATGTGGTAGCAATGGTGGTAAATGGAATCTCCATATTATTTTTATTGTTTTTTTACATTATCTTATGAATTTACTTATAAAGACTGTCTCTCCGCCATATATCCCCCAAATCAAGCGCTCTCGGTCTCGGCCAAAAAGCATGCCACGCGCCTGCTCCCCCCAAGTGTTTCAAGCTGCGGGCGTTCGCGGGCGCAACGCTCTATCGCAATCGGGCAGCGCGGGTGGAAGGCGCATCCGGTCGGCGGGTTGATCGGGTCGGGGATCTCACCCTCTGGCGGGTCAACCTCGCGGCCAAACCCATCCATCCGTGGGGCCGCCTCAAGCAGCATTTGCGTATAAGGGTGCTTGGGGCTGTCAAACAGCGCGTCGGGGCTGGCCTCCTCGACCAACCGGCCCAGATACAGAACGCCGATGCGGTCTGCCATGTGCTGAATCACGGTCAAATCATGGCTGATAAACAAATAGGTCAGCCCAAACTCGTCCTTCAGATCCGACATCAGGTTCAACACCTGCGCCTGAACGGAGACGTCCAAGGCCGATGTTGGCTCGTCGCAGACAATCAGTTTCGGCTCAGACGCCAAGGCGCGCGCCACGCAGATACGCTGCCTCTGACCGCCAGAAAACTCATGCGGGAATTTGTCGACGTCAGAGGCGCTAAGGCCTACCTGTTCGAGAAGCTTTTCAGCCAGCCCGTCCGTTGGATCGCCATTGGCGACCGCTGGCTCCTCGATGATATTGCCAACTTTCCATCGCGGGTTGAGCGACGCGTAGGGATCCTGAAATATCATCTGAATATCGGACCGCACCGTGTCGATCTTTGCCGCATCCGTCTCCGTTGCGAGGTTCACGCCCTCAATTTCAACGATGCCGTCAGAGGGCGGAAGCAACCCCACAACCATCTTGCCAATGGTCGATTTGCCGGACCCGGACTCGCCGACCAGCGCATAAACAGTGTTCTCCGCGACCTCAAAAGACACGTCGGACACTGCCGTTAATTTACGTTTTGGAAGCCGCTCCAGCACGCGGTTCAGCCACGGCTTGGAGACATCAAAGACCCGCGTCAGTGCGCGGACGGAGACAAGGCTGCTCATGCCACCCCCTGCCCGGCTTGCGCGCCCGCCAACGGGTACCAACAGGCCGCGCGCCCGTCACAGGTTTTCAAACGCGGCCCCGGTTCTTCGCGACATTTCTCTTGCGTATAGGGACAGCGCGGATGGAAGGCGCAGCCCGCCGGCAGGTTGCCAAGGCGCGGCATATTTCCCGGTATCTGATGCAGCCGCGATTTGCCCTTGGAGGCCAGAGGCGTCGACCCCATCAAACCTTCAGTATAGGGATGGCGCGGCGTTGTGATGACGTCGCGCACATCGCCCAGCTCGGCCAGTTTGCCCGCATACATCACGGCCACCCGGTCCGCGGTTTCTGCAATCACGCCCATATCATGGGTCACGAGCATAACGGCCATCCCGCGCTCCCGGCACAACCGCTTTAAAAGCGAGGTGATCTGCGCTTGCACAGAGACATCCAAAGCCGTCGTCGGCTCATCCGCGATCACAAGTGACGGTTCAGCACAAAGTGCCAGCGCAATCACAACGCGCTGCCGCATCCCGCCCGAAAACTCATGCGGGTAGCTGCCTATGCGCTCAGCGGCGGCAGGGATCCCCACTTCCTCCAACGCCCGTATGGCGCGCTTTTCGGCCTCCGCGCTGGAGACGCCGAGATGCTCAAGGATCGTCTCTGTCAGCTGGTCACCGATCGGCAGCAGCGGGTTTAGCGAGGTCAGAGGGTCCTGAAACACCATCCCGATCTGCTTGCCCCGGTACCGGCGCAGCTGCGACAGCGACAGGTTGTCGATCCGCTCTCCGCCAAGATAAATCTCCCCCGACGCAATCCGCGCGGGCCGATCCAAAAGACCAATCACCGCGTTCCCGGTCATCGATTTGCCGGCCCCGCTCTCGCCCACCACGCCCAAAATTTCGCCGGGCGCAATGTCGTAGCTGACGCCGTCAACAGGCTTCAGCAACCCATTGCGCGTGGGGATTTCCACGATCAGGTCGCGGACCGAGAGTACCGGCTGGGACATGCTTTATTGCAAAGCTTCCTGAGCGCGGCGCGCGATGTTTTGCTGCATCGCTTGGATCGAGGGGCCGAGCGATCCCATCGTTGATTGCATGTAGGGCGTCATTTTGCTCATCGCGGATCCGCCTATCTCGGAGTTGTAAAACTCGTTCAGCGCGTTGATCTCGTCGATTGAAAACGCCTCAGCGGCGCCAACAATCATCGCTTCTTCCATCTGTGGGCGGATCGCGTTCAGCTCTTCGGTCACGATTTTGACCAGAACGTCGATCTGCTCTTGGTTCAGCGCGCCCCCGGCATTGGCCTGCATCTGCGACAACACCATTTCCGGGCTCAGCATGTCGTTGAGCAGCTTTTGCTGCACGGGCGAGTTGATAAAGGCGGTGGCCGCGTCATTGGCCTCGTCCGCAAAGGCAGGGCTTGCCAACATCAATGCCGCAAGGGCGGGTTTCAAAAGTTTCATCGTAAGTGTCCTTTAACGCAATTTCGGATTGAGCGCGTCACGCAACCAATCCCCCAGTAGATTTACAGCCAACGCGAGCGCCAGCAAGGTGACGGCCGGGAAGAAGAGGATCCACCACTCGCCGGAATAAAGATAGCCCTGCCCGATCCGGATAAGCGTCCCCAGGCTGGGTTGTGTCGGCGGCGCGCCCACGCCCAGAAAGCTCAGCGTGGCCTCTGCAATGATCGCCAGCGCAAGCGAAATCGTCGCAATCACCAGCACCGGCGATAGCACATTGGGCAGGATATGGCGTAGCATGATGGTGTAAGGCGTGCGCCCGATGAGACGCGCGGCCTGCACATATTCTTTGTTCTTCTCAACCAGGGTGGAGCCGCGCACGACACGCGCAAACTGCACCCAGTCGCTCAGCCCAATGGCCACGATCAGCACGATGATGGCCATCTGGTCGCGAAATTCGACCGGCGTGAAGCCCTTGGCGACCCCGGTGATCAGCATCGCAACCAAAATGCTGGGAAAGGTCAGCTGCACGTCCGCCACGCGCATGATTATCGTCTCGGTCCACCCGCCGACATAGCCCGCAATCAGCCCCAAGGTGATCCCAAGGATCATCGCAAAGGCAACCGCCGCGAATCCCACGAAAAGCGAGATCCGCATCCCATATAAAATGGTCGAAAAGACGTCCCTGCCCTGATCATCCGTGCCCAGCATAAAGGCGTCGCCCGTAAACTGGTTCGGTGTCGAGGGCGGCGTGAACCCGTTCATCAGGTTCAGGCTCGCCGGGTTGAACGGGTCAAAGGGTGCTACCAGCGGGGCGAACACCGCCGCCAACACCAACAAAAGCGTCACCCCGGCCGAGACAATCGCCACCGGCGAGGAGCGGAATTTATACGCAAAATCGCTGTCGAGCATTTTGGAAAGGCGCGACGGTTCATGGCTCAGATCGCTCATGCATGCCTCCCGTCAATCCGCAGACGCGGGTCAATCGCGAAGTAAAGCAGGTCCACAACCAGGTTGATCGCCACAAACATCACCGAGATCAGCATCAAATACGCGGCCATGACGGGAATGTCGACAAACTGAATAGCGTTGATGAACAACAGGCCAACGCCGGGCCACTGAAACACCGTCTCGGTAATAATCGCGAAGGCGATGATTGCGCCCAGCTGAAGCCCGACAACCGTGATCACCGGCACCATCGTGTTCTTCAAAGCATGGCGGAAATTGACGGATCGCTCCCGCAGCCCCCGCGCCCGGGCAAATCTGATATAATCCTGCCGAAGCACTTCTAACATCTCTGATCGCACCAGCCGCATGATCAACGTCATTTGGTACAGCCCCAGCGTAATAGACGGCAATATCAATGCCTTAAGCCCCGAAGCTGTCAAAAAACCGGTGGACCAACCGCCAAGCTGCACCGTTTCCCCGCGCCCAAAGCTCGGCAACCAGCCAAGCGTGACTGAAAACAGGTAGATCAGCAGGATCCCGATCAAAAACGTCGGCAGCGACACCCCGATCAGGCTGGTCGACATGATGATATTTGACGCAATCCCGTTGCGCCTGATCGCTGTGAAAACTCCCAGCCCAATTCCAACCACCAACGCCAATGTGCCCGAGACCAACGCCAACTCCAATGTCGCGGGCGCGCGCTCCGCGATGATCGTGGCCACAGGCCGCCCTTGCCGGTAGCTCACCCCAAAATTGCCTTGCGCCGCGTTGCCCAGAAACTTCGCATATTGCACCACAAACGGCTGATCGAGCCCCAAAACCTCCCGCAACCGCTCAATATCGGCCTGCGTGCGCTCCTGGCCCAGCATGTTGTCAATGGGATCGCCCACAAACCGAAACATCGAAAACGCTACCAAACCCACGACCAACAGGACGAGGAAGGATTGCAGCACACGACGGATGATATAGGCGAGCATTGCCTATGAGTGTTCGCCAAGCCGCTTTGGCGGTCAAGCGCGAAGTATCGGTCGCGGGAACAAATGAGTGCGAGAGGTCTGGTTTGCGGGACTTTGCGGCCCTTCGACGAACGTCCGCAAAGCAGTTCCGCTCGGCGTCAGGCCGCCGCCTCCATCTGTATTTGGCCGTCATGCAGGAAGCACCTTTTGTCGAAAAGCGAAAGGTCGACGGGATTTGGCAATCGAATGTCCGCGAGGGTCGGCATGCTACGGGGCGATAGCTCAAAAGCGCGGTCAATCTGGGAAATCAGAACTACAATTGATCCGCATTCGACGGCAAATTTCTTCAGCGCCCGAACTTGTTCTTCGAGCGGGGGATTGCTGCGCTTTTGATCCAAAAGCTGCAGGTAGTCTACAACGACGAGTACATGATCCTGGGTATTCGCGAGGCGTTCAATGATATGAGCCGCGCAGATAGTGTCCGAGGTATCAACGACAATTGGGCCGTCATGCTTCTTTGGGTCTAAACCAAGTCTTTCAAACCGGTCCCACACATCCGTGTCATTGTAGTCCAGAGAAAAGATATAGCCTTTGCGACTGTTTTCTTTAGCCAAAGCGGCCAACTCTAACCCAAGAAGGGTCTTGCCGTGACCGGGACGCGCACCGATCAGCACCATATCGCCTGAATTAAGCTGGCTCATGATTTCTTTGGCTGGCGTAGTTTTGGAGTAGCTGGACGCCAAGTGGCTCCAGTCCTTGAAGCCCTCCTTGGTGGCAATGTGGTTGAGTGCTTCGTGGAGCTTAATGCCGTTGCCGCGTGCCAGCAGCTTTGCTTGGCGCTTAAGTGTGTAGATTGGCGATGATAGTCTCATCTTGAACCTCCTTTGCGAGCGGTCTCCGCAATCCCTCCGTATGCGCGTGCTCGAACAGGATAGGTCCGAAATTGTGTCGCTCCGCATGTCAAATGCTGCCCCAGTGGAGGGGGGAGGCCCGAGCAAGGCCACATGCAAACGCTATTCGGATCGCCGGAAATACTCAACTGTAATTCGGTCAGTCGCTGCACGTTGACGAATGAGCAGGTTCGGCTCTAAGGACGCATCCGATGGATTTGGTTGGGCTTTTCAGTCCTTCGCGAACTTCAAAGGTCAGCTAAGGGGGCATTGGATTGAAGCGCTTACAAGGGCTTAACCCTGCTATGGCGGCTTTCCACATAAACCTCTTGGCCTGGCTTTTGAAAATGTTTGTCGCCAAAGGAACCTGCAGCTACTGCAATGAATTCTGGTTTACGCGCTGGTTCCCAAAGCACATTAGAACCGCAAACAGGACAGAAGTGAAAGGTGACTTTGTAGCTTGAGTCTGATGACCTTTCATAACTCTTGTACTCGCCCAGAACTTTGACACTCTCCCTTAGAAAGAAGGCGGCGATGCCAAATGGAGCGCCGGTGCGCTTCTGGCATTCTGTGCAATGGCATAAGGACACCAGCTCGGGATCGTCACAGCAGATCACTCTTAGAGCGCCGCAAGTACAGGTTGCTTCTCGCTTCATGAAACCGATCAAATCGAAACCTTGTTCATCATAGAACTACAAATGTCTCACGTAAACTATTGGTCAACATGGGCTCAAAGCCGACATCGAACCACCCGACCAAAACTCAAAGTTAAGCTGCCAAAACGCGACCGAGAAAAGGTTAACTAAGCCCTAAAAAATTCTAGAAAGTTCTTTTTATCAGATACTTATCAGATTCCCCGCATGCAGGGCGGAGCTTGAAAATGAAAAAGGCCGGGAAAAACCCGGCCTTTCAAAGCACTTTTTTTGGCGATCAGTTCACTGTCACCCATCTCAGGATGAAGAAGTTATCGGGGCGTTGTGTGAGCTCGATATTTGAGCCTGTGCCCCAGACCAAAGGCTGGACGTAGAGCGGCACGTAAGCCATCTCATCCTGGATGATCTTCGTGGCCTCATCGATATAACCCTGACGTACCGCATCATCGACCTCCGACTGCATCAAAGGAAGCAGCTCATCGACGCGGGCGTTGGAGAAATCACCGAAATTCCAAGACCCCAACTTCTTTTCAGCATTCGGAGTGGTCGCAAGGAAGCGGATCGGGTGCTCGGCATCAAACGTGCCCGGCGACCAGCCCAAAAGATACATGTCGTAATTATCTTCCCGCAGCTCCGGCCAGTAGTTTTGGACGGGCATCGCGTCCAATTCGGCGGTGATGCCGATCTGGGCCAGCATGCCGGTCACGGCTTGGCAAACGGCCTCATCGTTGAGGTAGCGGTCATTGGGGCACTTCAGACCGAAGGAAAACCCGTCCGAATAGCCCGCCTCCGCCAGCAGCGCTTTGGCCGCTTCAGGATCAAAGGCCGGACGTGCCGCCAAGCTTTGGGAATAGCCACGCATTGCCGGGCTCACCAATTGGCTGGCCGGTTCCGCATTGCCACGCATGATGGTTTGCAAAATGGCAGGCACATTGACCGCGTGGGCCACGGCCTTGCGAACGCGCACATCAAGAAACGGGTTCGGCTTGCCCGCGTCGCCGGTGTATTTCAGCTCCGCCGCCCCATGCGGGAAGCCCAACATGATGACCCGTGCCTCGATCCCTTTGATGACCGTCGCATTGCCGCCAGCGGCAAGCCGTTCCGCGTCCTGGATGGGCACAGGATTGATCATATCAACATCGCCAGACAACAGCGCCGCCACCGCCGTCGCCGGGTTCTGGATCGGGGTAAATTCCGCGCGGCTCACGTTATGCTCCGCCTCGCCCCACCAGCCATCGAACGGCTCCAGGACTGTTTTCAGCCCGGGCTGGCGCTCCACCAGTTGAAATGCCGCCGTTCCGTTGGCGTTGAGTGTGGCGAAATTCTCCGCATCCTTGGCTGGGCGTTCGGCACCGTTGGCCGCGGCCCAACCACTATCCATGATCATCCAGTTGGCGATGCTGTCGGGAAAGATCGGGTTCGGCGCGGTCGTCATGATGTCAATTGTGTAATCATCAACCACCTTCACCTCGGAGACGGGTGAGAACCAGCTTGAGGTGTCGGCCTCCTCAGATGAGGCGCGCTGATAGGAGAACATGACGTCCTCGGCGGTAAAATCCTCGCCGCCTTGGAATTTCACGCCCTGGCGCAGCGTGAACCGCCACCCCTCGCCCGCGCCGATCGGCTCCCACGATGTGGCCAATGCTGGCTCAATCGCCATATCTTTGCCGCGCCGCACCAACCCCTCATACACGTTGTTCAAGAACCCCAGAACGGGCGCGGAGTTCACCGCATGCGGGTCCATCGTTTGCGGGTCAGTCGTCCCCGCCCAGCGAAACTCTGCAGCGGCGGCGGGCATGGCAAACGCCAATACCAGCGCCGAGACGGAAGTCAGTCTCAACATCAGTGTAGTCCTTTCAGAAACGCGGCTGGGCGTCATGCCCCCCATTCACATGAGCGTGACCCTAGCGCATCTTCCCGTCACATCAAATCGCCGTGAACAACGCAGGCGACAAAACCCGAAACGCTCGGTAGGGTTCCTGAAAATGAACGAGGTGACGCATGTTAGATGACCGTTACGGGAATGCCCTATCCACCCAATCAGATGCCGCGCGCGACGCTTATGTCACCGGGGTCGACCACATTCTCGCAGCCACATATGGCGCCGCTGACGCCTTCGCCAAGGCCCTCGAAGCCGCGCCAGATTTCGCTATGGCGGAGGTCGGGTTGGCGCGCGCAAAGATGTATGACGGCGACATCGCTGGCGCCAAAGCCGCCATTGGCCGGGCCGCAGCGCTGAAGCCGAACCTCTCGGACCGGGAGCGCGCCCATATCGACATTTTCGATGATTTGCTCTCCGGGAACCCGGTTGGCGCCCGCGCCAAAACACGCGCCCATGTCCTGAACCACCCGCGCGACGCGCTCGCCGCCCAGCTCTGCACCAATGTCTTTGGGCTGATCGGCTTTTCGGGCTGCGCCGGGCGCGAGGCCGATATGCTGGCCTACACCGCCTATCTGACGCCGCATTACGGCGATGATTGGTGGATGAGCAGCGTGCACGCGCAGTCGCTCTGTGAGACCGGTCGCATCGATGAAGCGCTGGCGCTGATGGAACACGCGCTCGAGCTGAACAATGACAATTCAAACGCCTCCCATTTCAAGGCGCATGCGCAGTATGAGGCCGGGCGCACGGAGGAAGGCCTCGCCTATCTCAAAAGCTGGATGCAGCGCTATGATAGCCGCGGCATCATGCAAGGCCATCTGTCGTGGCATGTCGGGCTTTGGGCGCTCTACACGGGCGATACCGCTCTGATGTGGGAGATGATCGACGACAGCATCAGCCCAGGCACGTCGAACAGCCCGGCTATCAACATGCTGACCGACACGGCGGCGCTCTATTGGCGTGCTGAGATGGCCGGTGTCGAGGTCCCGCCGGAGCGCTGGACCGCGCTGAGCCACTTCGCCAGCAAGGCCTTCCCGGCCTCCTCCCAAAGCTTTGCCGATATGCATGCCGCCCTCGCCCACGCGATGGCCGGAAACGGGACGGAGCTTGACCGTCTCGCCCAGACCACCAACGGCTTCGCCGGCGATCTGGTCGCGCCCGTAGCCCGCGCCTGGCGCGCCATCGCGGCGCAAAACTGGACCGACGCCTTGTCCGAGCTCACACCTGTCATGGCAGATCATGCCCGTTTTGGCGGCAGCCGCGCACAGCGCGACCTGTTGGAATTGACGGTTGTGAACCTGCTGATGCGCCTTGGCCGAAACGACGAGGCCGAACGGATGATTGCCATGCGCAGGCCTGTCTTGACATCCCAAGTGGCGGCTTTGCATTGACCTTTGATCCCGGCCCGTGTTCAAGCACGCAAAATGACGGCTGAGGGGCGCGCCTTATGAAACAGAAAATTGTCTTGTCGAGCGATCACGCGGCCATCGCGCTGCGCCAGGCAGTTGCCAAACACATCGAGGCAAAAGGCTTCACTGTCGATGATATCGGCCCCACAAGTCCCGAAAGCACCCACTACCCCGCGCATGGCGCGGCGGCGGCCCAAAAAGTCGCCAGCGGTGCGGCGGATCTCGGGATTATTCTATGCGGCACCGGCCAAGGGATCATGATGGCGGCCAATAAGGTCAAAGGCATTCGCTGCGGGGTCTGCGCTGATCCGTTTTCGGCGCAGATGATCCGCGCCCATAACGATGCCAACATGCTGTCGCTTGGTGCGCGCGTTATCGGCGAAGGACTGGCCCTGGAGATCGTTGATGCGTTTCTGGGGACCGAATTCGAAGGCGGCCGCCACGGCACGCGGGTCGATATGATTGATGCGCTGGAACAATGATCAACAGGTGAGTGAAACACGCGTTCAATCTGGCAACCCAGACCGGCATCGCGCCAAAGAACAGGACAAAGAAGCGTAGTCTTTGAACAGAACTGCCGCGCCCGAACGTCCCGGGCGCGGCAAGTATTGTTTAGCTACCGCCCGTAAGGAACGGGTGCTGGTCGACGAATGTCTCATCGCCACGGTAGATCAGACGATCTTCAAGCGAGCGCAGGTCCGACAGGTACGCGTTCAGCGCCGCCGTCCCGGAGACACCGCGCGCCTCAACTTTGGCGACCCAATCGTTGAGGTCACTCACATGGCTGAGCCACAGATCGTCAAGAAGCGCACGGTCGGCCTTTTCGAACTTCAACCCGAGATCGAGCATCTTGGACCGGAACGCGTTGTCAAACCCGTCCCAAGCAGCTGAACGGCTGGCCAAAGCCTCGCCAGACAGCGCGCGAATTGCGGCCTGATCAGCCGGTTCGATCTTTGCCCAAGCCTCATCCGACAAGATGACCGAGAAGGTTGGCGTATAGAGCCCGTTGTCGACCTCCATCACCGAAACATTGCCGCCTTCTTTCCAAAGCCCGACCGCCAGAGCAGCGCCATGGGCCATAAAGTAGGTCTGTGGCTCGTTGTTAAGCGTTGCAGCCCGTTCGGCAAACTCAGCGCGCATCACGGCAGGGCCGCGTGTGTCGAGCCCGTGGAAATAAGGGCTGTGATAGGCGTTTTTGTAGGCGACATTCTCGCCCGGCATGACCGGCAAGCTACCATCGCGCCAGATATGCGCGGCCGGAGCCGCCACAAAGCCCAGAAGCTCTGCCTCGGAGAAGTAGTCCGTCTTCGACAGGAAGGCATCATGCAGGCGCCACATTGAGACCGCTGTCTGCTCCGCCGAGCCGCCAAACATAGGCATCATCGGCAATTGCAAAAGCGGATGCGACTCCGCAATCGTGGAATTGAGGACATAAGCGCCATCCACAGCGCCCGATGTGACCAGCTCAAACTGCGCGCCGTGATCACGATTGACGACCTCGGGGTCCGCAAACGTCACACGGCCGTCAGTGGCTTCAGTGATATCGGCCAGATAGCCGTCTATGATCCCGCTATTGATAATGAAAGGTGGCGCTGAAGCACGGTTGAAGGTCAGAACCAGACTGTCGGCTGTCAGACTTTCCGTTTCCGATGTTGCTGTGACAACGCTTCCATCCGCACCAAGACACGGGATCATAAGCGCTTGATCGGGATAGATCATGTCCGGGTTGCTGCCGATCACATCGACATTTTCCGTGTAGATCGGCTGATAAACCAGCGAGTCGTAGCTGCGCAGACTGATCGCGCTCAGCGAGTCGCCGCGGACCACGGAATAGTAGTCTCCGCATTGAATATCATTCGCATATGCGCCAATGCCGGATAAGCCGGTGGCCGCGAATGCGCAGAGTAAAGCTGTGGTGAGTTTTTGTTCCAATGTCAGTACCTCCTAAGCTCGAAACGCGTCACCAAACCGCGGTGACGCTACGGTAGTGGCAAGAATTTGAGACAAAATTGAGGCAAGTTTTTGCCAAATTTTATGCGGTTGTGGAGGGTTTTTGAAAACCTTTCCAAATCGTTAAAAAATTCTAATATGCCTTTTAAAACAGTATCTTCCAAGATTCCCCGCATGCGGGGGCCGCAAAAAAGGCCCCCAGATCGCTATCCGGGGGCCTGTCGAGACTTTCAACTCACATGGTTCAGTTCATCGTGAAGTATTTGAATTTCGGGCTGTCTTCCGGCTCAACAATCGTGCCGACACCCTCTTTCATGCCCCAGTTCAGAACCTGGTGGTGGATCGGAATATAAAGCGCTTCATCCTGCACGACCTGCCAGATCGCGTTGATATCCGCATTCCGTGCCTCAAGGTCCGTGTTCGAGGCCAAAGACTGAATTTTCGCATTCAAATCAGGGTTGTTGTAGCGCACCGCATTCCAGGACCCGTACTTCTCATCCCGACCATGCACCAGGAAGTTGAAGATATACTCGCTGTCATAGGTCGGCACACCCCAGCCCAGCATATAAAAGTCGGTCTCATAGTTGCTCAGCAGCGGGAAGTGCTGCGCCTTGGGTTTTGCGTCAAGGTTCACCGTCACCCCGATTTGGGCAAACATACCGACAGCTGCCTGACAAATACCCTCATCGTTGACATAGCGGTCATTCGGGCAATCGAGCTGGATTGAGAACCCGTTGCCGTAGCCCGCCTCTGCCAACAAAGCCTTGGCCTGATCGATATCAGTTGACGATGCGCCATCCATCTCTTCATTCCAGCCATTCACAAACGGTGGGGCAATCATGCCAGCCGGGAAGGACTGACCACGCATGACAACCTGTTTGATCGCATCGCGGTTGATCGCAAGGTTCATAGCCTTGCGCACGCGCACATCAGCAAACGGGTTCTTGCCCTCGACATTGTCGTTGGCAAGGTCCGCATCACCCATGTTCATACCGAAGAAAATCACACGGTTTTGCGGCGCGGTCCGCACATCCAGCCCGTCTGTTGAGGCCACACGCTCAAGGTCTTGCACCGGAACGTCTTGAATGAAGTCAACCTCACCAGACAAAAGTGCTGCAACCCGCGTCGCCGCGTTCTGGATGGGCGTATAAATGATCTCGGTCACTTCCAGCGGGAACTCACCTGCCCCCCAGTAGTTTTCATTGGCTGCCAGAACGGTGCGCACATCTGGTTCGCGGCTGACCAGCTTATAGGGGCCAGTGCCATTGGAGTTTTTGGCCGCAAACGTATCTTCGCCGCCTTCGTAGTCCTGCACCTTGGTGGCGTTATTTGCCTCCGCCCAATCCCTGTCCATGATGAACATGTTGGTCAGGTTGTTCGGCATAATCGGGTTGGGCCCGTTTGTTTCAATCTCGACCATATATTCGCCAACTGCGCGCACTTCCTTCACGGAAGCCAGAAGTTCTTTGAAATCGCTGTCTTCCGTCATTGCGCGGTTTAAAGAGAAGACAACATCATCAGCCGTAAAGGCCGAGCCATCATGGAATGTGACGCCTTCGCGCAGGTTGAAGACCCAGATATTCGGGTTTTCCTCTGACGGATTCCAGCTGGTCGCAAGGGCCGGAACGATCTGACCATCGTGATCACGGTGGGCAAGCGGTTCCATGATTTGATGGTTGAGAGCGGTCGTTGGACCTTCATTTTGCGCGTGAGGATCAAGTGTCAGCGAGTCGCCTGCCCGCGCCCAGCGGAGGGTCTCAGCCGATGCCGCGAGCGAGGTTGTGGCCAGCAATGCAGCTGCCAGAACGGTAACCGTTTTCATTATAACTTCTCCCAAGTGTTGGATGTGTGCTGTCGAGTTTGACGCCTGTGTCCTGAATTGCAAGCGGTTAGAAATTGTCTTTGCGTAGGCGGATCTCGGTGAAGACCTCGGCATCGCTTGCGGTTTCCAAACCAAGATGCGTCCGGATCGACGAATCGTCCGGGCGCAGGAAAGGATTTGTCGCCAGCTCGGTCGCAAGGTCAGTCGGAACGGTTGGTTGATTTTTGGCGCGCAAATCCCGCACGCGTGCTACTTGCACCTCTAATGCTGTATTTTCTGGATCTATGCTAAGGGCAAAGGCAGAATTGGCGAGCGTGTATTCATGCGCGCAATAGATCACCGTTTCGGGCGGCAACGCGATGAGCTTCTGTAGGCTTTCCCACATCATAGGCCCGTCACCCTCAAAGAGCCGCCCGCAGCCCATTACGAACAGGCTATCGCCCGTAAAGACGGTCGCGGCAGCGGGTATATGATAATTCAGCATATCCAACGTGTGGCCCGGCGTATGAATAAGTGCGACCTCATGGCCCGCGAAGCTGAAGCTGTCCCCGCCTTGCACGGTTGTGTCGACGCCTTTCACCCCTTCGGGCCCCGTGACGACACAGCCGGTCGCCGACTTAACCTCAGCCAACCCGTCGATATGATCCCAATGGTGATGCGTGATCCACAGATCGCTCAGCGCCCATCCCGTTGTTTTGAGCGCATCCAAAACAGCCCCTGCATCACCCGCATCGACGCAAGCCGTGGCGCCAGAGTTTGCGTCATGAATCAGGACGCCGTAATTGTCGGAATTGTAGCTGAATTGGTAAAACTCTAGGCTCATGCGTGGCTCCCCTATCTTCGGTGTTGCAATCAGACTGGCACGCGCGAAGATCAGAGGCAATCAACGCGAAAACGTGCGTTTTTCCGCACAAAGCTCGTCGTCAAAGATATCGCGTCAGAATTTTACTATTTAAAAATATGTACTTAAGAGAAATAACCACAAAGACGCCGCTGCCCTGTTGATCATGCCGCGCCCGAGTTTAACACTAAAACCATAATAACTATGCCCGAACCGGGCATCTCTGGGAGGACCTTATGAATAGATATCTTACCACCGCTTGCGGTGTCGCGCTCTCTGTGGCGTTTGTAACCGAAGCTGCGGCAACTGAATGGAACGTCTCTGTTTGGGGCAAACGCCGCGCTTTCACCGAACATGTTGAGAAACTTGCAGAATTGGTGTCCGAGAAAACCGGCGGGGAGTTCACAATGAGCATCTCCTATGGTGGCTTGTCGAAAAACCGCGAGAACCTTGACGGCATCTCGATCGGCGCATTTGAGATGGCACAGTTTTGCGCAGGGTATCACCGCGACAAAAACCGCGTTGTGACTGTGCTTGAGCTGCCATTCCTTGGCGTGTCGAACCTCGAAGAAGAAGTTGCGGTTTCTAAAGCCGTTTACGCCCACCCCGCTGCGACCGAAGAAATGGCGCAGTGGAACGCGAAGTTGCTAATGACCTCGCCTATGCCGCAATACAACCTTGTTGGAACCGGCGATCCACGCGCAACGCTCGCCTCGATGGAAGGTATGCGGGTTCGTGCAACAGGTGGCCTAGGCAAAGCCTTTGAAGCCGTCGGTGCGGTCCCAACATCTGTGACCGCGACGGAAGCCTATCAGGCAATGGAATCGGGCGTTGTCGACACAGTCGCCTTCGCCCAACACGCTCACCTGTCCTTTGGGACAATCAACCAGGCAGACTGGTGGACGGCCAACCTGAACCCCGGCACGGTGAACTGTCCTGTGGTCGTGAACATCGACGCTTATGAAAGCCTTAGCGATGCTGAGCGTGAAGCGCTGGATAGCTCGGTCGATGAAGCTTTGGATCACTACCTGGCAAATTACGGCGAGCTGCTGACCAAATGGGACAGCGTCTTGGCCGAAAAAGGCGTTCAGAAAGTCGAAATCGATCAAGCGGTGATCGACGAGTTCCGCTCCATCGCCGCGGTTCCTGCGCGTGACGCGTGGATTGCAGATATGGAAGCCCAAGGCCTGCCGGGCCAAGAGCTCTATGACCTGGTTGTCAAAACGCTCGCGGAAGCGAAGGGCAGCTAAACGCTGCGCGCCGCGCTCCCTCACAGGAGCGCGGCATTTTTCATCTAATTTGGGGGAGCACGCAGATGGCCGGTTCAGCCGCCGTTCTGGAGGATTCCAGCATACTCTCACGCCTTGACCGCGCGCTTTTGCCTTTGGAGCGGGTGATGGCACTGGTGTCTGGGATTGCCGTGTTCTCGCTGATGTTTTTGGCAGCCTATTCGGTGACAGGTCGCAAATTCTTCGCCTCCCCAATGATGGGGTATGTCGACTACATCGAGGCGGCCATGCCGATCATCGCGATTATGGGCGTCTCATACGTGCAGCGCGACGGCAGCCATATTCGCATGGACATGCTGGTCGGCGCATTAAAAGGTCGGGTCTTGTGGTTTTTTGAGCTGGTCTCGGTGCTGCTGATCTTGCTGCTGATTGCAGCGCTGACCTACGGCGCTTGGGAGCATTTTGATCGCTCCTTTGATTGCAGCAGGCCCTTGTGTAGCCGCGACAGCTCTATCGATGTGGGTATCCCCATTTGGCCGAGCAAGCTGGTCGTCCCGATCGCCTTCGCAGTGTTGGTTCTGAGATTGCTGTTGCAGATTTGGGGATATGGGCGTGCTTTGGTTCTTGGCCTTGAAAATCCCGTCGCGGTGCCGCTTAACTTATCAGTCGCCGAACAAGCGCGCCTTGAGGCTGAAACCATGGAAGGGTCCGACTGATGGAGCCTATCGAAATTGGTCTTTGGGTCTCGGGCGGGATGTTGGTGTTTGTGATCCTGGGCATGCGCGTGGCCTTCGCGGCGGGCCTCGCAGGATTTGTCGGATTGTGTTGGTTGCGCTGGAACGGGTTTGATTACGATCCGCAGCGGTTCTGGAAAGCAATTGAGATCAGCGTCAAAATCGCCGGGTTAACCCCACATTCGAAGGTCTCCGCCCAAGTTCTCAGCCTGATCCCGGTCTTCATCATGATTGGGTATCTTGCCTATCACGCTAAACTGACAACGGCGCTGTTTGAGGCCTGCAAACGTTGGTTTGCTTGGGTGCCTGGGGGCTTGGCGGTGTCGACAGTCTTTGCAACGGCGGGCTTTGCGGCTGTGTCGGGGGCCTCCGTCGCGACTGCGGCCGTGTTCGCACGGATCGCGATCCCGGAGATGCTGAAGGTCGGCTACAACAAACAGTTCGCGGCCGGCGTTGTCGCTGCGGGTGGGACATTGGCTTCGCTCATCCCGCCCTCAGCGATCTTGGTCATCTACGCAATCATCGTCGAACAAGATGTCGGCAAGCTGCTTCTGGCAGGCTTCATTCCGGGCGCGTTTTCGGCCGTGGTCTATGCCGGGCTCATCATTGGGCTCGCCTTGACCTTCAAGACTGTGGGCCCGCCTGTGACGGGCTTCACGTGGCGACAACGCTTCGAGTCCCTCCCGCCTGCTTTGCCGATTGTCGCGGTCGTCGTCATCATCATTTTCTTTGTCTACAACCCGTTTGGCGACGCGTGGGGAACGCCGACCGAGGGCGGCGCTGTGGGTGCGTTCATTGTCTTTTTGATGGCGCTCTACAAAGGGATGCGGTGGAGCAAGCTGAAAGAGGCTTTGCTGGAGACGGCCAAACTGACCGTCATGATCTTTTCGATCATCTGGGGCGTTTTGATCTATGTGCGGTTCCTGGGTTTTGCCGAGCTGCCGGATGCGTTCGCGGCTTGGATCACCTCGCTTGAGATGTCACCTATGTTGATCTTGATCTGCATACTGCTTGCCTACGCGGTCTTGGGCATGTTCATGGATGCGATTGGGATGCTGTTGCTGACACTGCCAGTCGTTTACCCGGCAGTGATGGCTTTGAACGGCGGCGAAACCGTGGCTGCCGCGGACAGCGCCTTCGGGATGTCAGGCACAATGTGCGCCATATGGTTCGGGATTTTGGTGGTGAAGATGGCGGAGTTTTGTCTCATCACGCCCCCAATTGGGTTGAACTGCTTTGTCGTGGCCGGCGTGCGTGATGACTTAACGGTGCAAGACGTGTTCAAGGGCGTGACGCCGTTTTTCATTGCCGATGGGATCACCATTGCGTTGCTCGTGGCCTTCCCAGGCATCGTGTTGTGGCTGCCGTCGCTCGTGTGACGACGGCAGTACCCTTTTGGGTGCTTTTGGCAGAAGGAAGCCTAAGCGCCCGGCGCGTTTTATCTAGGGTGTGATCTTGTAGAGCGCTCCGTTTTCGACTGATAGGAACCAAATGGCGCCCTCCGGGCCCTCGACCACATCGCGCACGCGGCCTGTCTCAGCACTGGTAAGCTGTTCGACCTCATTCAGATCATCGCCTGACAGGCGCGAGATATAGTCGAACTTGAGCGACCCAACGAAGATGTCGCCCTCCCATTCTGGCCAAAGCGCGCCGGAATAAACCATCATTCCTGAGGGCGCGATGGATGGATCCCAATAATGCTGCGGCTGCTCCATGCCGGGTTGTTCTGTGCCTTCGCCGATCTTGGCGCCAGAATAGTGACGCCCGTAGCTGATGACCGGCCAGCCATAATTCGCGCCGGCAATGATCTTGTTGACCTCATCGCCACCCCGTGCGCCATGTTCAACCACCCATAGATCACCATTCAGATCGAGCGCGGCACCTTGCGGGTTGCGGTGCCCGTAGGAATAAATATCAGGTTCAGCGTCGGGGCGGTCTACGAGTGGGTTGTCGCTGGGCGTATGGCCCGATCTTTCCAGTCTAATAACGGCGCCGTTATGGTTGCCGAGGTCTTGCGCTGATGGCCTGTCACCACGATCGCCGGTCGTTAGAAAGATATGACCGTCGGGTGCTTCGACAATGCGAGAGCCAAAATGTCGGCCTTCGCCCGGATGTGGGGCCATTTGCCAGAGCTTTGTGAAGCTTTCAAACCCTGTCCCATCAGCGTTCAATCGGCCCACACCAAGCGCCGTCCCGACGCCGTTTCCTTCGGAGGCGACAAATGTCATGAACACCTCACGGCTCTCTTCAAAATCGCGCGGGATCATGACGTCCAGCAAACCGCCCTGTCCGTCCGCGACGACTTCGGGAACGCCCGCGAGAGAGACACGGCTGCCATCTGCGCGCAGATAAATGACTGCGCCGTCACGTTCCGTCACTAGAATGCCGCCGTCAGGGAGATGGCCGATACCCCAGGGCTCTTCAAACCCGCCCGCGATCTCGGTCACTGTGAGTTTTTCCGCCCCGCTGTCCATTGCGCTGCCGGGAACGCTCCAAACGGAACAAAGCAAAAGCGAAAAAAGATGTGGGCGCATAGTCATTCAGACCTCCGTTCAATTCCTGCTGCAAATGTAGGCCCATTTCCGCAAACAAAAACCTTTGTAAACGGGACGTGAACAGTGAATTTCACCTCTAACCGCCGCAACGTTGGCCTTTCCAAGTTCTCCACTTCGATTTAGGCTGCCCGACATTAAAGGCCACTCAAGGTCTAACTGGGAGAAATACTTATGAAAAAACTGCTTCTTGCGACCACGGCAACAGCAATGATGGCTGGCGCGGCCTTTGCCGATGGCCATGCTAAGGAAGTCAAGCTGGGCATCATCTTGGGCTTCACGGGTCCAATTGAATCGATCACACCAATGATGGCTGATGGCGCTGAGCTGGCGATGAAGGAGGTCACTGAGAGCGGCATGCTGCTTGATGGCGCGACCGTCACGCCTGTCCGCGCGGATTCGACCTGTGTCGACGCTGCCGCCGCGACCGCTGCCGCTGAACGCCTGATCACATCGGATGGCGTCAAAGGCATCATGGGCGCGGATTGTTCTGGCGTAACCGGCGCAATCCTGGCCAATGTGGCGCTTCCAAATGGCGTTGTCATGATCTCGCCCTCTGCAACGTCGCCTGGTCTATCGACGGCCGATGATGACGGGTTGTTCTTCCGAACAGCACCCTCAGACGCCCGCCAAGGTGTTGTCATGACTGAGGTGTTGATGGAGCAAGACATCAAGAGCGTTGCGCTGACCTACACCAACAATGACTACGGCAAGGGCCTCGCAGATGCGTTCCAAGCGGCATTTGAAGCCGCCGGCGGTGAAGTCACCATCTCTGCAGCGCATGAAGACGGCAAGGCCGATTATTCGGCTGAAGTCGGCGCTTTGGCAGCGGCAGGCGGCGACCGTTTGGTTGTTGCAGGCTATGTCGACCAAGGCGGGTCGGGCATCGTCCGCGCAGCCCTTGATACCGGAGCGTTTGAGACCTTCCACTTCCCTGACGGGATGATCTCAGCCAAGTTGGTCGAGAATTTCGGCTCCGAGATCGACGGGTCCACCGGTCAGCACCCCGGCACAGATAGTCCCGGCGCTGCAAAATATGCCGAAATGGCAGGCGACGCGTTTGACGCGACTTCGCCCTTCT
This sequence comes from Pseudomonadota bacterium, assembly GCA_039030615.1. Classification (GTDB taxonomy): domain Bacteria; phylum Pseudomonadota; class Alphaproteobacteria; order Rhodobacterales; family Rhodobacteraceae; genus Litoreibacter. The sequence goes on along the minus strand of JBCCDV010000001.1, from coordinate 551,484 downwards.
CGCCAGAAAGCTATGACGCGGCTGCGTTGATCATGTTGGCGATGCAAGCGGCAGGTTCGATGGAATCCGGCGATTACAAAGCCAAGGTCATGGATGTGGCGAACGCACCGGGCGAGCAGATCTTTCCTGGTGAATTGGCGAAAGCATTGGAAATCCTCAAGAACGGCGGCGAGGTCGACTATGTCGGCGCCTCTTCCGTTGAGTTGATCGGACCCGGTGAATCCGCCGGTAACTACCGTGAAGTCATGTATGAGGGCGGCGAAGAGAAAACGGCGAAATACCGTTAATCTCAAGTCGCTAACGCAATTGAAACAGCCCGAGGCCACGCGCGCTTCGGGCTGTTTTCTAGGGGACTCTGCACATGATTGAAGTCAAAGACCTGCACAAGCATTTTGGCGGGTTCCACGCGGTGGATGGGTCGTCCTTGAGGATCGAACCAGGCTCCATCACCGGTCTGATCGGCCCTAACGGCGCCGGAAAAACTACACTTTTCAATGTGATCGCGGGCGTTCTTAAGCCGACATCAGGCAAAGTTTATATGGACGGTGAGGATATCACCGGATTGCCGCCACACACACTGTTCTCAAAAGGCCTATTGCGCACATTCCAGATCGCGCATGAGTTTCATTCGATGACATTGCGCGAGAACCTTATGATGGTGCCCGGCGGACAATCGGGCGAAAAACTCTGGAACACATGGTTTGGACGTAAACGCATCGCCGATGAGGAGCGGGCTTTGGCGGCACAAGCAGATGAAGTGCTGGAATTTCTGACCATCGACCACATTTCCGATGAGCGTGCCGGCAACATCTCCGGCGGGCAAAAGAAGCTCTTGGAACTAGGCCGCACGATGATGGTCGACGCCAAGATCGTGTTTCTCGACGAAGTAGGCGCGGGCGTGAACCGCACCCTTCTGAACACCATCGCCGACGCGATCCTGCGTCTCAACAAAGAGCGCGGCTACACATTTTGCGTGATTGAGCATGACATGGATTTCATCGGCCGCTTGTGCGACCCGGTGATTTGTATGGCGGAGGGCAAGGTGCTGGCCGAAGGAACCCTTGATGAGATCAAGGCCAATGAACAGGTGATCGAGGCCTATCTTGGCACCGGATTGAAGAACAAAGAGAAGACAGCATGAGCGAACCCGTCTTGATTGGCGACACCATGTCGGGCGGCTATGGCCAGGGTCCAGACATTTTGCATGACTGCACCATTGCCGTCGATAAAGGCGAGATCGCAGTCATCGTCGGCCCCAATGGCGCAGGCAAATCAACAGCGATGAAGGCCGTGTTTGGGATGCTTGATGTGCGACAGGGCGCCGTGCGGCTGTTTGGCGACGACATTACCAAGCTGACCCCGCAAGCGCGGGTGGCGAAGGGAATGGCCTTTGTGCCGCAAACCTCCAACATTTTCACCTCTATGACGGTAGAGGAAAATCTTGAAATGGGCGGGTTTCTGCGCCGAGACGACCTGCGCGAAACGATAGACGAGATTTACGGGCTGTTTCCAATCCTCGGAGACAAGCGCGCGCAGGCCGCGGGCGAGCTGTCTGGTGGGCAACGACAGCAGGTGGCCGTTGGTCGGGCTCTGATGACGCAGCCGCAGGTCTTGATGCTGGACGAGCCGACCGCTGGCGTTTCCCCCATTGTAATGGACGAGCTGTTCGACCGCATCATCGAGGTGGCTCGCACGGGTATTTCGATCCTTATGGTCGAACAAAACGCACGCCAAGCGCTTGAAATCGCTGACAAAGGCTATGTGCTCGTCCAAGGGCGCAACCGCTTCACCGACACTGGAAAGGCCCTTTTGGCCGACCCGGAAGTTCGCAATTCATTCTTAGGAGGTTAACTTATGAAAAAGTATCTGTTTCTTGCTACAGTGTTGGGCGCGTCGCCCGCCCTTGCGGAGACCTGCACCTTTACTATGGAGTGCTACGAGGGCGAAGTTTGCGCGGAGACGAATTACACGCTCGAGATCGACTTTGAGAATGCGGAGATCGTAACAACGTCTGAGACCATCCCAGTCAATATCGGTGGCTCGCCCACGTTAAACGTCTTTGCAGGTTTTACCCAAAGCGCGTTTCATACGTTGACCCGAGCTAAGGGCGGCGATGCGCGCTACGCGACGCACCTCTTCCAAGGTCCGATCATGGTAAACTACATGGGAACCTGCGAGTGATTGATTTCCTAAACGCCATTGTGGCTTTTGCCAACTTTGTGCTCATCCCAGGGACCGCCTACGGCGCGCAGCTTGCGCTTGGTGCGCTTGGCGTCACGCTGATCTATGGCATCCTGCGCTTTTCGAATTTTGCGCATGGCGACACGATGGCGTTTGGAACGATGTTTGTGATCTTGATAACCTGGGCCTTTCAAAGCATCGGCATCAGTGCCGGACCGGTGCCGACGGCTCTGTTGGCTTTGCCCTTTGGGATTGTGGCCTGCGCGCTATTTTTGCTGGGCACTGATAGGGTCATTTACCGCTTCTACCGTCGTGAGCGCGTGAAGCCCGTTGTCTTCGTTATGGTGTCGCTCGGCGTCATGTTCGTGATGAACGGGCTGGTGCGTTTGATTATTGGGCCAGGTGATCAGCGCTTTGCCGATGGCGAGCGTTTCATCATCGGGGTGCGGGACTTCCGGGAAATGACCGGCCTGCGCGAAGGGCTGGCAATCAAAACCACACAAGGCATCACGGTCGTAACAGCGGTAATAGTTGTGGCCCTGCTGTTTTGGTTTCTCAGCAAAACGCGTACTGGCAAATCAATGCGCGCGTTTTCGGACAATGAGGATTTGGCGCTTCTCTCAGGTATCAACCCCGAACGGGTTGTGATGTATACTTGGCTGATCGTGGCGGCATTGGCGACAATTGCGGGTACGCTCTACGGGCTCGATAAAAGCTTCAAACCTTTCACCTATTTCCAGCTGCTGCTCCCTATTTTCGCGGCCGCTATTGTTGGCGGGCTGGGCAGCCCACTTGGTGCAATTGCCGGTGGCTTCGTGATCGCTTTCTCTGAGGTGCTGATCACCTACGCTTACAAGAAAGTCTTTGGCTACATTTTGCCCGAGGCGTTGCAGCCCGATGGCCTCGCGCAGCTTTTGAGCACGGACTATAAGTTTGCGGTCAGCTTCGTGATCCTGATTGCTGTGCTTTTGTTCAAACCGACGGGGCTGTTTAAGGGGCAATCAGTATGAATATGCGCGCGATCTTACTGTTTGTTGGGATGGCTCTGTTAATCGTGTTCACGGGAGCGACCTCGTCCTGGAACTCGGCGTTGTTTATCCTGAATTTCGGGTTGATTTCGGCGGTGATGGCGCTTGGCGTAAACCTGCAATGGGGGCTTGCCGGGCTATTTAACGTAGGCATCATGGGCTTTACCGCATTGGGCGGGTTGGCTGTTGTCCTGACCGCAATGCCGCCCGTCCCAGAGGCCTGGAGCGCGGGCGGGCTGCGGGTGATTGCAGGGCTGGTGCTTGGCGCATTGACCTTGGCGGCGGTGATCTACACCCGTTCAAAAATGGCCATGGGAAATGCGCGCGCCGGTGCGACGCTCTTGATTTTGGGGCTTGGCTTTTTCCTTTATCGCGGCGTGTTCGATGGCGGCGTTGCAGCGGTTGAGGCTGTGAACCCGGCTGGTACCGGATATTTGGGCGGACTTGGTTTGCCAGTGATCCTGTCTTGGCCCGTCGGCGGGTTGCTGGCCGCTGGCGCGGCTTGGATCATTGGAAAAACCGCCCTCGGACTGCGGTCTGACTACCTTGCGATTGCGACACTCGGCATTGCCGAAATTATCATCTTTATCCTCAAAAATGAGGACTGGCTGGCGCGCGGCGTCAAGAACGTGGTGGGCCTGCCGCGCCCCGTTCCTTATGAAATTGACCTGCAGAACAGCGCAAGCTTCGTTGAGCGCGCAACTGATCTCGGCCTCGATCCGACGACCGCCTCTTCGCTTTATGTCAAGCTTGGCTACTCATTCCTGTTCACCGGTGTTTTGATCTTGCTGCTGGTGCTGTCGCAGCTCGCGCTCAGCTCCCCTTGGGGCCGGATGATGCGCGCCATTCGTGACAATGAGGTCGCGGCGGAGGCCATGGGCAAGGACGTCACGGCGCGGCATTTGCAGGTGTTCATTCTCGGTTCGGCCATTTGCGGAATCGCAGGCGCTATGCTGACAACGCTGGACGGCCAACTGACGCCGACCTCCTATCAGCCTTTGAGGTTCACCTTCCTAATCTGGGTGATGGTCATCGTTGGCGGGTCTGGCAATAATTACGGCGCGGTCTTGGGCGGAATGTTGGTGGCCTTCCTCTGGGTTCAAGTGGAGGTTTACGGGCTCGCCTTCATGCAGTTGATCACCTCAGGCATGGCAGATGGCTCGGCACTCAAAACGCATCTCTTGGACAGTGCGGCACATATGCGGCTCCTGACGATGGGGCTTATCCTATTGTTGGTGCTAAGGTTCAGCCCGCGCGGCCTTATACCTGAAAAATGATGGAGTTTTATCCGTTTGAGTTTGAAACCGAGGTCACGATACGTGACTTCGGAAAGTACCACTACGTCTGCATCAACTTACCTGACACCTTGGAAACCGCCCTGCCCTTTGACACCTATCCCCGTTTGCGCGTCAAAGGCGAAATGTCAGGCTATGACTTTGAAGGAGCGTGGCAGCCACAGAAAGGCGGGCCGCGCTGGTTGATGGTCCCAAAGGATATTCAAAAGGCCGGCAATATAGCGATAGGCGACAAGATTATGGTGCGTTTTGGCATGGCCGATCAGGACGCCGTGAATGAGCCGCCCGAACTTGTTGATGCTTTGCGCGAGGCGCCTGAAGCACGCGACGCATGGGACGCGTTAACACCCGGCAAACGACGTGGCCATTGTTTTGCCATCGACAAAGCGAAAGCGCCCGCAACAAAGCAAAAGCGCATCGCTGAGGTTTTTGACGCTTTGGGTATTTGAAACTCAGGCCCGCAACTTTTCGCCCTTGGGATCGAACGGCGCCTCTCTGAGAACAACCCCACGATGCGGGCGGCCCAAGATCATAACATCGACCTCGGCGCCAGGCGCCACCCCCTTCAAAAACCCAAGCGCCAGCGATTTACCGACGGTGTAGCCATAGGTGCCGGAGCTGACGCGACCCACGGGCGTGCCATCGGGCAAAAAGATCGGCTCGCCGCCGGAGGCGTCGGCTTGGTCGACGTGCTGGACTTCGATGATCTGCAAGGTTTCGCGCGGGGCGTTGTCTTTTAGCGCGAGATAAGCGTCTTTGTTGAGAAAGTCTTTGTCCAGTTTGATTAAGCGGTCCAACCCGACCTCTTGTGGCCAGTATTCGGGGGAGTACTCACGGCTCCACGATCCATAGCCTTTTTCGACCCTTAACGACATCAACGCACGCGACCCAACGGGGCCCGCCCCAACCGCTTTGCCCGCCTCCAAGAGCGCTTCATAAAGCCGGGTCTGATCTTGCGTTTTGCAATGCAGCTCCCACCCTAGATCGCCGGTGAAAGAGACCCTAAGCGCCACAAGATCGACGCCCGCCAATGTGATCTGTTGGCTGCGCATGAAGGGGAAATCCTCTGTCGCGAGCGAGCTGTTTGTAAGCCGCTGCAACATCGCGCGACTTTCAGGGCCCGCAACATTAAATCCGCACATGCCCTCCGTGTGGCTTTCGAAGTTGACCGTCACTGGCCGTGCAACCGCGTTGAAGAAACGCTGGTGGTACCGTTCTGCCATTCCCGATCCGATGATCAGAAAATCCTCGTCGCCGAGCTTGGTCACAGTGAAATCGCCGGCAATGCCGCCGCGCACGCCGATGAGCGGCGTCAGACAAGATCGCCCAATGGCTTTTGGCATGTTGTTGGCAAAGACGGCGTTCAGCCAATCAGACGCGCCGGCCCCCCTGACGCGATATTTCGCAAAGTTGGAGATATCAATTATCCCCGCTTTGTCGCGCAGCATCCGGCATTCCGTGCCGACGGGCTCAAACCAGCTTTGGCGGGTAAAACCGTTGGTTTCGATCGTACCTGGCGTGTCGGAAAACCAAAGGGGGTGCTCCCAGCCATAGTTGAGGCCGAACACGGCGCCCACGTTTTTCTGCATCTCATAGACCGGCCGGGTGCGCGCGGGCCGCCCCGCGCTGCGTTCTTCATTGGGGAAATGAATGGCGAAGCGGTTGGCATATTGATCACCAACGCGGGCCTTCGTGAATTTTTTGTCCGCCCAAGCTCCAAACCGCGCCACATCCCACGGAAACATATCAAGATGCGGCTCACCGGTAACGATCCATTCAGCGCTCAGCGAGCCCAGTCCGCCGGATTGTGAAAAGCCAGGGATTATACCGTTGCAACAAAAGTAGCCTTTCAACTCAGGGACCGGCCCGAACAAGGCATTGCTGTCAGGCGACCAGATCATTGGCCCGTTTATGACCCGTTTGATCCCCGCCATTCCAACCGCAGGCACCCGGTCAATAGCCCGCATCATGTTGGGCTCGATCCGTTCCAGATCATCGGCAAAAAGCTCATGGCCGAAACCTTGCGGTGTGCCCTCTTCCGCCCAGAAACGGAGGTCCTTCTCATATGCGCCGACCAGCAGGCCCTGACCTTCTTGGCGTAGGTAATACTCGCCGTCACGGTCCGCGACAGACGGAAGACGTCGGTCCAAGGCGGCAATCTCGTCAATCGTTTCAGTCACGAAGTACTGATGCTCCGTCGGCTGCAAGGGAAGCGTGATCCCGGCAAGCGCGGCAACTTCTCGCCCCCAAAGACCCGCAGCGTTAACCACGACCGGCGTCACGATATCACCCTTGGGCGTTTTGACGACCCAAGTGCCATCCGTTTGCTGATCGGTCGCCGTGACTGGCGTGAAGCGGTAGATCTCGGCCCCGTTTTGACGCGCGCCGGCGGCATAAGCGTTGGTCACGCCGGACGGGTCCACATTGCCGCCCGAGGGTTCAAACATGATGCAGCGGATGCCGTCATAGTCGACAAGCGGGTGCAGGCGCTCAGCCTCCGCGCGGTCGACCTCATAGAATTGTAGCCCGTAATATTTGGCCTTTGCCGCTTGCAGGCGCAGCTGATGCTCCCGCGCTTCTGTTTGTGCAAGATAGAGAGACCCTGGCTGAAACACGCCGCAACTTTGGCCGGTTACTTCTTCCAAGCGGTTATAGAGATCCATCGTATAGTTCTGAATGCGGGTGATATTTGAAACGTCGTGAAGGCCGTGAATATTGGCCGCCGCGTGCCAGGTTGAACCCGAAGTCAGCTCGTCGCGCTCCAAGAGGATTACGTCGGTCCATCCAAGTTTGGTCAAATGGTAGAGGATCGAGCATCCAATCACCCCGCCTCCGATCACAACGGCTTGTGCATGGGTCTTCATCGCGTAGGTCCTTCCCTTTGGCGCTTCTCAAATTAGCGGCGCGCGTCGAACGAAACCTTTTTCCATGCCGACAAAAGCTTTTCCCACTGCGACATTGCTGCCAAGCTGCCTAGGAAACCACAGGAGGGCGTTGTGCCAAATCTCAAGGACAAAATTAGACGCGGCGACAGGCTGACAATGCATATGTGTACTATCCCTTCGCCCGCGATCACTCAGGCAATGGCAGCCGCTGGCGCAGACAGTGTTTTTGTCGATCTCGAACACGGCGCGGTGGACTACGAAACCGCCCATGCGATGATCGCCGCGGTTGCCGGAACGGATTGCGCGGCTTTGGTACGCATCACAGAAAATACAGCGGCGCAGGCGAAACGCGCACTCGATCTGGGGGCCGAAGGGATCATTTTCCCGCTGATCCGAACAGCCGAGGACGCCGCGAAAGCCGTAGCAAGCCTACGCTACCCACCTAATGGTACGCGCGGCTTCGGCCCTTTTCTTGCGCAAGCGCGTTGGCAGACCGGATTGATGGAGTACCGCGAAAAAATTGAACCGCATTTGTGCTGCGTCCTGCTGGTCGAGACGGCTGACGCTGTGGAGAATATCGACGCGATTTGTGGCATCGAAGGGATCGACCTACTGGTACCTGCGCCCTTTGATCTGTCGACCGATCTTGGCATTTCGGGCCAGTTCGAGCACCCCGATTTCAAGGCAGCAATCGCCAAAATCGACGCCGCCGCCAAGCGCGCAGGCCTACCTTTGGCGGGAATTGCCCTACAAGAATCGCAGGCCCAAGCCCTAACGGCGCGTGACATTCAGGTTTTCGTGGGCGTTGACGTTCTGTGGTTACAGGACAAGGTTGCCGAGGCGCAGGCCTGGATTTAACCGCGACAATTTGGGTCGTTTTTTGACTTGCCAGAACGCCCGCCACGGGTAACTTTCAGGCCAGCCAAAGGGAATGCATACCAATGAATACCAAAACTCGGGTTGCCGTGATCGGCGGAGGCGTCGTCGGCTGCTCTGTGCTCTACCATCTGACAAAGCTGGGCTGGTCGGATGTAATGCTGATCGAACGCTCAGAGCTGACATCGGGATCAACTTGGCACGCAGCGGGCGGGTTTCACACGCTCAACGGCGACACGAATATGGCAGCACTGCAAGGCTACACGATCCGGCTCTATAAGGAATTGGAAGCAATCACCGGCATGTCCTGTGGACTGCATCATGTGGGCGGCGTCACATTGGCGGACAATCAAGACAGGTTCGACATGCTCGTGGCGGAGCGCGCTAAGCATCGCTACATGGGGTTAGAGACGCAGATCGTGGGCCCCGAGGAAATTGCCAAGATCGCGCCCATCACCAATCTCGACGGCATTATTGGCGGGCTCTACGACCCGCTTGACGGGCATCTCGATCCCTCCGGCACGACCCATGCCTACGCCAAGGCCGCCCGAATGGGTGGGGCGACGATCGAGACCCACTGCATGGTGCGTGAGACCAACCAGCGCGCCGACGGAAGCTGGGACGTGGTGACCGACAAAGGCACGATCCACGCTGAACATATCGTCAATGCAGGCGGCCTCTGGGCGCGGGAGGTTGGCGCGATGGCAGGTATCTATCTGCCCTTGCACCCGATGGAACACCAATATTTGGTCACCGAGGAAACGCCCGAGATCTACGAGCGTGACACCGAGCACCCGCATGTGATGGACCCTGCGGGCGAAAGCTATCTGCGCCAGGAAGGCCGCGGCCTTTGCATTGGCTTTTACGAGCAACCCTGTGAGCCTTGGGCGGTTGATGGCACGCCATGGGAGTTTGGCCATGAGCTGCTCCCCGACAACCTCGATAAGATCGAGGCCTCTGTCGAGTTTGCTTACAAGCGCTTCCCGGTCTTAGAACGCGCTGGCGTCAAATCCGTGATCCACGGGCCCTTCACCTTTGCCCCTGACGGTAACCCGTTGGTGGGCCCGGTGCCGGGATTGCGCAATTACTGGTCTGCCTGCGGTGTCATGGCAGGGTTCAGCCAAGGCGGCGGCGTCGGGCTGATGCTCGCACAATGGATGATAGAGGGGGAGACCGAGCGCGACACATTCGCAATGGACGTGGCGCGCTATGGCGATTGGATCAACCCGGGCTACACGCGCCCAAAAGTGATCGAGAATTACCAGCGCCGCTTCTCGGTCAGCTATCCCAACGAGGAGCTGCCCGCAGCACGCCCCCACGCAACGACGCCGATGTATGACATCTTCACCAAAATGGGCGCGGTTTGGGGCCATCAATTCGGGCTGGAGGTCGCCAACTATTTTGCTCAAGGCGACGAGCCCGGATTTGAGACGCCGTCTTTCCGGCGCTCCAACGCCTTTGACGCCACCGCACGCGAGGTCAAAGCCGTGCGCAACGCGGCCGGGATCAACGAGGTTCAGAACTTCGGCAAATACCGCGTCACCGGGCCCCAAGCACGCGATTGGTTAGATGTTATCATGGCGGGCCGCGTTCCAAAGGAAGGGCGCTTGTCCCTCACCCCGATGCTGTCGCCGAAAGGTCGCCTGATCGGGGACTTCACCATATCATGTCTCGGCGCGGAGGAATTCCATCTGACTGCAAGCTACGGCTCCCAAGCCTACCACATGCGCTGGTTTGAGAAGAACGCCGATCGCGGGGTGCGCGTTAAAAACATTTCGGACCGGTCAACTGGTTTTCAGATGGCCGGCCCCAAAGCCCGAGAGATTTTACAAACCACAACACAAACCGATCTCACCGAAATGCGTTTCATGGACGTCAGGCGCATGGTGGTGGGGCAAGTGGCCTGCATCGTGCAACGCGTGAGCTACACAGGTGATCTTGGGTTCGAAATCTATTGCGACCCCATGCATCAGCGCGCGCTCTGGGCCGCACTTTGGCAAGCCGGGCAGCCCCACGGGCTGACACCTTTCGGCATGCGCGCCATGATGAGCCTCAGGCTTGATAAGTTTTTCGGCTCCTGGCTGTCGGAATTTTCGCCCGATTACACTGCCGCGGAAACCGGGATGGACCGCTTCATAGCCTTCAACAAAGACGCGCCCTTTATTGGCCGCGCCACCGCTGAGGCCGAACGCGAAACGCCGCCAGACCGCATCCTTTGTGCCTTTATCGTCGACGCAGAAGACGCCGATGTGACCGCCTATGAGCCGATTTTCATCGACGGCGCGGTGGTCGGGTTTTGTACGTCGGGCGGTTATTCACATCATGCAGGCGTCTCTGTCGCGCAAGGCTTTGTGCCTCGCGAAAAGGCGATGCCAGGGCTTGAGGTCGACATCGAAATCCTGGGTGTCTTGCGCAAAGCCCGCCTGGTGACAGAGCCGCTTTTTGATGCAGATGGGGCCCGGATGCGCGGCTAAGCAGAAATTGCGTCCGCTACACGACCGCGACAGCAGGGGGCCCTGCCCCCCGCCCCGCTATGGCGGGCCTCCCCCCGGAATATTCTAAAAACAATGAAGCGCAGGAATTAGCCCGAGATCAGCTTCTCAGCCGCTGCGATTGCTGCATCTGAGTTGGACGCGTCCGCGCCACCGCCTTGGGCCATATCGGGTCTGCCACCACCGCCTTTGCCACCCAATTCCAACACAGCTGCCTTAACCAAATCAACAGCAGAGAGTTTCTCGCAGAGATCCGACGTCACACCGGCAGCAACAGCCGCCTTGCCGCCAGCATCAGCGATCAACAGCACAGCGCCTGAGCCCATGCGAGCTTTGTGTTCATCAATCAAGGCTGGCAGGTCTTTGCCGCTGACGCCTTGCAGAGCTTGGGCAAAAAACATCACGCCGCCGATCTCTTTGTCGGCGATCTCAGCGGCACCGCCGCCCATGGCGACCTCACGGCGCAGCTGCGCGATTTCGTTCTGCAACGCTTTGCGTTCGTCCTGAAGCGCTTTGACGCGGTCGCCCACCTCTTCAGGGCGGGATTTCAACGCAAGCGCGACAGAGGCCAAACGCTGATCTTGGGCGCGAAGATAGTCCATCGCCGCTTGACCCGTGAGTGCCTCAATCCGGCGCACACCGGAGGAAGAAGCGCTGTCGCCAAGGGTTACAAAAGCCCCGATATCACCTGTTTGGCGCACATGGGTGCCGCCGCACAGCTCCAGCGAATATGTCTGGCCATCCGCGCCTTTGCCGGTATCGGCCTGCCCCATGGAAACCACACGCACCTCATCGCCATATTTCTCTCCAAACAACGCCTGCGCGCCGATGGCCCGGGCGTCGTCCGGTGTCATGATCCGGGTCTCGACTGCCGTATTCTGGCGGATATACGCGTTTACCTCCGCCTCGACCTGCGACAGCTCTTCAAGGGACATCGCTTTGTTATGGCTAAAATCAAACCGCAACCGATCCGGCGCATTCAGCGAGCCGCGCTGTGCGACATGCTCACCAAGCGCGTTGCGAAGGGCCTCATGCAACAGATGGGTTGCGGAGTGATTGGCGCGGATTGTGCTGCGCCGCGCGTGATCGACAATCATCTCGATGCCCTCACCTTTGGCGAAAGCACCCTCCTCCACTTCGACGAAATGGATAAACACGTCCGCCACTTTGCGCGTCTCGGTCACGCGCGCGCGGTTTTCGCCGGCTTGCAGTACCCCGGTATCGCCCACTTGCCCGCCGCTTTCCGCGTAAAATGGCGTTTGATTGGTGACAATCTGCACAATGTCGCCAGCTCCAGCGGTCTCGACCTGGGCACCGTCTTTGACGATTGCGACGACTTGCCCCTCAGCCACTTCAGTGTCGTAGCCCAAGAAATCTGTGGCGCCATGGCTGTCAGCGATATCAAACCAAATGCTAGCATCTGCGGCCTCGCCCGTGCCCGCCCAGGAGGCGCGCGCTTTGGCCTTTTGCTCTTCCATCGCGGCGTCAAAGCCTGCGACGTCCACCTCACGCCCCTTTTCGCGCAACGCATCTTGCGTCAGGTCGAGCGGGAAGCCGAACGTATCGTAAAGCTTGAAAGCGGCCGCACCTGGCAGCGCCTCGCCTTCGGACAGGCCGCCAAGCTCATCATCGAGCAGTTTCAAGCCACGCTCAAGTGTTTCACGGAACCGGGTTTCTTCGGCGCGCAATGTCTCTTCGATCATTGGCTGTGCTTGGCGCAGCTCAGGATAGGCCGCGCCCATTTGCGTCACCAACTCAGGCACCAAGCGGTGCATCACCGGGTCTTTCGCGCCCAGCAAATGCGCATGGCGCATGGCGCGGCGCATGATCCGGCGCAGCACGTAGCCGCGCCCGTCTTTGGATGGCAATACGCCATCAGCAATCAGAAAAGAGGTAGAGCGCAGGTGATCTGCAATCACGCGGTGATGCACGTTCTGGTCGCCATAAGGATCAACACCCGTGGCGTTCGCGGAGGCTTCGATCAACGCTTTGAACAAATCTGTGTCGTAATTGTCATGGCTGCCTTGCATTAGCGCGGCGATCCGCTCCAACCCCATGCCTGTGTCAATCGACTGCATGTCGAGCGCCCGCATCGAGCCGTCCTCGAACTGTTCGTTTTGCATGAAAACGATGTTCCAGATCTCGATAAACCGGTCGCCATCTTCCTCAGGTGAACCGGGTGGTCCGCCCCAGATATGGTCGCCGTGATCGTAGAAAATCTCGGTGCAAGGCCCACACGGCCCGGTCGGGCCCATCTGCCAAAAATTGTCGGAGGTGGCGATGCGGATGATCCGCTCTTCCGGCACGCCGAGCTTCTTCCAAATCTTGAAAGCCTCGTCGTCTGTGTGATAAACGGTGACCGACAACCGATCCTTGTCGATGCCGAATTCCTGAGTGATCAGGTTCCAGGCGAACGGTATCGCTTCTTCTTTGAAATAGTCGCCGAAGCTGAAATTCCCGAGCATTTCAAAAAACGTATGGTGGCGCGCAGTGTATCCCACATTGTCGAGATCATTATGCTTGCCGCCCGCGCGCACACATTTCTGAGCCGTGGTCGCCCGTTTGTAGTCACGCGTCTCAAGCCCGGTGAAGAGGTTTTTGAACTGCACCATACCAGAGTTGGCAAACATCAAGGTCGGATCGTTGCGCGGAACAAGCGGGCTTGATGGTTGGATCGAATGGCCGTGGCCTTCGAAATAGCTCAGGAATGTGGACCGGATATCGTTCAGGCTGGTCATGGGTGGCGTCCAATGGCGGTAAATGATTGGTTTGAGACGGTTTAGCCCTGCGATTTGGGACTGTCCACAGCCCGCGTCCCAAAACGAAAAAAGGGCGCCTTCAACAGCCGCCCTTTTCCCGAGGTTTTCTTGGTCTGTCTGGAACGGCTCCGGAGTTTTCCGGAATACCCGTTTCCGACAGAGCTATTCTTCGGGTGTCTCGCCCTCATCATCCAAAACGTCAATGTCGGGGTCATTATCCGGCAAATCGAAATCAAGCCCATGGGCTGCGCGGATCTTATCTTCAATCTCCAGCGCCGTACGGGTGTTTTCTTTCAGGAATGCCTTTGCATTCTCACGCCCCTGCCCGATCCGTTCATCGCCATAGCTGAACCATGCACCAGATTTATCGACAACACCGGCCTTTACGCCCAGATCAAGCAGCTCACCCATTTTCGAGATGCCTTCGCCATACATGATGTCGAATTCCACCTGTTTGAAGGGCGGGGCCACTTTGTTCTTCACCACTTTCACGCGGGTTGCGTTGCCCACAACCTCGTCACGATCCTTGATCGCACCAATGCGTCGAATGTCGAGACGTACGGACGAATAGAATTTCAACGCGTTGCCGCCCGTGGTCGTCTCGGGCGAGCCGAACATAACCCCAATTTTCATCCGGATTTGGTTGATGAAGATCACCATACAGTTCGAGCGAGAGATCGAGCCCGTCAGCTTGCGCATCGCCTGGCTCATAAGGCGCGCATGCACACCAACACTTGAATCACCCATATCGCCTTCAAGCTCAGATTTTGGCGTAAGCGCCGCAACCGAGTCGACCACGATCATATTCACCGCGCCGGACCGCACCAATGTATCAACGATTTCTAGCGCTTGCTCGCCCGTGTCGGGCTGCGAGATCAGCAACTCGTCCAGATCAACGCCAAGTTTCTTGGCATATTGCGGGTCCAGTGCATGTTCGGCGTCGACAAAGGCACAGACGCCGCCTTTTTTCTGCTCTTCAGCGACCGTGTGCAGCGTCAATGTGGTCTTGCCGGAGCTTTCCGGGCCATATATTTCGACGATGCGACCCTTCGGCAGCCCGCCTATACCAAGTGCAATATCAAGACCGAGCGAACCGGTCGACGTTGCCTCGATTTCCTGAACGGCGTTGCCGTCACCCAATTTCATGATCGAGCCTTTGCCAAACTGGCGCTCAATCTGTGCAAGGGCCGAATCCAACGCCTTTTGCTTATTCGTGTCGTTCTTGCTGCTCATATTCAAAAGTTCTGCTGTTGCCATTGTTCCAACCCTTATTTCATGCCCTTATCTAAGGGACAATCATTGTGTTTGTTCTTATGTTGTTCTCAACTTTATGAGATCAAAACGAGAACACTTCAAGTAAAATCTGAAAGGTACTGTTTGGCATCTGAGTTAAAGGCGAGTTTAGAAACTATGCGCAATTTTAAACAAACTCGGTTTTTTCGCGTACAGGGCCAATTGCGATGATGATTTTCTTCAAAGAACGGCTCGCCTATTTGGCCGTCCCCAAGACGGGAACGACCGCAATCGAGCGTGCGTTGCATCGCAGGGCCTCAGCGGTTTTTCGTGATCCGCCCGGAATTAAGCACACGAATGCAAGGGGTTATGAGCGTAAGTTCAGATTACTCTTCGACCGCTCAAACCTTGCGCCCGTCGAGACAGTTGCGATAATGCGCGAACCGGTTTCATGGCTTGGAAGCTGGTATCGTTACCGCCAGCGCGCCGCACTTTCGGGTCATAAAAACAGTACGGAGGGCATTAGCTTTGACAGATTCGTAGAGGCCTACTTGTCCGAAACGCAGCCGGATTTTGCAAAACTTGGGTCGCAAGCGCGTTTTTTAACCGATGATAAAGGTACGGTACTGGCATCATACGTCTTTCCATACGAGGATTTTACGCCTTTTCTGGGCTTTCTAAAAACAAGGTTGGGGGAGGAGCCAAAGCTTGACCGCGTGAATGCGTCACCTGAAGGCAACGTCACGCTGTCTCCTTCTTTGCTTGCAGAGTTGAAACAGAAGCACTTCCAGGACTTTGAGATTCACGCGCAAATAAGCGCATCAGAGAGAACCGTCTAAGCGGCTAATTCGGAGAGCTGCCCGCGCACCGTTGACGTAAGCTCATTGAGCGAAAACGGCTTAGGCAGAAAGATTGAATTTGGGATGTCGGACTGGTCGTGGTTGAAATTTTCCTCAGCATAGCCAGACACGAAGATGACCTTGAGGTCAGGTCTTTCTTGACGCGCCTGCTTGACCCAGCTGGGGCCATCAAGACCTGGCATCACGACATCTGTAACCACGATATCAACGCTCAAGCTGTCTTCATTTAGGACGGCAAGAGCCTCCTCACCTGACGCGGCTTCCAACACTTTGAACCCACGCAATTGCAAAGCACGGCTCGCAAAGGCGCGCACAGGTGCCTCATCTTCAACGAGCAACACCACACCATCAATGGGACCAACATCCGGGCTAGAAGGTACGTCTTGTGTCGCCTCGTCGCGCACGTTCGGTCTGTCATATGTCGGGAAAAATATGGTGAACTCGGTGCCCTGCCCGATGTTGCTATCGACAAAAATAAAGCCCCCAGATTGTTTAACGATGCCATAAGCCGTCGATAGCCCCAAACCGGTGCCCTCACCGGTACGTTTCGTCGTGAAAAAGGGCTCAAATATTTTCGAAAGTTTGTCTTGCGTGATGCCTGATCCATCGTCGCGCACCTTCACAACCACATAGTCGCCCCGAGGCACGACGGCACGGTCGCGCTTGAGATCGCTTTGTAACTTGGCGTTGCGCGTTTCGATGGTGATTTCGCCGCCATGCCCGTCCATGGCGTCGCGCGCGTTTACGACGAGGTTCATGATCACTTGCTCAAGCTGGCGACGGTCGGCCCGCACGGATTGCAGCTGTGGGTCATGCGTAAGTGTCAAAGAGATTTGCGCGCCCACCAAGCGGTTCAAAAGGTGAGTGAGATCCGACAAGGTGTCGCGCATATCCAGAACTTCGAGCTGAAGGTTTTGTTTGCGCGAGAAAGCCAAGAGCTGGCTCACGAGAGAGGCCGCACGGTTCGCGTTTTGATTGATCTGCTCAAGATCGCCGTAATCCATGTCACCGGGGTCATGGCGCAGCATTAACAGATCGCAATGGCCCGAGATCGCGGTGAGCAAATTGTTAAAGTCATGTGCGACACCGCCAGCCAGTTGACCAATCGCCTGCATTTTCTGGCTTTGTACGAATTGTGCTTCAAGGGTCTTGAGCTCAGTCGCATCGGTGATCATCGCAACGAGGGTAACTTCGCCATCTTCTATTTCACGTCCAAGGGTAACTTGCAGATACCGCTCCTCATCCTCGCGCTTCGCTCTGATCACTTCGGTTTGGTGCAGCGCTCGCCCTTCTACCGCATCTGAGAGCCAGTCGCTCACGGGTCGACCTAAGCCCCCAATCAAGTCTTTAAACTGGTCTGTCGCGCCATTTTCAATGGCCAGAAGCTTGCGGGCAAGTTTGTTTGCCTGACCAATTTGTCCATTCGGTCGAATACGGAGCAACGCAACCGGAAAATCTTCAAGAAGTTCGAAGTTGCTTAATCCCGCCGAGACCGAGTGTTCGTGCTTAACCGGGGCAAAGACATACTCGGAGCGCCCAGAAGGCCCTTTGTGTATGATCACCTGAACGCTGGTTTCGCCCGCTTCGGTTTTGATTTTATGCACCTCGCCACTCTGGCTTGGCGGTTGGGCGAATATTCGATCAAGCGATTTTACCCGCGGCCCGACCATCGCGCGCATCGCTTCATTCATGTGGGCAACTGCGCCGCTGCCATTGCTGATCAACATAGGCAGACTGATCCCATCCGCGCCTTGCGGGCGGCCGGCACGGTCTCGAATGTCTTCAATCGCCCAGATAAATCTATCCTCGGGGATCTTGTGGGCGCTGATCAAATACCGCGCGTCATGCGTCGCAACCTCTTCCTGCGCAGCGTTCTCGCGGGAGGCTCTCGATTGTAGACGAAAGATCGTTGCGCTGGCCGTTGGAAGTTTTCCAAGCAGAGCTTGTTCGAGGACATCCACCTTTTTCTCGCCAAAGACGCGCCGCGCCGCGCCGTTTCGTGTCAAAATCTCACCATTGGCTGCTGTGACAAAGACCGCGCGTTCGTCATTGAAAATTAAATTGCGCAGCTCACGGCTTGCGGTGCCAGATGAGCGGCCTCCGTGTCGAAAAAAAAGCCCAAAGACCCCAAGCACGGCGCCAATGCCAAACAAACCAAAGGTCAATGAAGATGATGAAACGACACTTGCTGCGGCAAAGGCGCATAGTGCAGACCCAAACAAAACGATATCAAACCGGTTGCCCGGCTGTTTTGATCTGCTCGATAGTCTTCCAGGTTCCTCGCTTTTCAGCACGCGGGGCACCTCCAATACTTGCCTTCCCTCAAACCATTGCGAAAAAGCGTTAATCTATTATTAACTGCGTTAACAAATCTTGCATTTATCGAAGGTTAGGTACGTTCTTGACGCTTGGTCAAGTGGGCAAAGTAGAAGCCATCGCCGTAAGGACCTGGTATAAAACGCGCCTTTGACAGACACTCAAATTCAGAATGACGCGTCAAGAACGCGCGGACCTGATCCTCATTTTCTGACTTCAAGACAGAGCAGGTCATGTAAGCAAGGCAACCGGCCGCGCCTATTAGGTCACTGGCGGCATCAAGAATTTCAGACTGTGTGCGCTGAAGCTCGGCAAGCCTTGCCGGGCTCAAAGCCCATTTTCCCTCTGGTGCGCGGCGCCATGTGCCGCTGCCCGAACACGGCACATCCGCGACGACAAGATCAAATGGTGCATGGCTTGACGTTTTCTTTGCGGTCAAAACCTTTACATCGAGGCTGGCACGCGACGCGCGGTCCGGAAGGTCCTTAAAACGCTCCGGATTCGCATCATATGCGTAAAGCTCAGCTTCATGAAGCGCACCATATGCGAGGGTTTTACCGCCGCCGCCTGCACAATAATCAAGAAATTTTTCAGCCGCTGGCAATGCAAGACACGCGGCCTGCGGGGCCGCGTCCTGCAACTCGACCAGACCTTTCTTATAGGCATTCGACGCGGCCACGCGCCTTGGATTTTCTATAACCTCAAGCGCTGTTGAAACATTCGAAAGCGCCCGTGTTTTGATCCCATCCTGAGCCAATAGGTCAACTGCAGATTTCCGATCTGTTTTCCGCAGGTTCACACGCAAAAAAACCGGCGCCCGGCTGCGCATGGTTTGCGCGACGGATTGAGCATCCGGGCCAAAAGCTTCACGAAACGGCTCAATCAGCCAATCCGGCAGATCATAGCTCTCAGCGTCTGCGGGCGTGTCACCGGATTCATTCAATTGCAAAAGTTCCGTGGGCGTGTGCGGCGCCGGGGCATGGCCTTGCCCGTCACAAAGCGATTGTGCCTGTTCCGGCCCGAAAGCCTGCCAAGCCCATGCAAGGACCAATCCGCGCCCTGTTACGCTGCCCGCCTTCGCTGCAAAACTGTTCTTGTTCCGCACGCAATCAAAGACGATGTCACGGATCGCGGCGCGGTCTTTGGACCCGGCAAACCGCGACCGGCGCGCCCAATTTGTCAAAGCCTTCTCAAGCGGCATGCCGTCAAAATAGCGGTCGAGAACCTCGATCGCGGCCGAAAGCCGCGCCGCCGGGGTCAATTACCCGATCCGGTAGTTGGGTGCTTCGCGGGTGATCTGGACGTCATGGACATGACTTTCTTTAAGCCCTGCGCCGGTGATCCGCACAAAGTTGGCACGGGTATGCATGTCCTCGATTGTCGCAGCGCCAGTATAGCCCATGGCCGCACGTAGGCCGCCAACCAATTGATGAACTACTGTGCCCGCAGAGCCTTTGTAAGGAACCTGCCCCTCGATGCCCTCTGGCACCAGCTTGTCGGAGGCCGCATCCTTTTGAAAATACCGATCCGCCGAGCCGCGCGCCATCGCGCCAAGCGACCCCATGCCACGGTAAGACTTAAAGCTGCGTCCTTGGTATAGGATGACCTCGCCGGGGGACTCGTCTGTACCGGCGATCATCGAGCCGACCATGGCGCAAGACGCGCCGGCCGCAATCGCCTTGGCAAAATCTCCTGAAAACTTTATGCCGCCATCAGCAATCACAGGCGTGCCGGTTGACTGCGCGCCCTCGACGCAATCCATGATGGCCGTCAACTGCGGCACGCCGACACCCGCCACCATGCGGGTTGTGCAGATGGAGCCTGGCCCAATCCCAACTTTCACAGCGTCCGCACCCGCACCAATCAACGCGCGCGTGGCTTCGGCAGTGGCAACATTGCCCGCTATCACCTGCACCTCATTCGACAGCTTTTTGGCCCGCTCGACAGCCATGGCGACGCCTTCGGAATGCCCATGCGCCGTGTCGATGACAATCAGATCGACGCCCGCATCGACCAACGCCTCAGAACGCTCAAACCCTGCATCACCCACGGTCGTAGCTGCCGCCACGCGTAAACGGCCCAGATTGTCCTTACAGGCCTGTGGGTTCAGCACGGCTTGTTCGAGGTCTTTCAAGGTCAATAATCCCGTCAGTTTGCCTTCCTTAACAACCAAAAGTTTCTCAATCCGGCGGGCCTGCATCAGCGACTTTGCTTCAGCCAAATCTGCGGGCTCTTCGAGCATAGCGAGGTTATCCGAGCTCATCATAGCATGCACCGGCGTCGCGTCATCTGAGGCAAAGCGCATATCGCGGTTTGTCACGATGCCGACGACACGCCCATCGTCGCTCACAACCGGGAAGCCAGAAACCTTGTAGCGTTCTTGCAAGGCTTTGGCGTCGGCAAGCGTTTGGTTGGCCGTCAGTGTCACTGGGTTGTAGACAATGCCAGATTCAAATCGTTTGACCCGGCGCACCTGCTTGGATTGCTCGTCAACGCTAAGATTTCGATGCACAACGCCAATCCCGCCCGCCTGCGCCATGGCGATGGCCATACGCGCCTCAGTCACTGTATCCATTGCCGAGGAGAGCAATGGGATGTTCATCGCTACCGATTTGGTAACGAAAGTCCGTGTATCCGCGTCAGAGGGCAGCACCGAAGAGGCGCCAGGCACCAGCAATACGTCATCAAATGTGAGGGCCTCACGAATCTGCATCGAACTCTCCTTGCAGCGGGTCTCGTTTGGCAGTTTCCTATTACATGGATTCTGCGGGTGCGAAAGTCCGTATTTTGTGCAAAAGGAAGGCAAGACCACCATGAGAGGGAAAAAATGAGCGGACATGGCTATGACGCGGGTCGGCTAAATCTGCCTTTCGTGGGCATCGCGACTTTCGCCAAACGCCCCTATGTAGAGGATTGGTCAAAGATCGAAGCCGATGTCGCGATACTGGGAGCGCCTTTTGATGGCGGCACACAATACCGGCCCGGGGCGCGGTTTGGGCCGCGTGCCGTTCGCGAGGCCTCGACGTTATTTTCTTTCGGGCATGCAGGCGCCTATGATCACGAAGATGACGCGACATACCTGCCGGCAGATGTGCGCATCGTCGATCTGGGTGACGCTGACATTATCCATACTGACACCAATGGATCACATCGAAATATCGAACAAGGCGTTCGGGCAGCCCTCAAGGCAGGCGCTTTGCCTATCACGATTGGCGGCGATCACTCGATCAATATTCCTTGTATCAAAGCTTTTTCCAATCAGGGCGAAATACATCTTTTGCAAATCGATGCGCATCTCGATTTCGTCGATGAAAGACACGGCGTGCGCAATGGTCACGGCAATCCCATGCGGCGGGCCGCTGAAAAGCCGTATGTCACTGGGTTGACCCAGTTGGGCATCCGCAATGTCAGCTCGACAGCAAAGGAAGGCTACGCAGATGCCCGCGCCATGGGGTCAGACATTCTTTCGGTCCGGCAATGTCGGGCGCTCGGACCTGGCGAGCTGCTCGCCCGTATCCCCGAAGGCGCAAACATATATATAACGATCGACATTGACGCGTTTTGCCCCTCTATCGCGCCTGGGACGGGGACGCCCAGCCATGGCGGTTTCCTTTACTACGAGGTGCTCGAGCTGCTGCAGCATGTGGCCTATCGCAACCATATCGTCGGGATCGATCTGGTAGAGGTCGCGCCTGACTACGACCCAACTGACAGCACAGCGATTTTGGCGGCCCAACTCTTGATGAACCTTTTGGGCTTTATCTTCCACGCGCGCGCCAATTCATGAGCTGCCATGTTCTTGTTGATGCGGACGCCTGCCCGGTCAAAGAAGAAATCTTCAAGACTGTCTACAGGCTCAAAACGCCAGTAACGCTGGTCGCCAACAGCTATCTGCGCACGCCCGCCCACCCCTTGATCAGCATGCAAGTTGTCTCCGATAGTTTTGATGCTGCGGATGACTGGATCGCAGAGCGCGCCAATGCCGCGAGCCTTGTTGTGACCGCAGACATCCTGCTGGCCGGTCGCTGCATTGAAGCCGGAGCGACGGTTCTGGCCCCTACTGGCAAGCCGTTTAACACGTCCAATATTGGCGGCGCGATTGCCACACGCGCTATAATGGCGGATCTACGCGGTGGTCTTGAGCAAACAGGCGGACCACCGCCATTTTCGTCCAAACAACGCTCAGAGTTTTTGAACGCGTTAGACCGCGAGCTAACAAAGCTGATCCGAATGCACGGACTTTAAGCCTCGCCGCGAAATCCTTGGGCGACGACAAATTTCTCCGAACTGTCAGATCGGCTAGCCCCCGGTTTGAAGTTCGCAACCTTCGTGAATTTCTGTTTCAGAAGCTTCTGCAAATCGCCTTCAGCCCCGCCAGCCAAAACCTTGGCCACAAATGTTCCGCCCTCTTCCAAGACGTCGAACGCAAAATATGCCGCCGCCTCGCAAAGGGCTATGATGCGGAGGTGATCTGTTTGTTTATGGCCTGAGGACGCCGCCGCCATATCGCTCATTACCACATCCGCTTTGCCGCCAAGCCAAGCTTTCACCTGATCATCTGCGCCATCGTCCATGAAATCCAAGACGTGCAACTCACAGCCCGGCACCGGCTCGACCTCTTGGAGATCAATACCCAAGACGTAGCCTTGTTTCTTGCCTTGCCGTTCGCCTAGCGCGTTCACGCGTTTTGAAGCGACTTGGCACCACCCTCCCGGCGCACAGCCAAGATCGACCACGCGCGCTCCGGGGACGAGAAAGCGGTACTTGTCATCAGTCTCGAGGATTTTGTAGGCCGCACGCCCGCGCATCCCCTCCGCCTGGGCGCGCTTGACATAAGGGTCATTGAGCTGCCTCTGCAACCAAAGCGTCGACGACAGTTTACGCCCGCGCGCGGTTTTCACCTTTACCGTCAGATCACGTTGCCCGCGCCCTGAGGTGTTCTTACCCTTGCTGCCTTTCGGCCCGGTTGGTGATCTGGCCATGACGCCCGCTCTTCATTGTTTTAAAATATTCCCGCCGGAGGCTCCCTACCCCTCCAGCCGCGCGAAGGCCAGCCTCAGTAAGGGCCCTCTTCGAGCACGCCATCCGACGACATTTGCGCGTAAAGCAACCCTTCGCGCAGACCACGATCTGCAACCGTCAAACGGTCTGTAGGCCAAATGCGCAGCAGAGCCTGCAAAATCGCAGCGCCTGACATGATCAGCGCGTGCCGGTCGCGTCCGATACGCGGGTCAGCGCGGCGCCCCTCCGGCCCCATATGCAAGTAGCTTTGGATCACATGGTCGATCTGGTCGGAAGTCATCCGAAGCCCGTCCACCTTATTGCGATCGTAACGCTTCAACCCAAGATGCGAGGCCGCCACCGTGGTGACGGTTCCGCTGGTCCCAACGATCTGAAACCCTTCACGGACCTGATCGGTGTCTTGGTAAGGCGTGAACTCAGCGAGGTTTTCCTCGAAAAACCAGCTCATCAACGCAAAACGCGCGGCGTCATCATCCACATCATCAAACTGGTCGCGCAATGTCGAAACGCCGAGGGGCACAGAAATCCAATCGACCACTTTCGCACCCGGAAAGGCGCTTTCTTCCGGGTCAAACCCTGTATGAAGACGCATAATGGCGCGGGGACGGTCGACGCGCGGAACGCGTGAGATGTCTATCCAAACCAATTCAGTGGAACCGCCACCGATATCAACAACCAAAAGCTGCTCCGTCTTTACCGACACCAACGGCGCACAGGAGATCACGGCGAGGCGTGCCTCTTCTTCAGGTTCGATAATTTCCAAAGCGAGCCCGGTTTCACGCGTCACCAGTTTGATGAACTGATCGGCGTTTGTGGCGCGCCGGCACGCTTCTGTTGCGACCAGCCTCATGCGTTTCACGGAGTGATGGTTCAGCTTCTTCTGACAGATTTTAAGCGCCCCAACCGTCCGGGCCATGGACTGGCGGGACAATTGACTCGTGGCTTCAAGCCCTGCCCCAAGTTGCACCGATTTGGAAAAGCTGTCGACGACGTGAAACTGGCTGCCTTTGGGCTGCGCGATCAGCATGCGACACGAATTTGTCCCAAGATCGAGCGCCGCATAGAGGTCTGCCGGGTCTGGCTTTTCCACCACTTTCGCCGCCCGCTGAGGTGTGGGCACGGGCTTAAGGTGGTTTGGTCGCATATTCGACGGCGTTTTGGCCATTGGGCGGCGCCTTGTCTGAGGTGTTATCAGCAGCCTAAGCCGCAGCGTGCGTTCACGCAAGACATCCCCGCTCAAACTCATATCTATCTTGAGTATTAAGGGAATCAGTCAACCTTCCCGAAACCTTAGAAGCGCGTTAGATACTCCCCGTCGCTCACGTCGCGAAATTTGTCGAAATTCATCCGTGTCGCACTCCGAGGTTCGCTATGGTGTCGCTAGGACAAGCTTGAAGGAAAGAGGCTGCTTTATGCCCGACGTTACAATTGTTTTCTGGCGCGATATTCCGGCGCAGGTCATCGTCGGCAAAGGTCGGCGCGGCTCCAAGATGCCTTTGCCCGAGCGGTTTGAACAAGCAATTGACCGGTGCGCAATGAAAGTTGGCGCCAAGGATGACGATGCCTATATGGCCTCATGGCGCAAAGCTCCTCCCTATAGTGTCGAAGGCGACCCCGATGAGGTCGCAAAAGCTCAAGCGGAACGGATTGATCAAGAATACGACGCGGAGAAGATCAAAGCGTTGATTGCCAATGACGGCCATAACGCGTGATCGCGTGGAGGGATAAACTGATGGCTTTGCTGAACTTTAAAAAATCCGCCCCTGTAGAGACGTCCGTCACTCCCGAGATGGAAGCGTTTCTCAAAGGCTACTCCATAGAGGTGATGCCCCGTACTGCCGAAAAGGTAGACGATTTCCGCGCATTGCTGCCCGAAGCGACACGCGTCTACATTGCCCATATCGAAGGCACCCCGATTGAGGACATGGTCAAGACCGCCGCACGGCTGGCCAAAGATGGCTATAACGTCATGCCGCATTTCCCGGCGCGCATCATTGCCGATGAAGCAACGCTTGCCGATTGGATCGCACGCTATCAAGGCGAGGCTGACGTCAAACAGGCGTTGCTCCTGGCGGGTGGTGTCGACAAACCTCTCGGCGCTTTTGAAAGCTCCATGCAGCTGCTGGAAACAGGTCTTTTCGACAAAGCAGGATTTGAACGGCTTCATGTCGCCGGGCACCCCGAAGGTAACAAAGATATCGACCCTGATGGGTCAATGAAAAACGTCGACGATGCGCTGCGTTGGAAGCAAGACTTCTCCGAACGCACCGATGCGCAGATGGCGCTTGCGACCCAGTTCGTATTTGACGCAGGCCCGATCATTGAATGGGCGAACTCAATCAAAGCAAACGGGATCGACCTGCCGGTGCACATCGGTATAGCTGGCCCTGCGAAGCTTCAAACTCTGATCAAATTCGCGATCGCTTGCGGCGTGGGACCCTCCCTCAAAGTGCTCCAAAAACGCGCTATGGATGTCACCAAACTGTTGCTCCCCTATGAGCCGACCGACGTGCTTACGCAGCTGGCAAACCACAAAGCAACCAATCCTGATTTTAATATCGAAAGCGTGCATTTCTTCCCACTCGGCGGGATCAAAACCAATGCCAACTGGGCCATCAACAATGGCGGCTCTTCCACTCTCCCCGCAGCGCAGGCCTAAGAAAGTTCACGCATGACCCGCACCGTACTGGAATCAAAAACAAAAACCGTAGTGATCGGTTTCGACGAGCCATTTTGCGTCATCGGCGAGCGTATCAACCCGACCGGCCGTAAAATCCTCAATGAAGAACTGGAGCGGGGTGACTTCTCACGCGTTGAGGCAGACGCCGTCGCGCAGACCGATGCAGGTGCAAATGTGCTCGACATCAACTCGGGCGCGGTTTTCTCAAACAAGATGGCCGAAGATCCGCGCTACGCCGACAACAATTTCGTCGAACCCGTTTTGATGAAAGAGCTGGTCGAGCGTGTCCAGAAAGTCTCCGACATTCCACTATGCATCGACAGCTCCGTCCCCGGCGCCTTGGAAAACGGCCTTGCCGCCGCAGAGGGCCGTCCATTGCTGAATTCTGTCACTGGGGAAGAAGAGCGGCTAGAGCTCGTTCTGCCGCTGGTCAAGAAATACAATGTGCCGGTCGTCGCGATCTCTAATGATGACACCGGCATTTCAGAAGACCCGGATGTACGCTTCGCGGTCGCCAAGAAGATCGTCGAAAGAGCAGCCGATTTCGGCATCCCCGCCCATGACATCGTGGTTGACCCACTGGTGATGCCCATTGGCGCCATGGGCACCGCCGGGTTGCAGGTTTTCACTCTGGTGCGCCGACTTCGCGAAGAGTTGGGCGTCAACACAACTTGCGGTGCTTCAAACATCTCATTTGGTCTGCCGAACAGGCACGGGATCAACAACGCATTCCTGCCGATGGCGATGGCCGCGGGCATGACATCCGCAATTATGAACCCGGTGGCCCTGCCCGTCGGCCCCAAGAAGCTGGGTGAGAAACGCGAGGCACTTGCGGCAGCTGGCATCATTGTGCCGGATGACATCGATCCTGAACTGTTGTCGCAGCTGACAGGCCTCGGATCGACCAAGCCGCAGCCGGGCAAAGAGATGGAGGCCATCCGCGCCGCCAATTTCCTGTCCAATCAGGATCCTTCGGGCGGCGCTTGGATCTCATTCAACAAGCCCAAAAACGCCGATGGCACCGAGGCCGCCGCGCGCGGTGGACGTGCCGGGCGCGCAAGCGGTCGCCGCAGACGCGCTTAAGCAAACAAAGCTGTGGTCGCTTTGCCGAGCGGCCACAACAAAACAGCCAAGAGCCCATATCTTCAACACAGCAACCGTACCCCAAGCTGTTGGCGCTCGTCTCAAAGCCTGCGTTCTATCTGCGCCGCTCTACGCCCTTTCAAAGTCGCAGACAGCCATTGCGCCTGAGCCCCTAAGCCCTACAAATAAGAAGAAATTCTGAATGGCTGGTTCCTTATGAGCACTGATCCTCTGGTGATTTTTACGCCTTCTGGCAAACGCGGGCATTTTCCGGTCGGCACGCCTGTTTTGACAGCAGCACGGCAGTTGGGCGTCGATCTCGACTCCGTCTGTGGCGGACGGGGTATTTGCTCTAAATGCCAAGTCCAGCCCTCTTTCGGCGATTTTCCGAAGCACGGCGTCACGGTCAGCGAAAACGCCCTATCGGAATGGAACAGCGTAGAGCAGCGCTACGACGACAAGCGCGGCTTGCCCAAGGGTCGCCGCCTTGGCTGCCAAGCGACCGTACAAAGCGACATCGTCATTGATGTGCCGGAAAGCAGCCAAGTGCATAAACAAGTGGTCCGCAAACGGGCCGAGGCGCGAGACATCACACTCAACCCCGCTGTGAAGCTTTACTATGTCGAAGTTCAAGAACCTGACATGCACGACCCCTCCGGTGATCTGCAGCGGCTTTGCACGGCACTAAAAGACGAATGGGGCGTTGAGGACGTCAAAGCGGACCTGTCGATTTTGAAATCATTGCAACCAACGCTACGCAAAGGCGAATGGAAGGTCACCTGCGCCATTCATCACAGCCGCGACGCGAAACCACCGACACTCGCCCAAATTTGGCCCGGCTATTATGAGGGGTCGATCTACGGCATGGCGGTGGATTTGGGCTCAACCACCATCGCGGGCCATCTGTGTGATCTACAAACCGGTGAGGTTGTAGCCTCTTCCGGACTAATGAACCCGCAAATCCGCTTTGGCGAAGATTTGATGAGCCGCGTCAGCTATTCGATGATGAATGCGGGCGGCGCCGACGAGATGACCCAAGCCGTGCGCGAGGGCATGAACGCACTCTTCACGCAAGTCGCGGCTGAGGCCGAGATCGACAAATCGCTGATCTTTGATGCGGTCTTTGTCTGTAACCCCGTTATGCATCACCTTTTTCTGGGCATCGACCCATTTGAGTTGGGCCAAGCCCCTTTTGCGCTTGCAACGTCAGACGCCGTTTCGCTGCCTGCGAGCGAGTTGGAGTTAAACCTACCCAGCACCGCGCGCGCCTATCTGCTGCCTTGCATCGCGGGCCATGTCGGCGCCGACGCCGCGGCGGTGGCCTTGTCAGAGGCCCCGGACAAGTCAGAAAACCTCGTCTTGGTTGTTGATGTCGGAACCAATGCGGAAATCCTTCTTGGCAACACAGAAAAAGTCCTGGCCTGTTCCTCACCCACCGGACCCGCATTTGAGGGCGCGCAGATTTCGTCCGGCCAACGCGCCGCACCGGGGGCGATTGAGCGTGTTGAGATTGATCCGATCACCAAAGAGCCACGCTTCCGCGTCATCGGATCCGAGATTTGGTCCGACGAAGACGGCTTTAATGACGCCATTCAAGGCACTGGTGTTACAGGGATTTGTGGCTCCGGGATCATAGAAATGGTGGCAGAAATGCGTTTGGCGGGCATCGTCGATGGGCCGGGCCTTATCGGCGCGCCCGAGCAAACTGGCACAACCCGCTGTTTTCAAGATGGACGCACCTACTCTTACCTCGTTTGGGAAGATGGAGAGCGCAAAATTACGATTACCAACCGCGACATTCGCGAAATCCAAATGGCAAAAGCTGCGCTCTATTCCGGCGCGCGTCTGCTGATGGACAAATTCGGCACCGATGAGGTCGACCGCGTTGTGCTAGCGGGGGCCTTTGGCGCCCATATCTCGCCCAAACATGCGATGGTGTTGGGCATGATCCCCGACTGCCCGCTCGACCGTGTCACCTCCGCCGGCAATGCGGCTGGCACTGGTGCGCGGATAGCGCTGTTGAACAAAGACGCTCGGACCGAGATTGAGCAGACCGTGGGAGAAATCCACAAGATCGAAACGGCCATCGAGCCGCGGTTTCAGGAACATTTCGTCAACGCGTCCGCGATCCCAAATTCTTCTGAACCCTTCCCGATCCTGAACTCCATTGTAACGCTGCCAGATGTGACCTTTAACACCGGTGGCGGCGACAAATCTGAGGGAGGCCGCAGACGCAGGCGGCGTGGATGAGCGAATTACCCAATGCAGATCAGCGCGCTTTCTGGTCCGAGGAGGCAGGACATAAATGGGTGGCACAACAGAGCGTCATGGACGCTTTGCTGGCCCCGGTCTTGGAGGGCCTTCTAGACCGGGCCCAACTGTCTTCCGGCGACCATGTTCTCGATATCGGGTGCGGCGCGGGGACCAGCACAATGCGAGCAGCAACGCTAGTACGACCGGCTGGCAGTGTCACAGGCGTCGATATTTCGGACACACTTTTGGCACTGGCAGATCAAAGAGCCGAAGGCAAGTACGGCCTGACCTATCTTCATGCGGATGCAGCAACCTATGACTTTGAGGCGCGATCGTTTGATCACGTAGTCTCCCGATTTGGAGTTATGTTTTTTGATGACCCCACTTTGGCTTTTTCAAATATATTCAGTGCCCTGTCATCCGGCGCTCATGTAAATCTCGCGACCTGGGGCGCAATTGACGAAAATCCATATTTTAAGCTGGCCGCGAAAGCAGCCCGCAGCGTTTTGGGCCCAATGCCTAAATCCGACCCAGATGCACCCGGCCCTTTTTCGATGCGCGACCCGGAACGGGTTATTCCAACGCTGCGAGACTCTGGGATGAAAGAGGTGCAAGCCGACCGCCAGCATCTCCTCTTGACCCCGAGCGGAACGCTCGAAGACTTTGCCGATATCTGTACCGTCATCGGGCCTGCCGAGGCTGCCATGCGCCACTTTGAGGCGACAGAGGAACAACGCACGCAAGTTCACGAAAGCTTGGTCGAGACTTTCGCGCCTTTTGTAAGCGACACCGGCGCCGTAGAAATCCCTGCAGAAATCATTTTCTACAGCGCGCGCGCCTAGGCCAGACCTCCACCAAATTGAGCGCGATAGAAGCTTGACCCCACCCGGGCGCGCTTGTACCTCTGGCGCGCCCAAGCGGGTATGGTGAAAAGGTATCACGCGAGCTTCCCAAGCTTAAGTTACGGGTTCAATTCCCGTTACCCGCTCCAAAAGCTTCCCTTGAAATGGTTAACGCGACGCGACATGCTGCTTCGCATTTAGGTACTTTTTTCAAGGAAGTTTGTTATGCCACGCAATTTAATTGTGCTCATGGACGGCACTGGGAATGAAATCGGGGACCGACAAACCAATATTTTGCGCCTCTACCGCTGCCTGCAAAAAGACGAACCGGATCAGAAAACCATCTACATTCCAGGGGTCGGGACCAATGACAGTCCGACACAAGCTGGACGCATCTGGCAGAAAATTCGCGCAATCTGTGGGCTGGCATTCGGGCTTGGCCTAGAAGACGATGTTATGGAGGCCTATCGGTTTCTTTGCATCAATCACCGCCCTCAATCAAAGATCAATGATGAGGAGCGCGACGAGATCCTAATCTTCGGGTTTTCGCGAGGCGCCTACGCTGCGCGGGTGTTGGCCGGTTTCATCCACAACGTCGGTCTGATGCCGGCGCATCAACTCCATCTCGCACCTCAGGTCTTTCGTGCCTATCGCAAGATCACCGATGCCAGTGTCGACGAAAACCATGACAAGACATATCAGCGTATGCGCGAATATGATCAGGTCATTGACCAAGAATTGGTGCCAATTCGGTTCTTAGGCATCTTTGATACGGTCAGCTCAATCGTGCGCTTTCGAAGGTTTATCCATAATATCAAGACGACTGGCTCCCTGTTGGAACTCGGGACCCATGCGAATGTCGATAGCAACAGCTCCGTGAAAATGGTTCGCCACGCCATGGCAATTGATGAGCGGCGTTCGATGTTTCGGGCGCAAAGCTGGGTACCGGGGCCTTACAAACCGCATCGCTTCGCCAAAGAGGAAGGGCAACAAGACGTCAAACAAGTCTGGTTTCCCGGATATCACAGCGACATTGGTGGCTCTCCGTCGGAAGACAGAGCTGGGATCGGAAAAATCACCCTTCACTGGATGCTCACAGAGATGGAGGCGGCGGGTATCAAGCTCACTTTCAAAAAACGTGCCGTCAATGAACTCGTCCTCGGCACAAATGAGGACAGGCGTACGATGGGCGGCCTGCCATATTCCAAACCCGATCCGCTTGCCCCAATTCACACGTCATTGGTGCCATTGAGCCCACCATCTCTGATGTTTTTCTGGCGTTTCCTTGAGTTTTTCCCGAAATCTTTGACGCGGCGCGAATGGCCAAAAGGACGGCCCGGTTTTATCTGGTACTTGCCGCTGTCGGAGCCACGCAAAATTCCCTTGGATCATCCCGAGCTGAAGCACAGCATTTCAGAATCAGCACAAACCAGGCGCAAAGACGACCCAAAATACGATCCCCCAAACTTGCCATGATCCATATGGTGTCGTAGCAGACCCGCATGAAATATCACACGCCCCTAGACCCCGCAGAGCTGCGCGCGTTTAACATCCCCGAACCTTGGAATTACGGTACAGCAGACCGCGTCAGGTTTGGCGAGATCGACGCGTTGAACCATGTGAACCACACCGCCTACTTGCGCTGGTTTGAAACGTTTCGGATCAATTATTTCCGCGACTATGGCATTTCGAACTACGGTCCAGACAGCCCACGTATTGTCCTGAAATCCGTTGCCGCCGAGTTCATTAAGGAAATGATCGTGGCCCAAGACTACGTTGTGACGGGCCGCACGTTGAGTTTTCGTAACGTGTCATGGGTCATGGAGTACTGCGTTTGGACCGATCAGGGCCTGCAAGCGACGGGCAGTTCGGTCCTCGTTCAGCTTGATCCCGAAACAGGCGCAAAACTGCCTTTGAGCGAGGCCGTTCGCGAGACATTGATCGCGCGCGACGGGGCAACCAACGCTTAGGCTTTTATCCTGGACAGAAGCATACGCGTGGAGCCGTCTTTGCCCGCATCGCTTTGCGCGCCCCGAAGGATGGGCGTCAGCGCGTTTGCAAGCTCTTTACCAAGCTCCACACCCCATTGGTCGTAGGAATTGATGCCCAGCATCACCCCTTCAACGAACACCCGGTGCTCATAGAGCGCGATGATCTTGCCCAAAACCGCCGGTGTCAGCATCGGATAAAGGAGGGTCGTTGACGGTCTGTCACCCGGGAAAACCCGATGGCGCGCTTGCCGGTCGCGCTCCGCCCCATCCAAGCCCTTGGCCGCCATCAGCGTCTGCGCCTCTTCAAAACTGCGCCCGACCATCAGTGCTTCAGATTGCGCAAGGCAATTGGACACCAAAAGCTCGTGGTGATGGGCCAGATTGTCTTCATGGCCTTTCGCAGCCACCAAAAACTCGCATGGGATGACGCGCGTGCCTTGGTGGATCAACTGGTAGAATGCGTGCTGGCCGTTGGTGCCGGGCTCCCCCCAGACGACGGGTCCAGAATTAACAGGCAAACCATGACCATCCATCGCAACAGATTTGCCGTTACTCTCCATCTCGAGTTGCTGCAGATACGCTGGTAGCCGCGACAAGCGGTTGTCATAGGGAAGCACCGCACGGGTGGCATGGCCGCAGCCCTGATTGTGCCAAATACCCACAAGGGCCAGCAGAACAGGCATATTCTCGGACAACGGAGCGGTTTGGAAATGCTGATCCATCTCGGCGCCACCGGCGAGGAAAGCGTCAAAATCCTCAGGCCCGACGCCAATCATCAGCGCCAATCCAATGGGCCCCCACATCGAATACCGACCGCCAACCCAATCCTCGAACCCAAAAACGCGTGACGGGTCGATACCGAAAGCTGCGGTCTTGTCTTCAGCCGTGGAAACAGCCGCAAACTGGGATCCGGGATCAGCAACTTTCGCACCCATCCAATCAAGGGCTGTGCGCGCGTTGGTCATGGTCTCGATGGTCGTAAAGGTCTTTGAAGCCACAATCACAAGCGTTGTTTCAGGGTTTAGGCTTTGCAGCGTGTCCGAAACATCGGCCCCATCAACGTTGGAGACGAAATGCAGCCGCGGCCCGTCTTGAAATGGCGCCAAGGCAAGCTCGGCCATTGCAGGCCCAAGATCTGAGCCGCCAATACCGATATTGATGACATCCGTGATCGCACCGCCCTGCCCGGCAAAGCTACCATCGCGAACAGCCCGCGCAAACCCGGCCATATCTGCGCGAATGCGTGCGATCACCGCATGTTCCGCTTCAAGTCCAACAGGTGCGGAACCGGCGCGTAGCAACGTATGCAAAACGGCACGATCCTCGGTTTCATTGATGCGCACGCCAGAGAACATTGCATCTCTTTTCGCCTCAACATCCGCGCTTCCCGCCATCGAACGCAGAAAGTCCAGCGCATCCGTCGTGATTTGCGTCTTGGAATAGTCGAACAGCATGTCGCCGCAAGTGACAGAGAATGTCTCTGCGCGGGACGAATCCTGTTCAAATAAATCGGTGATTTTAGGCCGGCTCGCTGCCACGCGGGTCAGCTCATCCCAAAGCACTGCATCCATTGCAAAATCCTACTTTTAAGGGGCCCAATGCACAGTAGCATTGGCCAGAACGGTCTTTATGGGCGCCTGATGCGCGTCGTGCGTCATTGCCCGCTCTAATGCCGCTCGTTTTTCGTCGCCGGCAATCAGGACATGGGTCGACATCGCCGCTGCGAGGACGCGGCCCGTGAGCGTCACCCGAGTTTCTTGCCCCTCAGGGTGGATCGCCATAATCGGCGCATCTGTTTTTAGCGCTTCATCCAGCTCGGCGGCACCCGGAAAAAGCGAGGCCGTGTGCATATCAGCACCCATTCCGAGCAAAAGGACCGAAAGCGGTAAAGATGCTGCCAAGCTGTCGCCGACGTCCGCAATCGCCGCTTCAGCCGTTTGGCCCGCGCGAAAGAACGGGACAAACGCAGCATCAGATGCCTTTTCCTGCAACAGGCGCTCTTTGATAAGCCGTGTGTTGGAGCGCTCCGAGCTTTCAGCCACCCAGCGTTCATCTGTGAGCATCACCTTCACCCGCGACCATTCAAGCCGCGCCGCGCAAAGTGCGTCAAACACCGGTCCCGGTGTCGTGCCACCCGGCACCGCAAAACTGACCGTCTCATGGGTAAAAAGCGCGTTTTCGAGCTCGCCCGCAAGGTGCTGAGCGAGATCGATCATCATCATGTCGCGGTCAGGGTAAGTCTCAAGTTTCACTTTCGGACCTCCCGCCAGCGGCGACCGTCGCGGTGCAGAAGCATCAACGCGTCTTCTGGTCCGGAACTACCCGGCTCGTAGACGCGTGGTTTTTCACCACGTTTGGTCCAGCCGTCAATAAGTGGATCTGTCCACTTCCATGCGGCTTCCACCTCATCACCGCGCATAAACAGCGTTTGATTGCCGCGGATGACATCCATAATCAACCGTTCATAGGCGTCAGGGACGTCCTCGACATCAGGTCCTAGCGCATCAGCGAAAGTCATATCGAGCGGCACATCAACCAGACGCATTCCGCCCGGTCCCGGCTCCTTGATCGTAACGCGCAGATCCATGCCCTCATCGGGTTGCAGGCGGATGGTAAGGATGTTGGCATGGCTGCCCGCGTCCTCGTCGAAGATTGAATGAGGCGTTTCTTTGAACTGGATCACGATTTCGGACATACGCGCCTTTAGGCGCTTACCAGTGCGCAAGTAAAACGGCGTGCCCTTCCAGCGCCAGTTGGAGATATCGACCTTCATGGCAATGAAGCTCTCCGTCCGTGTATCGGGTTTTTCAGAGTGATCAATGTAGGAAGCGACGCCGTCTTCACCCTTTCCATATTGGCCACGCACGATGTTCTCTACAGGAACGTCATCAAGCGCGCGAATAACCTTCAACTTTTCGTCTCGCACCGCGTCTGGATCAAACTTTGACGGTGGCTCCATCGCGGTCAGGCAAAGAAGCTGCATCAAGTGATTTTGCACCATGTCCCGCATCGCGCCCGATTTGTCGTAGTACGCGCCCCGCCCATCAACACTGACCGTCTCAGAGACCGTGATTTGAACATGGTCGATATATTGCGCGTTCCAAAGTGGCTCAAACAATACGTTGGCAAAGCGTACGGCCATCAGGTTCTGCACGGTTTCTTTGCCCAAATAATGGTCGATGCGATAAATCTGACTTTCGTCAAAGCTATTGGCCAGCACCGCGTTCAGGGCTTTTGCGCTTTCAAGATCACGCCCGAATGGCTTTTCGACAACGATACGGGAGTTCGCATTGGCGATCTCATAGTCGTGCAGTCTGGTGGCAAGGTCGCCAAAGAGACCAGGTCCGACGGAGAAGTAAAACGCCTGCACCACATCCTGACGGACCAGACCAGCGAGCTCTTTCCACCCTTTTTCGCCGCGCGCATCGATGGAGATGAAGCGCAGGCAAGCGCAAAATCCGTCTACGGTCTTCTGGTCGCGCCGGTCCTTGGCGACAAATTCCTCGATCGCTTCAGCAACCAATTTCTGGAAACCTGCGTCATCAAGATCGCCGCGCGCAGCGCCAATAATGCGCGAGCCTTCAGGCATTTGACCCGCGCAATACCGACGGTAAAGACCCGGCAAAATCTTGCGCCGCGCCAGATCGCCGGTGCCGCCAAAGATCACAAGATCGAAGTTTTCAACTGGAATGACGCGTGAGACCATATTGTCCTATCCTCGCGTAGTCGGCACTTCCGCACCGAAATGTTAGCGTTAACATTTGTGACTTACTGCCGGTTCTCAGCAATGTCTAGCATGGGTTTTCCTGGCCACAAGGGATCACATCCCCGTCAATCGCGCGCCGTGGTGCTTTTATCTCTGCATAAGCCGGATTAGACATGTCTTAATTAGTGTTCGGAGACCTGAATGAAAGACCAAACAAGTGCCCTTCCCACAGCCAATACCGGGAAGTTTCAGGACCCATTGATCACCGCTAAAGGTGAAGCGCGCGCCTCCGTTGCTCTAACAAATCCACAGACCCTTTGGTTCAACACAGGGACGTTGTGCAATATCGAATGCGCAAACTGCTATATCCTATCGTCACCAACCAATGACGCGCTGGTCTACATCACCGAAGACGAAGTGCGCGACTATCTCGATCAGCTTGAAACACGCAACTGGGGCGTGCGCGAGATCGCATTT
The DNA here is from genome assembly GCA_039030615.1 of Pseudomonadota bacterium. GTDB lineage: Bacteria > Pseudomonadota > Alphaproteobacteria > Rhodobacterales > Rhodobacteraceae > Litoreibacter. Next base: position 515,505 of record JBCCDV010000001.1, on the reverse strand, counting down.
ACGGGCGGCGAGCCTTATATGAACCCCGAGATGAATGCCATGACGCGCGCCGCGCTTGAGCGAGGATATGAGGTCCTCATTCTGACCAACGCTATGCGCCCGATGATGCGTAAATCCGTACGAGCCGGCATAGCTGATTTAATAACAGAGTTCGGCGACAAAATTACCTTCCGGGTCTCTATCGATCATTGGTCTGAGACGCTTCATGATGAGGAACGCGGCTCGGGGTCGTTCGCCAAAACACTCGAAGGCATGTGCTGGCTCCGCGACCAAGGCGCCAAGCTCGCAATCGCGGGACGATCCGTCTGGGATGAAAGTGAAGCTGATGCACGGGCCGGATATGCCGCACTTTTTTCTGAGAACGACTTTAAGATCGATGCTCAAGACCCTGGGATGACAGTAATATTTCCAGAAATGGATGAAACCGTTGAGGTGCCTGAAATCACGACCAGCTGCTGGGGCATTCTAAACAAGTCTCCCGATGCGATGATGTGTTCGTCATCGCGCATGGTCGTAAAACGGCGCGGTGCGGACAAACCTGCCGTCCTGGCCTGTACGCTTTTGCCCTACGCTCCAGAGTTTGAGCTAGGCAGCACACTTGAAGATGCCGAAGGCACGGTTCAACTCAATCACCCACATTGCGCAAAGTTCTGCGTGTTAGGCGGCGCGAGCTGCTCTGGTTAAAGTCTCCTGAGCGGCGGCTTTTACATTTTTTAACACCCAAAAGCTAAAGGCAGCACATGCGTATTGTTAGGCTTTTTCTCTTTTTCACCGCGATGGCGTGTCTGTCGGCTAAGGGCGACACGATATCCTCGACCGATCCCTCATCCGTGGTCACTGCCCTTCAAGATCTCGGGTATCGGGCGAAACTGGAAACCAATGATGAGGGCAGGCCGGTGATTAGGTCCGCTGCGGCTGGGTCTAGTTTTTCAATCTACTTTTATGCGTGCAATAACGACAAGAACTGCAAAGACATCATGTTTTTTACATGGTTTGAAACCGAAACGCCGCTCTCTCTCGAAGCCATTAACTCTTGGAATGCCAATAAGTTAACAGGAAAAGCATATATAGATGACGATGGCGACGCCACGATAGAATTCCTGTTGGCCGGGGTCCAAGATGTTTCAGAACTCGACTTCAAACAAATCATGTATCGCTGGGATCAGGCCCTAGGCGAATTTATTGACTTCATTGATTGGTAACTTACGCCGCGAACGAAATGCTATTTCTTCATCAGACACAGCATTTCGAACATCACAGAAACGCCAAGCCACGACGTGATCCCGTTATTGTCAAAGGGCGGGGAGACTTCGACCAAATCCATGCCGATAAAGTCAATCCCGTCTGCGGCGCGGATCATATCGAGCGTTTGCGCTGACGTTGGCCCGCCAACCTCGGGTGTGCCGGTGCCAGGGGCAAAGGCCGGGTCTATAAAATCGATATCGAAACTGAAATAGGTTGGCGCATCCCCAATGATGCTCTTGGCGCGCTGAACAGTCGCGACCAACCCGCCCTCGAACGCCTCATGCATCGGAATAATCGTGATCCCATGTTCGGCGCCGAACCTGCGATCGTCATCATCATACATAGTGCCACGCATCCCGATCATCACAGAGCGTTCGCAATCAATCAGACCCTCCTCGACCGCCATACGAAACGGGTTCCCATGTGTAAGCACCGGGCTGCCAAAATAAGGCGGGAAGAGGTCGGTATGGCTGTCATAAAGCAACAGCGCCGGCGTCGTTCCGCTCGCTGCGACCGCGCGCAGAACTGGCAGGGTGCATAGATGATCGCCGGCAACGCCAAAAGGTTTGGTGCCGCGCCCCATCATCTCGCCCACAAACCGCGTTATCTCGGCGAGCGTCGAATCCTGCTCAACGGGGTTCACAGAGACATCCCCCAGATCGGCGCAATTCATAGCTTCAAAAGGCCTGACATTTGTCACGGCATGCTGCGCCCGGATCATTGTCGAAGCATCGCGCAAGGCACGTGGCCCATGCCGCGCGCCGGGGCGGTTAGACGTGCCACCATCCCACGGCATACCATAGAAGCCTACATCAACCTCGCTCAGGCGCGCGTGATCGGACGTCAGATATGGCAACCGCATAAAGCTGGGCAGGCCTGCGAACCGGGGAAGCACGGTCCCTGGGACCGGATGGAAAAAATCGCTCATTCCTGAAGTTCGGCGTCCCAATAGAGGAAGTCAATCCAGCTTTCATGCAAATGGTTTGGCGGAAATTTACGACCCATATTGCGCAGCTGTTCAGACTCAGGCTTTCGCGGCGGCTTGCGTAAAGACAGGCCGGAGGTCTTGAGGAGTTTCGACCCCTTTGAGAGGTTGCAACGCGAACACGCAGCGACAACATTCTCCCAGCTTGTGACCCCTCCGCGCGCGCGCGGCACAACATGGTCGAAGGTTAAATCGCCCTTCGCCCCACAATATTGGCAACAAAACTCGTCGCGGAGAAACAGATTGAATCGGGTGAAAGCAACCTTCTTTTGCGGCTTCACATAGTCCTTCAAAACCACAACTGAGGGTATCTTGATCTCTGTGGTCGGCGAGCGAACCACATCTTCATATTCCGACAGGATTGTCACCCGTTCGAGAAACGCCGCCTTCACGGCTTCCTGCCAAGTCCACAACGATAGCGGGTAGTAAGAAAGCGGACGATAATCAGCATTCAGGACCAGCGCCGGATTGTGCTTCAAGCTGCCCGGCTCACGCACAAAATCATGCCGAAACTCGTGAACTGCGTGGTCTTGCATGGGTGACTCGTCTCCTGCCCAGTAAGTCTTTGCCAGACACCAGAGCAGGGAGCCCTGCCCTCGCCTCACAGAAACTATATATCGTGTTTCCGATCTGACAACCCCCGCTATATCGGGGGTACACTGCGAAGGTCTCAGATTCGCTTAACAGGTCCGTGACACTTATCCACAAGGCACCTATTCAGCCCAAATCAATGTTGAACTGTTTTCCTATGAAACTGAGAGTGACGCCCAAACCGTCTGCGGCGATACCGTGGCCCGTGCCTTCCATGACATGTCCGAACACTTCAAAGCCTGCGTTTTGCAAAGCGTCACCAGCCTCAGGCATCGAGATGGGCGGTACAACCTCATCCTGATCGCCGTGGATCAATAAGATCGGTGGTTTGCACTGGACCTCATCCACAAGAAGTTCTGGCCGCAGAAGCCGTCCTGATATTCCAACAATTCCGGCAACCGGGTCCTCACGACGCGGCAAGACATGCAATGCCATCATGGTACCCTGCGAGAAGCCCACAACGATGACTTGTTCGGGCAACACATCTTCATCCACCATGACGCGGTCGAGATAGGCGTTGAGGTGCTCAACAGCGAGGTCCATTCCCGCCTCGGCCTCTTCTTCCGAAGAACCGTCAATCCATGGGATCGGAAACCACTGGTAACCCATTGGGTTGCCAATGCAGCGTTCTGGCGCGTTTGGGGCATAAAATACAGTATCGGGCAAATGGTCTTTCAACGGATCGGCGAGCCCGAGCAAATCGTTGCCATCAGCGCCGTAGCCATGCAGGAAAATTACGACCGAAGAAACGTCACCTGATTTGGACGCCTTACGCCCGCCTTCAAGAATTCTTGCCATTTATGAAAGCCCTTCACGCCCTTTGATGTGGTGGTAATAGGCAAAGAGTGCACGGGCCGCAACGCCGCGCCAAGGTGCCCAGTTTTCTGCCAAGAGGCGCAGCTCCTTTTCCGTGGGGCGTTCGGGCAGATCGAACACATGTTGGGCGGAAATTTGAAGCGCAAGATCGTTCGGCGCAAAGACATCTGCATGTCCGAGCGAGAACATTGCATAGATCTCTGCCGTCCAGCGACCGATGCCGGGAACCGCCGTCAGCGTCTCGACAACCTCTTCACTTTCAGCACTGCGAAGCGCCTTATAATTTATCCGCGCCCGCGCCAGTTCGCCTGCGTAGCGGATTTTCTGGCGTGACAGCCCACAGGCGCGCAAAGCGTCCTCACTGGCCTTTGCGACAGCATCTTCCGACAACAGCCCTGCTGCCTCGAGCCGCCCCGAGATGGCGCGCGCGGAGGCTACACTGACCTGTTGCGACATGATTGCGCTCAGAAGCTGCCCAAAGCCATCCGGGCGGAGTCGCAAAGGCAGCGGATCAACCATCGGCAAAATCGCCGCGAATTCCGGATGGTGAGCCGCGAGCCATTCGGCCCCTTCGGCCACGCACGCGTCAGTCTCAATGATCCTCAAAATCTGACACCCATACGAGCGCCTCCTCAACTGTTTCGACGCGTTCAGCCTGCGGCATCTGAGGCCGCGCAAGCATGAGAACAGGAATGCCCATTTCTACTGCCGCATCAATCTTTGAATAAGACGCAGCGCCACCTGCGTTTTTGACCACAAGCCAATCAATCTGTTCTTCTTTGAACAAGGCGACCTCATCAGCGACCGAGAACGGTGGCCGTCCAATCAGATATTTGCCATTTGGAAACGGAAAGACCCCATCCGGCTCATCAATTTGACGGCAAATCAACGTACAGTCTTCAAAACCAGCAAAGGCTTGAAGGGTCTGGCGTCCAGTGGCCAAAAACACCCGTGACCCCGGCTCAATAACCGATCTGGCGTGATCAACATCCACAACCTCTTGTATTCCCTTTGCAATATCGGCCTCCCATTTCGGTCTAAGGAGCTGCAGATAAGGCGTGACTTGAGCGCGACAAATTTCAATCGTTCGGCGCGAAATGCGATGAGCAAATGGATGCGTCGCGTCGAGCACAAGATCAGGTTCGAACGCCTTCAAGACATCAAGAAACCCCTTTTCACCGCCAAAGCCACCAATCCTAGTTTCACAAGGAAGCGGTTTCGGCGCGCGCGTCGCACCGGCAAGTGATGCCATTACATCGTGCCCTTTTGCGACCAGCTCATGCGCCAATCGGGTTGCTTCACCAGTTCCTGCCAGCAAAAGAATACGCATCACCGTGCCCGCGCCAAGATTTTGCCGGCACGGTCAATAACCACCACATCCACCTGCATTGCGGTGGCCGACAGCATCTCCAAAGCGTGTTGGCGGGCACGCTCAGCCACGATCGCACATAGCTTTTCTCCAGCGATTTCTGATGCTTCCAGAGCGGTGTTTGCACGCGCAACATCTGGCAGGCCGGCCGAAATCGCCCAGCCCCCAAGCTGCGCAAAATCAACCTGCGAGCGTTTGGAGTGCAAGTCCCGCGCGCCTTGGGCGAATTTGGTGAGCTTGCCAATGCCGCCGCCCAACGTGAACCTTTCCACCGGGTGTTTGGCGAGATATTTTAACAAACCGCCTGCGAAATCGCCCATGTCGAGCATGGCGTGATCTGGTAGTCCATAAAGTCCTTGTACAACACGTTCGCTTGTCGCCCCGGTGCATCCCGCAACGTGGTCCGTTTGGGTGGCGACCGCCACGTCAATGCCGCGATGGATCGACGCGATCCAGGCCGCACACGAAAATGGACGCACGACGCCCGTGGTTCCTAGAATTGAAATGCCACCTTTGATCCCCAGACGCGGGTTCCACGTCTTAAGCGCAAGCGCACGCCCGTTTTGTACGGACACCGTGATCTCAATATCGGGCGTCTGACCGTATTCGGCCGCCAATTCTTCTACAACTTCGGTCATCATTTGGCGCGGAACCGGGTTGATGGAGGCTTCTCCAACTGCGATCGGCAAGCCCGGTTTGGTGACGATGCCGACCCCTTCGCCCGCCTTGAAGACAACACCGCCTGTCGACACGGAAACCCTGGCCTCAATGATAGCGCCGTGCGTGACGTCCGGATCATCGCCCGCGTCTTTCTCAATGCCCACCTGCGCCCATCCCAAGCCCTTTGTGTGGCTATACAACGCAAAGACAGGCGTCTCGCCTTTTGGCAGAGTTATCCCGACGGTTTTTGGTACAATGCCACCCCATAACATGCGCAAAGCGGCTTTGGTGGCCGCAGTCGCGCAAGCGCCTGTGGTCCACCCCCGTTTCAGCCGTGTTGCGGGATCGCTGGTCATAAGTCGTGACTATACTGTCAAAATTCGCGCCGCCAATGGCGCATTGCCGGTCGCTCTTTCGCTTTCCTTGGTCGGTGTTGCTCGGCAATATGGCGCTATGAACGACTCGATTTCATTTCCGGGCCAAGATTGGCCACTGCTCGAGGCCGGCTGGGTCTGGCTGTGCGGCGCAGGCCCCGGTGATCCGGGGCTTTTGACGCTGCACGCGCTCAACGCTTTGAGGCAGGCGGATATCGTCGTTTACGACGCATTGGTGCAGGACCGCATTCTCGATTGGGCACCGCAGGCTCAGCATGAATACGCCGGAAAGCGCGGCGGAAAACCTTCCGCCAAACAGCGCGACATCTCGCTGCGACTGGTGGAGCTGGCACGGCAAGGCAAGAAAGTATTGCGTCTAAAAGGCGGCGACCCATTTGTCTTTGGGCGGGGCGGAGAAGAGGCGCAGACCTTGGTGCAGCACAACGTCCCGATACGCATCATCCCCGGAATCAGTGCTGGGATCGGGGGGCTGGCCTATGCAGGCATCCCGGTAACGCATCGCGACGTAAACCAATCTGTCACGTTTGTGACTGGCCATGACCAATCGGGCAACGCGACCGGGTCCCTCGATTGGGCAGCTATCGCGCAGGGCAGTCAGGTCATCGTGATCTATATGGGCATGAAGCATATTGCCCGGATCGCCTCTGAGTTGGTGAAGGCGGGTCGCTCGACGTCAGAGCCCGTCGCTGTCGTCACCACGGCCACCACAAATGATCAGCGCGTGCTGGAAACCACCCTTGGCACTTGCGTGGCAGACATCGCCGCCGCGGCGATGGAGCCGCCGGCCGTCATTTGCGTTGGCCGCTCGGTTCTGATGCGTCAAGTGCTGGATTGGCAAGCACAGGCCGCCGGCGAGATGCCACGCGACCTTGACCCGCTAAAACGCGGTCGCCCGGCGGAAAGCGCGTGACCAGGTAATTCTATGCCAGGCTTGATCATCGCAGCGCCCACCTCTGGCAGCGGCAAAACCTCGATAACTCTTGGGATGCTCCGCGCGTTGCGCGACAGAAAGATCCCCGTCCGCGCCGCTAAGTCAGGCCCTGATTATATCGACCCCAAGTTTCACGAAGCGGCCTGCGGCGCGCCATGTTTTAATCTCGACGCTTGGGCTATGACGCCCGACCGGATCAGAGCGCTTGCGAAAGGCGACGACCTGTTGCTGATCGAGGGGGCGATGGGGCTGTTCGACGGCGCTCCGCCCGATGGCAAAGGATCAGTCGCCGATTTGGCGCGCATCTTGAATTTGCCGGTCATTTTGGTCGTCGATGCGTCGCGCATGGCGCAATCGGTCACACCTCTGATTTCGGGCTTCATATCGCATGACCCACAGGTACGGATTGCCGGGGTGATCCTGAACAAAGTCGGCAGCCCGCGCCACGCCAGAACCTTGCGCGCAAGCCTCGAAAAGAGCGGCATCGCGATTTTTGGAGCCGTTATGCGCGAGCCTGGTCTCAGCACCCCTTCGCGCCATCTGGGCCTGGTTCAAGCGCAGGAGCGCACGGATTTGGAAAGCTTCCTTGATGGGGCCGCTGCCCAAATCAGCGAACAAGTCGACCTCGATGCAGTATTGCGCCAAACGGCCCCCCTTCCCCTCAACATCGCGACGCCACCGATCCCGCCGTCCCGCCGACATGTTGCTGTGGCAAATGATGCCGCCTTCAGTTTTCTCTACCCCCATGTTGTCGCCGAATGGATCAATTCCGGCGTCACTTTGACGATGTTTTCACCGCTGAATGATGACCCCGTTCCACCCGCAGATTTGATCTATCTGCCTGGCGGCTACCCGGAACTTTATGCCGCCCAGCTGAGCAACGCGCAAACCTTTCAAAACAGCTTGCGCGCAGCCGCTAAAACCACACAGATCTACGGCGAATGTGGAGGGTACATGGTGCTTGGCGAAACGCTTGTCGATGCGGATGGCAGGGCACATAAAATGGCCGGGCTTCTACCACTCGACACGAGCTTTGCTGAGAGAAAGCTCCACCTTGGCTATCGCAACCTGACATCGCTTAAAGGCCCTTTTAAAGGGCAGTTCAAAGGGCATGAGTTTCACTATGCCCAAACGTTGCGCGCAGAGGGCGAGCCGTTATTTTCGGCGCAAGACGCGGAAGGCAATTCACTTGCGGCCATGGGGCTCGTCAAAGGCAGGGTCAGCGGGTCCTTTGCCCATATCATCGACCGCGTCTTGCCTTGACCCGGCCATCGGCGTAGGGCAACCACTATGACCGATCACGCCATCCATCCAGAAAGTGACGACAAAGTCGCCAGACGCAACGTGATGGTGCTGGTGCTTGCGCAAGCAATATTGGGCGCACAAATGCCGATGATCTTTGTTACCGGCGGCCTCGCAGGCAATATGCTTTCGACCAATCCTTGCCTCGCAACGCTGCCGATCTCTGTGATCGTATTCGGCTCAATGACGACCGCGCCTTGGCTCAGCCCTTACATGCAACGCAATGGACGCAAAGCCGGGTTCATCTTGGGTGCACTCGCGGGCGCCGCTGGCGCCGGGCTGGCCGCATTCGGGCTATATATCGGTTCGTTTGCGACCTTGCTGGCAGGCAGCTATTTGACGGGCATTTATATGTCCGCCCAAGGGTTTTACCGCTTCGCCGCGACAGATATGGCGTCAGACGCTTTCAAGCCAAAGGCAATCTCATACGTCATGGCGGGCGGGCTTTTGTCAGCGATTGTCGGCCCGCAATTGAACAAGGGCGTCATGGAAGCTTGGATGGTGCCCTTTTTCGGCACATATGCTGCTGTCGTCGTCCTAAACCTTGTGGGCCTCTTTCTTTTCTTCGCGCTCGACCTGCCGACGCAAGTCAGTCAGCAGGTAAAGGCGGGTGCCGCCGTCGCACGCAGCAAGATAGAATTGTTAAAAGATCCGCGCATTGCAGTCGCGGTGATTTGCGCCATGGTCGCCTACGCACTTATGAACCTGGTGATGACCTCCACTCCTCTGGCAGTCGTGGGATGCGGGTTCACAAATGACAACGCCAATGACATCGTCTCGGCCCATGTATTGGCCATGTTCGCGCCGTCTTTTTTTACGGGGCATCTGATCGCGCGGTTCGGCGTTGAAAAGATCATTGGCGCGGGTCTTGTGATCCTTGCTTTGGCCGGTGTCGTTGCGCTTTCAGGTGTTGAGCTGACAAATTTCTTCAGCGCTTTGATCTTGCTAGGCCTCGGTTGGAATTTCGGTTTCATCGGGGCCACAACGCTACTCGCCTCTTCCCATTCGGTAGCGGAACGCGGGCGGGTCCAAGGAATGAATGATGCGCTCGTCTTTGGCTGCGTCACCGTTGCCTCACTGGCATCGGGTGGATTGATGAACTGTTCCGGTGGCACGCCGGTCGAGGGCTGGAACGCGGTCAATTATGCGATGGGGCCGTTTCTTGCGCTTGCTGGCGGTGCTTTGGTTTGGTTGATTGTGGACCGCCGCAAAGCTTTTTAACGCCACCACCCGAGCGTCGAGAGCTTGAATAGGCGCGCCCTGCGAGAAAACTCGGACAGCTGTATTCCGCGCTCAAATGCCCGCTCCGGGTCACTGAGAGCCGCCTTTAACGTCGGCTTTGCCAGCCAACCCGACAACATCAATGGTGCGTGGGGGTGTGAAACGTCACGATGTCCCTGACACGCCGTGCTAAGCGCCTGCATCGCCGCGCGTGCGAGCGCCTCATAACCGGCCGCATCGTCAACAGGAAGCGGATTGCGCCGTCGTCGCGTCAATTCGGGCGCTGCACGCAACATCGCCGCGACCCCGCAGCCATAAGCGAACTTTCGGACCACGGTCTCGGGAACAGAACCGATCAAACGCGCAGCGGTCCAAAACAACCCCCCGTAGGTCGCATCGATATAAGCATCGAACGCGTCCTTAAGGGGAAACGGATCACTGTAGATGTCCCAAGCACGCGCCTCCACCAGCCGATCAAGAACCATGGCGCTTTCTGGGTCCAGCACCTCGGAAAGCGGCAGTGTAACAGCGTGGGAACGGACTTGTTTTTTCTCCCGGATTTCCTCAAGCGCGTCGCGCCACCATTGTAGACGGATCTCAGCAATCATCGTCTCTTGGGTGACCCAAGGCGCACGCGTTACCTCAATGTTGAAAGCGTAGAGAGGCCAAAGAATGCGCTGGACGTCCGTGTCCGCCAGCCTCGCGGTTGCGAAACGGTCCGGGTCAGCCTCCTCGACGAGCTCAGCGCAGGCCTCAAGGCTCACGCAGCCGCCCCTTCCTGAATAAGCTTCCATTGAATCGCGTCGAGCAGCGCTTCGAAGGATGCATCCACAATGTTGGGCGATACGCCGACTGTCGACCATCGGCGTCCCGCACTGTCCGCACTGTCGATAATGACCCGCGTCACAGCTTCCGTCCCGCCCTGAGTGATGCGGACTTTAAAATCGACGAGATGCATGTCTTCGAGGATGGACGTGTAGCTCCCCAGATCTTTCGCCAAGGCCTTCCAAAGCGCATTCACTGGGCCCCGGTCGGAGCCAAGCTCGTCCAAGGATTCCGACACGCTGAGCATCTTGTCATCGCCAACTTTGACGACCACCACAGCCTCAGACAGAGACACCATCTGGTTATATTTGTTTTTCCGCCGTTCGACCGTCACCTTGTAGCGCTTCACTTCGAAAAAGTTCGGGATCATGCCCAACTCAGCACGCGCGAGCATCTCGAACGACGCCTGCGCCGTGTCGTAGCTGTAGCCCTTGTCTTCCGCCTGCTTGATACGGTCCAAGATGCGCGGCAGGGCCGCTTTTTCGATATCCGGCAGGCCCATGTCTGACAGGCGCTGGCGCAGGTTGGATTGGCCCGCCTGATTGGACATTGGAATGATCCGCGCGTTGCCGACAGAAGCGGGATCGACATGCTCATATGTCGTGGGGTCTTTCAGGATCGCGGAGGCATGCAAACCCGCCTTGTGAGCGAAAGCCGAGGTGCCGACATAGGGCGCTTGCCGGTTTGGCACGCGGTTCAGGATATCATCGAGTTTGCGCGAGGCGAGCGTCAGCATGGGAAGGTTTTCGACGGCGATCCCGGTCTCAAAGCGATCCGCGAAGCTTGGTTTCAAAAGCAGCGTCGGGATGAGTGAGGTTAGATTGGCGTTGCCGCAACGTTCCCCCAACCCGTTAAGTGTACCTTGGATTTGGCGGGCCCCAGCCTCAACCGCGGCGAGACTGCCGGCGACGGCGTTTTCGGTGTCGTTATGCGTGTGGATGCCAAGGTGGGTGCCGGGAATGCCGGAGGCGATGACGTCTGACACGATCCGGGAAATCTCGGACGGCAGCGTGCCGCCATTGGTATCGCACAGCGCAACCCAGCGGCAGCCGGCGTCATGGGCGGCGTGGATGGCTTTGAGAGCGTAGTCCGGGTTGGATTTGTAGCCGTCGAAGAAATGCTCGGCATCAAAGATCGCTTCCCTGCCTTGGGCCACGATATGCTTGAAAGAAGCGGCGATGTTGTCGAGATTTTCGTCCAGCGTGATCCCGAGCGCGGTTTTGACATGGAAGTCGTGGGTCTTGCCAACGAGGCAAACAGACGGCGTGTTCGCGTTGAGAACGGCGGCGAGAACGTCGTCATTCTCAGCCGAGCGGCCCGATCGTTTGGTCATCCCGAAGGCGGTCATCGCGGCGCGGGTTTTGGGGGGATGATCGAAAAACTCGCTGTCGGTCGGGTTCGCGCCGGGCCAGCCGCCTTCGATGTGATCGATCCCGATCGCGTCCAGCATTTCCGCGATCTGGAGCTTGTCAGAGGTCGAGAATTGAACGCCCTGGGTTTGCTGCCCGTCGCGCAAAGTGGTGTCGAAAAGATAGAGGCGCTCGCGGGTCATGGGCTGGCTTTCACTGTCGCCCCGCATGCGGGGAATCTTGTAAGGTGTTGTTTTCTTTTGGGTATCGGAAAAACTTTAACCACTTGGAAAGGTATATTTTCGGGGGAGCAGTTCATCTTCTCAAAACTCCTGCCCGGCATCGCCGGGCCACGCCCGACCTCCCCCAGGAGGGCGTGTTGTTGGGTCGTTTGCAGAATGCGCAACGTGGAGGCTTGAAAGCACTGCACAGAAAATATGTGTCGCAAACGCCCTCCAGGTCGGGCGCGTCCCTTGTGTGGTTCGGGTCATTTGAGGGCCTCAAGCTTTGAGGGGTCGAAGTTTGGTCCAAGACTCCATTCTGGGCCGTCAGGAGTGTCTTCGACGAGCACACCAGCCATCGCGAGACCATCACGAATTTCGTCCGACCTTTTGAAATCCTTCGTCATTCGCGCTGATTGTCTTTCAAAAAGCAAACGCGATATCCGCTTTTCAAGATCAGGGTCATAAGAACCAGACCAACCCACACCTGTAGTGGAAAGCAGATCAATATCTGTAGTTGGCGATAATAAACCGAGCAGAATCATAGAGCCTAGTAGCGCATTGACCTGCTCCGGTTCTTTGGATTTTGCCAACTCATGCAAGCGCGAAATTGCTTTAGCTGTATTTAGGTCGTCTGCAATCGACTCTACAACGTGTTGATCAGCGCCATAAGACTCTTCAGTTTTATAAAGCCCCCAGTTTAGATCGCTAAAGTGGATATGGCTCTCTTTCAAATGCTCAATCCAACTGCGTAACGTCTTCTCCGCCTCCCGCCGTTTCTTCTCCGTCCAATCCATCGGTTTACGGTAGTGCGTCGATAACATCACGAAGCGGATCACCTCGCCCGGGACGCCTTGGTCCAAGAGGTCGCGGACGGTGAAGAAATTGCCGAGGCTTTTGGACATTTTCTTGCCTTCGACCTGAAGCATTTCATTGTGCATCCAGATACGGGCAAAGCCGTGGCCTGCGCATTTGCTTTGGGCGATTTCGTTTTCATGGTGTGGGAAGGTCAGGTCATTACCGCCGCCATGGATGTCGAATTCGGCGCCCAGACGGTCATAGGCCATAGCGGAGCATTCGATGTGCCAGCCTGGGCGCCCCCTACCCCATGGGCTGTCCCAACCGGGGATGCCTTCGGGCGAGGGTTTCCACAGGACGAAATCCATTGGGTCTTCTTTATAAGGTGCGACCTCGACCCGCGCGCCCGCGATCATATCATCGACGGAGCGGCCCGACAGCTTGCCGTAGTCATCATAGCTGCGCACGCGGAACAGCGCGTGTCCCTCCGCCGCATAGGCGTGACCCTTTGCAATAAGGTCTTCGATCATCGCAACCATTTGCGGAATATAGGCCGTGGCGCGGGGCATATCTGTCGGCTCCAGCGCACCGATAGCGGCCATGTCGTCGAGAAACCACTGCGTCGTCTCGGCGGTGATGTCGCTGATATCGCGGCCCGTCTCGGCGGCACGCGCGTTGATCTTGTCATCTACATCTGTGAAGTTTCGCACGTAACGCACTGATTTTTCGCCGTATTCGTGGCGCAAGACACGGAACAACATATCGAACACCATCACAGCGCGGGCATTGCCCAGATGCGCGCGATCATAGACCGTGGGCCCGCAAACATACATCGAGACCTTCCCGTCTTCGATGGGGTCCAGCACCTCTTTCGTGCGGGTCGCGGTGTTGTAGAGTGTGATCGTCATAAGGCCTCACGCGCAGGTGTCCCGGCGGGGCTTAGCAACTCAATCTTGGTATTGAAATGGTAAAGACCCGCCTGATTGATATCAGAAGGTAATGCAGCAGCAGATAATGATGCAGGTCTTGGTCATGGCGACTGATTAGCAGCCAAAACTGGATCAGCCAAGAGTTTTGTGCCAGCCTGCCCCTATGAGCCGCGAGATCATTAACCAATTTTGCCAGACCCTGCCCGGCGCGGAATGCACTGATCCGTGGGGCGGCGGGCATGATGCGTGGAAGATCGGCGGCAAGATGTTTGCTATGATCGGCGTGATGCATGACGGTGTCTCGGTCAAAACGGCCGATGTTGCCAGCGCAGAGATGCTGATCGATATGGAGCGCGCAATCAAAGCGCCCTATTTTCACCGCAGCTGGGTGCGCATTCCATGGGGCCATGTGCCCGATGACGAGCTGCGCGAACGCGTCGAGACCTCCTACCAACTGATCCTGTCGAAGCTGCCCAAAAAGGTTCAAAACGCGTTGCGCGACGCCAACAAATAGCGATTTGACATGCGTGCCCACGCCGGGCCAGATCAGCGTGAATATCGGGTCCCGGCGAAGACAGGAAGATGGCGCATGAAACTTTCAAAACGTATTTGCAACTTGAATGGTGGCGGCTCTGACGGCTGGGACGTTTTTTATCGTGCACGCAAGATGTTAGAGGGCGGTGTTGATGTCACTGAGCTGACAATTGGCGAGCATGACATCCGCACTGACGAGACGATCCTTGAGGCCATGCACAAGGCCGCTTTGGGCGGGCATACCGGCTACGCCACCATACCGGGCACCAGCGCCCTGCGCGACACGGTCGCCGCCCGCCTGACGGAGCGCACCGGCATGGCCACCACCCGCGACAACATTTTGATCACCCCCGGCGGCCAAGCTGCGCTGTTTGCCGCGCATCACGCGGTCTGCGACGAGGGTGACGTGGCGTTGCATTGCGACCCGTATTACGCCACCTACCCCGGCACCATCCGCGGCGTGGGGGCTGTGCCGCGCGCCATCCCGACCCGGCCCGAGGCAGCGTTTCAACCCAGCTTTACCGACATCGCCAAACAGGCGCGCGGGGCAACGTCGATCTTGGTAAACACCCCGAACAACCCAACCGGCGTTGTCTACAGCGAAGACACCGTCAACGGCATCGCGCGGGCCTGCTGCGAATACGACCTATGGTGCATCTCGGACGAGGTTTACGACACCCAAGTGTGGGACGGCACGCATATCAGCCCGCGCACCGCCGATGGAATGGCCGAGCGGACGCTTGTTGTTGGCTCCATGTCGAAAAGCCACGCGATGACGGGCAGCCGCGTGGGCTGGATCGCCGGGCCCGAGGACGTCGTGGCGCGCATGATCGACCTTTCGACCCACACGACCTACGGTGTGCCGGGCTACATCCAGGACGCCGCCAAATTCGCGCTGACCGCCGGCGCGGAGCTGGAAACCCGCGTGGGCGCCCCGTTTGAGCGCCGCCGCGCCATCGGACAGCGCATGATTGCGGGGCAAAACGTTGTGAAACTGGTGCCCTCGGGCGGCGCAATGTACCTGATGCTGGATTTGCGCGCGACCGGGCTGAGCGGCGAGGACTTCGCCAACCGGCTGCTGGACGCGCACCATATTGCGGTGATGCCGGGGGAGAGCTTTGGCAGTGCCGCTGCGGGCCATATCCGCGTGGCGATGACCGTGGAGGACAGCGCGTTTGAGCGCGCCTTGGGCACGGTATTGGCCTATGCACAGGAGATGAACCCATGAGCTTTCGCGACCTGCACCGCCCGGGCGACCCGTTCATTTTGGCCAATGCGTGGGATATTGGATCGGCGAAGATGCTTGAGGGGTTGGGGGCGGCTGCCATTGCGACCTCCTCGGCGGCCTATGCGTTCACCCGCGGGCTGCCGGATGGCGGGCACACCTCGCGCGACGAGAACTTGGCGCACGCGCAAGAGCTTGTGGCCGCGGTGAACGTGCCGGTGTCGGGCGATTTTGAGGACGGGTTTGGCGCGGATCCGGAGACCTGCGCGGAAACAGTGCGAATGTCAGGCGAGATCGGGCTGGCGGGGATATGTATAGAGGACACGATTGGCGCGTCGTCGGAGGTGTACGAATTTGAGCTGGCGGTGGAGCGGATGAAGGCCGCGAGCGCGGCTGCGCGGGCGTTGAAGGACGACTTTTTCTTTGTGGCGCGGGCCGATGGGGTGATGACGGGCGGCTACGACATGGATGAGGCAATCCGGCGGGTGCGGGCGTTTGATGCGGCGGGGGCGGACGGGATTTACGTGCCGCTGCCGCCGTCGATGGAGGATTTGAAACGGGTTGTGGCGGCCACGTCGAAACCGGTGAACGTGCTTGCAGCCGGTCGGTTTACCAAATTCAGCCGGACGGAGTTTGCGCAGGCGGGTGTCGCGCGTATCTCGCTTGGCTCTGCGCTTGCGCGGGTGACGCATCGGGCGATCTTTGACGCCAGCGAAGCGATGTTCGGCGCGGGTGATTTTTCACCTTTGGGTCAGGCGATGTCGGGTGATAAGGTGGATGCCCTGCTGAAATCTGACCCTTGAAAGGAGCCTCATGAAGGCTATTTATCGCTTTTTATTAATATCTTATGTCACGTTTTTTATGTCACTTGGTGCTTTGGCTCAGTCGCTGCCTGACCATCGCTCCACCTTTGTAAACGATTTCGCCAATGTTCTGGCGCCAAGTACCGAAATGCAAATTCGCGCATTATTGGCGGAAGCGCTAAGCGAACGGGACCATGAAATGACCGTGGTCACAATTAACAGTCGCAATGATTACGGAAGTTTTGCGAATATTGAGAGTTTCGCGAAAAGTCTGTTCAACTATTGGCAGGTTGGCAAAGCTCAACGAAATGACGGCGTTTTGTTGGTTGTCGCTGTCAAGGATCGTGACATTCGGATTGCACTCGGCGCGGGGTATGAAGCGCGCTGGGACGGTGTTGCGAAACGGATCATTGACCGTGATATGATCCGTTTGCTCAGCGCCGGTGCTTATGACAGCGCTATTTTGGCAGGAACACGGGAGAGCCTGAAAGCATTCGATCTTGCAAAGGCTTTGCCAAAGAATGGACCACAGCCCGAACGCGCACCAAATCATGGGCCCGGCGCGGTTGATCAGCTTACAGATTGGCTTTCTGAAAACGCACAAACCGTTTTCTTTGTAATGTTTGGGCTGGTCTTTTTGGGGTCTAACAAGATCAGCATTCGCAAGCTACTTGCAAAACTGCCGCTCTTTCTGACGCTGTACGACTTGCGTCAAAACGTCTTACTTCGCGTATGGCCGCGCAAATGCCCAAAGTGCCGCCAAAAAATGCGCAAGCTAGGACAAGCACAGGGGAGCCAGTACCTATCAAAGGGACAGAAGCTCGAGCAAAAGCTTGGTGCGAAGAATTACGGCATCTGGTTTTGCGACCACGATGAACACGTCGAAATCTTGGGCTTTGGCGCATTTGGCGTACGTCATACCGACTGCCCGAACTGTGAACACAAGACCAATTTGGAACAGACCACAGTATTAGAATCGGCAAGCCATGTAAAAAACGGCTTGAACCGCGTAGACAGCCAATGCGCCTATTGTGGCCATCGACAGACCCGCGAGATCCTAACGCCTATTCTGGTAAGGTCGAATAAGAATTATTTTGGCAGTGGCGGGAGCGGCCGTGGCGGCGGGTCCTCCGGGTTTGGCGGCGGGTCTTCCTCGGGGGGCGGTGGCTCAGGGCGGTTCTGAGTTTGACGCAAACAGACCTGCGTGACGCAAATGAGATAGACCCAAGCAGCATCCTCGATCCACCTTATCCACAGGGAGGCGCTTGTGATGCAAAGATCGCGCTGCAAGATGAGTTTGGTTCTGCGCACCATCGGTGCGCGTCGGGGACGTGCGGCACGCGGAAGACCGCAAGTTTGATGTGACCCATTGCCCGACGTGGTCGGGCATCCATCAAACTCAGCGAAAGACCAAACCATGACAGAACAAATCCGTACTCGCCGTTCCGGTGGCCGTGCCGCGCGTGTGGCGCTGCGCTCTGCCCCTTTGAGCGAAGACAAACGCCCTATCCGTCCAGGCATGGAAGGCGGCACCTACAAACCTATGACAGACGCGCAACTGCGCCGGATCCACGAAACCGCTCTGGACGCGTTGGAACAGATCGGATTGGCCGATGCGCCCGCCTCTGGCGTCGAGATCTTGACCGGGGCCGGCGCGATCTTAGGCGATGATCGCCGCATCCGCTTTCCGCGCGCTTTGGTTGAAGACATGTTGGCCAAAGCCGCCAAAAAGGTCACTTTATGCGGACGCGATCCGGCAAATGATCTGAACCTATCGGGCAACAAGGTCCATTACGGCACTGCTGGCGCTGCGGTGCATGTGGTCGATGTTGAGGGCAATGACTACCGCGAAAGCACCGTTCAAGACCTGTTCGACGCGGCGAAAATCGCCAACACGCTCGACAATATCCACTTTCTGCAACGACCGATGGTGTGCCGCGACATCAGCAACAATGAGCAGATGGACCACAACTCCATCTATGCCTGCACGCGCGGGACGACCAAACATATCGGCACCTCTTTCACCGAACCCAATTTCGTCAAAGGCGGCATCGAGCTGCTGCATATGATTGCGGGCGGTGAAGACAAATGGCGCGAACGGCCCTTTGTCTCCAACACCAATTGTTTTGTCGTACCACCGATGAAATTCGCGACCGAAAGCTGCCAGGTGATGGAGGAATGCATCAAAGGCGGCATGCCGATCTTGCTTCTTTCCGCCGGGATGGCGGGGGCAACGGCCCCACCTACCGTTGCCGGTGCCATCGTCCAAGCCGTGGCCGAGTGTCTGGCAGGCGTTGTTTACGTCAATGCGATTAAGCCGGGCCACCCGGCAGTGTTTGGGACCTGGCCTTTCGGGCTGGACCTGCGCACGGGCGCGATGTCGGTTGGATCAGGTGAGCAAGCGCTTTTGACGGCGGGCTGCGCCCAGATGCACCATTTCTACGGCATCCCCGGCGGCGCGGCGGCGGGCGCGTCGGACAGCAAGATGCCCGATATGCAGGCCGGATGGGAACAGATGTGTTCGAACGTGATGGCCGGCTTGTCGGGACTGAATATGGTCTACGAGGCAGCGGGCATGCATGCATCGCTTCTGGGGTTCTGCCACGAGTCGTTGATTCTGGGGGATGATCTGATCGGACAAGCGCAACGCTGCGTGCGCGGGATCGAGGTCTCGGATGAGACGCTTGGGCTGGAAGAGATCCGTGCAACATGTCTGGGCACTGATGGGTCCGGGCTGGGGCCGGGCCATTACCTTGGCACCGACCAAACGCTTGAATTGATGGAAAGCAACTATGTTTACCCGACGCTTGGCGACAGAACCTCGCCCAAGGAATGGGCGGAGAATGACAGACCAGACCTGATTGCAAAGGCCGTGGCGCGCAAAGAGGCCATTCTGGCGGCGCCGTCAGCCGCGGAGTTCGATCCCATTTTAGACACAGCTATTCGACAAAAATTTAACATCCACCTGAAATGATTGCATCAAAGTCCTCCGGCTTGGTATAGTTATCCCCAGCCGGGGGCGCTGTTGTGAAATTATGTCAGGTGAAATGATATGAAACCGATTTCTTCCGCCCTCGCCGCTTTGGCTCTTTTGGGGCTTGGCGCATGCTCTGGAACTTGGGCCACCAACTACTCCGACGCTCTGTCGAGCGGCGTGACCAAATCTTGGCGCGTCAGCAACGTCCAGGTCGTGATCCCCGATGAACTGACCACCTCGGACCAGAACTCATACGCCCCGAATTTCGATATTGTTTGGCATGGTGACGCGCCGGGCGACCGTCGTGGACAGGTATCCCGCTTGCTGGAAGACGCCGTTACGGAAGGCTCGAAAGGCCTGCGCGGTCGCACGCCTGTGACGATCCAGCTGGTGCTGGCGCAGTTTCATGCCGTCACCCCGATTGCCGTGCAGCGCGCGCCTGCCGCCGTCCATGACATCCGCTACACAATGACCGTGTTTGACCGCGCCGGGAACCGGCTGACGGAGCCTGAGCTTATCAAGGCTGACCTGCCCGCCCATGTGGGGGCGCAGGCCTTTTCGGCCGCCCAACAAGGTCAGACCCAGAAAGTGCGCATCAAAGACCATGTTGCCAAAGTGACGGCCGGATGGCTGGGTATA
Source organism: Pseudomonadota bacterium (assembly GCA_039030615.1). GTDB lineage: Bacteria > Pseudomonadota > Alphaproteobacteria > Rhodobacterales > Rhodobacteraceae > Litoreibacter. The sequence continues at coordinate 495,690 of JBCCDV010000001.1, read as the reverse complement.
GGCCCCGACCCGCGCGTGGAATTTTCCAGCATTGGCAGATAGGCGTGTTAGTGCGGCGTTCGTTCAGAGCGCCGCAGCCTCTTTCGCCAAAGCCTCAATCCCGGCCCAATCGCGTGCGAGCACCTTGTCTTTCGGCGCAACCCAGGACCCGCCCGCGCAGACCACATTGCTGAGCGCGAGGTAGTCGGGCGCGTTTTTGATCGACACGCCGCCCGTAGGGCAAAAGCTGATCTGCGGAATAGGCGCGCCGATGGCTTTGAGCGCAGGTGCCCCACCCGAGGCCTCCGCCGGGAAAAACTTCAGCATGGAATAACCGCGCTCAAGCAAGCGCATCGCTTCTGTCGCTGTGGCCGCGCCGGGCAGTAGGGGGAGATCGGCATCCTCGCATGCATCAAGCAACCGGTTTGTGGCGCCGGGGGAGACGCCGAAAGTTGCGCCTGCCTCTTTGGCCGCGAGAACATCTTCCGGCGTCATCAACGTGCCGGCGCCAACGACGCCGCCAGCGACCTTCGCCATCTCAGAAATCGCTTCGAGAGCAGCGGGAGTGCGCAAGGTGACTTCCAACGCGGGCAGTCCGCCCGCAACCAGCGCTTGCGCGAGGGGCGCTGCGTGAGACGCGTCATCGACGACGAGAACGGGCACAATCGGGGCCAGGCGACAGATCTTTTTGGCCGCGGCGCTTGCTTCAAGTGAGTTCATAAGATTGTTCCTTTTCAATCGATTGCGGGGCCAAGCTTAGACCACGACCCCTGCCCCAGTATCCGCGCGGCCGACCGTTTGGCGGAACACTTCGAACAGTTCTCGTCCGATCCCGTGGCCATTATCGCTCAGGTCTGGGGTCGCGGCTGTGCGCTCAGACACGCCTTCGGTCAGGACTTCCAACGTGCCGGCCTTGGCGTCAACCCGAATGATGTCGCCATCTTCGATTTTGGCAATCAGGCCGCCATCGACGGCCTCAGGGGAAACATGGATCGCGGCGGGCACTTTGCCGGATGCGCCCGACATGCGGCCATCTGTGACCAGCGCCACGTTGAATCCACGGTCTTGCAAGACCGAAAGCGTTGGCGTGAGCCCGTGAAGCTCTGGCATGCCATTGGCTTTAGGCCCTTGGAAGCGCACAACAATCACGCAATCGCGGTCGAGCTTATGGGCGCGCCATGCGTCTTTTACGCTTTGCTGACCGCTGAACACGCGTGCAGGCGCTTCGATCACATGGCGATCGGGATCAACGGCCGACACTTTGATCACCGCGCGACCAAGATTGCCTGTCAGCTGCTTCAATCCACCCGTTTTCTGGAAAGCGTCTTTCGCAGGGCGCAAAATCTTTGTGTTCTCAGACTTGGTGGCACCGGGCCCCCAAGTCAGCTCCCCGTTTTTGACGAGAGGTTCGGCATGGTAGTCTTTGAGACCATTGCCAAAAACAGTCTCTGTATCAGGATGCAGAAGTCCTTCGGAAATCAACTCCCCGATCATGTAGCCGAGGCCACCAGCTGCGTGAAAATGGTTCACGTCCGCCAGACCGTTGGGATAGACCCGCGCCATCAGAGGGACGGCGTCTGACAAGTCAGATAAGTCCTGAAGGTCGAGCAAAACACCCGCAGCGCGCGCCATGGCGATGATATGGATGATGAGATTGGTTGAACCGCCCGTCGCCATCAGACCAACCAGCCCGTTCACGAAGGTGCGTTCATCAAGGATATCGCAAACCGGGCGGTAGTCATTGCCAAGCTTGGTGATTTCCAAGGCCCGTTTCGCACCTGCTTCTGTCAGCGCGTCGCGCAGCTCAGTGCCGGGGTTGACGAAGGACGCGCCGGGCAAGTGCAAACCCATAAATTCCATGAGCATTTGGTTCGAATTCGCAGTGCCGTAGAACGTGCAGGTTCCCGGACCGTGGTAAGACGCCATCTCTGCCTTCATCAGTTCGGCGCGGTCGATCTCGCCTTTGGCGAATTGTTTTCTTACATTGGTTTTTTCGTCGTTCGGGATCCCCGACGTCATGGGCCCCGCAGGCAAGAAGACGCCCGGCAAGTAGCCAAATGTCCCAGCGGCGATGATCAATCCCGGTACGATCTTATCGCAAACGCCCAGATAAACCGCCGCGTCAAAGGTGTTGTGGCTCAAAGCCACCCCGGCGGAAAGCGCGATCACATCGCGCGAGAAGAGCGACAATTCCATCCCGACCTGCCCTTGCGTGACGCCATCACACATCGCGGGAACACCGCCCGCGACTTGGGCTGTGGCGCCAGTTTTTCGCGCGACTTCTTTGATGAAGTCCGGATAGGTTTCAAACGGCTGATGGGCCGACAGCATATCGTTATAGCTGGTGACGATGCCCAGGTTTGGTGCTTGCTCAGCCACCAAAGCGTCTTTGTCCTGCCCCATAGCGGCATAGGCATGGGCTTGGTTGCCGCAGGTCAAATGACCGCGGCGTGGCCCCTCATCAGCGGCTTGGGCCATGCGCGACAGATATGTCTCACGGCTCTGTCTGGAGCGATTTACGATACGGGCGGTGATATCTTGGATGCGTGGGTCGAGGGTCACGAATACTCTCCTGCGTTTGACAGCCGGGTATCAATGTTAGCGCTAACAGTCCAGCAGTAATTCGCCCCCTGCGACAGTTTTATCCGCATGTCCCGACCACCGAAAAAACCAACTCACCGATAAAGCAGCGAGGTTCCGTTGGCAAAAAGATGCACCTTCTCCGGCGCCGCTGTCATGCTCATGACCTGCCCGCGCATCCCGTTGTGGATGCCAGCCAGCTTGGCGATGACCTGCGCCGCGCCCTCGGAATTGGATTTGAAGTAGAACTGCGTCACCTCACCCAACTTCTCACTGATCGCAACCTCGCCCTTGAACGCGAAGGCGTCGCCTTCCGTTGCAACCATATCTTCGGGCCGAATGCCGACATTGACGCGCAACCCCTGATCTTGATCGGTCGTGGGGATCTTGGCCTTTATGAGCCCGGAGCCGTCATCAAGCTTCACCTCAGTCATCTCACCGGTCGCGACCACCTCGCCCGGCAGCAAGTTCATGGCCGGGGAGCCGATGAATTGCGCGACGAATTCGTTCTCAGGCGTCTCGTAAAGCTCAAGGGGCGAGCCGACCTGAGCGATGCCCTTATTGGCCAGGACCACAATGCGCGAGGCGAGCGTCATCGCCTCGACCTGATCATGGGTTACGTAGATCATCGTTGAATTCGGCATCGATTCCTTGAGCTGTGCGATCTCGATCCTTGTGGCGACACGAAGGGAGGCGTCAAGATTTGAGAGAGGCTCGTCAAAGAGATACACTTTGGGGTCGCGCACGATCGAACGGCCAATTGCCACCCGCTGCCGCTGACCACCGGACAGGGCCTTTGGCAGCCGGTCGAGATACTCATCGAGCTGCAAGACCTTGGCGGCGCGATTGACCGCCTCGTCAATTTCCGCGGGGGTTTTCTTGGCCAGCTTCAACGCAAAGGCCATGTTGTCGCGCACCGTCATATGCGGATAGAGCGCATAGCTTTGGAACACCATCGCAATGCCGCGCTGCGCCGGGGGAACATCATTCATCAACGCCCCGTCGATCATCAGATCACCGCCCGTGATCTTTTCCAGCCCCGCAATCATGCGCAAAAGCGTGGACTTGCCGCAACCCGAAGGGCCAACAAACACAATCAGCTCGCCGGTTTTGATGTCGAGATTGATGTTGTTGAGCACATTGACCGTGCCGCCATAGGTTTTTTCAACATTGGTGAGTTTTAGATCGGCCATGGGTTACCCCCTCCCCTCGGCGCTGGTTTCCAGCGCAAACAAGGCCTGCCAGGGCCCCAAATTACAGCGACCGTCAGGCCCGGCAACCGCGCCCCCAAGTGCTTCGCCCGCAGCTTGCCAACGCCCTTGCGGCAGCGAGATCTGCGCCGGCGTGTCGGACAGGTTGAACGCGCAAAAGAGGCGCGTCCCCGCGTTTTCGCGCGTGAAGCTCAGCACGTCGCCCTGCGCCGTGACCCCACTATGTGCGCCATTAACCAGCGCCGCATGCGCGTGTCGGAACGCAATCGCGGCCCGGTAATGGTGCAAAAGGGCGCTGTCATCGCGTTCTTGATTGGCAACCGACTGGGTCAGGTGTTTCGGCTCGACCGGCAGCCAAGGACGCGCGCCGGAGAAGCCACCGTTTTGATTGGAGGGCTCCCAGACCATTGGCGTGCGGCACCCGTCGCGGCCTTTGAATTCGGGCCAAAATTCAATGCCGTAAGGATCTTGCAGGTCGTCGAAATCGACATCGGATTCGCTGAGGCCCAATTCCTCGCCCTGATAGAGGCAGGCGGAGCCGCGCAAGGCCATCAAAAGCGAAATGTAGAGCCGTTGGGCCGCATCTGAAAGCTGCCAGCGGGTGGCGTGGCGCATCACATCATGGTTTGAAAACGCCCAGCAGGCCCAGCCCTCGGGCGCAATGTCATCGAGATAGGTGAGCACCTCGGCGACGCGCGCAGCGGTCAATTTGTCTTTGGCAAGGAACTCGAACGCGTAGCACATATGCACGCGGTCGCGGCCTTTGGTGTATTCGCCCAACAGTTCCAACCCGCGCTGCGCATCGCCAACTTCGCCAACCGCGGCGCGGCCGGGATAGGTATCCAACAGCGCGCGGAAACGTTGCAGGAACGCGATATTTTCGGGTCGGTTCTTGGAGTAGAGATGCTCTTGGTGGTTATAGGGATTGACCGAAGGCGCGATGGTTGCGTTGCGTTTTTCGGGCGGCAGCGCCGGGTTGTCGCGCAGGTCTTTGTCGGCGAAATAGAAGTTGATCGTATCGAGCCGGAAACCATCGACGCCCCGCTCCAGCCAGAACTTGGTCACGTCCAGGAGCGCTTGTTGCACGGCCTCGCAGTGGAAATTCAGGTCTGGCTGGCTCGCCAGAAAGTTGTGCAGATAGTATTGCTCGCGGCCCGCATGCCATTGCCAAGCAGGCCCGCCAAAGATCGACAGCCAATTGTTGGGTGGCGTGCCGTCAGGCTTGGGGTCTGACCAGACGTACCAATCGGATTTCGGACCCTCCCGGCTTTGCAGGCTTTCCTGAAACCATGAATGTCTATCGGAGGTATGGCTCAGCACCAGGTCGATCATCACCTTCAGGCCAAGCCGGTGCGCCGTCGCGATCAGTGCGTCAAAATCCGACAAGGTCCCGAACATCGGATCGACATCGCAATAGTCGCTGACATCGTAGCCAAAATCCTTCATCGGTGAGGTGAAAAACGGCGAGATCCAGATCGCGTCTACGCCCAATGACTTGATATAAGGCAGCCGGTCCGTGATGCCCGGCAGATCCCCGATCCCGTCCCCATTGCTGTCTTGATAGGAGCGCGGATAGATCTGGTAGATCACGGCGCCGCGCCACCAATCTTCATTTGCCTTGGCCTCAGCCATCAGTTTTGGGTCCTGTTGCGTCATCATAGGTCTCTACTTAACGGAGCCAGCCAAAAGGCCGCGCACCAGATAGCGTTGCATGGTGAAAAATACGATCAACGGGATCGCGATTGAGATGAAAGCCGCCGCAGCCAAGATACCCCAGTCGCCGCCGCGTGAGCCGAGCAAATCATCGGCGATCTTGACGGTCATGACCCAGCTCTCGGAATTGGATGGGAGGAACACCTTGGCGACCAGCAGGTCGTTCCATGTCCAAAGGAATTGGAAGATGGCAAAGCTTGCAAGCGCGGGGAAGCTGAGCGGCAGCACGATCTTTGTGAAGACCTGAAAATCAGTGGCGCCGTCAACCTTTGCGCTTTCGATAATGTCACGCGGCAAGCCGACCATATAGTTTCGCAAAAGGTAAATCGCGAGCGGCAGTCCAAACCCAGTATGGGCCATCCAGATGCCAAGGAAGCTTTGCCCGACCCCCATCAGGTTGTGCAGCTTCAGCATGGGCACCAAGGCCAGCTGCAAAGGAACGACCAACAGCCCCACGACCATGGCGATCAACAACCCCCTTCCCGGAAATTCCATCCAAGCGAGCGCATAGGCCGCGAAAGCCGCGATCAATATGGGGATAATCGTCGCCGGAATTGTCACCGTCAGCGTGTTGATGAAGGCGCGGTCCATATTGTCGGAGGTCATGATCTGTTGGTAATTCGCCAGCGAAAAGTCAGGCGGCGTGGCGGAGGCGAAGTAGATTGACGGCGCGCGAGTGATCTCGGCCGGGGACGAATAAATGTAGTCCCCGTTGGCTGCGACTGTCAGCGTGCGATCGCGCGTCAGCTCACCCAGATCACCGGGTGAAAAGGCGTCGGGGGCGGCGCGACGACCGCCGAATTTGTCGACTGTACCGGTCCCGTCCGCGCCAAACACATTGCCTTCCAATACGAACAGACCATCACGCTCCACCGGGTCGCCTTCTGCTTTCACGGCGAAGTTTTGGACCACAGGCAAAGGCGACACCCACCAGCCTTGCGCCGTAATCTGGTCACGGTCGCGGAAGCTGGACACAAGAAGCCCAACGGTCGGGATCAGCCACAACAAGACGAGGAAGGCGACGGACAGATGGACAGCCCATGTCAGTGACGATTTTGTGCCAGCGATGTTATCCATTGTTTGCTCCTGTCCAGTCGCGGGCCATTACTTCATCTCCTGGCGGGCTTGACGAATGTTCCAGATCATCACCGGCAGCACGATGATCATGATCACGAAAGCCACAGCCGTCGCCCGCCCGTCATCGCGGAACATGTAAGACATCATGTAACTCGGCAGGATTTCAGTGCCGAAATTGCCGCCTGTCATCGTGTAGACAATGTCGAACACCTTGAGGACCAGAATGGTGATCGTCGTCCAAACCACCACGATCGTGCCCATAATCTGCGGCACTTTGATCTTGAAGAAAATCTGAAACGGGTTCGCGCCGTCGATGATCGCCGCTTCGATCGTTTCTTCTGGAATGCCGCGCAGCGCGCCGGACAGGATCACCATGGCAAAGCCCGTTTGGATCCAAATCAAAATGACCATCAGGAAGAAGTTGTTCCAGAACCGCAACTGCAGCACGTCGAGGGTTTCGGTCGCCCCAAGCGCGAAGCGGATCGCGTTGATCATCCCGATATCGGGATTGTTGGCGTAGACAAATTTCCAAATGAGCGAGGCCCCCACGAAGGAAATTGCCATCGGCATGAAGATCAGAGATTTCGCGATATTGCCCCAAGCGATGCGGTCAGTCAGCTGCGCCACCAACAATCCAAAAAAGGTCGAGGCGGCCGGGACGACCAGCATCCACATGAAATTATTGATAAATGCGGTTTGAAAGGTCTCATCCGCCGCAAGCGAGGCGTAGTTCCCGAGGCCGATGAACTCCTCACCTGACCGGTTGAAGAGCGACCGGTAGAAGGAGCCCACGACCGGGTAGACCAGATAGAGGCCAAGTGCGAAGACCGCCGGAAACAGGAAGAGCCACGGCCGCACCATATTCGCGCGGTTGATGTTGCGGCCCGGATTATCGGCCTGTGGTGGGAAGATGAACTTATCGAGGATCAGGTTGGAGGCGAAGAAATAGCCAACGCAGCCACCGACCCCGATAAAAATCGTCAATATGCCTTGCAGGACTGGTGACATTGGCGATCCCTCCCAAGATCAAACTCGCCAGAGCGCCCCGGCGCGGACGCCGGGGCTTTTTTCGTCGCGTGGTCGCTTAGTTCAAAGCGTCCCAGCGGTCCTGGATGCCTTTGGCGACATCCGCAGCCGAGGCACCGGTGGCGTAATCGACCATGCCGGTCCAGAACGCCCCTGCGCCGATCTCAGCTGGCATCAGGTCGGAGGCGTCAAAGCGGAATGTTGTCGCGTTTTGCAAAATCGCACCCTGCGAGCGCAGGCTGTCATCGGCATAAGTGTCCAAGTTCACGCCCGCATGCGCCGTCAAGAACCCGCCTTGGGCCATCCACAGCTCGTGCGAGATGGGCAGCTTTAGGAACTCAACAAACGCGTTGGCCGCCTCTGAGGGGTTAGTGATGGCAAACAACGTGCCCGCGCCCAAAACTGGCTTGCCGAGGTCTTTTTCAGCAAAGGCTGGGAAGTAGAAGAAATCCACATCCTCACCCACGGTAGTGCCTTCGGGGAAGAAGGCCGGGATGAAGGACGCCTGACGGTGCATGTAGCACTTTGGCGGGATTTCGAACAAGCCTGTCGGGCTATCTCGGAAATCGGTATTGGCCACGGCGGACGCGCCACCGTCGACATAGGCGTCATTGCGGGCAAATTCGCCAAAGGCTTCAATCGCTTCGATCACCTTAGGGTCATCGAACTTCATCTCATTGGCAACCCATGCGTCATAGTCGGCGGGCGACTGCGTGCGCAGCATCATGTCCTCGACCCAGTCGGTCGCAGGCCAGCCGGTGGCCGCACCCGACCCCAAACCGATGCACCATGGCGTCTCGCCAGCATCAGCGATTTCCGCGGTCAACGCTTTGAGGTCTTCCATCGTCTCGGGGATGTCATACCCGGCCTCGTCAAATGCCTCAGGCGAATACCAGACCAAAGACTTCACATCGACGCGGTAAAAGATGCCGTACAGCTGATCAGCACCGCCCTGGTCGGCGTAAGTGCCCAGATCGACCCATGATTGACCGGCCGCAAAATTGTCGCGGATCCAGTCGCCCGTGCCGTCGGCCAACGGCGTCAGCAGCCCTTGGGAGGCCATATCAGCAGCGAGGCCTGGTTGCGGGAACACGGCGAGATTGGGCGCGGAGCCCGCGCGTGCCGAGACGACGATATCTTGCTCAAAGCTGTCGGAGCCGGAATAGCTGACCTCAGCGCCGGTGGCTTCGGTGAAATAGGCCAAAACCTTATCGACTTTTTCTTTCTCGGCGCCGGTCCATGGACCTGTGATCGTCAAGGACTGGCCGCTCAGATCGGTGCTGTCGGCAAAAGCGTTATATGCGTCCCAGCCAAAGCCGCCCTCGCCGGGCGCGAATGCCAGATGGCCGTCCGCCAAGGCTGTACCGCCCATAAACGAAAGCGCAGCGATGCTGGTGAGAATTGGTGTTTTCATGTGTTCCTCCCAAGAGTTGCGCCAGGTTCGACGCAAAAAGTCAAAAGGCGCTTCGGGAATCGCTTCCAAAGCGCTTTGAATGCCGCGAACGTGACGCAACAGTGTCTCCCTGTCAATTACCACTTCACTTACCTACGATAATACTGGCAAATATTGGCCTTTCCTGATTTGCCCGTTTGACCTAACGCCAATTAGGAACTAACAATTCCGACGTGTTTCAAAGCGCTTTGGAAGCTAATCTTCATGAATCTTCGTGAAATTTCAGAAAAACTTGGGCTGTCGCAGACGACAGTCAGCCGCGCTTTGAACGGCTATCCGGAGGTCAACGAAGCGACCCGGAGACGCGTAAAAGAGGCGGCCATCGCCCATGGCTACCACCCAAACCAACGCGCAAAATCGCTCGCCACAGGCCGGTCGATGCAGATCGGACATGTGATCCCCGTGTCCATCCAGCATGAAATGATGAACGTCGTTTTTGCCGATTTTATCGCGGGCGCGGGAGAGGTTTACGGCAAGAACGGATATGACATGTTGATGTCGATCGTCTCTGACGATGGCGAAGTTAAGGCCTATGAAGAACTGGCGCGCAAAGGCTCTGTCGACGGGTTCATCGTGCACGGTCCGACTGACGATGATCCGCGTATCGCGCTATTGCAGGAACTGGGCATCCCCTTCTTCGTGCATGGTCGCTCAACAGATGTAAAAACGCCTTATAACCATCTGGACGTAAACAATAAACGCGCCTTCACCCGTGCCGCAGATTTCCTTCTTGATTTGGGGCATGAACGGATCGCCTTGATCAATGGGTTGGAGCGTATGGATTTCGCGCAGCGACGGCGGCATGGCTATGAAACCGCGTTACAGAAACGCGGCATCACGCCTGACGCGTCGCTGATGCGCTCCGATGAGATGACCGAGCCGTTTGGCTATGCCGCGGCGCGCGAAATGCTCGCGAAGACACGTCCCCCCACAGCCTTTATCGCGGCTTCCATCGTGCCCGCCTTGGGCATCCGCCGCGCGGTTGAGGAATGTGGGCTCAAAATCGGGAAAGATGTGTCGATCATCTGCTTTGATGACGCGATTTCTTACCTGCCAAACGGCGCTGGCGAGCCTATATTTACCGCGACGCGTTCCTCCGTGCGCGAAGCGGGCAAACGCTGCGCTGAGCTTTTGATCGATATCATCAAACAGCCCCCCACCCGGCCAATCGCGGAGTTGTGGGAGGCCGAACTGGTCGTTGGCAACTCAACCGGTCCTGCGCCTGCCGTTCACCCTTCGAAAGACTAGCCTATGCAGTTCAAACGCTCTGACTTTCCGGAGGGCTTTTTGTTCTCCGCCGCCACCTCTGCCTACCAGATCGAGGGACACGGGTTTGGTGGCGCGGGAAAAACCCATTGGGACACGTTTGCCGCGACACCCGGCAACGTGGTGCGTGCCGAGCATGGCCAACGCGCCTGCGACCACTATCACCGCTACGAGGAGGACCTTGATCTGGCCAGCGATATGGGGCTCGACGCATACCGGTTTTCGACCTCCTGGGCGCGTGTGATCCCTGAGGGACGCGGACAAATCAATGAAGAAGGGCTCGATTTCTACGACCGGCTGGTCGATGCGATGCTTGAGCGCGAGTTGAAACCGCAGGCCACGCTTTACCATTGGGAGCTGCCCGTGCCGCTTGCTGATTTGGGCGGGTGGCGCAATCCGGACCTGCCAAACTGGTTCGCTGATTTTGCACAAGTGATCATGGGGCGGATCGGTGACCGGGTTTTTTCTTGCGCGCCTATTAATGAGCCTTGGTGCGTCGGTTGGTTGAGCCATTTTCAAGGCCATCACGCGCCGGGACTGCGCGACATTCGCGCAACGGCGCATGCCATGCACCACGTGCTCGTGGCGCATGGGCGCGCGACGCAAGTCATGCGCGAGCTTGGGATGAGCAACCTGGGCGCCGTTTGTAATTTTGAATACGCGAGCGCCGTAGATACAAGCGTCGAAGCCCAAAGCGCCGCGGAGCTTTATGATGGCTACTACAACCGCTTTTTTCTTGGCGGATTGTTTGATGGCCAATACCCGGCGGATGTGATGGAAGGCCTTGCGGCGCATATGCCGACGGGATGGGAGGATGATTTTGAGACGATCCAGCAACCCATCGACTGGCTCGGCCTGAACTACTACACGCGCAAGGTAATTGCGCCGAGCCCTGGTGCCTGGCCATCGCATATTGAGGTCGACGGACCGCTGCCCAAAACCCAGATGGGTTGGGAGATTTACCCTGACGGCTTGCATCATTTCCTGACTTGGGTGGATCAAAACTATACCAAGGGCCTGCCGCTATTTGTCACCGAAAATGGCATGGCAAACGCTGACGAGATTGGGCGCGACGATGTCGAACGCATGGCCTATCTCGACGCCCATCTCGATGCCGCGAAAGCCGCAATCGCTGAGGGCGTCCCTGTGAAAGGCTACACATTCTGGTCTCTTCTGGACAATTACGAATGGGCTTTGGGCTATGAAAAACGCTTCGGTCTTGTCCATGTTGACTTCGACACGCTTGAGCGCACGCCGAAAGCGTCCTATCACGCGCTTGCCCGCGCTTTAGGCCAGTGACAAGCGCCAAGAGGATGATCCATGCGCGACCCTGACACATACAGCCTTTTGGCCGATATTGGCGGCACGAACACGCGGGTCGCACTCGCCGACGGCACGCGCCTGCTAACCGAGACCGTTCGCCGTTACCCCAACCGCGACTATCCGGGCCTTGAGACCGTATTACGGCGCTTTATCGAAGAGGAAGACGGCGTCGATTGCAAAGGGGCCTGCGTGGCTTTGGCGGGCCCTGTTGCCGATGGCCGCGGGACGCTGACCAATCTGGACTGGGAAATCGATGAAGCCAGCCTGCGCAATGCGACCGGAGCCGAAAAAGCAATTCTTCTGAACGACTTACAGGCGCAAGGTCACGCGATTGGCCATCTGGGCGAAGGCTCTGTCCGCACGCTGGTATCAGGGCAAGAGGCGGGAGAAAATGCAACCAAATTGGTGATCGGGGTGGGCACCGGGTTCAACATCGCACCCGTGTTTGAAACCGCAGCTGGCCGGCATGTCCCGGCCTCGGAAGCGGGGCATGCAAACCTGCCAATTCGGACCGCAGAAGAGCTTGCGCTGATGCGCTTTTTCGAGACGTCCCACGGCTTTCCGGCGGTTGAGGATATGCTGTCAGGCCGCGGGCTGGAACGCGTTTATCTCTGGCTAAGCGAACAGGCAGGCACACGGACGGAGGCCCCCGCCGCCCAGATCATGCGCGCTTTTGAGGACGGCACCGACCCGGTTGCCCAGCAAGCGGCAGAGATGTTCGTGCGCATGCTGGGTACGGTCTCCGGCAATCTGTCCTTGATCCAGTTGCCCTTTGGCGGGGTCTATTTCGCAGGCGGCGTCGCACGCGCATTCGCGCCGCATTTCGACGCTTTGGGATTTTTGCATGCGTTCCGCGACAAGGGCCGCTTTGCCGGGTTCATGCAAAACTTCTCCGTCCATGTGATCGAGGATGACTACGCGGCGTTGACAGGCTGCGCGACCTATTTGGACGCGCAGTAAGCTTACTCAGGCGGTAAACGCGTGGCGTCGTGACCATAAATCCAGTCTTGCCTTTGATGGATCAAAGCGGGTGAAAGCCGCGCCGCCATCCAAATCGGCGAATAGGCCGCGATTTGGCTAAGTCCTGATTTGTGAAAGAGCCTCAGATTGTCTGCGGATCTTTTCTGAACGCGCGCCGTCCGGCCGCGGCGCAGCACCGCGTAACGCGACAAACCTGCCAGCTTGTCTGACGTGTCCTTGAGGCATTCGGCCAACACCCACGCATCTTCCAGCGCCTGCACCGCCCCTTGCGCCATGGAGGGCAGCATCGGATGCGCCGCGTCGCCGACCAGCGTGACCGGGCCATCCGTCCAGCTTGTCAGTGCCGGGCGGTCGAACAGGGCCCAACGGTTAAGCGTACTGGCAGACGCCAAAACACGCCGCACCTGCGGCACCCAGCCTTCGAAATCCCTAAGAGCCTCTGTGCGCGATCCTTCGACGGACCACCCCTCCTCGCGCCATGCGTCTTGCTCGACAATGCCCACGAAATTCACCAGATCGCCGCCGCGCACCCGTGTCGTGACCGCATGTTTTTCGGGACCTGCCCAGATACATCCCTCTGCCGGCGGCGCGTCAGCGCCCAACACCTCCGCAGGGACAAGGCAGCGCCAAGCCATATTGCCTGTGAACCGCGCCCGGTCGGGGCTCGCAAGCTGCGCCCGGATGACAGAATGGATGCCGTCTGCCCCGACCAAAACATCGCCAAAGGCGCGGGTGCCATCCTCCAGATAAAGGCTCGCGCCGCCACGTTCGCGCACGTACCCGGTGGCTTTTGCGTTCGTGCGGATCGCTACCTTGGCGGCGATACAGGCCGCGCGCAAAACCTCATGCAAATCAGCGCGGTGCACTTGTACAAATCGCGCGCCCCACCGGCCTTGTGCATAGCCTTTCATGGGCAGGAAGAAAATCTCGCGACCGGTCAATCCCATCCGCAACGAGATGGCTTCGGGCTCAAAGATATATGGCTCAAGGGCGCCGGTGACATCCAATGCCTCCAGCACGCGCATCCCGTTGGGGCTGATCTGGAGGCCGGCGCCGACCTCGGAAATCTCAGACGCCTGCTCATATATCTCAACGTCGCACCCTGCCCGCGCCAAGGCGAGCCCGGCGGCCAGACCGCCAATCCCGGCGCCGGCGATCACGATTTTCATGGAAGCCGGATCCCCCCGTCGAGCCGGATCACCGAGCCGTTCAAGTAGGGCTGCTTAATGATGGTCGTGACCATCGCGCCGAACTCCTCAGGACGCCCAAGTCGGTTCGGGAAAAGCGGTTGCGAGGCCAACGCCTCTTGCGCGGCATCCGGCAACCCCTCAAGCATGGGCGTCAGAAACAAGCCGGGCGCAATCGCCATCACCCGAACACCGATGCTGGCCAGATCCCGCGCCATCGGCAACACCATCCCCACAATCCCGCCTTTCGAAGCAGCATAGGCCGGCTGGCCTTTCTGCCCCTCAAAGGCCGCGACGGAGGCCGTGTGTATGATCACCCCGCGCTGCCCGTCGGGGTCCGGCTCGTTTTCCGCCATCGCCTCCGCGCAAAGCCGTGCGACGTTAAAGCTGCCGACCAAATTGATATCGACCGAGGCCTGAAAGCTGGCCAAAGGATGCGCCCCGTCGCGCCCGACCGTCTTGGACGCGACCGCAATGCCCGCGCAGTTCACAACGGCCGTGATCGCGCCAAATTCCGACAAAGCCCAGTCCCGCGCTGTTTGGACTGATGCCTCATCGGTCACATCCGTCTGGGCAAACCGCGCCGCCTCGCCCAATGCGGACACCAGCGCTTGGCCTTTTGCGGCATCACGGTCCAAGAGCACGACCTTGCCACCCGCGCCCACAAGCGCAGCCGCAGCCGCAGCCCCTAGCCCCGACGCGCCGCCGCTGATAAGTGCGATTGTCTGATCCATGCCCCGCCCCTCATTTTGATCGAAGGTTACGCAAGAAGCGGGTGGCTTTAAAGCCCCGGCGCGCGCAAACTGGCACGCATAAGGAAAGACCGCATATGACCGCCCTGCCCCGCCTGACCAACGCGCAAGCCCGCAACCTGTTTCTGCACCACCACGCACTTGCAACGCGGCCAAGCGGTCCGGGTAAAGGGGATGACTTGGCAGGGCTGATCCATGAGTTGGGTTTTGTCCAACTCGATAGCATCAACACCGTCGCGCGCGCGCATCACATGATCCTGCATGCCCGCCGCCAAAGTTACCGCGCTCCCGCGCTTGATCGTGTCACCAGCCGCCACCGTCAGGGCTTTGAGCATTGGACACATGACGCCTCGATCATCGCGATGCCATTCTTCCCCCATTGGCGGCACAAAATGGCGCGCGAGGCGGAGCGCATCCGCACCCAATGGGCCGCGTGGCGTCGTGATGGCTTCACCGAGAAAACCGATGAGGTCCTGCGCCAGATCGCGGATGGCGGGCCATGCTGTTCAGCCGATGTGGGCGCGGATGAGGCGCGGTCCTCCGGCGGCTGGTGGGATTGGCACCCGTCCAAAACCGCGCTGGAATATCTGTGGCGCACAGGCGAGTTGTCTGTCTGCCACCGCAAAGGCTTCCGTAAGTACTATGACCTGACCGAAAACGTCATCCCGCCCGAATTTCTCAACGCCCGAACGCATCTTGAGGAGACATTAGATTGGGCCTGTAACGCGGCGCTGGACCGTTTGGGCTTCGCCACGACCGGCGAGATTGCCGATTTCTGGGAGCTGGTCACCAAAGATGAAGCCAAAACCTGGTGCGCGGCGCAGCGCGCGACGCAAAAGCTGATTGAGATTGAAATTGAAGGGGCCGACAAAGTCTGGCGCAAAAGCCTCGCACGACCCGATATCATCGCCCAGGGCGATAGCGCCCCTGAGCCGCCCCGTTTAATCCGCATCCTGTCGCCTTTCGATCCCGCGCTGCGCGACCGCAAACGGGCCGAGCGGCTTTTTGGCTTCCACTACCGGATCGAGATTTTTACCCCTGAGGCAAAACGCCAATATGGCTACTACGTTTTCCCGGTCATGGAAGGCGCCAAGATCATTGGGCGTATCGATATGAAATGCGACCGTAAATCAGAAACCCTCAACATCCGCGCCTTCTGGCCCGAACGCGGTATCAAGCTTGGCGAAGGTCGCGTCAAAAGGCTGACAAACGCGCTTGAACGCACCGCGCGGCTCGCTGGTTCAAAAGAACTCAACTTCGCATCCGGTTGGCAGCGCTGCTAGCGCGCGGCCACTGTTTTATTGTTTCAGAAATATTCCGGCGAAGGCGCGTCAGGGCTGAGTCTCACACTGGCTGCGCCCGCTCCACCAAACGCGCGAAAAAGCTCGCCCCCAGCGGGGCGACTGAGTCATTGAAATCATATTCCGGGTGATGCAGCCCCGGACCCTCGCCCTGCCCCAGAAACAAATATGCCCCAGGGCGCGATTGCAGCATATAGGCAAAATCTTCCGACCCCATCTCGGGCTGGGCCGCCTCTGTCACGGCCTCCGCCCCCAAAACGTCTCGCGCTACATCAGCGGCGAATTTTGCCTCGCTCGGGTGATTGATGGTGGGCGGGTAGCCATGCTCGAACACGAACTCGACCTCCACCCCATAAGCCTGTCCAACACCTGCGCAAATCTCCTCCATCCGGCGCACCACCCGCGCTTTCAAGGCGCTGTCAAACGTGCGCAGCGTTCCATTGATGTAGGCGGTGTCAGGGATGATGTTGTCTGCCGTGCCCGTGTGAATTTGCGTCACCGAAATGATCAAGTCTTCCAGCCCGTGCCGGTCGCGCGAGACAATGGTTTGAAACGCGTTGCACACCGCCAAACATGCAACCACTGGGTCGCGACACTCATGCGGATAGGCGCCATGCCCGCCCTGCCCTTTGACGTGGATGTGAAACGTATCCGCGGCAGCCATGATGGGCCCGAGCGTGGTATACATGCTCCCCTCCCGCGCGCCCGGTGAATTGTGCAACGCGAAGACCGATGCGATGTCAAAGCGGTCCATCACCCCCTCTTGCACCATCACGTCACCGCCGCCGCCGCCCTCTTCAGCGGGCTGAAAGATCAACGCGACGCGGCCTTTAAAATTGCGCGTCTCCGCAAGATACCGCGCTGCGCCCAAAAGCATCACCGTGTGCCCGTCATGCCCGCAGGCATGCATCTTGCCGGGCAGTTTTGAGGCGTATTCAAGCCCGGTTTGTTCCGTCATCGGCAGGGCGTCCATATCAGCGCGCAGGCCAATCGTCGGGCCCGCGCCCTGCCCTTCGATAATCGCAACCACCCCGGAGGTCGCAATCCCCTCGTGGATGTCAGTGATCCCAAATTCGCGCAGCCGCTCAACGACGAAGGCGGCGGTCTCATGACAGTCAAATTGAAGCTCGGGATGCATGTGCAAATGCCGCCGCCATGCGGTCAAATCTTCGGCGTAATCGGCGATGCGGTTGATGGGTGGCATCTGGCGGTCCTCTATGATCTTGTTGCGCCAACACTTGCCGAAACGGGGCCCGCGCGCAATGACCGAGCTGATCTACGACACCTCAAAACCCATGGACCGGTTGATCGAGATCATGCGCCGCCTGCGTGACCCTGAAACCGGCTGCCCTTGGGATATTGAGCAGGATTTCGCCTCCATCGCCCCCTACACGATCGAGGAAGCCTATGAGGTCGCTGACGCCATCACGCGCAGCGATTGGGGTGAGTTGGAAGGCGAGCTTGGCGATCTGTTGCTTCAAACCGTCTATCACACCCAGATGGGCGCGGAGGCCGGGTATTTCGATTTTGCCTCTGTGGCCAACACCATCTCCGACAAAATGGTTGCCCGCCATCCGCATGTTTTTGGCGATGAAAGCCGCGACAAATCGGCCGATCAGCAAACCGCTGATTGGGAAAAGATCAAAGCAGCTGAGCGCGCGGGCAAAGATCAGGGCGGCACGCTAGACGGTGTGGCCATCGGCCTGCCGGCGTTGATGCGCGCGGTAAAACTGCAAAAACGGGCCGCCCGCGTCGGGTTTGACTGGCCCTCCACCACGCAAGTCCTCGACAAATTGAACGAAGAATCCGCTGAGCTGATCGAGGCCCGCGACACGCTCACGCAATCGGAGGTGGCCGAGGAATACGGGGACCTGCTCTTCGTGATGGCCAATCTCGGACGGCACCTAAAGCTTGATCCCGAAGAGGCCTTGCGCGCCGCCAACGCCAAATTTACCCGCCGCTTCGAACGCGTCGAAGCCCTTCTGGCAGAGCGCGGGAAATGGCCTGAGACGTCTGATCTGGCTGAAATGGACACCCTATGGGACGTCGCGAAGCGCGAAGAAAAGGGGTGAACTTCTCAGGGGCACATAGTCTCGTTCTCATTCGACGCCTCTTCGCCAAGACGTATAGAAATTGATTTGTTGAGCGGTCAGACTGACCTCTAAGTTTGTCTTATCTATCAGGATTTGTGGCTGGCCAGGGCACCACGGCACGCGCGTTCGACGTAATACGAGTCGTCCGGACGGCCCTTTTCTTCGCGGCGCTTCCCGTCAATAGACAGGAAAGCGTGGCCGTGGACATGAGTCCACATGAGGTAAGCCGTCTCCTGCACCGCGGGTGAGGACGGCCCTTCCTTTACGTGCTCTGCTACGGCGTTCAACAGCACGGCAAATGTGCGTTCACCTGCCTGTTTCAGATCATCGGACTTTTCATGGCCATCGGTGAGGCCAAATATCAGGCGAAACACCCCTGGCTGATCTTTGGCAAAGGCAACATATGCGACACCGATTGCCGTGATCGCCGTCAGCGCGCCCTGATTTTGCTTGGCGGCTGCCAAGGTCATACGCTCGCGCAACCGGTTCAGCCCATCTACAGCAACGGCACGCAACAGATCCGGTCGGTCCACAAAATGCTTGTAGGGCGCGCCGGAGCTGACGCCAGCCACGCGGGCGGCCTCGGCGATGGAAAACCCGTCTGCCCCTTTGGTTTCGACCAATTGACGAACGGCACGGATCAGCTGCGCGCGCAGATCACCGTGGTGAAAGCTCGGTCGTTTGGCAGATGTTTTCTCAGACATAAAACGGTCCTATTGACAAAGTAAGCGTCACTCACTTAAGTAAGCATCACTTACTTCTAGCAGAGGTGTCCGCAAGTGCCAAGCCAGCAAGCGATCAAACAATCGGAAACTGCAGAGGCCCGACCAGCCGCTGATCTAAGCAACTGGCAAGTCTTTGCGATTGCAAGCGGCGGCACGTTTCTGGTGTCGCTCGACAGCACTATTGTCATCGCGACTTTCCCGGAATTACGCACGAGCTTCGACGGCGCGACACCTGTCACACTGTCATGGGTCCTAAACGCCTACACGATTATCTATGCCGCCCTGCTGATCCCGTTTGGACGGCTCGCCGACCTGATTGGGCCGCACAAATTGTTTTTATGGGGTGTGGGCCTGTTTGTGCTTGCAAGCCTTGCTTGCGGATTGGCCAACGGCCCCGGAACACTGATTGCAGCGCGCGGGGTTCAGGCTGTGGGCGGTGCACTGCTGACACCAGCCTCTCTGACGCTGATCCTCGCCGCCTTCCCCTCAGGCAAACGTGCCGCCGTGGTCGGACTATGGAGCGCTGTGGGGGCGTTGGCGGCAGCGCTCGGCCCAGGTTTGGGTGGCAGTTTGGTGGAGCTTGCCGGCTGGCGCGCCGCTTTCTTGGTCAACATTCCCATTGGCATTGCCCTGCTGGCCTTTGGCAAAAGATTGCACAACACGGGAGGCACAGACCGGGCGGCCCGGCCTGATATACCGGGCACTGTGCTGTTGATCGTGGCCTTTGGCGCGCTGACATTCGGGATCGTTTCAACCGACGATATGGGCTGGACCAGCGCCGCCGTTCTAAGCTGGCTGGCAGTTGGCGTCGCCGCAGCGCTTCTCTACCTGCTTTGGGCGCGCGGAAGACCTGACGCCACGATAGACCTGACCTTGTTTCGCGACCGGGCTTTTGCCTTCGCCACCCTCGCAGCGTTGGTGTTTGGCGCCGCTTTTTCCATGCTGTTTCTGGGGTATTTCCTGTTTCTTATCGCTGTTTGGGGGTTGAGCGAGGCGGTAACCGGTCTGGCCGTCATGCTCGGCCCTTTGGTGGTGATCCCAGTCGCAATCGTGGGCGGCAAGATCGCGGCCCAGATCGGGCACCGTCCCTTGCTGCTGCTGGGCGCGGCGGGCTTTACGGCCACCCAAATCGTGTTGCTGTTGACCGCGACGCAGACGCCATCGCTCTGGGCCTATTGGCTGCCCCTGCAGGTGTTGGGCGGCGTTTCTGTCGGACTGCTTTTGCCGGGATTGTCGGGCGCGTCGGTCGCGCATTTGCCCGCAAAACGGTTCGGCGTCGGCGGCGCTGTGCACAACGCTCTTCGACAGTTTGGCGGTGTCATCGGGACGGCCGTCACGGTTGTGATTGTTGGGCAGGTCGGCGCAGATCTTGAAGCGTTTCGCACGCTCTTCACTGTATTAGCCGGCATGGGCGTTCTGACCGGCCTTTTGTGCCTGCCCATCAACACCCGCCCGGCGTCTTGAAAGGAAAACGCGCTGATGTCTGATAGCTCTCTTTCATCAAGAAAAAATGCTGGGCTGACCGATGCCACCGACGGAACTGGTCCGGTGGTGGTGATGCTTCACGGCGCGCCGGATCACAAGGAAAGCTGGCGCGGGGTGATCGACTTGTTGAAAGCGGATCATCAATGCATCGCACTAGACCTGCCTGGGATGGGCCATTTCGGCCCGGTGCCAGAAGGGTATGATTTCAGCCCCAAAGCGCAGGCCAATTGGTTCGAGGCGTGGCGGTCAGAGACGCTT
This sequence comes from Pseudomonadota bacterium, assembly GCA_039030615.1. Lineage (GTDB taxonomy): Bacteria > Pseudomonadota > Alphaproteobacteria > Rhodobacterales > Rhodobacteraceae > Litoreibacter. Next base: position 475,280 of record JBCCDV010000001.1, on the reverse strand, counting down.
GGCAATACACCTTTCACGCTTCTGACCCATGACATTGGGGCTATCATGGGGGCGTGCTGGGCCGCCTATCACGCGGGACCCGAACAGCGGTTGATTGTGTCAAACACCGTATTGTCGGCAGATCACGCATGGGTCGGCATCACCAAAGTCTGGGCCTCGCCCATCCTTGGCCCGCTGTTCATGGCGACGCTGAACGGTCCAGCATTTCGATTTGCGTTTGGTCGTGATTTCCCGGCGGTCAAACCGGAGCAGATCCGGGCGATGTATGCCGGGCTGACACGCGATGCACGGCGTTCTTTGTTGGCGTTCTATCGGCGGTTGACCCGACCAGATTTTTTCGAAGTAGCGCAGGATGCCTTGGCCGATCTGGCCTCCCGCGTGGATCTCACGACCGTCTGGGGGCAGGATGACGCGCTGATCGAGCCAGACCAAGCGGACCAGATCGGCGGGCGCATTATACGCCTGGAAGGCTGCGGCCATTGGGTGCCGTTGGAGCGGCCAGATGTTTTCGCGGCGCTGGTGCGGGGAACGTTCGATCAGCCTTGAGCAGAGCTTTGCGCCATCTGCCGAAACACGGCATCGGTGGCGTCATCCATCGGAAAATACATCTCGATCTTCAGATCATCGAGGAGCAGGTCTTCGGGCGTGCCAAACTGGCTGATTGTTGCAAACATCGACAGCCGCGTGTCGCCCATGTTCAGGATTGTGGGCACAACCGGTCCGGGCGAAGGCGCGTCGGGCGGCGCGAAGCGGGACAGGTGCTGCACGGCCGCGTCAAACTCGGGAATGCCGCCAAGCGCCGCGCTTTCCGTGCGCAGACGTATCACCACGTGATGGGCCACCTGCGCCCAGTTTTCGACGATCTGCGGCAGCATCTCCGACATCATCAAATCCACCATGCTGTCGCCCACGCCAACGCCAAGCGGGGCAAAGAGCGCAAGGGCGGTCGCATTGGCGTGCCGTATCCTCCATAGCCGGTCGACGGCGAGCCCGGGAAAGGGCAATTGACGCTCAAGCTGCCATGTCAGGGCCTGGCGGATCGGCTCCATTTCCGTGTCGTCCCAATCGCGACTTTTGAAACGCACGGCGAAACCGGCATGCGTCAGCATCTGGTTGCGCGCATCCAGAGGCAGTTGCAATGCTTCGCCCAACCGAGCCACCATCTCGCGGCTTGGTGCGGCGCGACCTGTTTCAAGAAATGACAGATGGCGGGCGGAAATATCGGCCTCAAGTGCAAGGTCCATCTGACTGAACCGTCGGGCCGCGCGCCAGGTTTTAAGCGAGTGTGAAAAATCATTCATCCTTGCAGGCTATCACAAGGCGGACGTCGTTTCACTTACCTCTGAAGTAATTGCGCGCCACATCAGCCCGAAGATAGGTATGTGGGAACCCGCGCTCCGATGAGGTCATTTATGGCAACCCATGCAACACATAAATCCTGGCTCAAAGTCTCGGCCATCGTGATCGGCTTTTTTGGCCCCGCGCTGACCCTTGGAACAATCCCGGCGACGAACGAACTCGCACGGCTCGGGCTTGATATTCTGACATGGCCCGTCGATGGCTTTCCCGATTACGGCTCCGACGAAATCCGGTTTCTGTCCGCGCTGACGGGCGGATTTCTGGTCGGCTGGGCTGTGATGATCTGGAACCTGTCCAAATATGCCTATGACCATGCCCCGGAAGCCGTGCGAATATCTCTCGTGTACGGCGTTTGCGCGTGGTTCGTTTTTGACAGCTTCGGGTCGATCACATCTGGCCAATGGCCAAACGCGTTGTGGAACGTGCTGGTTCTGGTCGTTGTTATTGGCCCGATGTGGTGGCCAGCATCTGATACTCCGATAGAAAATGGACAATCATAATGACCCTCTTTCGCAACATCCTGATCGGCATGACAGTTCTGATCATCTTCCTTACGATCATGGCGGTCGTTGACGGTGGCCTAAACCTGATCACCCCGTTCGTCGGGCCCATTCTGGACATGACATGGCAAGGTCAGTTCAACTTTGATTTTACCTGTTATCTGATCCTGTCCGGCATCTGGATGGCTTGGCGCGGCGGGTTTACCGGCGGCAGCGTAGCACTTGGTCTGCTGGCACCGCCGCTGGGTATCTTCTTCTTTGCACCCTTTCTGATCTTTCTAATCGGCCAGTCAAACGGTGACCCAAAGCGGCTATTGCTTGGGGTGCATGCAGAAACCTGAGCAGACGCATCGTTTTGTCAGCTAGAAACACCAAGATCGCTGCTGCGTCTGGTATCGCGAAGGACGCTCACTCCATACCCAGATCAACCGCGACCTCAGCGAAATCATAGCTGTCTGGGGTGAGCCCTGCGATTTCGAGGAAGATTTTACGGCGGACGGCTTCGGCAAAGGTTTCGCGAGTTTCAGCCGTCACCATGAAAGCGCCCGGCCCCCCAATGATGTTTTGCTGATAGAGCGCCTCAAGGTCGCGGCCAGCGCGGCGGCCATCTTCGGGGCGCAGGATCGGAAGCGCGTTGATGGTGATCCCTGCGTCGAGCACGGCCTGACGCGATGACCCAATACCGGGCCCAGACGAATTGCCCATACTATCACCTGAAAAATCAATCACCGCGCGCGGCGCGCGAATGTCATTCTCGACAATCAAGCGCATCCCTTCGCGCAAAGCGCCGCCAATGGCATTGCGCCCAAATGCTTCCCGCGGGGCGCTGGCCAGGGCTGCGGCAAACGCCTCGGCGCTTTCGATCCCGCTGATGATGCGCCAGTCGACAACTTGCGCCGTGTTCGTGGCCCATTCCACATATGTCACGGCAATAGAGCCATAAATCGATTGCTCTATCGCATCGATTACCAGCGGATCAGTCAGTGCTTCGGCATAGCCCTGCCTTTGAAAGGCCAGTTCTTCGCTGTCGATCGAGCCCGATGCATCCGCCAACAAAACCAGCTCTAACCCGGTTTCGCGCAGCTCCTGAGCTGTGCTGAAGGTTGGCGAAAAAAGCAAAAATAACGCTGAGAGACAAAATGCTGCATGTTTCATGACCAAAAGCTTAAACGCGCCCGCCCGCAAAGCAAGGATCGCCGGATCACAATGCGCCCGACCATCGCGTTTTCTATCAGATATGATGAAGGTTTAGGCGCTTAGCCCTACCGTCCTTTGAAGAGGCTGCCCATCACGCCGCGCACGATCGCAGTCCCCGCCTTCGTCCCGATAGAACGCATCATTGACTTGGTAAAAGCCTGAAGCTCAGTGTCGCCGCGACGTTTGCGCGTTGTTGTGGTTTTCGAGGTTGAACGTTTGACCCGAGTGCCCGAATAGCGCCGACCAGTTTGATATTCGCGCTCGCGCGCCTCCATCTCTTCTTCTTTGGCCTCGGCTTCTTCAGCCTCTTTCGCGGCTTTGGCGGCGCGATCTGCCAGCATCTCAAACGCGCTGTCGCGGTCGAGACGGTCCTCATATTTACCGGTAACCGGGGACCCCATGATTACGGCCTTGCGTTCGATCTTGGTAAGCGGCCCAAGCTGGGAGGATGGGGGGCGGATCAAGGTGCGTTCGGCCACACCCGGCATGCCTTTTTTGACGAGGAAAGACGTCACGGCCTCACCCACGCCCACTTCTTTGATTGCGTCCTCAATGTCGAAACGCGGGTTCTCGCGGTAAGTATCCGCGGCGGCGCGCAGATCCTTTTGGTCCCGCCGCGTGAAGGCGCGCAACGCATGCTGGACCCGGTTGCCGAGCTGGCCCAGAATGTCCTCCGGCACATCGGCCGGGTTCTGTGTCACGAAATAGACGCCGACACCTTTGGAGCGGATCAGCCGCGCCACTTGCTCCACCTTGTCGATCAGCGCTTTCGGCGCGCCATCAAAGAGCAAATGCGCCTCGTCAAAGAAAAACACAAAGCGCGGTTTGTCGGGATCGCCGATCTCTGGAAGCGTCTCGAACAGCTCGGACAAAAGCCACAGCAGGAAAGTTGCATAGAGCTTCGGCGCCGACATCAGCTTGTCGGCAGCCAAAATATTGAGCTGCCCGCGCCCATCAGCATCGACATGAAACATGTCTTCAAGATCAAGCGCCGGTTCACCAAAGAAATCTGCCGCCCCTTGATTTTCAAGGACCAGCAACCGCCGCTGAATCGCTCCAACAGAACTGGACGAGACAAACCCATAGCGCAGGGCAAGGGTCTTGGCGTTTTCACCAATAAAGACCAAGAGCGATTGAAGATCTTTGAGATCTAGCAATGGCAGGCCTTCTTCATCAGCGACGCGGAAGGCGATGTTCAAGATACCTTCTTGCGCCTCCGTAAGCTCCATGAGCTGCGACAAAAGAAGCGGCCCCATCTCTGACACGGTGGTGCGCACAGGGTGGCCTTGGTCGCCGTAGAGATCCCAAAAGACGACCGGAAAGCTGTCATAGCTGAAGTCATCAAAGCCGATGGTTCCAGCCCGGTCCATAAAGGGCTCGTGCAGTTTGTGATCAGCTGACCCCGAGGCCGCGAGGCCCGACAAATCGCCCTTCACGTCAGACATGAAAACGGGCACACCTGCGGCCGAAAAACTCTCTGCCAGAATTTGCAGCGTAACGGTCTTGCCCGTCCCAGTGGCGCCTGCGATCAAGCCGTGGCGGTTGGCATATTTCAGCGTCAAATGCTGCGGATCGCCGTAGCCTTCGCCGCCACCGCCCACAAAAATCATACCATCATCCGCCATGCTGCTCCCCCGTGTCACAAACAATTCTTCGGCTGAACATACATTGTTAACCCACGCATGCCAGTATGATCGCGTAGCCAATGCGCCTTTGTCAGGCGGTTTGGTGAACTTCCTCCCTGTCGACTGGCCGTGTCTTTGCGACACGGCCTTTTTTTCTGCGCGCGCAAGGCGTTAGAAACAATCGAAAAAGTGATTGATTTTGCCAGATTGGCTGTTGACCTGTTGTTGGGGCTGGCTTAGCGTCTGCTGCAATAAGTCGGCCAGTCCGACGGGGAGAAAAGTGAAGGAAGGGTCTGAATTCAGGCCCTTTTTTCTATTCTTGCAGAGCCGAAATGGGCTGAAATATTCTTGGCAAGCCTTTGCTTAAACACCGGTTGAATTGGCCCTGACACTTCCGGCCAGCCATGTTAATCATATGCCAAAATAAACGAGTACGGGAAACACATGTCCAGCTTAGTAAAATTAGCGAGCATTGCACTATTGCTCGCCTTCGCAACTCAGGCGCAATCGCAAAGTACAGAGGCGCCTGCCGAGACAGAAGAACCGGCGCCACGCGCGGATGGTCTGTCCACCGGTCAGGAAGAAAGCCCTGTTGGCGAGACCTATGTCAAATCCGAACATGGTGACTGGGACCTGCGCTGCATTCGCGCGCCCGAAGGGCAAAAAGAGCCTTGCCAGCTTTACCAGTTGCTAGAAGATCAGAACGGGCAATCGGTTGCCGAGATAAATCTCTTCCCCTTGCCGCCCGAGGACCAACTCGAGGCAGGCGCGACCATCGTCACGCCGCTTGAGACCTTGCTGACGCAGCAGCTGCGTCTCTCAGTCGATACCGGCAAAGCGAAGGTCTACCCCTTCACTTTCTGCACGCAGATCGGGTGTTTTTCTCGCATCGGCCTTACCGCCGATGACATTGCGTCTTTCAAGCGTGGCAATGAGGGTAAAATCGTCGTCGTGCCGATGCGTGCGCCTGACCAGCAAGTCCAGCTGAGCATCTCGCTGACAGGGTTTACCGCAGCTTTTGATGCGGCAGTCGCTGAGGCTGCTGAGTAGGTCAAACCCAAAACTTCGCTTTCAAACGACCCGGTTGCTTAGGTGGCCGGGTCTTTTTGTGTCACTTTCAGCCTGTTAGTCGGGTCGGTTCATGCGCGCGGCTCGGCCACCGCGACGGGCTGGTTTTGGCCCGGTGACGAGACCTTCGGTCAGAACGGCTGTCATAGGATGCCCCACTGCCCCACCATAATGCGCCAGAAGAGCCTTGATCAAAGCCGTCTGGTCTTCCCCGATAGGCACGTTGAGCGCCCAGTCGAGGAAAATAGACCGGCATTCGCCCGCCGTGATCCCGTCAATCTCATAGGCCTCATGTATCAACCCCTTTGGGTCTTCTGCCTGGTAGCCAGCCGCCATTTTGCGCCCTATCTCTTGCGTCTACTCCGTCGCGCTTAGCACGGCGCCGAGCTTTGAAAGCGCCTGTTCTATCACTGTTTTCGCGCGTTTGCGACATTTCGCAAGCTGCCTTTCCAAGTCGGTCAGGCTCTTTGCTTCAAACTCTCGAAGCACCATGTCCTGTCCGCCCTGCCCTAGCGTTTCAGGCTCAAATTTGTCATCGCTGAGAAGACGCCCGATTTGGGTCAGACGCATGAAGTGATCGCTTGCGTGAACCAGCTCTTGCGCCTCCGCCGGATCAATGAGCCTGACGCCCGACGCCGCTCGCAATTGCTCGTCCACGTTCCGGCTGCTGCTACCCGCTAAAAGTGCCAGCCCCTGTGCCAAAAGGTCGATATCTTGGGCCCCGCCTGCACCGTCTTTGACTTGCCAGACGCTGCCGTGACGCCCAGCATCAGAAAGCCGCGCCCGCATGTCCTGCGTCTCCTGCGCGCTTTGTGACGGTTCGCGTGGCAAGGCAATGATGGTCTCGCGGATACGTTCTACATCTGCGCCCACGGATGTCTCTCCCGCGACAGATCGCGCGCGCGTCAGCGCCATATGCTCCCAAAACCAAGCTTCATTTTTCTGATAAGCCTCATAGGCTTGGATGCTGGTCGCCACCGGGCCCGATTGGCCGGACGGGCGGAGGCGCATATCGACCTCATAGAGCTTGCCCTCAGCCGTGGGTGCGGTGAAGGCGGTGATCAGCGCTTGTGTCAGGCGCGCGTAGTAGACCCGCGTGGTCAGTGGTCGCGCGCCGTCTGAAACGTCCGTCCCATCCGCATCATAGATGACGATAAGGTCCAGATCAGAGCGCGCGGTGAGCTGCCCCGCGCCCAAAGACCCCATTGCCAAAACGCAGGCCCCGCGACCCGGCGGGTCGCCATGTTTGGCCGCAAACTGCGCGACCACTTTGGGGTAAAGTGCAGCCAAAACCGCCTCAGCCAGCTGCGCATATTCGCGCCCGGCCTCGATCGGACTGATCAACCCGCGCAAAAGATGAACGCCGGTGCGGAAATGCCATTCCTTTTGCCAGCGCCGCGCCAGATCAAGCTGCGCCTCATAATCAGGGGCCGCCTCAAGCGCGGTGCTCAGCTCGATTTTCAGCGTTGTAACGCCGGGCCAAGGATCAAAAAAACTACCTGCGAGCACCGCATCAAACACTTGCGCGTTGCGCGACAAATACCCCGCCAGATCGCCCGAAGCGGTGCAAATATCTATGAAAAGCTGCGTGAGCTGTGGGTTAGCCTCAAACATTGAGAAGACCTGAACACCCGCGGGCAAGCCCGACAGAAATCGCTCAAAGGCCTGCAACGCCTCCTCGGGCCGTGGAGCGGCTTGCATTCGCTCAAGTATCTCTGGGAAAAGGCGCTCGAATATTTCAACAGCGCGGGGGCTGCGCAGCGCTGGCAGCCCGCGCCACTTTTCCAAATACTCTGTAACCTCACTGCGTTCATGCGCCGTAATTTCGGGGGCAAAAAACGCCTCTGTCGCTTGTGACGTCTCGCGCAAACGCGCATCGAGATCTGCGCGCATCGCGCCTACCTCCTCACCCATAAATGCCGCAAGGCGCGTGAAACCTTCATCGGAATTGGGCAAAGTATGGGTTTGCGCATCCCCGATCATTTGCAACCGGTGCTCGACCTCCCGAAACCTTGTGTAGTTTGCAGATAGGCGTTCCGCGGCTTCGCGCTCCACCCAGCCGGCGGTGACCAGTTTGGACAGCCCGTCCTTTGTTCCGCGCACGCGCAGATTGGCATCACGCCCGCCCGCAATAATCTGACGGGTCTGGGTGAAAAACTCGATCTCACGAATGCCGCCTTGCCCGAGTTTCATATTGTGACCGTCGAGCGTGAAAGACCCGCCCAGCTTTTTGTGATCCCGGATCCGCAAGCGCATGTCATGGGCATCTTGAATGGCGGCAAAATCAAGATGTTTGCGCCAGACGAAGGGCGTGAGGCGCTGCAAGAAGCCCGAACCGGCCGCTAGATCACCACCGCAGGCGCGAGCTTTGATAAACGCTGCGCGCTCCCAAGTGCGGCCCACGCTTTCATAGTAGCGCTCTGCGGTCTCCATCGCGATGCAGACCGGCGTGACCGATGCGTCCGGGCGCAGGCGCAGATCGGTGCGAAACACGTAACCCTCCGCCGTGACCTCCGACATCAACTGCATCAACCGCCGGGTCACTTTCACAAAACCGGCGCGCGCTTCTGCGTAGTCGCCTGCATCGAAGCGCGTTTCATCAAACAGGCAGATCAGGTCGATATCGGAGGAATAGTTCAATTCCCCCGCGCCCATCTTCCCCATGGCCAAAAGGCTCATCCCGCCTGCGGTCTGTGCGTCATCTTCGTTGAGCCCGGGAAGCTTGCCGCGGGCAATCTCAACGCCGACCAGCGCTTTTGCCCCGCTATGAACGCAGGCATCTGCCAAACCGGTCAGCGCGCCTGTGACCTCCTCAAGGCTCCAGACACCACCCAGATCGGCAAGGGCTGTCAATAGCGCGACGCGGGCTTTGGCTTGGCGAAACACCTGTTTTTGCGCGCCGGGTTCGGCCATCTCGACAACGTGAAGCACGTCCGCGAACAACGCCTCAGGCGTGCTCTCGGCCAATTGCAGTGTCCAGTCGCGCTCACGACGCAGCAATCCGGCAAGATACGGGCTGCATCCGGCTGTGCCTTCGACAAGCTCTCTGAAACCGCGTTCCATATCGCCAAACAGACCGGCCACATCGCGCCCAATTTCGGGTTGGAATGGGCGTGGGCTACGCGTCATACGGCTGGTGAAACTCATGGCTCACAGTTTGCGCGCGGTTGTCTGTTGGTCAAGGCCTTGCGGTCGGTCGTGTCGTCAGCGCAAATGTCCCAAATGGTCGGAGGATGTGATGAGCAAAAGTCTGAAACGCGTCAAAGCGGCGCTTGAGGCGGCGGGTCTCGACGTTGAGATCCTTGAGACCGGCAGCGACACACGCACGGCCGCGCAAGCCGCTGAGGTGGCCGGTTGCCATCTCGACCAGATCGCCAAGTCGATCATCTTTCGCGGCGAGAATACGGGCACGGCGATCTTGTTTCTGACTGCTGGCGGCAACAGGGTGGACAGCGCCAAAGCCTCCGCTGTGGCGGGCGAGCCGTTGGGAAAGGCCGACGCCGCACTCATCCGCGCACAGACCGGGTTTGCAATTGGCGGCGTCTCCCCCGTGGGCCACCTAAACCCGATCCAAGCTTTTGTTGACCCACGCTTGTTGGAATTTGAGGTCATCTGGGCGGCGGCTGGCACACCGCATCACATTTTTCCAATTTCACCGCAGGCGTTGCTGCCGTTGACCGGCGCGCGTGCGGCCATCTTCACCGAAGACTGATCCTCGTCAGTCGCGCTCAATCGCGGTCGATCACATCATAAACCGATAGGGCGGCACGCAAACCGGGCGGCTCATCGCCCTGCCCCAAAGCCCACATGGTCTGGGCGCAGGCCTCAAGCTGGCGCGCGCGCAAATTCTCATCCAGCAGCAGATCAATCAAAGCCCGCGCAATGCCAGCGGGCTTGCAATTCTCGCTTAGAAACTCAGGAACAACGTGGGATTTGGTCACGATATTGACCAGCGTGACCGTGTCGATCAGCGCCTTTGCCGCGATGATGCGGCGTGAAAACCAATTCATATCATAGGCTATGACCATAGGCGTTTGCGCCGCGGCCAATTCAAGTGAGACGGTACCAGACGCCGCCAACGCGACATCGGCCGCACGGAAAGCCGCGCGTTTGACCCGGATAAAATCATCCGGCGCCATGTCACGCGGGTCGAGCACCAGCGGAACACCCGGCCAACGCGCGGCAAACTCATGAACTCTGCTGGCCACGCTGCCGACAGTTGGCACGACGATGCGCGCGTCGGGGAACTGGTCTACAACCTGCGTCAATGCCTGCCCGAAACGGTCCCCAAGCCGGCTGACTTCGCCCTGACGCGAGCCCGGCAAGGCCAGGATCACCGGTGCATCCCCAAGACCGAACTGACGCCGAAACGAGGCAACCTCATCATCTGTGGCTATGGGTTCGGCCACGATCGGATGCCCGACGAAATCGCAGCTCATTCCCGCAGCTTCCATATAGGGCGGCTCAAATGGGAACAGCGCTAAGACGTGATCAATAGAGCTCGCCATTTTCTCCGCCCGTTCGGGGCGCCAGGCCCAAACGGTTGGGGCCACGTAATGCGCGGTCGGAATGGCTGGCGCGCGGGCGCGGACCTTGCGGGCAACCCGCAAGCAGAAATCAGGGCTGTCGATGGTGATTAAAATATCGGGCTTGGCCAAAACAATCTGGTCGACCAACTCGTCGCGACGCTTGAACAAATGACGCAATTTCGGCAGCACTTCCGCCAGCCCCATCACCGACAACTCTTGCATGGGAAAAGCGCTGACCAAGCCGCGCGCTTCCATCATTGGACCACCGACGCCGGCAAACCCGATATCGGGCTGTAATTGCCGCAACCCAGTCATCAAAGCGGCACCGAGCCGGTCGCCCGAGGGCTCACCGGCGATCAAGAACACGTTCATTCCCGCACCCAAAGGAACAGCTCATGCCGGTCCGCGATCTCGACGCAGAGCGGTGTGTCGAGCACTATCACCCGCCCGGCTTCGATCACAATGCCTTCAAGCTGTACCTGAACCGCGCGCCGGATCGTGTCGGGGCCGATGACGGGCATGTCGACACGTAGCTCTTGGTCTGGCTTTGCGGCTTTCACCAAAATCCCACCTGATGGCAAAGAGCGGGACCGTTGCAATGCCCCGCCATAGCCCACGACCTTAGCGACGACATCCGGGTTCAGCTGCTGGTTCTCGACCATCAGAGATTGCATCATCCAGTCGGTGCCGGGCAAAGCCTCAATCGCCAGAGCCTGGCCCTGCGCGACGATGCACGACTGCCCAACATCGGCCTTCGCCATGGCGGCGATGATCTCAGCGCCCCGATCCGCGTCCGCATGGTGATGGTCTGCCGGGGCGATCTTTGTCAAAACGCCGGGATTCGGAAGCAAGTCGGGCCGGATCACATGTGCGCCAACAGCGTGTATTTGGCGTTCCTCAAAAAACCCCAATACCGCGCGCAGCAGCGCGTCATCGCCTTGCTTCATCGCAGCCATGAAACGAGGCACCAGCGGTTGCGTTTGTTCATCTAGCTGCGACACATCCAGCGGCGGGCGCTGCACCTTGCCTGCCATACACACTTTGGTAACACCTAGAGATTTCAGGTCTGAGATGAAGCTTCCAAGCTGTTCCACCCGGAAGCGGATCACCGGCCTGTCGCCGCGCTTGTCGCACGGGTGGCCCTCCATCTCGCACAGGTGAAACGGCGTCCCGGCATCATCCAGTGCTTCAAAAAGCAAAGGTGGGAGCGCGCCTTCGCCCGCGATAATCGCCAGCATCGCGCTCTAACGCGGGGCGAGGAACGACCGGTCGCTCTGCCCCAAAATGAACTCGACAACCTCGTGCACATAGGCGCTGTCGGTTTCGTCGCGCAGCCGTTGTGCCCGATCTTGAAACGCGCCATCGCCTTGCCGCAGCATTTGATACGCCGCTCTGAGCGCCGTGATATCGGCACGTGCAACGCCCGTGCGCTTGAGGCCCACATAGTTCAACCCGTCAAGCTCACCACGTGGGGACTGCACCAAGCCGTAGGGGATCACGTCATTGGTGACCATCGTCACAGCGCCAATAATCGCGCCGCGGCCGATACGCACAAATTGATGGATACCAGCAAGCCCGCCGATGATGACCTTGTCTTCAATGATGCAATGCCCCGCCAGCGCCGCTTGGTTGGCCATTATGACGCCGTTGCCAACAATAGCGTCATGGCCGACATGGGCGCCGGTCATGAACAGGCAATCATCGCCCACTTTGGTTAATCCGCCGCCGCCAGCGGTGCCCGTGTTCATCGTCACGCCTTCACGGATACGGTTGCGCGCGCCGATCTCTAGTCGGGTTTCTTCGCCGTCGAATTTCAAATCCTGCGGGATCTCTCCGATCACGGCGAAAGGAAAAACGACGGTTTCCGCACCAATCTTGGTTTTGCCCGTCACGACGACATGGCTTTTTAACTCCACGCCAGCGCCGATCACGACATTTGGACCAACCGTGCAAAAAGCGCCGATCTTGGCGGTGTCATCTATCTGTGCGCCGTTTTCAATCACCGCGCTTGGGTGGATATGAACGCTCATTCTGCGGGCAGGTCCATCATAGCCGTAAATTCGGCTTGTGCTGCCATTTCGCCGTCCACATGGCCCACGCCTTTGAACTTCCAGACCTTGCCACCTGGCTTGCCACGCGTGACCTCGACATCGAGCCGGAGCACATCGCCGGGGACGACTTTGCGACGGAACTTGCAGCCGTCGATCGCCATAAAATACACAAGCAGGTTTTTGTCCGCCATGTCCATCGTGACGCCAACCATCACCGCCGCCGTCTGCGCCATGGCCTCGATAATCGTCACGCCAGGCATGATGGGTGCGCCGGGAAAATGGCCCTGAAAATGCGGCTCATTGAAGGTGACGTTCTTGATGCCCGTCGCGCTGACCCCGTGCTCGATATCGATCACTTTATCAATCAGAAGAAACGGATACCTGTGTGGGATAATACGCTGGATCAGGTCGATATCGGCGCTGGTGGGTTTGTCGCTCATGTATCTACTCTTATTGTTCTTTTGCAAAGACCTAGCAGCGGCTCAACGGCCAGACAAGCCACGCCGTGTTTCACTCTGTGTCAGGGACCGCCTCGGAGGGCGGCTCGCCGGTCTGACCTCGTAATGGGCGCGGTTGTGGCGCTGTCGGCGCATCCGGTGGCAAGGGGGCTGCGCCGATCTGCGCATTGACGCGTTCAATCGCCAGATCGGTCACATCGATGGAGCGCGACGACAAGATCACGGCATTCTGGTTCAAAATCGCGAGCGCGCCGGTCTCCTCAACAAGCGCAAAAAGCACTGGGAAAGCCAGCTCATAGAACCGCGCCCGTTCGGCATCAGCCCGGGCCTGAAGCGCATTGCGTTTGTCGACTTGCGCCTGCCTGATATCGGTCACACGCGCGTCGAAATCTTCAGCCAGAGCCCGAAATTCAGCGGGTGCCATTGTCGCGCGGTCTTCGACGAGCTGCCCCTCCTCGGAAACGAGGGCTGCCTCGATGCGACGGTTTTCGGCGGCAAGCTGGGTAGAGGCCTCTTCCAGCTCTCGCAGCACCCTGCTGGCAAAGACCGAGTTCGCGTAAAGTCGCTCCTGGTTCAGCGTTAGAAGCTGGGGCGTTACGTCACCATTGTCCTGCGCCAGAACAGGCGTCGCAAAACCACAACAAGCAATCAGCGCAAAAGCCCGCGCCCACATGGTTTAGAACCGGGTGAAGACGGTCAGATCGAAGCTGCGCGTCTGATCATAAGGTTCTTTCACCAGAGCTTCGGAGAAATTGAATCGCAGCGGTCCGATCTGGGTATCCCAAAAGATCGACACGCCGATCGTGGCGCGTATATTAGCGCTGTCATCGACCAGACCCGTGGCCCCATTGATATCGTCCAGCCCCCAAAGGGAGCCCACATCAAGGAAGGCACCACCGGAAATTCCGTATTCCTCCGGAAGGCCAAGCGGGAATTCTGCTTCAAACCGAGCGACGGCAAAATAGTTGCCGCCAAGTGCGTCTTGATTGACCGAGCTCAAATCACGCGGGCCAACACCGTCAGCATCAAAGCCGCGCAGACGCCTCGACCCCAAGAAAAAGCGATCTGTGACCCGGCTATTGCCGCTGAGCGTCGTCAGACCGCCTACTTCCAATTCGGCCCGCAACGTAACCTCTTCGCGCGCAACTTTTGTTTGTGCGGAGGCAAGCGCTGTCGTGCGGATAAATTCAGTGTCGCCGCCGACGCCGGCAAACTCCTGCCCAAAGCGCAAAAGGACACCGGCGTTCGGATTCAGGCCACTGCGCCGCGTATCATAGCTGTATTCATAACCAACGAGCGACGTAACCGCCCGACCCTCGTCGCGCGCGATGATAGGGGTCAAGTCTGTTGCTACATTCTTGATTTGATCCTCAGACAGGCGGTAGCTCAAACGCAAACGACCATTTTCTGAAACAGGGAAACCGAGGCTCACACCGAAGCCGACGTTCTGAGTATCAAAATCCGCGAGATCTGCGTCCGTTGTCCGATAAAACAAATCGAGCCCAAATCGCAGGTCGCGCCCGAGAAATGCGGGTTCCACAAAGCTGAGAGACGTGTCTTGAGTGTCGGTGCCTGTGTCAAAGGAGAAAGACAAAATCTGGCCTCTTCCCAAGAAATTACGCTCTGAGAATCTGACGTTAAACCCTACGCCATCTTCGGACCCATAGCTCACCCCAAACCCGAGTGTGCCGGTCGTGGTCTCTTCCAAATCCACATCAACCACGACCTGATCCGGACCGGACCCTTGGCGTGTGTTCACATCCGCGGACGAGAAATAGTTTAGGGCCCGGATTCGTTCAGCCGCATCACGTATCTCGCGAGGATTGAAGGGATCACCTTCAACGGTGCGGAATTGCCGGCGTATCACACGGTCAAGCGTCGTTGCATTGCCTTCAATGTCGATCCGCTCGACAAAAACACGCGGGCCCCGAACGACCTGAAATTCAATGTCGAGCGTAAGCTCAGCGTCGTTGCGCAGAATTCTTGGTTCCACCCGAATGAAGTCTAGCCCCTGCTGAATCGCAAGACGCTCCATACGCGTGATCGTGTTCTCGATACGCACAGGCGAGTAAACACCGCCTTCTTTGATCTTGCTGACGGCCTGAAATTCATCCGTATCTATCGATGGCAAGTCACTGACGGTTGTGATTTTTCCAAATCTGAATTGCTGTCCTTCTTGGACTTTAAAGGTCAGGAAGAACGCATCGCGTTGACGCGTCAGCTCGGGTGCCGCGGAAAGCACCTGGAAATCGACATAGCCGCGCGACAGGTAAAAATCGCGCAACAGTTGGCGGTCGAAAGCAATTCGGTCCGAAATAAACGTGTCAGACGACACGAGCGCCCGGAAAACGCCTGCCTGCTTACTCTCAATCACGCGGCGCAACCGGCGATCCGAGAATGCGCGGTTGCCAACGAAGCTGATCCGTTCGACCTCCACAACACGCCCTTCGACCACTTCAAACACAAGATCAACGCGGTTGTTTGAGCGCCGGATGATACGCGGCGTCACGGTCGCGGCAATGCGTCCCGCCTGATTGTAACCCTCAGTCAGGGTCGCGGCATCGGCCTCAGCGGTCGCCGGGTTGTAGACCCTGCGCGGTTGAGATTGCAGAAGCGGCAGCAAATCTTCGTCCTTAAGTCGCGCGTTGCCCTCGATGTTGACCCGGTTGATCGTGGGGTATTCTTTGACATTGACGACAAGTGTGGAGCCGGCGGGCACCAGCTCAACCTTCTCAAACAGGCCGGACCGTTGCAGGCGCTGTAGCGCATCATTGAGCTGTGCGGCAGAGACGGAGCCGCCACGGGGCAGGTCTAAGAAGCTAAGAATAGTCGCATTTTCAATGCGTTGATTGCCCTCGACCTGAACAGCGCCAACCGTGAAATTCTGCGCTTTGGCCGGCGTGATCCAGTTCGGCGCGCCAACCAAAAGCGCTGCGAAAAAACACGCCATGCCGAGTTGTTTGAGATGGAATGCTGCCCGCTTCGCTTCAATTGCGAATTTCATGTCCCCACCGCCCTATTTTGTCAGGTTTCTTAATCCCTCGGTGGTACCGCGAGTCCCAAGCGATGTCAAAAGGCCAGAACGCAAAAAACGGCCCTTATTATGGGGGCCGTTTGGCAAAAACCGCGAAATCTAGTTGTGGCGGGCTATAATCCGGCCGCGAAACTACCAAACATAAGTGCCGCCGCAATCGCTGCCGGCCACAGCACGCGATCCCAGTTCAAATGCACAATCAAGCGCAATCCGCGATACCCGTTTTCAATGTGTTGCATTGGCCAACCCGCCCAAATCCATTTTTGATGAATAGAAAATGAACAGCAAAAATGGCCGAAATGGGGCAGCAGTAAGGTGACACTGCGGTGCTTTGGGTTAAGAACGGCGCCTAAGGGCAGAACAGATCATTGCTGAGCGCGAAGAGCATCAGCGACAAAAGCAGGACCAAACCGGTCGTCATCATCACATTCAGCGCCTTGTCGCTCGGTGGGCGCCCGGCCACGCCCTCATAGGCGTGAAATACAAGATGACCGCCATCGAGCACGGGGATCGGGAACAGATTTAACAACCCGACCGCCGTCGATAGCACCGCGATAAACCAGATGAATTCCTGAAGCCCTTGGCTGGCCATATCGCCCGACGTCTGCGCAATACCTATCGGCCCTTGGATGTTGCAGGAGCTAATCGCACCGGTGATCATGTGCCAAAGCCCAGACAGGCTTGAGGTTATGACAAACCAAGTCTGCGTGACGCCACCGGTTAACGCATCGCCTGCGCCTAGCGTGACCCGTGGCGGCTCAAAGAATGCGCCGCCCGAAAAGCCGATCAGCCATCGGCTTTCAAAGCCGCCATCGACCGGCAAATCCGTGCGGCGCGGCGTCAAGGTGATGTCCAACAGCGTTCCGTCGCGCCAAACGATCAACTCGGCAGGCGCACCCTCGCCCGCCTGTATCCGCTCCTGCACTTCGCTCAGCGCCCAAACCGCGTCGCCATCGACCGAAGTGATAACATCGCCGACTTGCAGTCCTGCGCTCATCGCTGCCGATTGCGGCTGCAACTGATCCAGTACGGGTGGGAATGGGTAGACGCTGTCAAACGCGACCTCGCGCCCGTCGCGTTCAACAACATAGCCCACAGTCTCAGCCGGGGTCGTGTCACGTGCAACTTCGTAAAACTTTGCAAGATCAGGTGTTTCAACACCACCAACGCTCAGCAGACGGTCGCCTGTTACAAACAGTTCTTCCTGGCCCGGATTTGGCTTGACCTCACCGATCACAGGGTCCTCAGACACGGTGCCCGAGAACAAGAAAATCCCGGCAAAAACGAGAATAGACAGGATAAAATTAAACACTGGTCCCGCAGCCACAGTGGCGGAGCGCCGCCACAGCGCCGCGCCATGCATCGTGCGCGCGCGTTCTGTGTCGGAAAGGCCGACCATCGCCTCCTCATCCTTGCCCGAGGCGGCATCCGCATCGCCAAGAAACTTGACGTAACCACCAAAAGGCAAGGCTGCGAGCTGCCACTTGGTTCCACGTTTGTCGTAGCGTGAATACAAGACCGGCCCAAAGCCCAATGAGAATACTTCCGCATGGATGCCGCACCAGCGACCGACGATGTAATGGCCATATTCATGGATCGCGACAATGACCGAGAGCGCTACAATGAAGGCCGCAATCGTGCCGGCAATACCGCCCATGCTGGGGATCATACCAATCACGTCCATAGCTGCGCCTCTTTACTTAGTCTCAATGATCTGTGCCGCCGTTATACGTGCGAGATGGTCCGCTGCTAGCACAGAATCAAGTGTAATGTCTGAACATGCGGCAATCTCACCCGAAAGTGTCGAGAGCGTGGCGTCGACCACGTCCGCCATTTGAAGAAACCCAATCTGACGCGCAATGAACGCATCGAGCGCGGCTTCTTTGGCGGCCGTGAAGACGCTGCCGGCTAACCCGCCTGCCTCCATCACTTCGCGCGCCAGTCGCAGTGCTGGGTAGCGCCCGGGATCGGCCTCACGAAAATTAAGCTGCGCAATCTTGGTTAGATTAAGCCGTTCTACGGGGACATTGCCACGCTCCGGCCAGAGCAGTGCATAGCCAATGGCATGGCGCATATCAGGCGGGCCGAGATGCGCCATAAGCGCGCCGTCGGTGAAACCGACAAGTGCATGGATCAGGCTTTCAGGGTGCACCACGGCTTCAATTTGATCGGGCCGCACACCAAAATATTCTTTTGTTTCAATCAGCTCCATCGCTTTATTGAACAACGACGCACTGTCGATTGTAATTCTCTGGCCCATGTCCCAGTTGGGGTGGGTGCAGGCGTCTTCGAGCGTTGCATCGCGCAACTTTTCCGTGGGCCAATCGCGAAAGGCACCGCCCGACGCGGTTATTATGATCCGCTCGACCGCTGCGATGTCCTCACCGACCAAAGCCTGAAACACCGCCGAATGCTCGCTATCAACCGGCAAGACCGTCGCGTTGTATGCGCGCGCGGCGCCCAATAAAATCGGACCCGCCGTGACCAAGGATTCCTTGTTGGCAAGCGCAAGAGTTTTGCCTTGCTTCACGGCCTCCAAGCCCGGCAATAAGCCTGCCGCGCCGACAATGGCCGACATAACCCAATCCGCGGGACGTGCCGCTGCCGCGACGATGGCATCATCGCCAGCGGCCACGTCAATGCCTGAGCCTGACAGGGCGGATTTTAGGTCCGCGTAGCACTCATCAAAAGCTGTGACCGCGAGCTCGGCGCTATGCGCCACAGCCTGCTCGGCCAGCCGCGCAACGTTCCGACCGCCGGTTAGGGCCACAACATCAAACATGTCCGGCGCGCGACCAATCAGATCAAGCGTGTTTTCCCCGATGGAGCCTGTCGCCCCAAAAACAGACACACGGCGCATTCAGAAAACGATGGAGGGGACAGGTGGGAAATCAACAATCTGTTCGATCAACAGCAAGAACACCGAGGCCCCCAGCATCCCGTCAAACCGGTCAAATACGCCGCCATGGCCGGGGATCAGGTTAGAGCTGTCTTTGACACCCATTTTCCGTTTCATCGCACTCTCAGCGATATCGCCCATTTGCGAGGCCATCGCGAGGGCGATTGAGATACCCACGACCTCAGGGCCCACTCCCGGTATCCGCAAAAAATAGGCGCCAACAAGCCCGGCCGCGACCCAGCCCGCAATCGTGCCGGACCATGTCTTCTTGGGGCTCACGCGGGGCCAGAATTTAGGACCGCCTAGAACGCGGCCCGCGAAGTAGCCCGCAACATCTGTGACAATCACCACCAGCGCCAACCACAGCATCCAGGTGAACCCGAAATCGTTGCGCTGCACCGCGAGCCCGTAAGCCGCAATGATAATCAGCGCTGTGAACACAATATAAAGCGTGCGGTTGCGCGGCATAAGCGCGATCCCGGCAATCGAGGGCAGCAAAATAAAAGGCAACCCCACACCAAGCGGCAAAAGACGCGCGGCCAAAAAGGCAGCGGCAGCACCAAGGCCCAGCATCACCGCCCGTTTCGGGCCGCCGCCGAGCATCGTGACCAGCTCCCAAACCAGAATGCCCGTCAACGCGCAACACAATGCCATGAAGGCGGCGCCGCCCAACCAAACGCAGGTCAGCCCGATAACGGCGATGACCGCGCCAGACCCCATACGCACCCAAAGGTCGGAAAACTTCTCCGCCTGCAGGCTCAAACGCTTAGGCCTTTACCGCGCCAAAACGGCGGTCACGATTGGAAAAGCGGCCAACAACATCGGCGAAGACGTCAGGGCTGAAGTCTGGCCATAAAGTGTCGATAAACTCGTATTCGGCGTAGGCCGATTGCCACAGCAGGAAATTTGAGATCCGCGCTTCACCGCTGGTGCGGATCACCAGGTCGGGGTCCGGCAGCATGCAAGTATCCAAAAATGACGACAGCACTTCGGTGTTCACCTGCTCTGGCTTCAGGCGCTTCTCGGCGATCTCAACGGCAAGACGCTGCGTGGCACGTGTCACCTCATCGCGTGCGCCGTAATTCAAGGCGATCGTCAAATGGGTCTCGTCGTTATCCTCGGTCAGCTTCTCGAGGTAATCCATCAGTTTTTGAAGCTTTTCATCAAGCTTCTCGCGCTCCCCAATAAAACGAACGCGCGTTCCCAGCTGATGCAGGTAGTTGGCTTCCCGCGTGATGTAGCGGCGAAACAAGGCCATCAACCCGGCGACTTCGGACTGCGTACGTTTCCAGTTCTCGGTCGAGAATGCAAAGATAGTAAGGTATTTCACGCCAAGCTCAGGGCATTTGGCAACCACCTGGCGCACGCGTTTCGCGCCTGCCTGGTGGCCAAAAAGCCGCGGACGGCCGCGCTGCGTTGCCCAGCGTCCATTGCCATCCATGATAATGGCCACATGGTTCGGTCCATCATTTTTGATCGGTGTCACATTCATATTGCTGCCCTCAAATGCGATAAGAAAAGGCCGCGCGAGCGGCCTTCTTTTTTATTTTACACCTGCATAATTTCTTCTTGTTTTGTCACCAATGCGGCATCAACGGCTTTTATTTGTGCATCAATCATCTCTTGCACCTCCGTCTCCCAAAGCTTTTGGTCGTCCTCCGACATCCCATCGGCCTTGGCTTTCTTAATCTGGTCCATCGCGTCACGGCGGATATTGCGCACCGATACGCGCGCGTTTTCGGCATAGGTACCGGCCACTTTCGTCAGTTCGCGGCGGCGCTCTTCGTTCAGCTCTGGGATCGGCAGCATAATGATCGTGCCGTTGAGCTGCGGGTTGATGCCCAGCCCGCTTTCTCGGATGGCTTTTTCGACTTTGCCGACAAGTCCCTTGTCCCAGACATTAACCGTCACCATGCGCGGCTCTGGCACATTGACGGTGCCGACCTGGTTGACCGGCGTCATTGAGCCGTAAGCGTCGACCATCACAGGCTCCAACATCGACGCAGAGGCGCGACCGGTTCTCAAAGACGCAAATTCCGTGCGCAGTGAATTCATAGCCCCATCCATGCGGCGTTGAATATCATTGGTGTCGAGCATGAAATCATCTGACATAGGGCACGGCCTCTTCGCTATTCTTATCGTTGGGGGCGTTTTATAACAGGTTAACGCGCAAGGGAAGATGTCGTGGCCAGCGCCACGTCGCGCGGCCCAACTCCGTCTAAAATCAATCCTTAACGATTGTGTAAGTGCCCTCACCGGCCAAAATACCACGGAAGCCGCCAGGCTCATCCAGTCCGAAAACGATGATCGGCAGATCATTGTCACGCGCCAAAGCAATGGCGGACGCATCCATGACCTTTAGCCGCTTCGCCAACACATCATCATAGCTGACCGTGTCATAGCGGGTGGCATCACTATGCAGTGCCGGGTCCTTGTTATAGATCCCGTCGACGCCGTTCTTGCCCATGAAAATCGCTTGGCACGACATCTCATTGGCGCGCAGGGCGCAGGCAGTATCAGTCGTGAAATAGGGGTTGCCCGTTCCCGCCGCAAAAATACAAATCCGTTTCTTTTCAAGGTGGCGCACAGCGCGGCGGCGAATGTAGGGCTCGCACACCTGATCCATCGGGATCGCGGAAATCACGCGCGTATGCAGACCCAAAGCCTCTAACGCGCCTTGCATCGCAAGCGCATTCATTACCGTCGCGAGCATTCCCATATAGTCAGCGGTGGTGCGTTCCATCCCCTGGGCGGAGCCCTGAAGCCCACGGAAAATATTGCCGCCGCCGATAACCATGCAAATCTCAACGCCCATGTCATGGACAGTTTTGATCTCGCTCGCGATCCGCTCAACTGTCGGCGGATGGAGCCCGAACCCTTGATCCCCCATCAGCGCCTCGCCCGATATCTTGAGAAGGACGCGGTCGTAAGTTGATTGGGGGGCGGTTTCGCTCATGGAGAAGACCTCATCCTGGCTGCTTGCAAATTGGCGGCAAAATGTCGGAAAACCGGGGCGGTTTCAACGGCAATACGCCTTCCTGGCGCTACGCGATGTGGAGATAAGAGGTAAGGTGCTGAAATTGCTCGAAACAATCGACCCAGACAAGCCGGTTTTGATCGCTGGTCCAACGGCATCGGGAAAGTCGTCGCTGGCTTTAGCAATTGCTGAGGCGCAAGGCGGCGTTGTCGTAAATGCCGACGCGTTACAGGTATTTGATTGTTGGCAGCTCCTGTCTGCGCGCCCAGATGCGCGCGATCTTACCCGTGCAAAGCATCTTCTCTACGGCCATATCGCCTATGATCAGCCCTATTCTACGGGGCATTGGCTACGGGAAATTACACCGCTCCTAAATGGCCCGCGCCCCATTATTGTCGGCGGGACCGGTTTGAATTTTACCGCGCTCACTGAAGGGCTTGCCGACATCCCGGCAACGCCCGACGACATTCGCGCAAAGGCGAATGATATGCCGCTCGCGGACATGCTCGCCGCGCTGGATGAGGCCACCCGCTCCCGCATCGATACGGCCAACCCCGCACGTATCCGCCGCGCATGGGAGGTTTTGACCAATACGGGCAAACAAATAGCCGCTTGGCAGGATGACACCCCGCCACCGCTGCTACCGCTGGATGGGACCACCGCGCTGGTCTTAGACAGCCCAAAAGACTGGCTATCGCCACGCATCGAGCGCCGCTTTGATATGATGCTCGAGGGTGGCGCGTTGGATGAGGTGCGCGCTATGCGCAGCGATTGGGATCCAACCCGGCCGTCTTCCAAAGCGATCGGCGCGCCAGAGCTCATGGCCCATCTTGCTGGCGAGATTTCGCTCCCTGAGGCACGGGAGCGTTCCATTATTGCGTCACGGCAATATGCTAAGCGACAGCGCACATGGTTCAATGCCCGGATGAAAAGCTGGCAATGGGTCGCCGCGTCAAAGCTTTCTTAAGGTGTCTTGCCTTATGATTTTGCAACCTTTGACTCGGCGATATCAATGGCTTAAGTCGTCAAAGCTGAGACATTCGAACCTTGTGCCAAATCGTGTGGGGACGATCTGATGCCAAATAAACACCTGCCAAGCGTGGAAACGCTGGCGGCCGCTTTGCGCGCGGAAGCCTGGAAGTCGGACACCGCGCGCGCGCTGGACCATCCTGTGCTGTTCTGGATTACCCGCGGACAAGGCCGGTTCATGGTCGATTGTCGCCTGCGCGGCATCACGGCGAACACCGCTGTTTATGTGCCGCCAAACACCCTTTTTAGTTACGACATGTTTGCTCAGCCACAGGGCATGGTGATCTCCCTGCCCAATGATGATGCGGCCGGCTTCCCCAAACGCCCCGCATTGGTGCGCGCCAGCAACATGCAAACGCAGGCGGAGCTTACTGGGTTGATCGACACCTTGTCGCGCGAATTGACGGAAACGCGGCCCGGCCAGCGACGCGCGGTGCAAGCACATGTTATGATGATCGCGGTTTGGCTGGACCGCATCGCGTCGCAGCAGCCCGCCGAAAAGCTCGGAAAATCCGATCAGCTCCTCAGCCGGTTCAGCCATGTCGTGTCGATTGATCATGAAAGTGGCAAATCCGTTGGTAATTTTGCTTCCGATCTGAACGTCACCGCAACGCACCTGACCCGCCTTACCCAAGGTGCGGTCGGCAAACCCGCCTCGGCACTGCTCAATGAGCGTATTATTAATGCGGCTTGCGAGGCGCTTTTGCACACAGATCAGCCGGTCAAAACCATCTCTGAGCAGTTGGGATTTTCCTCCGCCGCCTATTTTACCCGCGCTTTTCAGGCGCAAACAGGCGAAAACCCGACCACCTATCGCAAATCGAGGCGGCTCTAGGGCTTTACCCAGCGTAAGCATTAATCATGTCGCGTATGGGACAAGGCTATGTCGCAAAAAGTGATTGTTTTGACGGTATCAGCCGTTGACCTCCGGGCTATTATCGGGCGCTATACGTGTTCAAGTTAGGGGAGACGTGCAGATATCTGCAAAAATTACGCGCAAGCTCAATAAAATCACCAAATGACGCTTCGCGGAAAAACCCAAAATCCGTCAATGTCCAACAGGGAGAAAGACATGACTAAACACACCACCTTTTCGGAGCGTGTGCATCCCGTCGCCGAAATGTATCGCGACGAATTCGAAGCCGGCCATATGGACCGCCGGGAGTTTCTGACCCGCGCAACAATGCTCGGCGTTGCATCTGCAACTGCTTACTCCATGATCGGCGCGACACCCGCCAAAGCTGCGGGCCACGCCCAAGGCGGCACGGTGCGCATGGAAATGGAAGTCCGCGCGATGAAAGATCCGCGCACTTATGACTGGACCCAAATCGCGACAATCTCTGCAGGTTGGTTGGAATATCTCGTCGAGTATAACTCGGACGGTTCCTTCGAGCCAATGTTGCTTGAGAGCTGGGAAGTAAACGACGACGCCACCATGTACACATTGAACGTCCGCAAGGGCGTTAAGTGGAACAACGGCGACGACTTCACCGCGGAAGATGTTGCGCGCAACATCGCAGGCTGGTGCGAGAAAGACGTCGAAGGCAATTCGATGGCCGGTCGTTTCGCATCGCTGATCGATGCCGACACCAACAAAGCCGCAGATGGTTCCATCGTTGTGCAAGACAGCCACACCGTTGTGCTGAACCTGCCGGTTCCAGACATTACACTTATTCCCGGCATGGCCGACTACCCGGCGGCAATCGTGCCAGCAGGCTTCGATGCCGCTGATATGATCGGCAACCCGGTCGGCACAGGTTACATGCTTCCTGAAAGTCATGAAGTCGGCGTCAGCGCCGTGCTTGTGCGCAACGAAGGCCACGAATGGTGGGGAACAGCTGCTGGCAAAGGTGGCTATCTCGACCGGATCGAGTTTATCGATTACGGCACCGACCCAGCCGCCCACGTGGCAGCCTATGAGGCCGAAGAGGTCGACATGAACTGGGAAAGCCAAGGTGAATTCATCGACGTGATGACCAGCCTGGGCTTGGTACATTCCGAGGTCACATCTGGCGCGACCCTCGTGATCCGCACCAACCAGCTGGCCGAAGACGACAGTGGCAACAAAATCTACGGCGACAAACGCGTGCGCCAAGCGATTGCCATGGCTTGCGACAACGCGATCATTCTCGAGCTTGGCCTTGCAGGCATCGGCGAAGCCGCTGACAACTGCCATGTCGGACCTGTTCACCCTGAATGGAACTCCGACGTCGCCCGCATTCCCTTCGATCCAGCAGGCGCGAAAGCCCTGATGGAAGAAGCGGGTTACGGCGATTACGAGCATGAGCTGATCTCTATCGACGGCGGCTACCGTATGGACTCGACCGACGCCGTTGCAGCCCAGCTGCGCGACGCCGGTATCAACGTCAAACGGACCATCATGCCGGGTTCGACCTTCTGGAACGACTGGTCGAAATACCCATTCTCCTCGACAAACTGGAACCACCGCCCGCTTGGCACACAAGTGCTGTCGCTGGCCTACCGCTCCGGTGAAGCATGGAACGAGTTCGGCTGGTCCAACGCTGAGTTTGACGCGCTGCTGGCCGAGGCCAACTCAATTGCCGACGTTGAAAAGCGTCGCGAAGTGATGGGCAAAATTCAGGCCATCATCATTGAGGAAGGCGTGACGATCCAGCCATACTGGCGCAAGATTTCGCGTCACCATGTGGAAGGTCTGGTCGGTGTCGACATGCACATCGCCTATCTGCCGCAGATTTATAAGTGGGCTTGGGCCGCTTAATTTGACCAAACGACCAGGGCCGCGCAACATTGCGCGGCCCTTTTCAAATACCCCGACTTTATAGTCCCGGCGGTCACCAGCTAAAGGCCCACCAAAAAGGGCCACGTCGCCAGGTCAAATAACCAACAGGGAAAACCGATGGGTACGTTTTTGCTCCGCCGCGTGGGCGTGATGTTGCTGACGGCTTTGTGCCTCACCTTCATCGTGTTCTTCATGACCACGCTCTATCCGAACCTTGAAAAGCTGGCCAAAACGGAAGGTAACTTCCGTATGTCCGATGAGGCCGTGGCCTCCTGGCTGGACAAGAACGGTTATCTCGAACCAATTTTTGTCGGATACGGGCAATGGCTTGGCGTGCTGCCAGGGCATACCCATACCGACGACGAAGGCAACACGACCGGTGCCTGCATCAGGCCCGGGACCGACCCGGCGGATGCGCCCACCTATTGCGGTGTGCTGCAGGGTGACTGGGGCCAATCGGTAACCTTCAAGGACGACGCGGGCTCATTAATTGTGACGCGTCTTGGCCTGACGGGCTGGTTGGCATTAGGCGCCTTCGCCGTGATGATCCCCGCCGCTTTGATCATCGGCATTTTGGCCGGCATGCGGGAAGGCTCACGCATGGACAGGTCGCTCTCCACATTCTCCATCGCATCCTCCGCGACGCCGGAATACGTGTCGGGCGTTATTTTCATCGCGGTCTTCGCCGCCGCAGCCTCGCCGCTCAATGTTTGGCTGACGGAAATAGGGGTCTTGGGCAAGGAAGGCTGGATCGCGGGCAAGACGCTGCTGAAAGGCTCCGCCACATCGGCCATGAAAGACATTACCTGGCAGAACTTCACGCTGCCCGTCGCCACCATCGCGCTATATGGCGTGGGCTATATCGCGCGGATGACGCGTGCCTCAATGGCAGAGGTTATGACCGCGCAATATATCCGTACCGCACGGCTGAAAGGTGTCGACTTCCGCTCGGTCGTTTTGAAGCACGCGCTTAGAAATGCGCTGATTGCGCCCTTCACGGTGATCATGCTGCAGTTCCCCTACCTGCTAACCGGCGTCGTCATCACCGAGACGCTGTTCAACTATAAAGGCTTCGGCTGGCTTCTGGTGCAAGCTGCCTCGACCAATGACATCCAGTTGCTGCTGGGATGCTCGGTGGTCGCCGTCTTCGTCGTTCTGGTCACCCAGCTGATATCCGATATCGGCTACGTGTTCCTGAACCCACGCATCAGAATGGCTTGAGGGGAGAGAGATCATGGAACCTTTAACTTGGACAGGCAGCCTCGGCAGCTTTATCAACCCGCTCTTCTTCTTTGCCTTCTTCGCCTTCGTGGTGTCGGTGCTCGGCTTTATCCTTCTTAATATCTTCAAGCCCCAACCGCAGATCCGCGCCGTAAATTCGCAAATGGCGCTGGAAGCCGCGGGCGGCCCGGGCGTCTACCTGGGCATGGCGCTGCGATACAGCTTCTTTGCAATCATGGCGTTGATCATCATCTACCTTCTCGCGGGGATCGTGACGCCTTACGGCTACGCCGGTATCGTCGGCGAAGTTGGCGCGCGGTTCTTACCCGTCTGGGTTGCGCTTGTGCTGACCTTCGTTCTGTCAATCCAGTTCAAGCGGAAGCTGGGCCTTTATGGCAAACTTTTCGACAGCCTGATCGGCATGGTCGGCTTCGCGCTGGTGATGTTTTGGGTTTATACGGCGGTCTTTGCAGGCATCTTTGAGATGATCATCACCCACCCGGTGCTTGATCAGGTTTCCGGCATGAAGAACAAAGTGCCCGGAACGCCGCTGCGTGCGCCTGAAGAGGGCGAATTCCCCCATTACCTTCTGGGCGGCGACACGCTGGCGCGCGACGTTTTCTCACGCATGGTGTTTGGGGCGACCTCGGTGCTGGTCATTGCGCCCGCCGCCACGGCCTTCGCTTTCATGGTTGGTATCACTTTGGGCCTGCCTGCCGGGTACTACGGCGGTAAGTTCGACACGATCATCAGCTTCATCGCAAACCTCGTGCTGGCCTTCCCGGTTATCTTGCTCTTCTTCCTGCTGGTGACACCCGAAATTCGCGAATACGTGCTGTTTTCGCTTTTCGGAAATCAGGTCACTTTCCCGAAATTCATGGCCGCCGTGCTGTTTGCCTTCCCAATCGTGTTCTTACTGGTGCTGTGGCAGTCGCGTTTCTACACGCAGCCCTCCAAACGAAACCTCTATGTCGGTTTGACCGTAGCGATTGGCGGCTACCTTTATCTGGGGCTGGCGTGGGATGCCGATCCGACCGGATACATCTCGCTCGATCCGGGTGTGTTGATCGTCTTCGTCTCCGTGGTCTTCGTGAATGCGCCGACGGTATTTAGGATTGTGCGCGGATTGGTGCTTGATATCAAAACCCGTGACTATGTCGCTGCCGGTCAGACCCGTGGCGAAGGGCCCTGGTACATCATGCTTTGGGAGATCCTGCCCAATGCACGTGGGCCGCTGATCGTCGATTTCTGTCTGCGGATTGGCTACACCACGATCCTTCTCGGCACCTTGGGTTTCTTTGGCCTTGGCCTTTCCCCTGAGAGCCCGGATTGGGGCACAACCATCAACCAGGGCCGCCGCCTACTGGGTGTTTACCCACACCCCGCAATCGTGCCCGCATTCGCGCTCATGAGCCTCGTTCTGGGGCTCAACTTGCTGGCCGACGGCCTGCGCGAAGAATCCCTGAAAGACTGAGGAGAGAGCTTATGTCGGACGAAAAATATGACGGCCCAATCCTTGAGATCGACAACCTGTCAATTTCCTTCTTCACCCGCTTGCGCGAAATCCCGGCTGTGATGGATTTCTCCTGCACGGTTTTGCCCGGCGAGGCCATGGGCCTCGTGGGCGAATCTGGGTGCGGGAAATCCACCGTGGCGCTTGGCGTTATGCAGGATTTGGGGGTCAACGGACGCATCGTTGGCGGCAACATCAAGTTTAAGGGCGAAGACCTTGGCGAGATGTCGCTCGAACAGCTCAGTAAAATCCGCGGCTCCGATATTGCCATGATTTATCAAGAGCCTATGGCGTCGCTAAACCCCGCCATGAAAATCGGCAAACAGCTGATGGAAGTGCCGATGATCCACGAAGGCGTAGGCGAAAGCGAGGCTTATCAACGCGCCCTCGAAGTGGTCACTGATGTGAAGCTGCCTGACCCCGAACGGATGCTCAAGAGCTACCCGCACCAGCTCTCGGGTGGTCAGCAGCAGCGTATCGTGATCGCGATGGCGCTGATGTCAAAACCCTCGCTGTTGATCCTTGATGAGCCCACAACGGCGCTCGATGTGACCGTCGAGGCCGCCGTCGTCGAGCTTGTCAAAGACCTCGGCGAGAAATACGGCACCTCGATGCTGTTCATCAGCCATAACTTGGGGCTGGTGCTGGAAACCTGCGACCGCCTTTGCGTGATGTATTCAGGCGAGACGGTCGAGACCGGACGCATCAACGATGTGTTCGACAAGATGCAGCATCCCTATACTCAGGCGCTCTTCCGCTCGATCCCGCTGCCCGGTGCCGACAAAAATTCGCGCCCACTGGTGGCAATACCGGGCAACTTCCCCCTGCCCCATGAACGGCCTCCGGGCTGCAATTTCGGCCCGCGCTGCGACTACTTCGAAGAGGGTCTGTGCAATGAAGACAAGGCCATTTCGATGTACCCCGTCGAGGGCGGCGACCGTCACGAAACCCGCTGCCTGAAGTTCCAGGAAATTGACTGGAATGCGCCGCTTGAAGTCGAGAGCAAGGGCGAGAAAGCGGCTCCCGGCAAGGTCGTCCTCAAGATGGACAACCTCAAGAAGTATTATGAGGTCGCGGCCAATGCCATGTTCGGTGGCGGCAATAAAAAGGTCGTCAAAGCCAATGAGACCCTCAGCTTCGAGGCGCGCGAATCTGAGACACTCGCCATTGTCGGGGAATCGGGCTGTGGCAAATCCACTTTCGCAAAAGTGCTGATGGGTTTGGAGACGGCGACAGATGGTGAAATCCTGCTGGACAACCAGGCAATCGGTGACATCCCGATCGAGGAACGCGACACCAAAACAGTCTCGGACGTGCAAATGGTGTTCCAAAACCCGTTTGACACTCTGAACCCGTCCATGACCGTCGGTCGTCAGATCATCCGTGCACTTGAGATTTTCGGCATTGGCGACACGGAAAGCGCGCGTGAGCAGCGCATGTTGGAACTGCTCGATCTCGTGAAACTACCGCGCGAGTTTGCGACCCGCATGCCACGCCAGCTTTCGGGCGGCCAAAAGCAACGTGTGGGCATTGCCCGCGCCTTCGCCGGTGACGCACGCATCGTGGTTGCTGATGAGCCCGTCTCCGCGCTTGACGTGTCCGTCCAAGCCGCGGTGACCGATCTGCTGATGGAAATCCAGCGTGAGAACAAAACGACGCTGCTCTTCATCTCGCACGACCTGTCGATTGTGCGGTATTTGTCAGACCGCGTGATGGTGATGTATCTGGGCCATGTGGTCGAAATGGGCGCAACGGATCAGGTGTTCCAGCCGCCCTACCACCCCTATACTGAGGCTCTTTTGTCGGCCGTTCCAATCGCAGACACCTCCATTGAAAAGCAGCATATCGTGCTTGAGGGCGACATACCGTCCGCAATGAACCCACCCTCCGGCTGCCCGTTCCAAACGCGCTGTCGCTGGAAAGACCAGGTCCCAGACGGGCTTTGCGAAAAGGATATTCCTCCGGTCAGGCATCTCGCCGAAGGTCATCAGGTCAAATGCCACCTCAGCGACGAGATCCTGTCGCGCATGGAGCCTGTGATCAAAATCGCAGCTGAATAGAACGCTATTGTGCGCGGGCCCAATCGAGGGCCTGCGCCTCGACCCGCTTGATGAACGGGTCCTTGCCGTCCATATAGGCCTCCGCATCGACGCCTCTTTTCACAAGCGCTGCTTTCACATCTGAATAGGCAGCAGCAATGTCGGGATGCGCCCGTAAGAAATCACGAAACGCAAGATGGCGCGCTATATGCGGCGAGCCCGGTGCAAACACATGCAAATGATGGCTCCGCGCGCCACCTGCGTCATTTTTGCGAAAAAACAACCGCCCCTCGATCCCGAACGCGCCCAGCCCCTGATACCCCAAATGGTCAAAGGCCTGAGGGTTCTGAGCAAGTGCATCAGGGTCATTCACCGCGCCCAACATATCGATAATGGGCTTGGCCAATATCCCCGGTATGGAGGTGCTGCCGATATGATGAAGTTCTGAAAACGCGTCGCCGAACGCCGCCCGCTCTTGTTCAAATGTCTTGGCCCAATCATTGCGATGCGCCACAAGCGTCACCGTCATGGCTTCGTTCCGTTAAAAATGCTCAAATTCGCTCAGACGCCATAAAGCGCACCGAACTTGTCATCGAGGTAATCCAGCAAAGGCGCTTCGGTCGGTTCAAACCCGCAGGCGTGAATAATCGTATCACGCGGTTCGCGCAGCCCGCCATATTGCTGCAAATTCTGGCGCAACCAGCCCGTCGCCGCAGAGGTATCGCCGGTCGAAAGCTGCGTGTCCAAATCAGGTATCGCCGCCCGCAAAGATTGATGCAAACACCCCGCATAGACGTTGCCCAGACTGTAGGTCGGGAAATAGCCAAAGAGGCCAAAAGACCAATGCACGTCTTGCAAAACGCCATTGGCGGGTTTGTCGACAGCGACACCAAAGTCCGCCTCGAACCGCTCGTTCCAGGCCGCTTCCAGATCGGCAACCTCCAAGTCACCCGCGATCAGCTTCCGTTCCAGATCAAACCGCAACATAACGTGCAGGTTGTAGTGCACCTCATCGGCCTCGGTCCGGATGAAGCCTGAGCCGACGCGGTTGACCACACCATAAAACGCGTCTTCATCCGCCACGCCGAAATCACCAAACCGGTCGCGCATCTGCCCAAAGAGCCACCCCGTGAAGGCGCGCGATCGGGCCAATTGGTTCTCATAGATACGGCTTTGACTTTCATGCACACCCATCGAAACGCCTGAGCCCACGGGCGTCAAAAGATGTGCGTGATCAATGGCTTGCTCATAGCAAGCATGCCCAACTTCATGGATCGTCGAGTAAATCGAATTGAATGGATCTCGTGCGCTGGTGCGCGTCGTGATGCGCACATCCGTGCCCGAACCAGAGCTGAACGGGTGCACGGCTTTGTCAATCCGCCCAGTGCTCAGGTCGTAGCCAAACGCCTCTGCCAACATGGTCGTCAGCGCCATCTGGCCATCCTCATCGAAGGTATGATCCAGCGCCTGAGGCGCGCGCGCCTCCAAGACGCGGGCGCGCAGATCAACGAGGCGCGGTCGCATCCGGTCGAACCTAGCGCTTAGCTCGGCGCCCGTGATGCCCGGCTCATAATCCTCCAACAATGCGTCATAAACATCGCCGCCGACGGACAGGCAGGCCGCCTCCTCGCGTTTCAATCGGATGGTTTCGGTGAGCACAGGCGCAAATTTAGCCATGTCATTTTCAGACCGCGCCTCCGCCCAAATGCCCTGCCCTTTGGAGGTATGCCGAGCCAACGCCGTGGCCAGATCTGCGGGAATTTTGGTCGTGCGGTCGTAGCTTCGCTTTATCAGGCGCAAATTGGCTGCGGCCACCTCGTCTTCGGCTTTGGCAGAGGCAAGCAAATCGCCAACCATCGGGTTCGTGCGCCGCGCATGAAGCACCTCCTCCATCGCGGCCAACTCCTCGGCACGCTGCTCAGCCGCGCCGGGCGGCATCATCGTCTCCTGATCCCAGCCCGTGCGCCCCGCCACAGAGCCAAGCGCCTGCGTCACGCCTTCATAGGCCATCAACTCATCATATGCGCTCATCGGACTAGCCTCGCTTCACGGTTTGGGCGGATGGATACATCGAAGCAAAGCGCGCCCGCAGGATTAAGCAGACCAGGGCGACAGCCCCCAGCTGATGCGCAATCGCAAGCTGCCAAGGCGCTGCATAAAGCACTGTGCCTATGCCAAGCACCATCTGCCCAAAGAGCATCACCGCCACCCAATCAAAGGCTTGTTTCGTGGCCAGATTGCCCGAGCGCCGAGACACGCGCCACACCACAATGCCAAATACAAACACAAGATAGCCAAGCATCCGGTGGTTGAACTGCACCAGCGCCTCACCTTCAAAGAAGTTGCGCCACCAAGGTGCGAACTCAAAGGCAAGCGATGGGAAAAATTCGCCTCCCATCAAAGGCCAATCGGTATAGGTGCGGCCCGCATCATTGCCTGCGACCAACGCGCCGACAATAATTTGCAGATAACTCGCATGCATCAACCCGGTGACCATGCGTTTCAGCTTCGGCTCCGCCCCACGCCGGGCTTGCATCAAGTCGGCCTCAGCGCGGCCAAGCCGCAGCACATACCAACAGATCAACCCAAGAATAATAAAGGCCAACCCGAGATGCGTGGCCAGACGGTAGGGCGCCACGTCAAGCATCCCATCCTCAAGACCGGAGGACACCATCCACCAGCCTATAAAGCCCTGCAACCCGCCAAGCGCCCCAAGCAGCAGCAGACGCTGGGTCCAACCGGTCGGGATTTGCCGCCGCACAGCAAAATAGGCAAAGCCCAAAGCCCAGACGAGCCCGATCACGCGCCCGAGCTGCCGGTGCCCCCATTCCCACCAATAGATCACCTTGAACTCAGCAAGCGACATGCTCGCATTTTGCTCAAGATATTCAGGGATCTGCTTGTATTTGGTGAATTCTTCGTCCCAAACCTCGGCGCTCATCGGCGGGATCGCCCCGGTGACGGGTTTCCATTCGGTGATCGACAACCCGCTATCGGTCAACCGCGTGAGACCGCCAACGGCAATCATCAGGACAACCAGCGCAAAGAGCATCATAAGCCAAACCCGGATTGCGCCACGCGCACCGGGGGCTTTCGCCCGGTCAATGACGCCCACCTGCACCTGCGGCTTCTCGGCGCTGTCGACCTCTTCGAAAATGGAGCGTTTCTCTGCCATCTCAGCCTCTTATCTCGTTGCGCTCAACCTAGTGGCGCGGCCGCGGGGCGGCAACTACTCGCCGCGGGTTTTCCACCGCACGAATTGCCGCAGCATCCCGTGAAATATCTGAACATCCTGCGGGGTCAATGGCATGCGCGACAACATGTTGCGCAGGTTGAGCTTCATCGATTCCGCCTTCGTCTCGGGGAAAAAGAAACCCGCGGTATCGAGCCGCTCCTCAAAATGGGCATAGAGCTTTTCAACTTCCAGCTGGCTGGCTAGTGCGATCTCGGGCACTTCGATCACGCCCTCCTCGGATTGCCGCCGCCATTCATACGCGGTCAGAAGCACGCATTGCGACAGGTTCAGCGAGGCAAAGCCCGGGTTAACGGGTACCGTGACTATGGCATTCGCGAGCGCAATGTCGGCATTTTCAAGCCCCGCCCGCTCTGCCCCGAACAACACGCCCACCCGTTTGCCTGCAGCCACCATGCCGCGGGCCTCTGCCATAGCCTGCTCCGGCGTGACGACGCGGGTGGTCATGTCGCGGGGGCGCGCCGTTGTGGCATAGACGTAATCCATGTCGCCTATGGCGTCTTCCGTCCGCTCAAACACCGCGACCTTGTCGAGCACTTTTGCAGCGCCCGAGGCCGTTGCCGTAGCTGCCGGGTTCGGCCAGCCATCGCGCGGTTCAACCAGTCGCATATGTTCGAGCCCGAAATTCAGCATGCCGCGTGCCGCCGCGCCAATGTTTTCGCCCATCTGTGGGCCCACCAGCACCATCACCGGTTGCGGGCCGCCCCACGCGTCTTGAGCCTGATGATCCGTCCCTGACATCGCATTTCCTTCAATAGTGAACGGGGTTTACGCGAGGCGGGCGCGGACGCGCAATGCCCTTGTGAGGCACCCGAGCGGCCTGTATGACGGGCAAAACGACAAGGCAGCCTCATGACCGACGCATCTGACGACCAATTGGTCCCGCAAATCTACCTCATCACGCCACCCGATTTTGAGCTGTCGACTTTCCCCGGCCAGCTCTCGCGGATCATGGACGAGGTCGAGATCGCCTGCCTGCGCCTCTCGCTCGCCGCCAGCGATGAAGACGATGTCAGCCGCGCAGCGGATGTGCTGCGCGAGGTCTGCCATACGCGCGACATCCCTCTTGTCCTCGACAGCCATATTCGGCTCGTCGAAAAACTGGGGCTCGACGGTGTGCACCTGCAAGACGGCGCGCGCACAGTTCGCTATGCGCGCAAGGAGCTCGGCGCGGATGTCGTGATTGGGGCCTATGCCGGGCCGTCACGCCATGAGGGAATGAATGCAGGCGAAAGCGGCGCAGATTACGTCGCACTCGGCCCGCTGGGTGACACGGGTCTCGGCGACGGCGCTTTGGCGCAGAAAGATGATTTCGAGTTCTGGTCGCAAATGATTGAACTGCCGATTGTCGCTGAAGGCGGCCTGAGCCTCGAGGCGGTCGAAGCTTTTGCGCCCTTCGCCGACTTCTTCGCTATTGGGCCGGAGATCTGGAAAAGTGAGGATCCGCTGGACGCGCTCAAACGTCTGACAGCACCACTGGGTTGACGCCTGCCCGCACTGCGTTCTCACATGCGGCAGCCAGCGCCTTGCGATCCGCAAACTCTGAGACTTTCAATGCGGGGTGGTACACCACTTCAATGCGGCCTTGTTTGGCGGCCCCCAAGGTTTGCAGAAAATGCGGCGCGAACTCCATGTCGCCCCACCAACCATAAAACCGTTTCGATTGGCCCACGGGCGCATGGTAGCTTACGGACACAGGCTGAATAAAACACGTCTCGCGCAGCCCATCCGCAAAGAACGCAGCAAATAATGTCGATTTGAATGGCAGCACCCGCCGCCCGTCACTGCTGGTGCCTTCCGGGAAGAATAGCAGCTTGTGACCCGCCCCAAGGCGCGCCTCAAACAGCGCCTTTTGACGCGCCGCATCTTTCGGGTCACGGCGGATAAAGACCGTGCCCACGCTGCGCGCCAAGAACCCGATCCCCGGCCATTTGGCGACCTCCGCCTTGGACACGAAATACAAAACATCCGCAGCATTCAGTGAGAAGATATCAAGCCAGGAGGCGTGGTTGGCCACTGTACCCCCCATCTGCGTCATCGGTTCTCCGGATGTTGCAAAGCCAATCCCCAAGATGCGCAGTCCCGTCCCGCATACAAACCGCGTGATATAGGGCGTGAGTGGGCGGCGCAGGCCAAAGAGCGGCGCCTCCACCGCGCGTGAGACCAGAAGCACAAAAAGAGCAACCAAGACAAGCAGCGCCAGCGGCACCCCCCGCAAAACCATGCGCAAATAGCCCATGGGTCCCAGAGGCGGGATTTCTGCCTCTGGCACGTCGCTCCAGGTCATCGCCGCGCCTTGGTGTAGAGGTCGCGGTGTTTGGCCGACATACGTGCGGTGTCCATCACCAAGCACACATCAATTGTGTTGAAGGCATGGTCAATAAACGCGCCATCGCCGACAACGCCGCCAAGGCGCAGGTAAGCTTTGATCAAAGCTGGCGTGTCTTTCATCGCCTGTGGCCGGTTGACCTGCTCTGGTGGCAAAAGGTCCATCCGCTCATGCGCTTTTGAGCGCGGGCGCAGCTCAGGCGGCGCAAAATGCGCGTGATGCAGGTTCGAAAGAGCGTGGGTCAGACCTTGCGTGTCTGTCCCATGAAAGCTGGCAACGCCAAAAAGCACCTCGATACCGTGTTCATTAACGTAATCGGCCAAACCCTGCCAAAGCTGGAACATCGCTGTGCCACCTCGAAATGCGGGGTCAACGCAGGAGCGGCCAAGCTCCAACAGTTTGCGGCCAGAGGACTTGAGCGCGGACAAGTCGTATTCAGTCTCGCTGTAAAATCGACCCGTTTGCTCCAAGGCATCGTCGCGCAAAAGGCGGTAAACACCAACAACATGATCGTATTGCGCGGCGTCACGCGCAGGATCAACAAGGATCAGCTGATCCATGAAAGCGTCGAAATCGTCGCGCTCAAACCGGTTGTGATGATCCACGAGCCTGCCATCACCGCCCAGCTCCTCAACGAACACGCGGTAGCGCAGCCGCTCCGCGCCACGCAGATCGTCCTGCGTCGTGGCCAGACGCAGCTCAAGGATGGGCGCATCGGTCACCCTCAGCACCATGCCGCGCATTTTCGCAGCCACATCTCCAAATTCGGCTTGTGGCGCAGACGTGGCTCTTGGTAGCGTCGCTGCATTAAACAGTCTCTTACTCGTTTATCTTTTCTACTCAACCGCTTGCTCAATGGTGAGCACAACCTGCAAACCGTTAATTGTCACCTTGCCTTGATGCTCAAAGTTAACCGTTATTTTACCATTTATGTTGGATTGAACTTGTCCAAGCCCCCAGTCGGGCGCGCCCGGGTGGCGCACAAGCATGCCCGGCTCCAAAAGAGAGTTTAAGTCTTCCATTATGGCACAACCCCTTGGATCTGACCCGATGACCACCACGAATCTCAAAGACAGCGCAGCGCTGCTTGGATCACGTATTTGCCATGACCTTATCAGCCCTTTGGGCGCAATCAGCAATGGGGTCGAGCTGCTCTCGATGACCGGTGCGGCCAACTCGCCCGAGATGAAGCTTATCGAGGAGGCCGTTGCCAGCGCAAATGCACGGGTCAAATTCTTCCGCGTGGCGCTTGGCGCCGCTTCGAGCGGACAGATGATGGCACGCGGCGAGCTGTTGAAACTTCTCGATGGCTGCTACGGCGGCGGCAGGTTGGTCGTGCGTTGGAAGCCGTCATCGGACCCGACACGGGTTGAAGCCAAGACCGCCTTGCTGGCGCTGATGTGCCTTGAAACCGCGCTCCCCCAAGGGGGCGAGATCGTGATCGACGAGGATCGTGGAAACTGGCAGATGCAGGCCTTTGGTCCGGCGGTGCGCTACGACGGCTCAACCTGGAATGTTCTGACACGCGGAGCCGATGGGGAGCTGCCTTCAAGCCAGGTACAATTCCTGCTTCTGCATGACGCGCTTCAACATCAAGAGCTGCGCCCGCTGGTCGGCCATTCCGACAGCGCTGTTTCGCTGCGCTACTAAACCGGTTTCAGCCCGTCACGAAAGCGGCGCATATTGGCTTGATAGCTCAGCGCGGATGCGATCAGATCTTCGCGTTGCGCCTCGCTCAGCTCTTTGACGACTTTGCCCGGCGCGCCGAGAACCATGGTGCCATCGGGGATGACTTTGCCTTCAGTGACAAGCGCGCCCGCGCCGATCAAACAACCTTTGCCAATAATAGCGTTGTTCAAAACCGTTGCCCCCATCCCGATCAAAGAGCCCTCCCCGATCGTACAGCCATGCAAAATCGCTTTATGGCCAATCGTACAATTGGCCCCAATCGTCAGCGGGCATCCGAGATCTGTATGCAAAACGCAGTTTTCTTGAATATTGCTGCCATGGCCCACGACAATCGGCTCGTTGTCGCCCCGCAAGGTCGCCCCGAACCACACTGAGCTTGCATCTTCCAAGATAACGTTGCCAATGACATTGGCGTCTGGCGCCACCCAGAAATCTCCGGTCGGGGGTGTTTGTGGGGTGACACCATCCAATGCGTAAAAGCTCATGCGTTCCGTTCTCCATATTCTTCAGAAAGGCCGCGCACAAAATCGACGAGCCCGCTTTGGCGTGTCCGCCGCAACCGCTCTGATGTCAAAATGGTCCGCAGCTGTTCGGTGCTGTCATCAATGTCACGGTTGATGATGCAATAGTCATATTCCGCCCAATGGCTGATCTCTTGCCAGCTTTGCGCCATGCGCCGAGCGATCACCTCGTCACTGTCCTGACCGCGTTTGCGTAGCCTCGCTTCAAGCTCCGTGATGGACGGAGGAAGGATGAAAATGGACACCAAATCCTGCGCAAGACTGGAGCCACGAATTTGCTGCCCGCCTTGCCAGTCGATGTCAAAGATCACGTCGCGACCGGCACTCAGAGCAGCCTCGACCGGTTCCAGCGGCGAGCCGTAGAAATTGTCAAAGACCTGCGCATGTTCAAGCATTTTGCCACTCGAAACCATCTCCTCAAACGCGGCGCGCGAGACGAAGTAATACTCGCGCCCGTCCTCTTCGCCCGGACGCGCCGCGCGGGTCGTCGCGGAGATTGAGAAACTGATGCTGGGGTCCCACTCCCTCAAGCGGCCAGACAAGGTCGATTTGCCGGCCCCTGAAGGCGAGGACAAAATGATCGGGATGCCGCGACGCTGCGCCATGTCTACTCCACGTTTTGAACTTGCTCGCGCATCTGATCAATCAGCGCCTTCAGGTCAAGACCCACCTGCGTCAGCTCGGTTGAGCCTGATTTGGCGCACAGCGTGTTCGCCTCGCGGTTAAACTCCTGCATCAAAAAATCGAGCTTGCGTCCAACGGCGCCGCCCTGCTCGAGCAAACCGCGCGCAGCGGCTACATGCGCGCCGAGCCGGTCAATTTCTTCCGTTACATCAGCCTTCACCGCAAGCATGGCCAGTTCTTGTGCGACGCGCCCTTCTTCCAAGCCGTCTATGTTGGCCATGACCCGCGCAAGGTTTTCTTTCAAAGTATCGGCGACCTGGTCTTTGCGGGCTTCGGCATGGGTCGCCGCTTGTGCGGTCAATGCCGACATTTGATCCAAGCACCCGACCAGAACCTCAAGAAGCGCGCCACCTTCCTGCGCACGCATGTCTATAAACGCAGCCAGAGCCGTCTCGAGATCAGGGCGCAGCGCGTCAAAATCGGGCCAACTTTCCTCAGCGTCGCCGCCGCCAAGGACACCGCGTAGCCCTAATATTTCGGCCGTGCTGGCAGGCGTCACTGGCGCGCCAAGTGCGGTCGCGACGCGCGCCACTTCTTTTGTTGCAGCCAAGACATCCGACAAAACGTCCACATCAAGTGCAAAACTACCACCCACACCGTCCTGCTCAACACGCAGGCTGATATTGACCGAGCCACGTGCCAGCGCCTTTTGAACCTGCGCTTTGATAAGTTGGTCGACACCGGTCATCCGCTCGGGCGCACGCACGCGAATATCCAAACCCTTGGCATTGACGCTTCTGATTTCGATCACCCAAGAAAAACCTGGCATGCTTCCGGTGTGCGACGCGAAGCCCGTCATCGAGTGTATCATTCAGCATTAACCCTTTAACGGTTTAGACCATGCAATTTCTCTAAAATCGATGGTATTAAGAACATGTTAAGTTTTCGCGGCCATGGTTAACAAGAGTTAAACGCTGCGGGACAAAAGCCGGGCCCAGGTGGGGGGCCTTTGTAGAAAACCGCGAGGAAAAATCTGTCGGGACGCTTCGAAAGCCACGTGACGCATCTGACAAACTCGTCCCATTTAGGACGCAAAGACATACGATGAACGATTTAGCTCAAAGCCATATTCGCGCCCATTGGGAAGACATGCGTGCAGGACGTAAAATGCCTTTACGTTCGGAAATTGATCCGCGCGAAATGTCGCCATACCTGTCCAATTCTTTCATCTTGCACCAGGCCAAAACCGGCGACGTCCGTTTCCGCGTCGCGGGAATGGCAATCAATGAGCTGATGGGCATGGAATTGCGGGCCATGCCGCTGCGCTCCATCATTGTTCCTGAGGAACGGGCGCGTTTTAGCGCGACCCTGCAGCACGCGTTTGAGGAGCCCGAGATACAGGAATATCGCCTTGTCGCCGACTATGACGGCAAGCCGCGCCTGACGGCCCAATTGCTGATTTTGCCGCTTAAAGGCGACTATCCTAATTCGGACCGCGCCATGGGCTGCCTGACGACCGAGGGGCCTATCGGCGTGCCACCGCGCCGGTTCCGCGTCGAAAACGTATTGCGCACGTCACTCAACACCGGGTTTATGACCCGCAGCACACAAAGCCATCATGCCGAACAGGCCTTGGAAGCGGTCGGCTTCTCCGAGGCTCACGCCCCCTTCACGCGCGAGACAAAAGTTCCCTATCTCCGGGTCGTCAAATAGCGCTTACTCAGCTGGATCGAAACGAAAAAGCCCCGTTCGGCACTCGCTGAACGGGGCTTTTTCTTGATGGGTTTGGTTCAAACCACGGCGCGGCGCGCCTCCGCCCGGTTGGACAGTTCTTCAGCCACAAGGAATGCCAGTTCCAGCGATTGCGACGCATTCAAACGTGGATCGCACGCCGTATGATAGCGATCAGACAGGTCCTCATCCGTCACGGCCCTTACGCCGCCCGTGCATTCGGTAACGTCCGCGCCGGTCATCTCGAAATGAACGCCGCCCGGCACCGTGCCTTCAGCTTTGTGAACGGCGAAGAACTCCTGCACTTCGCGAAGAACAGAATCAAAGGGCCGCGTTTTGTAGCCGGACGCCGATTTGATCGTGTTGCCATGCATCGGGTCACAGGTCCAAACCACGTTGGCCCCTTCCTCCTGCACTGCTTTGACCAGACGCGGTAGGTGCTCACCCACACTGCCAGCGCCAAACCGGGCAATCAGCGTCAGACGACCCGCCTCATTTTCCGGGTTCAACGTATTCATCAACGATTTTAGATGCCCGCTGGTCATCGTGGGCCCGCATTTTAGCCCAATTGGATTCATCACGCCTTTGGCAAATTCCACATGCGCCCCGTCAGGCTGACGGGTGCGATCACCAATCCAGATCATATGACCGGAGCCCGCAATCCACTTGCCCGAGGTCGAGTCAACGCGCGTCAGCGCCTCTTCATATTCAAGCAAAAGCGATTCATGGGACGTGTAGAAATCGACCGTCGAAAGCTCTGCATTGCGCGAGCTGGTCAGCCCGGCGGAAGACATGAAATCAAGCGAATCCTGAATTCGGTTCGCCATATCGCGGTATTCTTTTGCCTGATCACCGGCGGTGAACCCCAGCGTCCACGCATGTACCTGATGAATATCGGCATATCCGCCTTTCGAAAACGCACGCAGCAGGTTCAGCGTGGCGGCCGCCTGCGTATAAGCCTGCAGCATTTTTGTAGGACCCGGGATGCGGCTTTCCGGCGTGAAGTCCAGCTCGTTGATGATATCACCACGGTAGCTTGGCAGCTCAACGCCGTCTTTGATCTCCGTCGGGGCCGAACGCGGTTTCGCGAATTGCCCCGCCATGCGACCAATTTTGACCACGGGCACTTTCGCGCCGTAGGTCAAAACCATCGCCATCTGCAGCATCACCTTGAAAGTGTCGCGGATCGCGTCGGCAGAGAAATCGGCAAAGCTCTCCGCACAATCACCGCCTTGCAGCAGAAACGCTTCGCCGCGCGCAACTTTGCCAAGTTGCTCTTTCAGCGTGCGCGCCTCACCTGCAAAAACCAGCGGCGGATATTGCGACAATTGGGCCTCTACTGCGGCCAGTTTGTCGGCGTCAGTATAATCGGGCATCTGGATCCGCGGTTTGTTGCGCCAGTCCGACTTGGTCCATGTCTGTGCCATGGTGCTTTTTCCTTGCATGTTAGCGATCTCACCTAAGAGCGTTTTGTTTAGAACGCATTCGAGGGCTTGCCAACGGGGAAATCTAGGCTAAGGGTTGAATTTGGTCCGCTT
The DNA here is from genome assembly GCA_039030615.1 of Pseudomonadota bacterium. Taxonomy (GTDB): domain Bacteria; phylum Pseudomonadota; class Alphaproteobacteria; order Rhodobacterales; family Rhodobacteraceae; genus Litoreibacter. The sequence continues at coordinate 433,335 of JBCCDV010000001.1, read as the reverse complement.
TGTATTGCACGGACCAAGACGTCGGATTGGGAGCTCCGCAATGACCACGCCGAGTGCGATCACCGGCCGCCCGGAAAGCGGCTCTGCGCCCACATGCGGGCGGTACATTTTTGTGCTCATGGACAATTTCACCATGCTCAGTTTTGCGGGCGCGATTGAGGCAATGCGCATCGCCAATCGAATGCTGCCCAACAGCTATGTTTGGAAATTGGCAGGCGAAGGTGGCGAGTTCGCAACCTGCTCCGCGGGCATCAAATACGGGCTCGACATGGATCTCGACGAGCTGCAGCGCGATGACGTCGTCATTGTGTGCGGCGGCGTTGATGTGCAAAACGCGACGACCAAGAAACTGTTGAACTGGCTGCGTCGCGAAGCACGTCGGGGCGTCAAAATCGGAGCGCTTTGCACGGCCAGCTACGCGTTGGCCAAGTCGGGGCTGCTCGACGGCAAGAAAGCGACGATCCACTGGGAAAATCAGGACAGTTTCGCCGAGGAGTTTGAAGAGGTTGAGCTGACGAAATCGGTCTTCGTCATTGACGGCAACCGCATGACGACCGCGGGCGGCACCTCGTCAATCGATCTGATGCTCAGCATCATCGCGTCCGATCTGGGCGAGGAAGTTGCCAACCTTGTTGCCGATCAGCAAATCTACAGTTCCATCCGCACCGATCAGGATCAGCAGCGATTGTCTATCCCAACCCGGATCGGGGTCCGCCATCCGCGCCTCAGTCGGGTGATACAGATGATGGAGGCCAATATCGAGGAGCCGATCAGCCCCTCCATTCTGGCCAAGGAGGTCGCTATGTCGACCCGGCAGCTGGAGCGGCTGTTCCGGCGCTATCTCAACCGCAGCCCGAAACGCTATTACATGGAAATTCGGCTACAAAAGGCGCGAAACCTTTTGATGCAAACAGATATGAGCGTGATCAATGTGGCACTGGCCTGCGGCTTTGCCTCGCCCTCGCATTTCTCAAAGTGTTACCGCGCGCATTATGACACGACGCCTTACCGCGAGCGTGGCGCCCATGCCGCCAAAATGGCAGGCGAGCCCGGGCCTGCCGCCAGGTAATGCACCTATCTTTTCACCAATAATTTTGGTTTTGCCGCTTTCTTGTCCCATTTCAATGCCACCCTGCGCTGATGAAACTTTGACACAGGGACGAGATTATGGGCCATCCACAGCCGATCGAAACTGGTGAAGTTGCCGAGTTAGCGTTTTTCAAATCCACCCGCAGGTCCGCCGCGGCTTGCCGTGTCAGGCCGGCCACGGACCGACGCCCGCAAACAGGCGCAACGGCGTTCGATGCCTTCGCGCGCAAAATTGAAGCGTTAAAAGCGGATCAGACGCATATCGATTAGACCCGGCGCAACGCCAGGACCGCATTGAGCCCGCCAAAGGCAAAAGCGTTCGACAAAACCACGTCGACCTTTGCGTCGCGCGCCTCGTTGGGCACGACGTCCAGCGCGCATTCCGGGTCCGGCTCCTCGTAGCCAATCGTCGGAGCAATCACGCCGTCCTTGAGCGCCATAATGCAAGACAACAGCTCAATCGCGCCCGTTCCTCCGATGACATGGCCATGCATAGACTTGGTCGAAGAGATCATCAGGTTGTCGGCATGCGCACCAAATGCGTCTGACACCGCCGCGCATTCTGTCTTGTCATTTGCCGCCGTGCCCGTGCCATGCGCGTTTATATAGCCCACTTCTGCGGCCGAGATCTTTGCGTCTTTCAGTGCGCCCGAAATTGCACGGGCGGCACCCTGCCGCGAGGGCATTACAATGTCTGAGGCATCCGAGGTCATAGCGAAGCCGATTACTTCGGCCAGAATTTCGGCGCCGCGCGCGCGGGCATGTTCGAACTCTTCCATCACGAAGACGGCCGCCCCTTCGCCTTGCACCATCCCGTTTCGATTGGCTGAAAATGGTCGGCATGCGTCTTTGGACATAACGCGCAGCCCCTCCCAGGCTTTGACGCCGCCAAAGCACAACATGGATTCCGAACCACCGGTCACCATCACCGTCGCAAGCCCCGCGCGAATAAACTGAAAGGCCTGCCCCATTGCGTGATTAGAGGATGCGCAAGCCGTGGCCACGGTGAAGGATGGCCCCTTGAGGTTATATTGCATCGAGACATGGCTCGCGGCCGCGTTGTTCATCAACTTGGGAACAACGAACGGATGCACCCGGTTTTTGCCTTCTTCATAGACCGCGCGATAATTCTCATCCTGGGTGTTCAACCCGCCACCAGAGGTGCCCAGAATGACGCCGGAATGCGCGGCCAATTCGCCCGAAAAGCTTAAGCCCGACTGCGCGATTGCTTCGCGCGCCGAATGAAGTGCAAATTGCGTAAACCGGTCATAAAGAGAAATTTCCTGCCGATTAAATTCGGACTGTGCATCATAGTCATGCACTTGGCCGCCAATCTGGATGGCAAGCCGATCAACGTCGAGAATATCCAGTTGTCCGATGCCACATTTGCCCTCACGAAACGCCTCAAACGTCTCAGGCGCGGATTGCCCAAGCGCGTTGATCGTGCCTTGGCCCGTGATCACAACACGACGCATGGGTTAGCTCTTTTGCTCCGCGACGAGCTTTTCGACCGCCCCGATGACGGCACGCACACTTGAGATGTCAAACCCGCTCTCGGTTGGATCATTTGCGTTGAAGGGCACCGAAATATCGAAGGTTTCTTCGATCGAAAAAATGCTTTCGACCAGACCAAGGGAGTCGATCCCGAGATCCTCCAAAGAGGCCTCGAGCCGGATATCGGTGACGTCCAAAACCGCCTGTTCCGCAACGATTGCTAGGACCTTGTCCTGAACAGATGCTGACACGGGGCTCCCCCTTTTCGGAATATTCACACCCCCGACTTAAGGGCGTTTGCGCGCTTTTACGAGACCTTAATCTTTAAGTCTATCTTGCGTCGACCTCATAAAGCGCGGCAGGCGACGCAGCGCTTTTTGCATTTCGATATGCGTTTCCATCTTCACCGCGGGGTATCCAAGCAGAACCCGGCCCGCTGGCGCGTTGCTCATAATTTTGGTGCCGCCCCCGGCAATGACGCCCTCGCCGACAAAGATATTGTCAGACACGCCGACCTGCCCACCAAGGACGACGTTGTCGCCAATCTTAGCGGAGCCAGCCACACCAACCTGTCCGCACAAAAGACAGTCTCGGCCAACCTCGACGTTGTGGCCAAGGTGGACGAGGTTGTCCAACTTGGTGCCATCGCCGATGGATGTCGCCCGGATTGTGCCGCGGTCAATCGTTGAATTCGCACCGATCTCCACATCATTTCCGATAGTCACCCCACCCAGCGAGTGTATTCGCGTCCAGCTTTGCGCTTTCGCATCGCTTGAGCCGCCTAGCGACTTGCGGGCCGCCTCGACGGCCGAGGTCTCAGGCGTGACAAAGGAAAACCCATCCGCCCCAATCACGGCGCCCGGCTGACAAATAAAGTCGTCACCGATCTGCACGTCGCGCCCAATACGCGCGCCGGAATGCACCAAAGCGCGCGCGCCGAGGCGTGTGTCTTCCGCAATACTGACATGGGAGGCGATCCGCGCATCGGCACCGATCTGCACGTCGCGCCCGATCACAACAAAGGGGCCAATCGCAGCCCCCGCACCGATCTTAGCGCTCTTATGGATCAGCGCGGTTGGGTGAGTGCCAGGCTCAATTTCCGGTCCAGGATCCATGAGTTTCGTCAGACCTGACATTGCATAGCGCGGACGCGGAGCGAAAATAGCGGCCTCTAGCCCAAACGCGCGCCAGTCTGCCCCGTCCCACAAAAGGCCCGCTTTTCCGTCCCCCTCTTGCAGGCCGTCCGCGTATTTAGGATCCATCGCCAGGGCAAGCGCATCGGATCGCGCGGTCGCAGGCTCAGAGGTATGGGTGATCAACAGATCGCCATCGCCTTCAAAACGCGCCTCTAGCGCAGCCGCAATTTGCGATACGGTAAAACCCATCTCTTTTGCCTCAGCCTGCGTTTTGGCGCTGTTCAGATGCGCCGCGCGCAGACCCTAAGCTTTGGCGGAGGCCAGTGTAACCCCTGCATTGCTCAATTCAGCAAACAGGCGCGCATCACGGCCATAGACGTCACGACGGTATTGCGGCCTGCCCTTGGCATCGACCCAGGCAGTGAAATACGCCAGATGCACCGGCAACGGCGCTTGCAGATCGACCCGCTTTTCCTTGCCACGTTGCAGGGTCGACTGGAAGAAGTTTTCTGGGTCGCGCTCCTGCGCCTTTAGAAGCGCGTAGGCAAATTCAAAGGGCTTGTGCACCCGAACGCAGCCATGGCTATAGGCCCGGATGTCGCGCCCAAAGAGGTTCTTTGACGGGGTGTCGTGCAAGTAAATGTTATGCTTGTTGGGGAACATGAACTTCACCAACCCCAAAGCATTGCCACGCGATGGCGGCTGCTTCATCGAGAACGGGAATGTCCGCGCAGTGTATTTGGTGAAATCGATGCTGGCCCGGTTAATCGGCCGCCCGTTCGACGCGATGATTTGCAGCTGACCTTGCGCGTTCGGATTGCGCTGCATCAGTGGCAAATACTCTTTGGTGACAATAGAGCGCGGCACATACCAGCTCGGGTTGATCACCATGAATTCCATCACATCCGAAAACTCCGGCGTGCGGCGGTCAGCCGTGTCTTTCCCAATCACAACGCGGGAGCGGAATGTCGACTTGCCATTTTCGATCAGATCAACATGAAAGTCGGGCAAATTGACCCAAACATGCTTCTTTTCAAGAACTTTTGGCGACCAACGGATACGCTCCAGCGCGACCAGCACTTGGCCCAGCCGTTTGCGTGCAGAGACATTAACCTCCGCGATCGTGCCCGCGCCAGCGACGCCGTCAGCGACGAGCCCATGGGCGATCTGGAATTCCTGAACCGCCTTTTGCAGCTTCGCATCATAGGTTTGGCTGGCCGAGCGGCGCATGAAGCCCATGCGGATCAACCGATTGCGCAACTGAACAACCGCGCCGCCCGACTGACCCAGCTTGAGCGATTTGGCAGCTACCTTATCGCCCCAATCACCATTTGCGATCAGCTTCTCAAGGCGCATCATTTCCTTCTGCAAGCGCACATATTCCGGCTTCTGTGGCACCATTTTTCTGATAAAGGCACGCGGGTTTGACGCGGCGAAGGCCTGAAGCGTTTCGGTGCGACCGTAGCGCGCAATATCGACCACAATCGTGCCATCGACACTTCTCGGATTGATAACCCCCGAGCGCATGTGATCTGCGTAGTCCAAAAATTTGCGTGCTGCTTCGACCTCGGCGCGACCACGGTCTTTTGCGGTCTTGGCCGACTTAAACAGGGCGGTCAGCTCATTTGCATCGTAGTTTCGCGCAGGCAACCCATGCGCTGCGGCACCCGCAAAGGCTTTCAAAATGGCCGAACGCCGGCGCGTGTCAGACTTTGAAACAAAGATCGGCTGAAAGTCGCGGGCACGGTAGAATGCGGCGATCTCGGCGTCCCGCGACGCCGCCTCGGCAATAGAGTGCTTAAGCGCGGTCACGGCGGCATCTGCCCGCCCGACGCTCAGGTTTGGAATAAACATGGAGGCCCCGGCAGCGACCAACATTTTCAAAGTGACGCGACGTGTAAAATGCACTGCAGTCGTGCTCCCCTGTAAATCACCTATAATCTTCCATTGGGAATATTTTTCCCTGAACCCACTGTCCATTCACAATCGAGCCAGAACTCGGTTTTTCGCGCCTCCGCGCAGGCAGGTTACCATTTTGCAACAGAGGTGCCTCAAAAAAGCATTGGCAATTTTTTGCTCATTTGCTCAATTTTAAACCGCCTCTGGCAGACTGCTCTTGGTACGAGAATCAAGCTGTGCCATAACCTCGTCATCTGGGGATAACAAAAAAACGATCACGCATGTGATTGGGGCGAAACGGGACAAGAGAACTCATGGGTGAGACCAAATCCGCGATGGTTACGCGCCGCGCATTGCTGGGAGCGTTTGCCGCGACCACAGTGACAGCAGCGCCGGTTTATTCAAATGTTTTTGGTTTTTTGAAGGGTGCAGGCGATGTGCGCCGCATCAAGATGTTTTCGGGCCGAACCGGCGAAAACATCGACATGATCTACTGGATCGAAGGCGACTACATCAAGGAGTCGCTTAAAGAAGTGAACTACTTCATGCGCGACTGGCGCCAAAATTCGACCACCAACATTGATACCCGCACACTCGACATCATGTCGGCAGCGCATAATTTGCTTGATACGAGCGAGGCGTTCACGCTGCTCTCAGGCTACAGATCGCCCCAAACCAATGCGATGTTGCGCTCCCGGTCTCGCGGTGTCGCTAAAAACTCCCTTCACATGAAAGGCCAAGCCGCTGATTTGCGACTGAAATCGCGCAGCGTTGGTCAAATGGCACGCGCCGCAGCGTCTTGCTCCGCTGGCGGTGTCGGCAGATATTCCGGTTCTAACTTCGTCCATATGGATTGCGGCGTCGTCCGCACCTGGGGCCGCTAACACTCAGAACAACCCCTCCGAAAATGGCCACCCTTCTTGGGTGGCTTTTTTCATTGCAGGCAGGCAAATTGCGCGCGACGCATTACCGACAGAGGGCCACATGACCGACGTGATTTTGACGATCAATGCCGGGTCCTCGAGCCTGAAATTTGCGCTCCACCCGGTTGCGTCCCCCCTAAAGCCAGTGCTTCGCGGCAAGATCACCGGCCTCAAACGCGCTCCGGTGTTCAAGCTCTCAGTCCCGTCTCAAAGCGATCTGCCCCTGCCGACCGTACCAGTTTCAGCCACCCATGAGCTGGCGACCGATCTTCTGCTCGACTGGTTGGACGCCCATGCACAGGCCCACAACATAACCGCCGCTGGTCACCGCGTGGTCCATGGCGGGCGCGACTTTACAGCGCCCGTCGTGATATCCGAGCAGGTCTTGGAGCTGCTCGAAGCCCTCACGCCGCTGGCGCCGCTGCACCAGCCTCACAATCTATCCGCCATCCGCCAAATCGCGGCACGCCGCCCCGAGCTTCCCCAAATCGCATGTTTCGACACGAGCTTTCACACCACGCAAGATCCGCTGGCAAAGCTCTTTGCGCTGCCCAAATCGTTGGGTGATCAGGGTCTGATACGCTACGGGTTTCATGGGCTGTCCTACGACTACATTACCGGCGCCCTGCCCGACATTCTGCCGGATGCGTCACGGATTATTGTGGCCCACCTGGGGAACGGGGCTAGCCTTTGCGCCATGCGCGACGGGCAAAGCGTGGCGACGACAATGGGGTTCACCGCTTTGGACGGGCTGGTCATGGGTCGCCGCTGCGGCGCGCTGGATCCCGGCGTGATCTTACATCTGGTTCAGCAGCGCGGGATGAGCGTGCCTGAGATCGAGAAACTGCTTTACCAGAAATCTGGTTTACTCGGGGTCTCTGGCATCAGCAATTCAATGCAGGACCTTGAAGCCTCCGACGAACCGGATGCGGCTCTGGCGATTGATCTCTTCTGCTACCGCGCCGCCGCGGAGATAGCGCAGCTCATCCCTGCTTTGGGCGGGCTTGATGCTTTGGTTTTTACCGCCGGAATTGGCGAGAACTCGGCAATGACCCGCGCCAAGATCTGCGCGCGGTTGGAATGGCTTGGGGTAACGTTGGATCAGGTGGCCAATGCAGACAATGCGGAGCGCATCTCAACAGATGAAAGCGCCCTGCCCGTCGTGATCATTCCGACCAATGAGGACGCTGTCATTGCCAAAAGCGCCCTCGCCCTGATGTGAATGATTGCGCGCCCTCAAAGCCTTGCGTATAGAGGCGATAGGCACCCGTAGCTCAGCTGGATAGAGCGCTGCCCTCCGAAGGCAGAGGCCAGAGGTTCGAATCCTCTCGGGTGCGCCATTTCATTGAAAACTCAGGCGAAAAGCTCGTGGCAAAGCTCGAGCGCGTCGATCAAGATGTCGACTTCAGCTTCGGTGTTGTACATCGCGAAAGAGGCGCGGCATGTCGCCGAAACGCCCAGATGCTCCATCAAAGGCTGCGCACAATGGTGCCCCGCACGCACGGCAACCCCACGCTTATCAAGCACAGTCGAGATATCATGCGCATGCGCCGCCCCCTCCAGCGTGAAGGAAAAAATCGCGGCCTTATCAGCGGATTGCCCTTGGACATTCAACCAATTTAATCCATCCAGGCGCGCGCGGGCATAGTCGCGCAAGCCGCGTTCATGGGCGGCAATGTTATCCATGCCCAACCCCATCATGTACTCCAACGCGACGCCAAGACCGATGGTTTGCACAATGCCCGGTGTCCCAGCCTCAAACATCATCGGCGGGTCGTTATAAGTGATTTCGTCTTTGTGGACGTCGCGGATCATGTCGCCGCCGCCCATGAAAGGACGCATCTCCGCCATTCGCTCCCGACGGCAGTAGATCGCGCCAGAACCGGACGGCCCGTAAAGCTTGTGGCCCGTGATCGCGTAAAAATCGCATCCCAAATCCTGCACATCGACCGGCATATGGACAGCCGCCTGGCTGCCATCGACAAGCACTGGCACACCTTTGGCCTGCGCGCCCAAGCAGATCGATTTGATATCGACCTCTGTGCCCAGTACGTTTGAAAGATGGGTGATCGCGACCAGCTTGGTTCGATCCGTGATCGCGTCCAGCACCTTCTCGGGCGCCAGATCACCATTGCTGTCCACGTCGACCCAAACCAGCTCGACGCCCAGCCGTTCACGCAAGAAATGCCAAGGCACGATATTGGCGTGATGCTCCATCACGCTCAAAACTATTTGATCGCCGCGCTCCATCCGCGGCATCGCCCAGCCATAGGCGACCATGTTGACCCCCTCGGTTGTGCCCGAGTTCAAAACGATCTCGTCTTCCGAGCCCGCGTTCAAGAAACGTGCGATCGTGCCGCGCACGCTTTCATACTTCTCCGTCGCAAGGTTAGAAAGAAAGTGCAAGCCCCTGTGAACATTAGCATATTCATGGCTATAGGCGGTGTTTATCGCATCAATCACAACGTTTGGCTTTTGTGCCGAAGCGCCATTGTCGAGATAGACCAACGGCTTGCCATTCACCTCGCGCGACAAGATCGGGAAATCACCACGCACGGCTTCGACGTCAAATTCAACCGTTTTAAGCATTGGGAAGCTCCACCCCGAATAACGTTGCGATAAGCCCAGCGATCAGACTAAGCCCGAAGATCAAACCGATCATGACACCAAACATCGCAACCAAGACCATCAACCGGTTTGCAAAGCTATGTAATACGGCAATGAATGTAACAAAGATCCAGATCGAATAAAGGCCAACAGCCAGCCCGACAAAGGCCGCGACAGCGGTAGAAACCACCGCAACAACCAGTTGCCCGATCTGAGCAACCAGTAAGATTGCTTGAAGCCAGGTCACCATTTTAAGGCTGTCGTTAAAATGGCCCTCGCCGCCAAACATGCGCCCAACGTAATGCGTCGCGAACACTGTCAGAACCAAAAGGCCCCACATCACCAGCGCGAACATTAAAGGCGAAGACGTGAAACGCATGCCGACGACCTCAGCCTGCTGCGTGTCTGGCAGCATCCCGTTCAGCATCCATGCGCTGATAACAGACAGCGCGACGACCACGGCCAAAAGGCTCCACACGGCCTGCCGCGTCATCTTTATCTCAAGAAGTTGCTCAGCGCCGGCTCTGGGGTCCGCAACTGTCATCTTCATCAAGTCGAACCAGTAAGTCATGCCGTCCCGGCCTTTCCCTTGCCTTCGAGCGCCACAAGGCAATTCAGCCAAAGATACAAGAAAACAGCAAAAACCAATAGGGAGGTAAAGGACAACGCGGTCCCCGCTCCGATAAACCCGGCGACCAGCCCTTGAAGCAGCACCACCGGGGCCACGCAAAGGAGCGACCAAAACAGCGCCAGCCGCGCATCCAGCCAGACACCTTGCCCGCCAAACACGCGCGCAACCACATGCGACAGGGCCGCAAGCAGCACAAACATCAGCGGTGCCAGCAAAACCGTGCCGTAAAATGTCGGTAAGGCCAGACTTGCGAACGGGGTATCGACCCCCTCCAATTCCGCGAAATGGGCCTGACGTGACAATTCAGGAAAGCGCGCAACGAAAAACAAAATGCACGAAACAAACAGCCAGGTCAGCCCCGTGGCATCATCCGCGCCGGCGGCACGATGCGTGCGGATGACCTCACGCGGCGCGCGGTAGCTGCGCAATATGGCCGTTACGGTCGACATGGTTTAGCTCTTGCGCCGCTTGGCCAGCCAGTCTTCCAGCCGCGCATGCAGCGCTTCGGTCAAGGCTTCGCTCTCGACCTCCTCAAGCGCCTCAGCCAGAAATGCCAATACCAGCAGGTCTTGGGCCTCCGCGACCGGCACACCGCGCGATTGCAGGTAGAACAAAGCATCTTCATCAATCGCGCCCGATGTAGAGCCATGGCTACACGCTACGTCATCGGCGTAAATCTCAAGCTCAGGTTTGGCCAGAAACTGGCTGTCGTCGTCGAGCAGAAGCGATTGGCTGATCTGGTAGCCATCGGTTTTCTGCGCGCCTTCCTTGACCAAGATTTTGCCTTGGAACACGCCAACAGCGCCGTTGCGCAGCACCTTTTTGAACACCTGCCGGCTTTCGCAATTCACCGCATCATGGGTGATGAAGACCGTGTCATCATGATGAAAGACCCCGTCGCCGACTGCAGCACCAGCAATGGTTGCGTGTGCGTCGTCACCGGTCAGCTCGATTACGCATTCATTGCGCGTCAGCACGCCGTTTGCCGTCAGAGTGAACGACTTGAACGTGCTCTCACGACCCAAACGCGCGAACATATGTGTCACGGCGCGCCGCTCATGGTCGCGACCCTGCGCCCGAACATGGTGAAAGGACGCGCCATCAGCGATGTCGACTTCCATGACCTTGTTAAACCGCGCCGCAGCGGGGCCGGTTTCGGTCACGGTCAAATCCGCGCCCTCCTCAAGCCTGATAACATGGTGCAACGTGGCATCAGAGGTCTCAGACAAATGCTGATAAATCAGCCCAATGGGTTTGCTGACCTGCCCCGTGACGTGGATTAAAACCCCATCCTGCGCCATCGCCGTGTTCATAGCCGCCAATTGGCGCGCCACTGGGGTTTGTCCGTTGGCTTCAAGCACGCCGTAAAGCGATTTGGCCCAATGGATGTCAGCCGAAGCCGTTTCCGCCAAGCGGGAGATCTGAACCCCCTCAAGGCTCAGGTCATCAGAGGCCGCCGCATCAAACACACCGTCCACAAAAACGATCTTGAGCCGCTCAACATCGTCAAAAAGCGGGTTGGGGCTTTCGGGATGCAACGCCGCCGGAGGCACATCCACCGCCGTCAGCGAGGTCGGGTCGGTATATTTCCAATATTCATCGCGTTTGCCGGGCAGACCCATTTCGCGCAAACGAGCGAGCGCGTGCGCGCGTGCAGGGGCCGTCCAACCATCCGTCATGGTCACAAGCGCGTCGAGCGGGCTCGGCGCTTTTTTCACTTCAGCGCTCATCAGGCCACCTCAGCCAACAGATCAGCGTAGCCATTATTCTCAACCTCAAGGGCCAGCTCAGGCCCACCTGTTTTGATGATCCGACCATCCGCCATAATGTGCACAACGTCAGGTTTGATGTGATCGAGCAGGCGCTGGTAATGGGTGATCACAAGGAAAGAGCGGCCCGCGTCACGAAGGGCGTTTACGCCGTGGCTGACCAGCTTCATTGCATCGACATCAAGCCCGGAATCGGTCTCATCGAGGATGCACATCTTCGGCTCCAGCATCGCCATCTGCAAAATCTCGTTGCGCTTCTTCTCGCCGCCTGAGAAGCCCACATTGACGGGACGTTTCAGCATGTCGGCGTCGATTTTCAGATCCTTCGCTTTGGCCCGAATGACTTTCAGGAATTCGCCGGCTGACAGCTCCTCCTCACCGCGTGCCTTGCGCTGCGAATTCACTGCCGTGCGCAGGAAGGTCATGTTGCCCACGCCCGGGATCTCGACCGGGTATTGAAACGCAAGGAAAAGGCCCGCCGCGGCGCGCTCCTCTGGTTCCAAATCCAAAATGTCTGCGCCGTCCAGCGTTGCACCGCCGCCCGTCACTTCATACCCATCCTTGCCCGAGAGCACATAAGACAGCGTCGATTTGCCCGAGCCATTTGGGCCCATAATCGCATGAACTTCGCCCGCGCCGATTTTCAGATCTACGCCTTTGAGGATTTGCTTGTCCTCTTCTTCAAGACCGACTTGTAGGTTGCTGATTTCAAGCATGATTTAACCCTTCATACGTACGAATACGGCGCACGCGATATGCGGGCACCGTGTCAGGTTGCGTGAGAAAATTTGGTGTTGTGTCTAGAACGTGATGCGCAAGAGCGCTTCCGGATCGGTGCTTTGCATCACCATGAACAGCCATTGCAGCGAGAACATGTCGGCAAAAAACTCCGGCCAGCGATGGACCGCCCAATGCATGCCCAGAAAGCTCGCCGCCGCGCCCGCGACCTGCGATGCCACCATGATCCAGGAATTTATCTTGGTCGATAGGACAATGACCACGACCATCAAAAGTGACCCGCCGCCATCCAGAACCACGCCTTCCAGGCTGGTCAGATCCGCGCGGTCGATGCCGAACATCTGGAACCGCCCGTAGCGGATCATCAACACACTTATCATCCCAGTGAAGAACAGCAGGGTGAAGGTGTAAAACGCGCTGACTTTGATTTGCTTGCGCCGTTTGAGCTTCCGAGCGCGCAGCAGGTCTTTGGGCACGAGGTAGTCCGCGACGTACTGATCGCCGCGATTTATCCGCTCCAAACGTTCCTGAAATTCTGCTGTCTGCGTCATCGCCCAACTCGCCATTCCAATTGAGTCGTTCGGATAGGCTACGAATTTGGCGAAAATTTGACATAAAGATCAGCGCCTTAGGGTTAACCTTAAAACTGGCAACAGTCTGGCGGTTAACGACAGAATTGTGCTCGTCCAGCGTACAATCGGGCGAAATCCGCCTCCGACGCGGCGCGCTGATCCTGAGTATGTCTTGCGTTCGGATCATAAATTAGGCGCTCAGAACCAAGGCAGCTGCGCTGATGGCTGACATCATTGACGCGGACTTCCCCACGACAAAGCCAAGGCAGCCTGTGACCGTGCAGCCGTCCATTGAAGATGTTGTTGAGACGATCACCCAACCGACCCTTCCAGCGAAATTGCAACCAAAGCCTGCGCTTCCATTGCGAATTCCATCGGCAGCGCTTGCAGAACGTCCTTGCAGAACCCGTTGACGACGAGGGCCACGGCTTCCTCCTCATCCATACCGCGTTGGCGGCAATAGAAGAGCTGGTCGTCATCCACTTTCGAGGTCGTTGCCTCATGCTCGACGCGAGAGGAGTTATTCTTAACCTCGATATAAGGCACCGTATGCGCCCCGCATTTGTCGCCGATCAGAAGGCTGTCACACTGGGTGTAATTGCGGCTGTCTTTCGCACGCGGGTGCATCGAGACGAGCCCCCGGTAAGTGTTCTGCGCCTTGCCCGCCGAGATGCCCTTGGAGACGATCCGCGACTTGGTGTTCTTGCCCAGATGCACCATTTTCGTGCCGGTGTCGGCCTGCTGCATGTTGTTGGCGATCGCGATCGAGTAGAACTCGCCTTGCGACTCGTCCCCGCGCAAAATGCAGCTTGGATATTTCCACGTCACCGCAGAGCCCGTTTCAACCTGCGTCCACATCACCTTCGACCGCTTACCCCGGCAATCGGCGCGTTTCGTCACGAAGTTATAGATGCCGCCCTTGCCGTCCTCGTCGCCGGGGAACCAGTTTTGCACGGTGGAATATTTGATCTCCGCATCATCAAGCAGCACCAGCTCAACCACCGCCGCGTGCAACTGGTTGGTGTCGCGCATCGGCGCGGTGCAGCCTTCAAGGTAGGAGACATAAGAGCCCTCATCCGCGATGATCAACGTCCGCTCAAACTGGCCGGTGTTTTCGGCGTTGATGCGGAAATAGGTGCTCAGTTCCATCGGGCATTTCGTGTTCGGCGGGATGTAGACGAACGACCCGTCGGAAAACACGGCCGAGTTCAGCGTTGCGTAGAAATTGTCCGATTGCGGCACGACGGAGCCCAGATATTTCTTCACCAATTCCGGATGCTCTTGAATGGCTTCCGAGATCGAGCAGAAGATCACGCCCGCTTTCTTCAACTCCTCCTGAAAGGTCGTGCCAACGGAGACGCTGTCAAACACCGCATCCACCGCAACCTTGCGGCCCTCAGCCGGCATATCCTCAGCGCCCTCGACGCCTGCAAGGATCATCTGTTCCTTCAGCGGGATCCCGAGCTTTTTGTAGGTCTCCAACAGCTTCGGGTCGACCTCATCCAAGGATTTCGGCTTCTCCGCCATCGATTTCGGCGCCGCGTAATAATAGATGTCCTGAAAGTCGATCTGCGGGTAGTCCACCATCGCCCATTCCGGCTCTTTCATCTGCTTCCAACGCGCAAAGGCCTGCAGACGCCATTCGGTCATCCACTCCGGCTCTTTGTTCTTCTCGGAGATCAGGCGCACGATGTCTTCATTCACCCCGATAGGGGCGTAATCCATCTCGATCTCGGTGTTCCAGCCGTATTTATAGGCCCCACCGACTTCACGCACCGCATCGACCGTCTCCTGATCAACGCCCTCTTTGACTTCACCGTCAAATGACATGGTTGTCTCCTCACTCATGCGGTCCACCTCTAAGCAGCTCTGACCCGAAATTTCTGTTCTGCGCGGCACCAGGCTTCGGCAAAGCGCAGCACCTCTTCTTCTGTCGTATCGGGCCCCAGGGACACGCGGATCGCGCTCGCCGCGGTCTCGTCGTCAAATCCCATGGCCTGAAGCACGCGGCTCGCCTTAACCTTGCCGCTGGAGCAGGCCGAGCCCGCGCTGATCGCAAACCCCGCCAAATCCATCGCCATGACTTGCGTCTCGCCCTTCCATCCGGGCGTCGCAAAGCACAAAGTGTTGGGCAGCCGTTCCGCACCATCTCCGACTAAAATAGTTTGTTTTGAGTGGGCCTCAATGGCTTTTTCTAGAATCTTTCTAAGTTTTTTCACGCGGTCCCAGACACCAGCCTCCAAATCACGTTGCGCCGCCGCCGCTGCAGCCCCAAACCCCGCGATCCCGATCACATTCTCGGTCCCGGAGCGCCGCCCCATCTCCTGCCCGCCGCCTTTGATTTGCGTGGCCACTTCCAACCCCTGACGCAAGACCAACGCGCCTATCCCTTTGGGCCCGCCCAACTTATGGGCGGAGATCAACGCCATCTGCGCCCCGCTCCATGAAAACGCCTCGCCAAGTTTACCAAAGCTCTGCGTCATATCGCATAAAGCAAGCCCCTCAGGGACAGGCTGCAAAACACCCGTTTCGCTATTGGCGCGTTGAAGGGCCGTAACGCCCGGGTCGGGCACCTGCACTTGGCCCTGAGCGTCGACATCAAGCACGCCGCTGGTCCAAGCCCCCACGGCGTCATGCTCAATCGCACCGCTGGACAAATCGCGCCCGGCACAGGCCAAAGCCGCAGCCTCAGTCGCGGAAGAGGTAAAGACAATATCAGCACCTAAGGCGCCGAATGCCTCCGATATCTGCGCACGCGCGCGTTCAATCACACCCTTCGCCGCACGCCCCTCCGCATGCACAGACGAGGGATTGCCAACCACATCCATCGCAGCGATCATCGCATCGCGCGCCTCACCCCTCAAAGGCATCGTGGCGTTATAATCCAAATAAACCCGGCTCATATCTTCATTGTTTCAAAAATATTCCGGGGGTTTGGGGGCTGGCCCCCAACGATCGCGGCGCGCGCAAGCGCGGCGCAAAACCTCACCGCCCTACTCATCAACCAACTCAAACAGGTTCGGCACCGCAGGGCACGGCGTCAGATCGTTGCCAATCACATCCGACAAACGCGTCTGGTGCAAAAACACATAGACATGCGCTGACAGCCCCTCCCAGAGCCGGTTGGTCATCGATTGCGCCCGCGACCCGGAGGACCCACCAGAAACCCCCTCGCCCGTGTGCAACGCATTCACCGTCTCATCGACGGCTTCCAAAATCTCCGACACGCGAATTGCATCCGCCGATTTGGCAAGCTTGTAGCCACCACCCGGACCTCGCACCGATGCCACGATCCCGGCGCGGCGCAGTTTGACAAAAAGCTGTTCCAGATAAGCCAAGGAAATTTTTTGGCGTTTTGAAATTTCACCCAACGACACCAGCCCGGTATCCGAGGCCAGCGCCAAATCCGCAAGCGCCACCATCGCGTAGCGGCCTTTTGTGCTTAATTTCATGGCCGATCCCACCCTGCTCGCAGCCGTTTACCATTGACGAGTGCCGTTGCGCCGCTTAGGTCAGTCAGACCTTAATGGCGGGGCTGTCCCGTCAACTTAGAACGTTTCTAAATTACCTGAGTGAAGCCGTCAAGATAGAGCGGCGCTCAGTGACGCATAAAGGACGAAGAGACCCCGCATGCCCGAAGTGATTTTTCCCGGACCCGAGGGGCGTCTGGAAGGCCGATACCACCCCCATAAAGGCATGAAGGACGCGCCAATCGCGATCATCTTGCATCCGCATCCGCAATTTGGCGGCACGATGAACAACCGCGTGGTGTATAATCTGCACTATACGTTCCACAATATGGGCTTCAACGTCCTGCGCTTCAATTTCCGGGGCGTCGGCCGCAGCCAGGGCGAGTATGACCAAGGCATTGGTGAGTTGTCAGATGCGGCATCTGCGCTGGACTACCTGCAATCCATGAACCAGAACGCCAAACATTGCTGGGTGGCGGGTTTTTCCTTTGGGGCTTGGATCGGCATGCAGTTGTTGATGCGCCGTCCTGAGATCACCGGCTTTATCTCCGTTTCGCCGCCCGCCAATATGTATGACTTCTCCTTCCTCGCCCCCTGCCCGTCCTCTGGCCTGATCATCAACGGCTCCGGAGACCGTGTGGCACCGTCGACGGACACGGAATCTCTTGTCAGCAAGCTGCATGAGCAGAAAGGCATCACGATCACCCACCAGCAGGTCGAGGGCGCAGGTCACTTCTTCGAAGAAGACCACATGGAGACGCTCACCGGCTCGGTCGAGGAATATGTCCGCCGTCGTCTGACAGAGACCACGCGCTAGACATGGGCGTCACCGACGATATTGCCGATGACCTGGCCAAACAGGCACTTCAGATCGAGGCCGATACAGGCGACGAAAAAGTCGTCGACAAAGTGTCCGAGATCCTCGGTGCCTCCTCTCAGACAACGCAGGAGGCCTACCTGACCTCCGTGCGCGTTCGCCGCGCCGAGTTGCGTGCCCGAACCTATCTCGCCGAGCTGAGAGAGAAATCTGACTCGTGAATTTTTGACCAGCTGGGCGCGAAACGTACAACACGCGGATCTGGGCCCACGTTAAAAATTCTTGATGCGCCGCCCCTGTCCAGACTACACCTGCCCCCGGGGGCTCGATTTGACCGAAGGAACGTGACCCGTGCACCCGCAGTTTTCCAAACTTGTTTTTAATACTCTCGGCGCTTGCGTGATCGCAGGCTCCGCCCAGGCCGATGTTTCCGCGTCACAGGTTTGGGAGAGCTTCAAAACGCAGCTCGCCTTGATCGGCACGATTGAGGCTCAAGAAAGCCAAGTGGGAACCAAGCTCACCGTAAGCGACATCAAACTCAGGGCCGCGCAAGGCGACATCTCGGGCAGCGCGACGCTGCAGGGCACACTCACCTTCACCGAAAACGCGGACGGCTCGGTCTCTGTCGACATTCCCGAGGGGCTCAGCGGTCCGGTGTCGATCAACGGGCCCTCTGGCCCTGCGTCCTTCACATATCGGCTCATGCCCGATGCGTTCGCGGCGACCGCGAGCGGCGAGCAAACCAAAATCACCTATGCCCTTGAAGCAGACCGTATAACGCATTCCTTTTTCGACATTTCTATTGACGGCGAAGACGATTTCAACGGGACGCTGGATGTCGTGACGGCGGGTCTGACAGGCGGCTGGACGAAGGAGACACAGGATGCAGCAAGCGTCGTGACCGCGACATACCGCTATGATCAGGTCGCTCTGTCCAGCCTCTTAAAGGACGGCGCGAACAAAACTTTGCTGGACATAAACGGCGTGGCCCTCGGCGTTTCCGCTGGTGGGATGGTCAGCATCCCAGACCGGACCGAGCTTACGGGCCCGGAAGGGTTTCTCACCTCCGGTGTCACCTTTGACAGCAGGACGTCCTATGAGAATTTCTCTTATGAGATGTCTGGGTCTGGGATTGAAATGCAGGCCGCCATGGGCGCCGGGTTTGTTGACGCCAAGATGGATACGACTGCGCTCGACTATGAAACACAAGCCACCGATCTGAACATCAAAGTTCAACCCGGGCCCTTCATGCCGCCGATTGACTTGTCGCTTGCGGGCACTCAATCGCAATTGCGTGCAACCATCCCAAACGATGGCCAAGCTCAAGACATCACCGGCAAGCTTGTCTACCAAGACGCGGTTCTGGGCGACGGGCTCTGGGGGCTGTTTGACCCACAAGGCCACTTGCCGCGCACGCCAATCAACTTGTCCCTCGACACCGAAGCAACCGGCGGCATCGACTACCTGCGCGAGACGGCGCCCCTGACCTATCTGCTGCTCAAGGCAAATGACCCGCAACCGTTGCAAAGCGTAACCGTGAAAGAGCTCTACCTCAATGCCGCCGGCGCGGAGTTACAAGGCAAAGGGGCCTTCACATTCGACAATAGCGATCTCGACAGCTTTGCCGGCCTTCCCCGTCCCGAGGGCCGCGTCGATCTGGAATTGAAGGGCGGGTTCGGTTTGCTTGATAATCTGGCCAAAACCGGGCTGCTACCGGACGTTCAGGCGCAAGGGATCAAAGCCATGGCAGGGTTCTTCGCCAAGCCAGGAAGCGGGCCAGACACGCTCACCTCTCAAATCGAGATCACCAAAGACGGCCGCATTCTGGCCAATGGGGTCCCGATCCAATAGCGCTAGTCTTTCAGATCGACGATCAGCGACATCTTGCGGCGTGCCCGCATCTTTGACGGCGTCATTCCATATTCCTCGCGCACGGCCTTGGCCAATGTATCCGAAGAACCGAAACCCGTCGCCAGCGCAACATCCATGATGGGCAGCAGCGTCTCCTCAATCATCGCGCGCGCGCGTCGGGCGCGCAGCCGCTTGTAAAACCGCGCCGGGGTTTCGTCGAAAACCTTTCGAAACACCCGCTCCAGATGGCGCGTTGAAAGACCTGCTCGCGCGGTCAACTCTGCCATGGACAGCGGCTCCGCAATGCTTTCCTCCATCAGCTTGATGGCTTGGGTCACGCGCGCATCAAAAAGGCTAGTATTGTCGGCCATATCCTTTGGCTGCTCCGCATCAGATTTGCGGATGGTGTGCAGCAAAAGCTGGCTGCCAAGCTCCGCCACTTCCGGCGCGCTCAACTCATCGGCCAGAAGGCCAATGACAAGCTCAGCCGTCGCGGCGTGCCCAGCTGCGGTGATGATGCCGCCGCTGTTCTCGGCGAAGCGATTGGTCAGGTTTTCGTAGTGCCCTGTCTCTTGCAGGGTCGCCACGTCGCGCCAATGCGTTGTCACCTGCCCCGGCGGAGTGCGCACCGCCTTGATATAGGCCGTCGCAGCATCTGAAAGCAGCACGACCCCGCGCCCCATACGCTGCATGCGGCGCGCCCGCGCAAGCCAAGCGTCTGGCCGAGCCCGCCCGCCAGCGACGATCATCACGTCGCTGAATCCGTGATCAGGGATCGCAGGCTCAGCCCGCAAAAGCATCCCGTCGCTGCCGCTGACAAGGCCGGGCTGATCCGAGACAAAGCTCCAAGCAAAACGCTCTTGCGCCAAAAGTGCGTTGGCCGCCCCAAGGACCTTGACGACGGAGGCCACTTCAAACGCGTCAAAACCACGCCCCACGAACAGCTCAAAGCTGCGTTTGACGGCGTCATGTTTTCCGGGTTGGCGCGTTTCGCTCACGTCCCTTGGCTCCCTCAAAAGGAAATTGGATCGCGCTAGTCTACACGCTGTTCAAGGCATAAAAAAGAGGCGCGGTAACAAGTCAAAACGGTGGATGGAAAAATATCTGAGTTTTTTAATCAAGTATCTTGCCAAGTACGTTAAAATAGTTAATTGAGTAAAACCATCAGATTTAATCTCATGGAGACCCTCATGTCGCTTCACAATCACCCGTCCACACTCGCGCTCATGGCAGCAACTGCCTTTGCGGCCGCGCTGCCCGCCTATGCTGATGGCGAGCTGAACCTTTATTCGTCGCGCCACTACGACACGGATGAGCGTCTCTATTCCGACTTCACCGATGCGACCGGCATCACAATCAACAGGATTGAAGGCAAAGCAGACGAGCTTATCGCCCGCATGAAGGCAGAAGGTGTCAATTCACCAGCCGACATTCTGCTGACGGTCGACACATCCCGTTTGGAACGCGCTAAAAACGAAGGCGTGCTGCAATCAATCGACAGCGCGCTGCTGGAAGACAAAATCCCGTCAAACCTGCAAGATAGCGACAACCAATGGTTCGGCTTTTCGCAGCGCGCGCGCATTATCTTCTACGACAAAGACGCTGTCGCAAACCCACCGATGGACTATGTCTCGCTCGCGGACCCCGCTTATAAGGGCATGGTGTGCCACCGCTCGTCGTCCAACGTCTACAGCCAGACGCTTTTGGCAGCCATCATCGAGAACCATGGCGCAGACGCTGGTAAAACATGGGCCGCAGGGTTCGTCGACAACTTTGCGCGTGACCCCGAAGGCGGCGACACTGATCAGCTTCGCGGCATTATCTCGGGCGAGTGCAAAATCTCGGTGGCCAACAGCTACTATTTTGCGCGTGGCCTGCGTAAAGATGTCAAAGGGCTTTCAGCCGACATCGACAAAATCGGTTGGATCTTCCCGGCTCAAGACGGGGAAGGCGCGCATATGAACCTCTCTGGTGGCGGCGTTGCGGCCAACGCGCCCAACAAGGAAAACGCCATCGCCTTTATGGAATACCTCGCCTCCGATCAGGCCCAGCAGTATTTCTCCGCTGGCAATGACGAATTCCCGGCTGTCACTTCCGTCGCGCTGAGCGAAAGCGTTGCGAAACTGGGGGCTTTCAAGGCCGACGATGTCGATCTTTCGGCAGTTGCGAAAAACGTCCCCGACGCGCAGAAAATCTTTAACGAGGTTGGCTGGAAATAAGCCCTCTTTCACAGAAACAAAAAAGCCCCGCTCGATCTGAGCGGGGCTTTTTTTGGCTGTGGCCAAGTCTCAAAAGACCCAGACCCGCGCCCTACTTGGTCAGGATAAGTTTGCCCGCGCGGGTGATGCGCAACACATAAACCTGCCCGTCGAGAAGAATCTGCGCCGTGTCATTCGGCCCGGTCAGATCGCGCGCATCAAAGCATTGCACGTTCTTTGTCTCAGCTGTGATAGTTGGCGGTATCGAGTGAATGCTCATTTGCAATGTCCCTTTTCATGCTCAAAGCGGTCGATCACCCATTCAAGGTTGAAGCCGCAGAAAATTGTTGTGTTCTGGATAAAAGAGTGAAGCTCGAAAAGGTCATTGCGGGGCAACGACCGATCCCGGGCGTCAGGTGCATTTTGCTGCTGCACAAGATCCATTTGGAAGTCCTTCCATAGATGTGTCTCGGGCTTCCCGCGCTGCAGCTAGGTGGCTAGAATGCTATGGGTTTATTTCTGACTATTTTTATCAGATTTGTCAATCGAGTCGGCCTCGCAAATTACCCGCACCGTGCTTTTGCGGCGTCCGAAGACCGTAGCGCGAGTAATACGCCGACCATATGATTGCCACATAGGCTCGGACGTCAGGCATTCGCTGCAAAGGCATTCTCTTTTCAATTTTCCGGGGCGTGCGGCCAAAGCGCTTTGCAACGGAGCGTGTACGTCGCGCTTGTCTTGCGCTGCGACGGTTCAGTGCCACAGCCCAATTTCAGGAAACCCTTTGGACAAAACAAACTGACAGAAAACGGGAAGGGCAAGTATTTTGGTGATCAATATGTTGGTCACACAAGAGCCAAGGGCTCGCTGTTCCGAGTAAATCAAAGATTTGCGAGGGGTATGTGGCGGACAGACAGGGATTCGAACCCTGGAGACGGTCTCCCGCCTACACACTTTCCAGGCGTGCGCCTTCGACCACTCGGCCACCTGTCCGTGGCGCAGGGTGTACCCAAACCATCGGGGGCTGCGCAAGGGGTTTTATGCGCAATAAATGGGGCAGCACTGGGGCGTTACCCCTGCCCCACATCACCCGGTTCTGAGCTGCCGCGCAGCGCCTCCGGGTTGCGCAGCCAGAGGTCGCGTTGCGCGAAGGGAATCTCGATCCCGTCCTCGGCAAAGCGTCGCGCAATTTCATGCCGAATTTCCGACGGCGCCTGCATGACGTAGTTCACATCCCGCAAAATCGCGCGGATCTCAAAATCAAGACTGTCGGCGCCAAACCCCACGAAAAACACATTGGGCGGCGGGTTGATGATCACCTGTGGGTGGGCCTCCGCAATCTCGCGCAAGACTTTTTCGACCATGCGCGTGTCAGTGCCGTAAGCCACCCCAACAGGCACAATGATCCGCCCCGTCAGATTGCCCTTGGTCCAGTTCGTCACCGAAGTGGAGATCAAATCCGCATTCGGCACGATCACGTCGCGCCGATCAAAGGTTTCAACCCGCGTCGCGCGCACGGAAATGTCGCGCACAACGCCCATGGTGCCACCAACCTCGATCCAATCGCCCTCAGAGATCGGTCGCTCGACCAGCAAAATAATGCCCGACACAAAGTTCGACACGATGGTCTGCAACCCAAACCCAATGCCGACCGACAAGGCACCAGCAACCAACGCGATTGAGCTGAGATCAATACCCGCCCCCGTGATCGCGATCAGCGCAGCAAGAAAAATCCCGACATAGCCAACGCCAGAGACAACGGCGTTGCGCCCACCCAAATCCAGCTTGGTCTTTGGCAGCACCTGCGTCTTCAGCGTCGATTGCGCAAATCGCGTGGCCAGATAGCCCAGCACGAAGATCACAGCGAAAGTCAGGAAATCCACCGGTGAGATGCGCGTGTCACCAAACACGACGCCGTTCGACAAGATCGTAAACGCTTCGGAAATGTCGGAGAACTGTGCCCCCCAAATCAGCGCGAGCACCGGAAGCGACGCCAGGACCAGCACGAAGCCGATCAGCACCGGTATCAAAGAATTCACCATGTCTTCGTTGCGCGTCACCATTGCATAGACGTCGCGCACGAAGCGCTGCAGCACCGCCAGAAGCGCAAATAGCGCCAGGGTCAGGACCGAGGAAAAGACCAGCATTCCCCCCGCGGTCACATATCCGATCGCCGCCATGACGGGCCCGGTCACGCCAAACAGCATGGCGCCGCGCGCCAGCGTCTTGCTCAGAATATGTCCACGCGCATTGCCGGCGGTTTCCTCGTCGCCTTCCACAAGCGCGGCCTTGCGCATGAGCTGGCCCAGTCGGAACAGCATCACGCCAGCCAGCACGATCAACGGGAAAAGCATCACCGACTGCACTTCGGTGGTCATGATGTTGGACAAGAAGCTTGTGTCGACAAGCATGGCCACGGCCTCGTGCAGGACGAAAAGCAGCGCCAGGATCAGGGCGTAAAAGCGCCCCTCGGTCAGGTCAACGCCCTCCAGCGACAGGATCGGGCGCGGCGGGTAGGCTTTCGGAAAGACCTGGTTTGACAGCCAGCGCGCCGCCGCCAAACCGGCCACCGACATGCCCAAAATGCTCAGAACCGTGTCGCCGACCACCGCTGTCATCTGCGTCGAGCGCACCGCCCAGATCAGCGTCAAAATCCCCACAACCGGCAATATCACCCCAAAAAGCGAGGTAAGGAACGTCGCGACCCGGTAGCGCGCATCGCCCGCGCGCTCATTGGCGCGCAGCCTCGCCACGCCCCGCTCGATCCAACTGCTGGACCGGAAGACGAGTACCAAGCCGACGGCCAGCAAGATCAGCGTCAACGGCAATTCCTGGCGCAGCATCGTGCGCCGCCCGGCAGAGGCATAATTATTTGCAACTTCGCCCGTTGCGGCCTCGCCAATCATGCCAAGTGCGATCAATGCGTTAGGCCAATAGACCGGGTTCAACGGCGTCGGGTCGAGCCGGAAGATACGCTCCGCCTGCCGCTCCCGCACAATCCGGTCAAGCTGCGCAATCAGGCCGCTTGCGCGCGTATAGGCCTCTTCGGCGCGGCGCACGGGCGCCAATGCCGATTGCAAATCCATTTCAAGCGCGGTGCGTCTGGCGGCAATATCCTCGGCTTCCGTCTCGCCCTCAGCGGGCTCAGGTCCAAGCGCTGTTATCTGCTCACGCAGGGTCGTGATGCGCGGCGCGTTGATGTCTTGGGCAACCAGAAACCTCTCGCGCCATTCGACCAACTGTGCACGCAGCGCGACCATACCCTCATCGGACGCGCGCGCCGCGTCCAGAACCTCCTCGGCGCGCGTCGCGTCGCGCTCCCAGGCCTCGTAGTTCGGGTTAGCGTCCTCGCTCGCATCCTGCTGCGCAACAACCGGGCCAACGACCGCTAGGGGCGACGCCAGCAACAGCGCCAGTGTCAAAGCGATAAATCGCAAAAGTTGCATCATTCTGCTTCAAACACGGCCGGAATATCATCGCGCGACCGATCCAGCCAGTCCGGTACCGGCAGGCCTTTTTCGCGCAAGAACTCAGGATTCCAAAGTTTGGATTGGTACCGCGTTCCGTAGTCGCACAGGATCGTAACAATCGTATGCCCCGGCCCCATGTCTTGCGCCATGCGGATCGCGCCAGCGACGTTGATGCCCGACGAGGCACCAAGGCAAAGCCCCTCATGCTCCAAAAGATCAAAAACAATCGGCAACGCTTCTTCGTCTGGGACCTGACAGGTGAAATCGGGCGCAAGCCCCTCCAGGTTCTTGGTGATACGGACCTGCCCAATGCCTTCCGCGATGGAGCCGCCTTCCATCGACAGCTCCCCCTTTGTGTACCAATCGTAAAGCGCCGCCCCCATTGGGTCTGCGAGGCCGATTTTCACGCCTTTGGGCTGCAACGCCATCGCGACACCCGACAAGGTTCCGCCGGAGCCTACGGCGCAAATGAAACCGTCAACTTTGCCGTCGGTTTGCTCCCAAATCTCAGGCCCGGTCGTTTCAACATGCGCTTGGCGGTTGGCGACATTGTCAAACTGATTGGCCCAAATCGCGCCATTGGCTTCGGTTTTGTTCAGCTCATTGGCCAAACGCTCGGAATAGCGCACAAAGTTGTTCGGGTTTCGGTAAGGTTTGGCCGGCACTTGCACCAGCTCAGCGCCCGCAAGGCGCAGCATGTCTTTCTTTTCTTGGCTTTGCGTCTCAGGGATCACGATCACGGTCTTGAACCCCATCGAGGCCCCGACCAGCGCCAGCCCTATCCCGGTATTGCCAGCGGTCCCCTCAACAATCGTGCCGCCAGGCTTCAGGGCCCCGCTTTTGATCGCATTTTGGATGATCGCAAGCGCCGGGCGGTCCTTAACCGATTGGCCAGGGTTCATAAATTCCGCCTTGCCGAGGATCTCGCAACCCGTCTCATCAGAGACTTTGTTGAGCCGGATCAGGGGCGTGTTGCCGATCAAATCGGCCAGATTACTTTTTATGGTCATGAGAGCCCTTCCCGTCAGCGCGTCTTGGTCGTTCAGGTGTAGGCTTGCGGCGCTCCGAACTCAAGAACCCGCGCGCAATCGATCGCGATGCGCAGCCAACCAATAGGCCGAGATCAGTAAGGGGCCGTTTTCCGCCTCGCCGCCTTCGACCGCTTCCATCAGCCGCGCGAAGGGCACCACCATCGAACGAATGTCCTCCGCCTCGCTCTCGAGCCCGCCAAACCCGGCCGCCGTGTCAGGCAGGTCGGCGATCCCGATATAGCTCGTCAGATACTCCGTATTCGTGCCGGGCGAGCTGTAATAGCTGTTGGCGCGATGCAAGCGCCCAAGCGTCACCCTGGCCTCTTCGATGGCCTCGCGGCGCGCCGTTTCTTCCAAAGTTTCGCCCGGGTCCTGTCGCCCGGCGATAGCTTCCAGGGACCATGGGTTCGGATCACCGCGCAGAAAACACCCCGGGCGAAATTGCTCAATCAGCATCACGGTATCGCGCACAGGGTCATAGGGAAGGACAGTCACAGCATCAGCCGCCAGAAACACCGCGCGTTCCATTGGCTCCGACATCTCGCCATCAAATCGCCGCGCCCGAACACTAAGCTCATCAAGCTTAAAGAAATGGCTGTAAGCCGTTATTTTTGCTGTGACTTCAACGTCAGCCACGCCATGCTCCTGGCGCAGTTGCACCGGGCTGAAACTGGCGCGCGCATTCAATCGTTGCTGCGCGCGGGTCCGGATCACCTGAAACCTGTTCGCGATGTCGGCAGGCTCGCTACGGCCCATCTCTTCCATAATCTCGACAGCCGCTTCGCGCATAAGCGGGCCATGCGCTGTTTGCCAATCGCTCAGCGACCAGTCCTCCGCAGGCGGCCATTGCGCCGCACTAGGGCGATAGACCTCCGCTTCGATCGATGCGCCATCGCTGATCAGCGTGCACGCCACGCGGTGATATCCGTACGGCGCCTCGTAGAAATCGATCCGGGCAATTTGCTCAGGCGTCGGCGCGACCAGCAGCAGCCCTTCGGCCCTGCTGCCATCCGCCAAAACCAGAACAGGGAAAGATTGGCCGTCTGCCCGCGCAACGCGGTGCCCCAGCAAAGACGCGGGCACAACCCGCACGGAGCCGCCTGCCACGTGCTGCAACAGCTCCGGATCCCGCAGTGTTCCAAAAAGAAAAAGGCCGGGGCGCGCCGCTAGCCCCATTTGTGATGCGACCACTCAGCGATCAGGCCGGTGACGATCCCACCCACCAACAGGTAGCCGATCCCCATTGGCGTCGCCAACAACAGACCATATTCCAATACAATTCCAAACATCCCGGTCAGCGCATCCATCGGACCGCTATATTGCATTCGCATGGACCGTTTGAGCATTTCGCCGATGGAGAAGGCCAAAAGCGTAAACGCAACGGAGCAGACGACGCCGTAAACGCCGGTATTGATCGCGTTGACGGTGCCGCGCCCAATCAAGCGCCCGATGACGCGCCAGGCGCAAATCGCCGGGATCAGAATGCTCAGCGGGTAAAGGTAATTCGTCGGTTGCCCCTCGGGCAGAAGCGGTTTCACCGTCCCCGCCACCAAAATACCAATCAGGGCAAAGAGAACGGCGGAAATAAATCGCGCGGCGGTTGGCATGGCTCAGGCCTCATTGTTTGGCCCCGCCCGTTGCCCCCGGGTCTAGCTGGGCCGTGTCATTGTAATCTGCGTCACGTCACAGTTACGGGACCAGAAGGTGCTCGCGCAAGACGTGAGATAAAAATTCCACATCCGTTGAAAACGCGCATCAAATCCCAAAGCTGCCACTTCGTCCCATCGCTCATTGAATGTCTCATGCCAGCGGCGCAGCGTGTCAGAGTAGCTTTGGCCAAATTCAATCGACCCCTTCAGCTGCAAGCCAGCCTTGGCGATCTCGCCGCGCAGCACAGTTGGGCTGGGCAACATACCGCCCGGAAAGATGTATTTCTGAATAAAATCAACGCCTTTCCGGTATATCTCCCAACGCTCATCCTTGACGGTGATGATCTGCAAGGTCGCGTGTTTGCCGGGCTTTAGCCGCTCGCGCACGGTGTCAAAATAGACCGGCCAGTATTTTTCACCCACAGCTTCAAACATCTCAATGGAGGCTATTCCGTCGTAAAGCCCCTGCTCATCGCGGTAATCCTGCATCTTGATTTCGACCATATCGCTGAGGCCCAGCCGTGCTATTCGCGCCACGGCGAAGTCATGCTGCTCCTTGCTGATCGTCAGCCCCGTCACCTTCAAACCGCGTTCCTTGGCCGCATATTCGGCAAAACCGCCCCAGCCGCAGCCGATTTCAAGTACATGGTCGCCGGGATGAACGCCCATTTGATCAACCATGCTCGCGTATTTGTTTTCTTGAGCCTTCTCAAGGCTCTCCTGGCCGTTCTTAAACAAGGCCGAGCTGTAGGTCATGGAGTCGTCCAGCCAAAGGCCGTAGAACTCATTGCCCAGATCATAGTGGTAGCTGATGTTCTTCCTGGCCTGCGTTTTCGAATTCGACTGCATCCAGAACCGCATCTTTTCATAGGCGCGCACAAGCTTCATGCCGGGGTAGCCATCATACACATCGTCATTGTCGGCATGGACCAGGTCCATGAAGGCCTGCAAATCGGGCGTCGACCACCAGTCATCCAAATAGGCGTCGCAAAAGCCAAGATCGCCCTCGCGCACGATACGGGCAAACAGATCGGTGTTGTGCACAGTGAATTCAGCGACCGGACCCGGCTCACGCCCCTCAGCGCGAAACACGCGCCCGTCGGGAAGTTTAACGTCCAAACGCCCCCGCTCTATCTTCATCGCTGTGTCGAATGCTTGTTTGAAATAGCGCGGCAGGTCGCGCTGACCGTCTGTCGTTGTCAGGATTTGCATCCCTGTCTCCCCCAGTATTCTTGAGTTATTTTAGACAGATACGCGTCGCGCGCTCAAGAGGTTTCAATTTGACCATGCGATCACGGCGAAGTGACGCGCGATCATGCAGCCCGGTTTGAATACGCTTCCAAAGCGCGGGCACGGCCGACATCCAGCGCAACAATCGGGGGCGGGTAGCTGTCCGACAGCGATAGCCCCCAGCTTTTCGGAACCGCGTCAAAAAACTGCGCCGCTTGCGGGTCATGGTTCTTGAACAGCTCGCCCAGATACCGCGCTCGATACGCGCGGTCTTTGTCAAATTTCTCGGCTTGCGTGTCGGGGTTGAACACGCGGAAGTAGGGCGCCGCATCCGGCCCCGACCCCGCCACCCATTGCCACCCCATCGCGTTTGAGGCCGGGTCCCAGTCAATCAGGCAATCATCAAACCACGCCTG
This sequence comes from Pseudomonadota bacterium, assembly GCA_039030615.1. GTDB lineage: Bacteria > Pseudomonadota > Alphaproteobacteria > Rhodobacterales > Rhodobacteraceae > Litoreibacter. The sequence goes on along the minus strand of JBCCDV010000001.1, from coordinate 404,345 downwards.
CCCGATCCGCCAATGGCTCATCAGATGTTTGGTCAGATAAGAGGCCACGATCATCCGCCCGCGATTGTGCATATAGCCCGTCACATACATCTGCCGCATGGCCGCATCGACAAGTTGGATGCCCGTGCGGCCTTGCTTCCAGGCCAACACATGCGGATCGGTGTCATCTGTGTTCCAAGGAAAAGCATCCCATTCCGGACGCCAGTTATCTTCAACGATATGGGGCGTGTGATACGCCAGCTGATAGGCAAACTCACGCCAGACGAGTTCCTTCAGAAATGTCTCGGCTCCCGGCGCGCCGTCTTGAAGCGCCTGCCAGCCCGCGTGCCAGCAGGTGCGCGCCGAGATCTCGCCATAGGTCAGGTTCTCAGACAGCAAAGAGGTCCCATCCATCGCCAGAACATCGCGCGCCTTTTGGTAGTCGCCAATCTTGTTCGAGACAAAAGCATCGAGCCGCGCTAACGCGGCCTCTTCGCCGACGCAAACATATTGACCCACAACAGGGGCGCCGCCCCGCATCGCGGCCCCCATGGCCCAATCCTCAATGTCGTCCGACGCAGGCCAAGTCTCAGGCGCGCGCAAGGCCGTCACGCTGGGCAAAGCGGCCTCGAGCGTGTGTCCACGCACCGATTTCCACATCGGCGTGAAAACTTTGTAGAAACCGCCAGTCTTGCTCTCAACCGTCCAGGGCTCAAACAGCAAATGACCCGCAAAGCTCTTTGCGTCCAGCCCGTCTTCGCGCAGCCCCGCTTTGACGCCCGTATCGCGCTTGATCGCCGCCGGGTCATAGGCGCGCGACCAATAAACGGCCCCTGCCCCTGTTTCACGCGCCAGCGCACGCAACACCTCCAGCGCATCACCGCGCCTCAGGATCAGCTTTGATCCGAGCCCTGCAAGCGTCTCGCCAAACCGCTCAACTGCCAGCCCCAAACGCCATTTCGGCGCCGCGCCATGGGTCTCAACAACCTCGTCATGGATGAACACGGGAATTACAGGACGGCCCGATCGTGCGGCTTCGCTCAGGGCTGGATGATCAGCCAAACGCAGGTCGCGCCTCAGCCAAAACAAAATAGGTGTATCAGTCATGGCTTAACAGGTAGCGCACGGACCTACGGATCAACAGGTCGCCAAGAAAAAAGCCCCGGTTTTGCAACCGGGGCCTTCCTAGCTCTTGAGGGAGTTGCTTACTCCGCTGGCGTCGCGTCGATATTGTCGACCGTCGTCGGAACGCCTGCAGCCTCACGACGCACATCGTTCCAGACCGCCTTGATCAGCGCGAAGCACATCAGCACCATCACGATCGAGAACGGCAAGGCGCCAATGACCATCGCGGTCTGGATTGCACCTGTACCTCCCGACAGCAGCAAGCCGCCAACAACCAACGCCAGGGCCGCGCCCCAGAAAATGATGTGTGGACGCGCTTTTGGCCCCTCATCACCCGCCGCGTTGATCGTGTTGACGATCAGCACCGCGGAGTCAGCCGATGTGACCAGGAACGTCATCAGCAAGACCACGATCAAAACCGCCATACCCCATGCGAGGATTTCGGCGATTGGGGCCAGCATGAACTCGGTCATGGCAAAAATCTTGTCGCCATTGCCTGCGTCAAAGATCACGCCATTCGCGCCGCCATAGAGCTCCAGCCAGATCGCGGTACCACCGGCCCAGGAGAACCAGACACAGCACATCAGGCCAGGCACAAGCATCGCGCCCAGGATGAATTCCCGGATCGTCCGGCCTCTGGAGATACGCGCAAGGAACAACCCAACGAAGGGTGCAAACGCGATCCACCAAGCCCAGTAGAACACAGGCCACCAGCCCTGCCACTGCGCCAGCAAGAAGGCCTGAGAGCCCTCAACCCCGTCTGAGAAGTAGACGTTGAAGCTCAGGAATGGCAGTGCCAACAGATAGTCAAAAAGGCCAACAAACAGCGCCGTTGCGCCAAACCAGCTGGCGCCGAAGATGATGAAGAAGCCCAATAGGACAATCGACAGAACCATGTTGATGTTTGACAGCCACTTGATGCCCTTGCCGACACCTGACAGCGCCGAAAGGGTCGAAGCGCCCATGATGAACAGCAAGGCGACAATGATGCCCATGAAGTTCACAGTGTTTGCGATGCTTTCGCCCGCGTCATCCACCGCGCCTGCCGGGTGAACCAACCCACCAATGCCGATCCGGGTCAGACCCGCGACAAACTGATCAACGCCAAATCCAAGCGTTTGCGCAACGCCCAGGATCGTGGCCACCACCGCGACGATGTCGATGATATGGCCAAGCGTGCCCGACAGGGACTTCCCGAAAAGCGGGGTCAACGCTGAGCGGATCGTCAGCGGCAAGCCACGCCGGTAAGAGAAAAACGCAAGCGACAAACCAATAATGGCATAGCAAGCCCAAGCACCCACGCCCCAATGCAGGAAGGACCACACATAGGCCGTACGGATATTGTCTTCCGCACCGGCTGTGGTCAGACCCTGAATAACGCTGGGGTTGTTTTGGAAATGTGCGACCGGCTCGGCGACGGCCCAGGTCAGCATGCCGACGCCGATACCGGCGCCAAACATCATCGAGAACCAGGAAAAGTTGGAGAACTCGGGTTTATCGCCCTCTTGGCCCAATAACATGCGCCCGCCCGTCGGCCAAGCCGCAAGCCCAAGGCAGACAATCACAAACAGTGCCACAACCCAGATATACCAGGCGGCAAAGTTATTGAGGATAATGCTGTTCCAGGCGCCCAAGGTCGCCCCGGCCTGAACCGGCCAAAAAATACACCAAACGACCAATGCGGAGATGATGATTTTACTCACCACCGCCACGTTCACACTGAACCCCCGATAAAAACCGCTGTCGGCGGTCTTGATCGGAAGATCTGTTAAAGGAGGTTTTACTGACATTAAGTTTTTCCCTGTTGCTTTGCCCCGAGCTTCACCTTCCAATCCGAAGGCGGCCTGGGCGCGTTTTTAAAGGGAAGCGAAAACGACATGTGTCGGTATGTCACGCCCCCTTATCTCATAACAAAGCAGGTTAGGGACCGTTTGGATAGGTTCACAGACCAAAAACGCCCAAAATTTGACCAGAAACGCCGGATTCGTTCGACGCAATCCGGTTAAAACTGCCTCCCCAGTGTCGCTAACCGACAAAACCTCGGTCAAAAACCTGCCTACGCTAACGCCAGTTAGATTTCGGGACTCCGCGCGATGTCCGAGGTTTTCTGCAAAAAAAATGCCGAACCGGACCAACCGGTCGCCCTTTCAACAGCATTTTGGGAGTCATAATGTCAATTAAGGATCCATTTACCGATCTCGACATCGCGAGAGCGCCGTCGGGATTCTATGAAGGCAACAGCCTGCCGATCGCCCTCATTTCAAAAGGCATCATGGTGGCGCTTGTGCTTTGGGCGCTGGTTTTTCCTGGCAATGCCAACAGCACATTGGGCAGCTGGAATTTCACGCTGCTTGAAAGCTTCAACACATTCTACATCGTCATCGTTGGCATTTTCTTCTTCTTCCTCGCTGTCGTTGCAATCATCCCCTCCACGGGACGGCGCGTCATGGGCACACCGGGTGAGAAACCGGAATTTTCAAACTTTTCTTGGTTCTCGATGATGTTTGGCGCGGGTCTGGGCGTGGGCTTGATGGTTTTCGCCACAGCAGAACCCATCGGGCTTTGGGGCTCTAACCCGGTCGTGGTCGCCGGTGAGGTTGAGGCCAACACGGAAGCGGCGCTGCAATCGGCCTATCGCTACACCTTCCTGCATTACGGTTTTCACGCATGGGCCATCTACGTGGTGACGGGGCTCAGCCTCGCCTATTACGCCTACACGCGTGATATGCCGTTGACGATCCGCTCTGCGCTGACGCCGCTCTTTGGCAAGGCGTTGAACGGCATCTTGGGTCATATCGTTGACGTCCTGGGCGTGGTCGCCACGATCCTCGGCGTTTCGGTCACAATCGGCTACGGCATCAGCCAGTTCATCGATGGGGTCTACGCGATCACTGGCATGGAATGGATGATGACGTTCGAGGGTGATGCACCCGCGCCGGGCAAGGTCGGTCTTGTCGCCGGCCTGATGGTGATCATGGGGCTCTCGATCCTGTCTGCGGTTTCGGGTGTTGGTCGCGGGGTGAAATACCTCTCGAACCTCAACCTCGTGCTGTCGCTGATCTTGCTGATGACCTTCGTCATTTTCGGCTCTTTTCTGTTCGCGATGTCCACTTATGGGGCTGCGTTCATCGACTACATCCTTAACTTCCTTCAACTCAGCTTCGCAGCTTACGGTCCGCAATCAGCGGATGCGTTCGCCGCCGCGTTGCCAGAGGCCGCAAAACCTTTTGCTGCCGACTTGGCCGGGGCACAGGGCGCATGGGGCAGCTATTCTGGCTTCGTCGAAGGATTGGAAGGCGAGGCAGCAGCATTGCCACCCGAAACACTGGCCGCTGTCTATGAGGCGGGCAACCAAGGGCGTCAGTTTGGCTGGCAAGCCGGTTGGACCACATTCTACTGGGCTTGGTGGATCGCGTTCTCGCCTTTTGTGGGCCTGTTCCTGGCGCGCATCTCCAAAGGTCGCTCGGTGCGTGAGTTCATCTTGGGCTGTGTCTTTGCACCGGCTTTGGTGTGCTTTGCGTGGATGACAATCCTTGGCGGCACCGCCATCGATCTTGAGCTGACAGGCGGCGCAGATGGGGCCATCACAGGCGCCTCCAACACGGCCAAGCTGTTTGTCACTTTGGGCGAGATGATCTCCGGCGGGTTCCTGACCGGCATCACCATCATGTGCGTGGTGCTGATCATGACTTTCCTCGTCACCTCAGCGGACTCGGGCATCTTGGTGATGAACACCATCATGTCAGGTGGCGATCAGGAGACAGGCAACAAGCACAAGATCATCTGGGGCCTTATCCTCACGGCAGTGATTGGCACGTTGATCTTAGCAGCGGGGGAGAACAACCCGCTCGATGCGCTCAGAAATGCGATGATCATCGGCGCCCTGCCCTTCACCATGGTGATGGGGCTGATGATGGTTGCGCTGACCAAAGCGCTGTTCCGTGACGGGTTGCGCGAAAAATCAACCGAGTCGACCGCACCTGCGGAATAAGTCGTCCTTTAACAAAAGAAAGGCGCGCCACCCCGGCGCGCCTTTTTCTATTCTTAGACAGGAAAATGCCTAGGCGTTGACGTCTACGACCACCCGGCCTTTGACCTGACCTTTCAGGATGTCTTTCCCCAAACCCGGCAGATCGCTCAATGTTGCGGGCTGCACCATCGCTTCCAGCTTGTCCATCGGCAGGTCCTTTGCGACCCGCTCCCAGGCGCGCACACGGTTGTCATAAGGCTGCATCACGCTGTCGATGCCCAGCAGGTTCACGCCGCGCAGCAGGAACGGGATTACGGTCGCAGGCAGGCCCGCGCCGCCCGCAAGCCCCACAGCAGAAACTGAAGCCCCGTATTTCATCTGCCCCAAGACGCGCGCCAGCATGTCGCCGCCAACCGCGTCCACACAGCCACCCCAGGTTTCAGCTTCCAATGGCCGTTTGGTGGTCTCGTTGATCTCTTCGCGCGCGACGATCTGGCTCGCACCCAGCGATTTGAGGTAATCGGCGGTCTCTGGCCGCCCGGTGACGCCCGCAACCTCATGGCCAAGCCCCGCCAGAATGGCGGTCGCTACTGAGCCGACGCCGCCCGCAGCACCCGTGACCAAAACAGGGCCGTCCTTGATGCCATGATCTTCCAGCGCCATCACCGCCAGCATCGCAGTGAACCCGGCGGTACCAACGGCCATCGCTTGTCGCGTGTCCAAGCCGGAGGGCAACGGCACCAGCCAATCGGCCTTCACACGTGCCTTTTGCGAATACCCGCCCCAATGCGCTTCACCCACGCGCCAGCCGGTCAGGACGACCTTGTCACCGGGTTTGTAGCGGTCATCTGATGAGCTCTCAACCGTGCCCGCGAAATCGATCCCCGGAATATGCGGGTAGTTCCGCACGAGGCCACCGCCCGGTCCAATGCACAGCCCGTCTTTGTAATTCACAGTCGAATACTCAACCGCGACGGTCACATCACCCTCAGGCAACATATCCTCTGAAATTTCTGTGACGGAGGCGCTCGTTTTGCCCTCGTCATCCTTGTTTACAAGCAATGCATTGAACATCTCGTTTCTCCTATCACAGCCAAAAATTCTCTTGAACGACGCCGCGGCGCGGCCCGTCCTGGGTCTCGATCTGCACCTCGGTGCCCGTGTCCCAATGGGTCATACGCACCATGCCAATCGCGACATTCGTCTTGAAGTCCGGGCTCTTGGCCGCAGATGTCAGCTGCCCAATCACCGTGTCCTTGCCCGGCGCCGTGATCTTCCACAGACGGTCGCAGGGCGGTATCTCACCGTCGATTGCGATCGCGCGCACCTGTTTGACCGGGCCTTCCTTGGCCACCCGCAAAAGCGCGTCGCGTCCGACGCAACCAATCGCCGTCTGCGTCGAGCAGAACTTGCCCAACCCACATTCATGCGGGGTGTTGTCGCGATTCATATCGTTGCCATAACTCAGCAATCCGCCCTCGATCCGCTCGATCAGGTTCGGGCATCCAGCATGGACATCCAAATCGCGGCCCGCCTCCATCAACGCGTTCCAAAGCGGCATACCGTTCGCCGAGCCCTCGACATAGACCTCAAACCCGCCTTGCTTCGAATAGCCCGAGCGCGCCACCAGCATTTGCTGGCCCAGAAAGTCAAAATACCCGTAGCGGAAGAAGCGAAGGTCTTTCACCGAGTCGCCAAAGATGCGCGACGCCAACTCATCGGCTTGCGGACCTTGGATCGCCAAGGGGGAAACGTCCGGCTCCTCAACAATCACATCAAGGTAAAGCGCGTGGGCCAAGCCCTTGACCCACAACAACAAATCACTATCCGCAATCGACAGCCAATAACGATCATCAGCCAGCATCAACGCCACCGGGTCGTTCAACATGCCCCCGGTCCCATCGACCAACGGCACGTAGTAGCACATCCCCGGTAGCATGCCCCTCAGGTCGCGCGGCGTCAGCATCTGCATCAAACGCCCCGCATCGGGACCGCGCAGCTCCACCTGGCGCTCCACCGACACATCCCAAACCTGCACCGCAGATTTCAGATGGTGATAATCCTCCACCACCGAGCGGAACACCGTCGGCAACAGCATCCGGTTGTAGACTGTGTAACTTTTAACGCCGGCGGCCTCGACACCGTCTGAAAACGGTGTGCGACGTACGCGGCGGGAGGGCGCAATCGTGGCCATGGCTTACTCCGGCATGAAAACGAGATCAGTGGTATCGGGGCTCTGCCCCGCGGCGGTGAGCATCGCGTGCAATTGCCCGCGGTGATGCGTTTGATGGTTAAAGAAATGCGTGATGCATACCGACTTGGCCATCGTCATTGAATGCTGCGTTGTCGACGAATACCACGTCAGCGGCCCCACAAGGTCCATCTGTTTCAACCGCTCGCTCCAGCGCAAGATACGCTTGTCGGTCCGCAGCCGGTCGATCAGATACGTCTCCGCGCTCGCATGCATTTTCGGGCTGTCGGGCAGCATGACTTGCGGCGCAGCGCCGCCGTCAAAGCGGCTCATCCACAGCTGATCACCCCAGAGCAAATGGTTCGCAGTCCCAAGGATGGAGCCAAAGAACGCCTTGCGCTGCTTGGTCAGCTCCTTGTCGTCCAAGCTTTTAATACTGCTCATCAAGCTCTTGTTTTGCCAGGCATTGTAAGATGCCATAGTACGACAAAACTCCGCCGTTATCATGGACCGGACCACTCAATCGGGCAAATCTCTGCCGACTTGCCGCCGAAATCCCAAACGCGGCCATAGTCGCGGATGCGCGACCGTGTGCCCACAGCCGCAATAATATCCGGCCCCATCCAGTATTTGGAGTTGCTCACCATCACCGGATGCTCATCCGATTTGCCCGCAATCATCTCAATCTCGCCCTGCAATTTGCGCCCGATATTGATCGAACGTTTCTTGCCCTCGCGCACGATCTCAACGGGAGCGCGCTCCGCCCCGATGATTTCGGAGACCAACATGGTAAACAAACCCGTCGTGCCGCCCGCAGCACCGGAGAAAATTTTCAAAATCCCGTTATAGGCCTTCTGGGTGGCGCGTTCGTCCACGTAAGCCGCAACCTTCCAGTCGCCCTCACCCATGCGCCCCGGGATATCAACCAGCAGGCCAATGTTCAGACCCGACAGGTCTTCTCCCTCGAAATGGCCCTCATCAATCGCAATCGCCATCCAGGCGTGGCAATGCCCTTCTGTGGGCGGGTGCGCGCCCAGCGAAACGACACAAGGGCAAAACACCGTGCAAGAGCAGTTCAAAAACAGCTCGCCCTTGATCGACCAATCCGTGGGCTCCTTGCGTCGGCGCCGCGGGTTCATCCGCGCGTCAATCTTCTGTGAGACCTGAAGCCGGTCAGACGGTTTACGTTGCTTGGTCTTTGTGGCCATGTCTACGACCCTCCCTTTACCCGATCACGCCGTAGCCAGCGGTGCCAATCCCAGCCAGGATCAACACAACGCCAGCCGGCTTTGTCACATAATGCCCGATCTGCGGCAATTTTTCGACCACCATAAACAGCGTCGCCAGCCCCATCCACAGAAGGCTCATCACCCCGCCAACAAACCCAAGCGCCATAAAACCCCAGCAGCAGCCAACGCAGAACGCGCCAAGGCCCAGCCCCATGCGCAAGCCGCCCCCAAAGCCGGTTTTCCAATGGCCCAAAAAGTAAGTGGTCGGCGAATGGCACACGCCGTGGCAAATCTCCTTGGCGCGGGTGAATTGGAACAAGCCCACAACAAGGAACAAAAGCCCGGCGAACCAAAGCGAGTTCGAGATGCCCAGATCGTCAATGAAGCCCGAAGACATAAGCCCAATCTGCGCGCCGGTGATCAGCGCCGCAAAGGCCACCCACACGACGAAATAACCAAGCACGACACCTAACCAACCGGCCCGTGTGCCGTTGGCGCTGACCATCAGGTCCTCATAGGATCTCAGCGTCGGCACCATCGTCGGCAACATCATCGCCGCCATCATGATCGCCCACATCGGGAAAAGCGCACCGAAGCTCGTCATCTGCATCATAGGCATTCCGCCCATGTCGCCAGACATGCCCTCAGACATTTGACCCGACATCTCACCCGACATCTGGCCGCCCATGCTGCCCATGCCCGCGCCCATATCCATCATGCCCTGAGGACGGCCAATCCAGTCGACGCCCATCATTTGCGCCATGGAAAACATCATCCACCACGCGATCAAAATGGCCGCAAAGAAGCTCAGCCAAAGCACTGATCTTACGATACCGGACATGGGGCCTCCCGATTCAAAACACCCCCGATTAAATGTCAGACTTTTAATTGTCTTACAATTAAAATTGCGCGTTGTTATAAAGCGCGTATGAAAATCGATCCGGATTCCTCCAAAGACCTCTCCGTGCAGATCGCTCAGGCTATTCGTGACGCGATCATCTCGGGCAGTCTGCGGGTCGATGAGCGGCTCCCCTCCGAAACCGAACTGTCCGAGCATTTCGACGTCTCCCGCCCAACAGTGCGCGAGGCGCTCAAACGGCTCGCGGCGCAAAGCCTGATCCGCACGCAGCGCGGGGCCTCAGGTGGTGCATTCGTCAACCGCCTCACTTTTCAGGACGCCTACGGGCAGCAGATCACCACATCGACGCTGCTTTTGTCGATGAATGCCGTCAGTTTTGAAACCGCCTGCGAGGCGCGTTACGCGCTAGAGCGTGCTTGCGCCCCCCTGTCGGCGCAGCGACGCGAAGCCGATCACCTCGCCACTATGCGCGCCGAAATCTACCGCCAGGGTCAGCCGGGGCTCAGCGATGAGGCATTCTGCGCCTCCGACGTGGCGTTCCACCGGGCGCTGGTCGATGGCGCTGGCAACCCTGTGTTGTCCTATCAGCTCGCGGGCGCGGTCGAGGCAATGCAGCCTTCGATGAATATGATCACCTTCACAGCCCGCTCGCGTGAGGCGATTATTGCGCTCCACACCCGCATCGCCGACGCGATTGAGGCCAATGACGCGGGCACCGCCGACAGCGCCCTGTCAGAGCTGCAAAGCTATACCGCCAAACTGGCAAATGACGTAATCGCGCAGCGTGAGAAAACCTAAGGACACGATTGCCCAGATGCAGTGCGCCGCTTAGAGCCGCACCGCAGCAAAATGTCCTTGTCCGCGCACCGGTTTTGCCCGTAGCGTTGTCGCTGGAGAAAAATCGCTGGGAAAGATGTCCATGAACCATGTCACCAAACTGTTGGGCGGCGCAGCGCTTGCGCTGACGACCACCACCGCTTTCGCTGCCGACCCGGACCTTCTGGTCTTTGACTGGTCTGGCTACGAGGAAGACGGCTTTTTCATCAACTACGCCGCAAAGCACGGCTCAGGCCCCACCTACGCCTTTTTTGGCGAGGAGGAAGAAGCCTTCCAAAAGCTGCGCTCGGGCTTCAGAGCCGATGTCGCCCATCCCTGCTCGCAATCCGTCGACAAATGGTATCAGGCGGGCCTGATCGAGCCTTGGGACCTGTCCAAAATCCCGACCTACGACACGCTGGCGGACCTTTACAAAAACGACCCAACCTTCGTGCGCGACGGTGATGTCTATTTCATCCCCGCCGATCTGGGCATGACCGGCTTGATCTACAACACCGAAGAAGTGACGGCCGATCAGATCGCCTCGCTGCAAATCTTTGTCGACCCCGCCATGGCTGGGCGCACCTCCTTGCCGGACAATGTCGAGGATGCCTACGCGCTCGCCTATCTTGCTACGGGCGTGTCGGATTGGACCAAAGCGACCGAGGCCGACATGAAAGCTGCGTCCGACTGGATGCGTCAGGCCCACGCCAACGCCCGCGCCTATTGGGCCGACGGCGCTGAGTTGGCGCAGCTTATGGCCACTGGCGAAGTACTTGTCGCCTGGGGGTGGAACGAAACCCCGGTGCAGATGACAGGCGACGGCTACCCGATCGGGTTTCAGCGCGAAGCCGCGGAAGGCTCCTCGGCCTGGTTCTGCGGTTATGTGAACCTTGTCGATGGCCCCGGGTCCGAAGACAAGGCGCATGATTTCATCGAAAGCTTCCTCAGCGCGGAAACTGCGGATTACATCGTCAATGAATGGGGCTACGGCCATTCCAACACCGCCGCCATGGGCAGCTTCGGCGACGAGGTCCTGACAGAGGTTGGCCTCAACGACATCTCAGCGCCGCAACTGGCCCAACTCCCGATGGACAACGGCCTGCGCGAGATGATGATCCAGGAATTCGAGCGGATCAAAGCCGGGTTCTAAAACGGGTCTGTTAAGATCAGCACAGCACAAATAAAAGCGGCGCGCCCCAAGGCGCGCCGCTTTTCAGTTCAAGATCAGACAGTTAGCTTATCATCCTAAAGCCCGTGCGGCTCGAAAACGGTGTGCCGCCTCCCGGGATAACCGACTTCTTGCGCTCGCCTGTCGACAGCAACCGTTGCGGCCAGAACATCTTAGACATTTGCCGCCCGCCGCTGATCACCGAGGAGGAACGCTCCTTCGTCGATATCAGCTTCATCGGCCAGAACATCCGCGACATCGGCTTGCCATGCGTCGTCAGGGTCCGTTTGCTTTTATGCGGTTTGGTCAGCCGCATCCCAAAACTTTTCGAGATCAGCCCGGGCGTCGCCATGCCCGGCAAGGTCAAAAACAGCGGATGGTCCTTCATTACGCTTGGTGCGCGTTCCGGCTCCCATGAGGTGGTGTATTCCTGGGTCGCGGCGCCGGCATCGACTGTGTCAAACTTCGCCAAAATCTCACGCGCGATACGGGCGGCGCCCAAGGGTTTGTAATTGGCCCGAACAACCAGAACCGCATGGCCCTTGGCGATAAGCGACGCGTAGGGCGCCACGGCAGAGCTATGCACTTTTGCGCGGGTCAGCGCGGTCTCCACCTTGTCGCCATGGGCAATGATCTGGCGCTCGCTTTTCGGGAAGCCGCGCAGGTTAAGACGGTTCATCGCGCTTTCAGCGTCCGATATGTCGGCGAACACTCATGTGATTACGGTTGTCATGATGCTTCCACTCCTTTGGTCGTCCTATGGTCGTTCGTTGTGCTGTACAGGCCACCCTGAACCATCGGCCAAAGCACGATGATCGCGACCAATAAGCTAAAGGCTTCGATCCCGAAGACTGTATTGTAGGGCAAGGCGGCCGCGTTTCCAGCCGGGCCCTGCAGGCCGACGATCACGTCGCGCACAATCCCGGCAAGCGCCACGCCCAGACCCGCCGCGCATGCCTGCGCCGCGCCCCAAGCCCCAAGCGCCAGCCCAATCCGGTCACTCGGCGCCGCGCGCATCGTCGCCGTTAACGTCGCGTGGCCAAAAAGGCCCGTTGCAATGCCGACAAGAAAGATGCCGGCCAAGAAACTGGCCACGCCCCCGCCAAGGGAGGCAAGAATAATCAAGACAAACCCGGGCACGCCAAGGCCAGCCCCGTTCAGCGCCAGCCTTTCGGGGCGGTAGACCCCGCTCAGCAAACGCGATGCGACGCCAAACCCAATCAGCGTACCGCCCGCAAACAAAGCTGTCAGCTTGGTTGTGTCAGCCACCGAGAGCCCCAAAGCCTGCCCGCCATAAGGTTCAAGCAGCACGTCAGCCATACCAAATCCAAATGTTCCAAGCGTGATAACCACAAGGAGCCGCGCAATCCCCGGCGTTCGCGCAAGTTGCGCCCAGGCTTTTGAGAAAGGCTCGGGCCGCGCGGTTTTCATCTGGGCGGCGCGGTCGCGGCTGCGGGTCTCTTGCTTCCAGACAGCCGCCAAGTTCAGCGCAGCGCTCAAAACAGCGGTCCCTTGAATGACCTGGATCAACCTGCCCGGCGTGTAGTTTTCCAAAAGCGCGCCAAAGACCAATGCGCTCAGCACCATGCCCAGAAGCAGCATCACATACATCAGCCCAACAACTTTTGGCTGGTCGGCCTCCCGGACCAAATCCGTCGCCAGCGCCAATCCCACGGTCTGCACGATATGCACGCCCGCGCCGACCAGCAGAAACGCCAAAGCCGCAGCACTCAGGCCAATCCAGCGCGGCGCGTCAACGGCCTCGCCGTAGCCCGACAGCACCAACAAGGCGAACGGCATAATCGCGAAACCGCCAAACTGGCAAAGCGTGCCTTTCCAAATGTAAGGGATACGCCGCAGACCAAGCGCCGAAACATGCGTGTCCGATTTGTACCCGATCAAGGTACGAAAGGGCGCAAAGACCAGCGGCAGCGCCAGCATCACCGCGACCAGCGTCGCGGGCACGGCAAGCTCAACAATCATAACCCGGTTCAAAGTGCCAACCAGCAAAACAAGCGCCATCCCGACGCTCACCTGAAACAGGGAAAGCCGGATCAGCCGCGCCAGCGAGACCTCAGCCGTGGCCACATCCGCGAAAGGCAGATACTTGGGGCCCAAAGCGGCGAGTTTCTGTGTCGCGAAATTCCGAAAACGGCTCATATGCGGATCGTGTGCCGTGCGCCCCGGCTGGCGAAAACGGCATCCTACGTCAATTTCAATCAGCGAAGAGCCCGCGGGTGGCTAAGGCGCGGGCCCCATCTATTTTGGGTCGTCTATTGCGTGGCTGCCTGTGGCACGTATTTCGCCGGCGTCGGCGTTAACGTATCAGGCATCGACAAAATCGCCTTCGCACTTGTTCCGTCTGGCAAAATGACGGTTACTTCCAAGCCTTCTGCAGTTGGGCTGGCATAGGACACGGTCGCGGCCTCCAGCTTTTCTGCGTCAAGCGTTTCAGCCGCTGCCATCTTGTCCCCGGTCCCCATGGGAACGCCTTGCAAGAAGTCAGAAACCCATGAGGTGTTTTTGACAACCTGAAGATGCACAGCAAATGAGCCTACGGCCACTGCGCCTAGGAAAATCGGGACACCGACTGTCGGCGATATGACAAGCCACATTTTTGCGTTGTTCATTATGTATCCCCCTTATCCAAGCCACGGGGTCGCGATTGCGACCAAAATGTGGGCTATCAGCGCGATTGCACCAAAGACGCGCGTGCCATCAATCAGATAGCTATGCACTTCTTCAGCTTCATCGAGAGTTAGTCCCGTGGGCCAGACCTTATCTGCGTCTGCCATTTGAGTCCTCCATTTGTAGTTGCGGGGGCGCTGCTCTGTGCTTTTTCAAGGGCAGATTGCCCAAAAATTCAGCGAGAAAAACGCCCCAGGTGCGTCATTGCGTCCACTTTCCGTGACGTCGTCAATGTAATTAAACATGACACTTTCGGTTACGACCCTGCAGCAGCCGTTTGATCAGCCCCCTTTCCAAACTCAGTGCGCGCGCCTATATACGAATTGCTCTTCGGGGCTATGGACATAAACGCGCTCGTAATAAGCGGATCGGACCCGGGGGCGGTACCCGGCGACTCCACCATCACACTCTCGTTTGGAGGGCATGGGGTCGAAATAGGATCGACGAACGTCTAAAGGGGTTAGCTTTGTCTCGGTGAGATACCACCGTTATCGGTTCATTTAAGCTAGTTGCAAACGACAACAAAGCTCCAATGGCGATGGCTGCGTAAGCAGTCGGAACTATTGAAATCTTAAGCCCTTAGGCCTAGCAGCTTAAGGCGGGGTTCGCAGGTACCTGGCAACAGAAACCTGCACTTCCTCATTCAAAGCGGTCGCAGCGTTGCTAGAACTCAAACGCCTCGCGAAACGCCGCTGCGCCAAGGCCTGTGAAGCGCACCACGCGCGTGCCCTCGACTCGCGCAGCCCACCCTTTGGCATAGATATGATCGAGGATACCGCGCCCCAGCCGCCCGGCCAAATGGGAGCGCCGCTCCGACCAGTCAAGGCAATCCCGGCACATCGGCGCGCGGCTTTTCTGGTTCACCTCAACACCGAGCGCCGCGATCTTGCGCTGCCCCTTCGGCGTCAAAACAAGCGCGCTGTCGGCAATCTGCAAAAACCCTTTCGCCATCATCCCGTCATACAGCGCGACCCCCAAATCACCCGCAAGGTGGTTGTAGCACACGCGCGCTTGGCGCAGCTCCGCGTCACGTGGGCCGGTCCGCGTGCGCAATTGCCCGCGCGCGGCGGCCACCCCCATCAACCCTTCCAAAAGCTGTGCGACGTCATCACCGGTCAATTTGAAATAGTGATGCCGCCCCTGCCGGGCGCGGCAGATCAGGCCGCCCTGCTCAAGGCTCTGCAAATGGCCCGATGCAGTCTGCAACCTAACACCGGCTTCCGCTGCCAGCTCGCCCGCCGTCAACGATTTACCACTCATCAAGGCGGCCAACATATTGGCCCGCCCCGGACCTCCGATCAGTGATGCAATCCGCGCAATATCCGGTCCGTCTCTCATGGCGCCCTCATAGTTCAGGTTTGACCGAACCATAACGGAAAACACGCAGCACGCAACCGCTCATAGTTCGGCCTGGGCCGAAACATCAGACACAAAAGACATCCTAAAACCGGCGCATATCACAGGAGACCCCACATGCTGACCTGCATCATCCGCTACCAGATCGACCCAACCAAACATGCACAATTTGTACAATACGCCCAAAACTGGGGCCAAGCGATCCCGCGAAACGGGGCCGAGCTGATCGGCTACTACGCCCCGCATGAGGGGTCGACGACGCTCGCCTATGGCCTCTACAACATCCCCTCCCTCGCCGAATACGAATCCTACCGTGCCCGCCTGGCCGCCGACCCGTTGGGCCGAGAAAACTACGAATTCGCGATGCGCGAAAAGTTCGTCTTGCGCGAAGACCGCACATTTCTAAAGCTGGCCTCCAAACCAAATGGAGAGCCGAAATGATCGCCGTCATGTTTGAAGTCGAACCCGCCGAGGGTCGCCGCGACAGCTATCTGGAGATCGCGGCCCAGATGCGCCCGCTCCTCGAAGAGGTCGATGGCTTCCTCTCGGTCGAGCGGTTCCAGTCGCTTACCAACCCCGAAAAAATGCTGTCGCTGTCCTATTTTAGGGATGAGGAGGCGCTGAAAAACTGGCGCACGCTGGCAGAACACCGTGCCGCACAAAAAGCGGGCCGTAACGGGCTGTTCGCCGGATACCGTCTTCGCATCGGCGCGGTGATCCGAGACTACGGCCTGACCGAGCGGCGCGACCAAGCCCCTGAGGATAGCAACATCGCCCATGGCTGCCCCTTCAAGGCAGAGGCTTGACGCCACAAACGACGCGACGCTATTAACGCCTCGTGGGGTGACGCGAATACCCCGTGAGGCGCCAGCCCAAGTTTCGCATCCCAGAAACTGACACACGGGGTGCATTCACATGACAGGCTTCAACGAAATTTCTCCCACCCAATTGATGCGCCTTATCGGCACGCCAGAGGCACCCGTCCTGCTTGACGTCTGTATTGATGAAGACTTCAACGCCGACCCGCATCTGATCCCGTCGTCACGGCGTTTCTCCCATAAATCCATCGACGCGTTAGCCCCTGATCTCATTGACAAAAGCGTCGTCGTCATCTGCCAGAAGGGTAAGAAGCTCAGCCACGGCTCCGCTGCCATCCTGCGATCGTACGGCATCAAGGCCGAGGCGCTTGAGGGCGGCACCTTGGGCTGGCGCGACAAGGGCCTTCCGCGCATCCCCGCCTCACGTATTCCGACCCCCGCCCTCTGGGTGACGCGCCACAGACCGAAGATCGACCGCATTGCCTGTCCCTGGCTGATCAGGCGTTTTGTCAGCCCCGACGCGCGGTTCCTGTTCGTCCCGCCAGCCGAGGTCGCCCTCGTCGCGGAAAAGTTCGATGCCACCCCGTTTGACATGCCCGACGGGCCTTGGTCGCATGACGGGGATCTGTGCAGCTTCGACGCGCTTATCAAAGGCTTTGGCCTCGATATCCCCGCACTTCATACGCTGGCAACAGTCGTGCGCGCGGCTGATACCAACCGTCATGACCTTGCCCCCGAGGCGGCCGGTCTTTTGGCGCTCTCTGTCGGATTCAGCCGCACCTATAAGGACGACAACGCCCAGCTGGAGGCCGGAATGGCCATCTATGACGCGCTCTATCGCTGGGCGCGTGACGGCAAGGATGAGGGACATTCCGCATGAGCTTGTCGGAACTTACAGCCGTTTTCTGGCGCATCGGCGTGCTGTCTTTCGGCGGGCCCGCCGCGCAAATCGCGCTGATGCACAAAGAGCTGGTTGAAACCCGCCCATGGCTGACAGAGCAGCAATATCTGCGCGCGCTGAGCTTTTGCATGCTGCTGCCAGGGCCCGAAGCGATGCAACTGGCCACCTATGCCGGATGGCGGCTCAAGGGCGTCACAGGCGGGCTGATTGCGGGTCTTTTATTCGTTCTACCGGGTGCCGCCGTGATCATGGCGCTGGCTTTGGGCTACGCCTATCTTGGCAGTCTTGATTGGGTTCAGGCGGTCTTTCTTGGCATTAAAGCCGCTGTGGTCATCATTGTCATAGAAGCGCTGATCAAAATTTCGAAACGCGCGCTAAACCGCAGTTATCATTGGGTCTTGGCCGGGCTGGCCTTTCTTGCAATCTATGTCTTTTCGGTGCCCTTCCCGCTGATCATTCTGGCCGCGGGCATCATAGGTGCCTTTCTGCCCGAAGAGCGCACGACCGAAACACACCCAGGGGTTCCCGTATCGCAGACCTTTAAGACGATTGCCGTTTGGGCCGCGATCTGGCTGGCACCCCTCGCTGTGATCTACGCCCTTGATCCAGACTTTCTGGGCCCGCTCGGCGTGTTCTTCTCAAAACTCGCCTTGGTGACATTTGGCGGGGCCTATGCGGTCTTGGCCTATATGACGCAAGCGGTCGTCGGCGATCTGGGATGGCTCACAACCGCGCAGATGATGGACGCTTTGGGGCTAGCCGAAACAACCCCGGGGCCCTTGATCTTGGTCACCGAATTCGTCGGCGTTTTGGCCGGCTTTCAAGAAGGCGGTATAATGCTCGCAGTCATCGCGGGGCTTGTGACGCTCTGGGTGACTTTCGCGCCCTGCTTTCTTTGGATTTTTGCGGGCGCGCCTTACATCGACTGGCTTGCAGCGCAGCCGCGGTTGGCCTCAGCGCTTTCTGCGATTACCGCAGCCGTCGTCGGTGTGATCTTGAACCTTTCCTTGTGGTTCTCCTTGCATGTTTTCTTCGCTGAGCTGACCGCTCTGCCCTTGGGCTTTGGCATGATCACGCTACCGGTTCTCAGCAGCCTCGTTTGGCCCGCCATAGCGATCGGAATGTTTTTGGGCTATCTGCTGCTGATCCGCAAAACACCGCTCGCATGGGCGCTGCTCATTGCGGCGCTTTGCGGATTGGCGAGCCTGCTTGTGTGATCGCCCCTTCCCCTGCGCCCCGAATCCCTTATGCTCAAAACAAAGAGCTCTCGGGGAAAGCTGCACAGATGAGCGACACAATCGATTATGGAAAGAAGATGCACAACGCGATGCGCGCGTTGATCTCGGAGGTATTGCAAGACGTCGCCAACCATGGCCTGCCGGGCGAGCATCACTTTTTCATCACCTTTGACACCCAGCACCCCGATGTTGAGATGGCCGACTGGCTGTTTGACCGCTACCCCGATGAGATGACAATTGTCATCCAGCATTGGTACGACGCGCTCGTTATTGGTGAGGACGGGTTCCAGATCACGCTGAATTTTGGCGACAACCCGGAGCCTTTGAGCGTGCCGTTTGACGCCCTGCGCACCTTCGTTGACCCTTCCGTTGAGTTCGGATTGCGGTTTGAGACGCAACCCAGTGACCTGCACGAAGTGGTCGAGCTGCCTGAGTTTGACCCCGACAGTGCCGAGACGACCAGCGGCATCGACGCCGAGCCCGAGACCGCCAACGGCGACACGAAGGCGAAAACGAAAGAGCAAGACGCAAGTGATGGCGAAAAGTCGGGCGACGTCGTCAGCCTCGACAGTTTTCGCAAACCCTGAGAGCGTTATCATCGCCTAAGAACCGGCCCGCTTGTTGTCATGCTAAGCCCGCGCGCTTATAGCCTCTAGTGCATTAGAGACTTGCCAACAGGACCACATGATATGAGCGACGATTTCCGCACCGAGACTGACAGCTTTGGCCCCCTGCAGGTGCCCGCCGACAAATACTGGGGCGCGCAAACGCAGCGTTCGATCATGAACTTCCCAATTGGCTGGGAGAAACAGCCCGTCGCCATCGTGCGCGCCTTGGGCGTCATCAAAAAAGCCGCCGCAACTGTGAATTTGGAATTTGGCGATCTCGACGCCGCGCTCGCGCCTGCCATCCAGCAAGCCGCACAAGAGGTCATCGACGGCAAATTCGACAACAACTTCCCGCTGGTCGTGTGGCAAACCGGCTCCGGCACGCAGTCAAACATGAACTCGAACGAGGTCATCTCGAACCGTGCGATTGAAATTCTGGGCGGCGAGATGGGGTCTAAATCACCCGTCCACCCCAATGATCACTGCAATATGGGGCAGTCCTCCAACGACACCTTCCCGACGGCGATGCATGTCGCCATCGGCATGGTCGCGCGCGACACGCTGCTGCCGGGCCTGATTAAGCTGCGCGACGCGTTGGCCGCGAAATCCGAAGAATTCAAGGACATCATCAAGATAGGGCGCACCCACACGCAGGACGCGACCCCACTGACATTAGGCCAAGAATTTGGCGGCTACGCGCACCAAATGACCAAGGCCATTGAACGGGTGGAGGCCTGCCTGCCCGACATCTACGAGCTTGCCCAAGGCGGCACCGCAGTTGGCACCGGGCTAAACACACGCAAAGGCTTCGCCGAAAAAGTCGCCGCTGAAATCGCAGCCATCACCGACCTACCCTTCGTCACAGCCCCCAACAAGTTCGAGGCGCTCGCCGCTCATGACGCGATGGTCATGTTCTCAGGTGCTTTGAAAACCGCTGCCGCGTCGATGTTCAAAATCGCCAACGACATGCGCCTGCTGGGCTCCGGCCCCCGTTCGGGGCTTGGCGAATTGATCCTGCCCGAAAATGAGCCCGGATCCTCGATCATGCCCGGCAAGGTGAACCCGACACAGGCCGAGGCGCTGACGATGGTCTGCGCCCATGTCATGGGCAATGACGCCGCCGTTGGATTTGCAGGCAGCCAGGGGCATTTCGAGCTGAACGTCTACAACCCGATGATGAGCTACAATGTCATTCAATCCATGCAGCTTCTAGGCGACGCTGGGTCGAGCTTCACTGACAATATGGTCGTCGGCACGCAGGCCAATGAGGAACGGATCGACAAGCTGATGAAAGAATCGCTGATGCTGGTCACCGCGCTCGCGCCTACCATTGGCTATGACAACGCCACGAAGGTCGCCAAAACCGCGCATAAGAACGGCACTACGTTGAAGGAAGAAGCCATCGCGCTTGGTCTCGTCGACGCGGAAACCTTCGACCGCGTCGTACGCCCCGAAGATATGATCGGGCCCAAGTGAAGCCGGTCAACCTGAACCAGTTTCGCAAAACAAAAGCGCGGGCCGCCAAGAAGGCCCGCGCCGACGAGAACGCGGCCAAATTCGGGCGCACCAAGGCGCAGAAAATTCAAGACGCCGCAACAGCACTGCGGGAGAAACAAAAGCTCGACGGGCACGAACGCGAATGAGCAAACCCAAGAAACGCTCCCTCACGCTCAAGGGTCACCGCACCAGCGTCTCATTGGAAGATGAATTCTGGGCAGAATTTCGACGCCTTGCCTCTGAACAATCAAGACCAATCAATGACTTGGCGTTCGAGATTGATGCAAACAGAGAGGGTGATGTGGGCCTCGCCTCCGCCATAAGGCTCTATATTTTAAGCCAGCTCACCCGTTGAACCGGGCCGCATCGCAATGCGTTTGATCAAAAACCAGATCGCAAGACCCCAAGCGAGAACCCCGAGCGCCGTTAAACACCACAAAAGCGCGCTCGTCAGGGGGCGGCGCACAATAGGCACATCAATCACAATCGCGCGGCCCCCGTCGCGCAGGGCAACCAAAACCGGCTGATCCACCTCAACGCGTCCACGCCAACTACCACGGGCAGGTTCCATGATACGCACAGCACCGCTTTCGGCGCGAAACGCCACTCTGGGCACGCGTATCTCGCCCGCCTGATCTGGCAGCCGGTAGATGCGGATATCAACCACCAACCCTGGCATCTGCGCCCCATGGGCGGTCGCGCGCCACAAAATACGGTCCGCATTGCCGAACCCGGTCAGGGTGATGCCAATCGACAGCACCACCAAAATCACAAGCCAGCTTGGCCGTTCGCCCTTGGTCAGTAACGTCATGCGCCGCGCCGCTCCGCGTTCAGGTAAATCCCGTCCCGCGCACGTACGGTCAACTGCGCCTCCGGCACCGGGACCGCACCATCGGGGTTAAATTTGAATGCACGCACAAGCATCGACAAAAGTAAAGGCCCCTCAAACATCGCAAACCCGGCACCGGGGCACACCCGCGCGCCGGAGGAAAACGGAATAAACGCGTCTCGCATACAGCGTTCGCCATTCTCCGTATGCCATCGGCCCGGGTCAAACCCGTCCGGATTGTCCCAAAGCCGCGAATGCCGGTGCAGATGCCACGGCGAGATCACAACCATTGCCCCTTTGTTGACCTGCCGCCCCCGAAACTTTTCGAGGCAACGCGTTTGGCGCACCATCATCGGAACGGGTGGGTAAAGGCGCAAAGCCTCACGAAACACATCGCGGCTGACACGCAGTTTTGACATGACGGATGGCGTCTGATCCTGCCTCAGCGCCTTGGCTTCTTCTGCCACCCTGTCCTGCCACTCCGGATGGATTGCCAACAAATAAAGCGCCCAGGACAGTGCCGAGGCGCTGGTTTCATGCCCCGCCAAAAAGAAAATCGCCACTTGATCAACCATTTCCTCGGCCGTGAACAAATCCCCCGTTTCCGGGTCCAGCGTCGTCATGATCTTCGTCGCCAAATCGTCCGGTGCCGTCCCCTGTGCGATCTGGGCTGCCCGCGTCTCAACCAGTTGCGTGATCAAACCCCGAATGGCTTTGGCATGTGCCCGCGTGCCGGGACGAAACAGACGCGGCGCCCAGCTTGGCAAAGAAACGAACGCCGCAAGGTTTAGGATCGGTTGCGCCCGTTGATAGGCCCGAAACCGGGTGAAAACGTCAGAAGCGATGGCGTCATCAATCGGGATTGAAAACAGCGTACGGAAAATCACATCCGCAGCGGCGAAGCTCGCTGCCTCCTCAATCTCGACCCTTCCCGTGTCAAGCCTTGCCACGCATGCCTCACCAGAGGCGATCATGGCCGGAAACGTTTTGCGGAGCCTGCCACCTTCAAACGCGGGATCAATAATTCGTCTCTGCCGTTTCCACGTTTCACCATTGGTCACGAAAACCGAATTGCCCAAAAGCGGCCGAAGCCCCTCACTCACCCTGTCGGATTTGGGAAAATCGTCAGGCCGCTCGTTGAGCACTGTTCGCACCAATTCCGGTTGGTTCACGAGATAGCTTCGAAAAAACGGCGTTTTGAATTCAGCCATCCAGGCACGGTAAAGCTTCGCCGGCTGGGCCGACAGGATGTCGCGCCGAAACAGCCGCAGATACCGCAGGAGGGAGACCTTTTCAGGCCGGGAGACGGGCTTCGGCGGCCCCATCTTAGGCCGCCATCGACACATGCGGCGAGGCCGCAACATCAATCCGCGATTTTGAGGGCGCCCTATCTGCATACCGCGCGCCCAGCGTCATCGGACCCGCCGTGATTTGGAAGTAGTCATAGTCCTTCGGGCGATCAAAGGCGCATAGATACTGAAAATGCAGCCTAAAAAACCGCCAGCGCAGCGCTTTCCAGCGTTCAGCACTCAGGCTCTGCGTAAAGGCTGCCGAAAACACCAATGGCCAACGTTTCGCCTTTGGGGCGACGCCGCTTACAGCGACCGGATCACAGAGCGCAAAAGCGCAGCCATCCCCCGGCGCTGTTACATCAACCCAGGTCAACTGGTCGCTACCTGCCAGAACATGAAGATCACGTCGCAACCTATTGGCTTTTGGTAGGAAAGAAACCATCGGCACCACTTGGCCTAGGGACAAAAATGACAGCTCGGGTCCCTGTTCCCGCGCAGGCCTTTCACGGATCAAATCTGCCAAGATCGAAACAGCCAGATGCGCGCCCGAGGAATGGCCGATCACCAGCACCTCATCGACGTCGGCCATCAAAGCCACCATGATGTCTTGGCGAAACACCTCCATCCGGGCCTCCAGCTCGGGCGGGTTTTCGCCCCACCATCGCGCCGTAAACGCGTAATCATGCATCAGGTAATGCGCGAACAGCCTTCCGTCCTGCGCCTTGAACCAGCGCATCAGAAAGACGATGACCGCCCCCCCCACGAGCCAGCCCAGCCCCGAGGTCAACCAGGACCAAACACCCAGGCTCGCCAATCCCCCGGCCAGCAAGCGGCACAGCAAAAGCCCCAAAAGACAGGCAACACAAAGCTGCAACACCAGCATTCCAACCGGATAGAGCGCCGCAATCACAGGCCCTTTGCGCAGCCACATCAAACGTCTAAGCGCGCCCGAGGAGATGTAAATCCAAGCGGTCCGTATCAGCTGCCAATAGGTTTGCAAAATTCCAACGCCCATGCTGTCACGCACGATATCGGACCAGACAAGCACCTCAATTTCGCTTGCGACCTGCGCGTTGTCGATCTCGGCGCTGACGGTCCAGCCAAACGCGCCGTCCCCGGCCTTGGCGCTTTGCGAAATAGCGTAGCCGCTGATCTCGGCCTGGGCGGCGCTTTCGCTGCGATAAAGCTCCCGGTAGCGTCGCGGCGGGAACGGGTCATAGCCGGGGATGTAGAACACCCGCCGCCGCCTCACCTGCCTATCGTCCTGCGCACTCGCCATAGTGGCGAGACTAGCCGCCCAGTCTGGCAAAAGTAAGGTCAATTGCCACGTGGACATGCGCGCATGCGGACCCTACATCTGCATCATGGAGATTTCACAGACATTGGACGCCACCGGGCTGCTTTGCCCCCTGCCCGTGCTCAAGGCGCGCAAAAGGCTCGAAAGCCTCACAGCTGGCCAGATCCTGGAGATGCGGGCAGACGACCCCGCCGCCATTATCGATGTGCCGCATTTCTGCGCCGAAGCGGGCCATGAGCTGGCGGGCCAGTCGGAAGACGGCACAACCCAGATTTATCTGATCCGCAAAGGCTAGCCTATCATTCCGCCGCTTGGCGCTGCGCGGGCGCGTTTAACATCGACAAAAGCTCTTCCCGGCGTTTGGACGCGCTACGCTCATTGGCCTCTTTCACCGGGCCAAACCCGCGAATTTGCAAGGGCAGCTCCGCTAGGGCAATGGCGGCGTCGAGATTGCTGGCCTCCAGTATTTTGGGGATATCCGCCTCATATTGCTTGATCAGCGCGCGTTCCATCTTGCGCTCCGCCGTGCGCCCGAACGGGTCCAAAGGCGTGCCGCGCAGGCGCTTCAATTTGGCAAGGATGCGGAAATTCCGCTCCATCGACGCGCCGTATTCCTTTTTGATGGGACGGCCATTGTCGCCGATCTTCGAGATCATCGGCGGCGCAAGGTGGTACGTGAAGCTCAGATCGCCATCAAACGCCTCCCGCGCCTTGTCCTGTGTGTCGAGATGCAGCCGCGCGACCTCATACTCGTCCTTATAGGTTAAAAGCTTGTGGTAACCCTTCGCAACCGCTTCACGCAGGTCCGGTTCTTCGATTTTTTCGACCACCTTGCGGTAGCGTTTGGCAAGCCGCTTGCCTTGATAGGCGACAAGGTGCTCAGCGCGGAACGCGATCTTGTCTTCCAACGATTTCGGCAGCTCGATGACCGTATCGGCCAGAAATTTCTGCGCCTCGTCGGGGTGCAACACAGCCCAGCGTCCCAATCCGAAGGCCCGCAAATTCCGCTCGGGCGCGGCGCCGTTCAAGCGTATGGCCTCCGCAATTGCCTCCTGACCGACAGGGATCAGCCCGCGTTGCCACGCCGCCCCAAAGATCATCATGTTGGAGAAAATGGAATCGCCCATCAGCACCTTGGCCAGGTCTGACGCGTCAAACAGATCAAGCCGGTCCCTCAATTTCGCCTCAAGAGAGAGCTGTAACTTATCGGAAGGTAGAGAGAATTCCGTATCGCGCGTGAAATCTCCGGTGATGATCTCATGCGCATTCACCACCGCGCCCGAGCGACCGGGTTTCATCAAACCAAGCGTCTTGGCCCCCGCGCTGACAACCAGATCGCCGCCAATCAGCGCATGCGCCTCGCCAGTCGCCACGCGGATCGCGGAGATGTCTTCAGGGCGGTTGGCCAGCCTGCAATGAATATGAACAGCGCCACCTTTCTGCGCCAGCCCAGCCATCTCGATCATGCCGGCCCCTTTGCCGTCAATATGCGCGGCCATCGACAACACAGCACCAATCGTCACGACACCGGTGCCCCCGACGCCAGTGATGATCACGTTATGCGTGTCATTGATCTCGGGCAAAGCAGGCATCGGCATATCTGGAAGCTCCAGATCAACAGCCTCGCGCTTCTTGGGGGTAGCCCCTTGAACCGACACGAAGGACGGGCAGAACCCGTTGACGCAGGAAAAATCCTTGTTGCAGCTCGACTGGTCAATCGCGCGCTTACGGCCAAGTTCGGTCTCCACCGGAACAAGTGAAACGCAGTTGGATTGCACGCCACAATCGCCGCAGCCTTCACAAACATCCGTATTGATGAAAATGCGTTTGTCGGGGTCGGGGAAAAGTCCCCTTTTGCGACGACGGCGCTTCTCGGCGGCACAGGTTTGTACATAAACAATGGCCGTCACACCTTTGATATCACGCAGTCTTTCTTGAACGCTCTGAAGCTCCGCGCGTTCATGCATCGCAATGCCTTGCGGGAATTGAACGGCCTCGACATCCTCTTTTTCATCGTAGACGACAACGACTTCTTTGACCCCAACGGCCTGCAGCTCGCGCGTGATTTGCGGTGCGTTCAGTTCACCCTCGTTGTTTTGCCCCCCGGTCATCGCGACCGCGTCATTGTAGAGCACCTTATAGGTAATGTTCGTGCCGGCGGCGACCGCCGCGCGAATGGCGAGCGTGCCAGAATGGTTATACGTCCCGTCGCCAATATTCTGGAAAACGTGGTCACGGGTCGAAAACGGCGCCTCCCCGATCCAATTGGCGCCTTCGCCTCCCATCTGTGTCGAGCCGGTGGTTTCACGATCCATCCATTGGACCATGTAGTGACACCCGATCCCAGCATAAGCGCGGGACCCCTCAGGCACTTTGGTTGAACTGTTGTGCGGGCACCCAGAACAGAAATAGGGCAGCCGCGCCGCGATATCTTGGGCGTTGTCGGCGCGCCGCACTTCATCAAGCATCGCCATCCCGGCCTCAATGCGGTCAGTCCGGCGGCCCTCTTCGATCAAGACCTTCCCAAGCTTTTCGGCAATATCAACCGGGTCAAGCGCGTAGCGGGTCGGGAAAAGTTCCAACTGACGGCCATTTTCCCAGCTGTCACCCTTGTGCCAGCCATAAACGCGTCGGCCCGCACGGTCATCAAAGATGGCTTCTTTAACCTGCACCTCAATCAGTTTGCGTTTTTCTTCAACCACAATGATCAGGTCCAGCCCTTCGGCCCAGTCATGAAAGGTGTCAACGTCGAGCGGCCAGACCTGGCCGACCTTATAGGTCGTCAGCCCAAGCCGCTCGGCCTCAGCCTCGTCAATGCCCAGAAGCGAAAACGCGTGCACAAGGTCCAGCCAGTTCTTGCCAGCAGCCACAAAGCCAATTTTTGCGCCGGGCTTACCCCAAACCCGTTTGTCCATTTTATTCGCTTTTGCAAAGGCTTCCGCGGCAAACCTCTTGTAATTGATCATCCGCGTTTCTTGCTCAACCGGCGTGTCTATCAGGCGAATGCCCAACCCACCTTCGGGCGTCACAAAGTCCGGGGTGACAAACGTCATACGCCCCGGGCTTCCGTCGACCACCGCCGTGGCTTCGACCGTGTCTTTCATGGTTTTGAGCCCGACCCAGACGCCCGCGAACCGCGACAGCGCCCAGGCATACAGCCCGTAATCCATGATCTCCTGAACACCGGCGGGGGAGACGACGGGCATATAGGCGTCTACCATGGCCCAATCCGATTGATGCAAAGTGGTTGAGCTTTCGCCTGTGTGATCGTCCCCCATGGCCATGATCACTCCGCCATTGGCCGAGGTGCCCGCCATATTGGCATGCCGCATCGCGTCGCCAGACCGGTCAACGCCCGGCCCTTTCCCGTACCAAAGTCCGAACACGCCGTCATAGCGCCCCTCGCCGCGCAGCTCGGCCTGCTGCGCGCCCCAAAGCGCGGTGGCGGCAAGATCTTCATTCAGACCGGGCTGAAAGGTGATCTGCGCGGGCTCCAAAAGCTTCGCGGCACGGCTCATCTGCATGTCGACGGCACCCAAGGGCGAGCCGCGATATCCGGTGACCAGACCGGCAGTGTTCAAGCCGGCCGCCGCGTCGCGCGCCCGTTGCATCAACACCAGTCGCACAAGGGCCTGCGTTCCGTTGAGAAGAACCGGCGATCTCTCCAGATCAAACCGGTCATTCAAAGATATCTTTTCAACAGCCATGCGGGCCTCCCAACCTTTCGACCAGTCTCGCATTCATTATAGGTCACATTTGCTGACCTACAAAGGGAATTATTGCGACCCCGTGCAAGATTAAATGCTGCATGGCCGCCGATGACGCGATATGACCATAGCAGCCTTTAAAATGAAAAGACGTTATCGGATGGATTGGGACAAGCTTAGAATATTTCACGCGGTCGCTGATGCGGGCTCGTTGACCCATGCCGGTGACACGCTGCATCTGTCCCAATCCGCGGTGTCCCGTCAGGTGCGCGCGCTGGAGGAATCGCTCAACACGATCCTGTTCCACCGCCATGCGCGCGGGCTGATTCTCACCGAGCAGGGTGAGCTTTTGTTCGACGCGACGCGCTCCATCACCAAGCGTCTCGATGCCGCCTCCGCCCGCATCCGCGACAGCGAGGAGGAGGTGTTCGGCGAGCTGCGCGTCACCACGACCATTGGCTTCGGCACGCTCTGGCTGGCCCCGCGCCTGTCAAAGCTCTTCGACAGCTTCCCTGAGCTCAACATCGACCTGATGCTTGATGAACGCGTGCTCGATCTGCCCATGCGTGAGGCCGACGTCGCGATCCGCATGAAAGAGCCAAGCCAGGCCGATCTGGTGCGCAAAAAGCTGATGAATGTCACCATGCAGCTTTTCGCCGCCCCCGCCTATCTGGAGCAGCACGGCACGCCAAAAACCATCGACGATCTGCGCACCCACAGACTGATCTGCCAGAACACCCGCTCCGAGCAGGTCAGCGCCGGCGCCATGCTGGTGCGCGAAATTCTCAGCCATGAGCTGCCAAATCTGCTGACCGTGAACAACTACTTTGGCTGCTTGCAGGCCGTGCATCACAATCTCGGCGTCGGCATCTTGCCCAACTACGTGGCTTTGGATGAGCCCAACCTGATCCGGGTCCTGCCGGAGGTGGAATCGAATGATGTGCCTGTCTTTCTGGCCTATCCAGAAGAACTGCGCCATTCGAAGCGCATCTCCGCGTTTCGTGATTTTGTCTTGGGCGAAATCTCATTGCAGCGCAAACAGGCGCAAACTGCTGCGGCAAGCTAGTTTTTTGAGCGGTATGCAAATCATGCATAACGGCTATGAGCAAAAATTAAGCGGTTTTGCTTGAATGGGTCGGCTGATGGGCATATCTCAAAGCTCGAAGGCAGCGATCCTGTCTTCACCTCCCTGTTGGACTTCGGCCGAGCTTATCGCTCGGCCTTTTTTTTGGCTTTTTCTTGCGGTGCGCCGATTTTCCGCCAATTCTGCCTAGGATGCGGGAGATAGGGTATATACGTCAAAGCTGGCGCGCGCTTGAGACATTGCGCCAGAAAGACACTGAAAAAATCTCAGGTCGCACCGAAATCCAAAGTGAGTTCGCGTTCTGGCGTATCTCTGCGTTGCTCGTGACTGTTCTCATCCTGTCCATAAGCTTCAGTGACTATGTCGGCGTGGTTTGGGTCGGCGCTTTCGCGCTATGCGACTATCTCGACCGCCGCTTCAACGCAGAGCTCGCGCGAACCAGAGACGCGCCAAGCTACTATAAACTACAAGCAAACTTCCTGCTGACGCTTTTGGTCTTCCGGGCAATGGTGGTCTATCTTTGGTATTATGACCACCCAAGCGCGCCCTATCTCGCGCTGGTCGTATTGTTGGTGGCGACCCGGTCCTCGTCAACCGCGCTGCATAAGTTCTCAAGCCGCCTTGCGATCTCTGCCTTTGCCGATCTGTCGATCATCATTTTCATGGCGATCCAATTCACCTTTTTCGCGCCCGACATTCTCGATGCCGTCTATATCGGGGCGGCACTTTTCGGACTGGCCGTTTACTATGTCATCTCAACCGTTCAATCGGTCGAAAAAATCCGTGAGATCGAGGGCATCGAACAGAAAACGCAACAAGCGCGTAAGATGGAGGCAATCGGGCGGCTAACAGGCGGCGTCGCACATGATTTCAACAATCTTTTAACCGTCATTATCGGCAATATCGATCTGGCACGCGAAACCAAGATCAATGACGAAGCCCACGACCTTTTGGACAAGACCAGGACCGCCGCCGACCGCGCGGCGGAGCTTACCGCGCAGCTCCTGGCCTTTGCGCGGCAATCCCCGCTGGTGCTGCGTGAACACGACCTGTCGCAGCTCTTGGTGCGCTCGATCGGGCTCACCAAACGGCTGTTACCACCCAATATAACGACGCAGCTGGATCTGGCACCGGCTCTGTGGACCGTCAGGACCGACGCAATCCAATTGGAAACCGCAATTCTGAACCTGTTGACCAATGCCCGCGATGCCATGCCCTCTGGCGGCCAGATCTCGATTCACGCCCGCAACCATCTGCTCAATCCGCTCGACAACGACCTGCCGCACGGCGCTTATGTTGAGCTTGTGATCAAGGACGAAGGCGGTGGCATCCCAAGCGGTCTGCTTGAGCAGGTGACGGAGCCTTTCTTTACAACCAAACCTGTCGGAAAGGGCTCCGGGCTTGGCCTGTCGATGGTCAAAGGCTTCGTCGAGCAAACCGGCGGCAAGCTTGACATCCAAAGTGTTCCCGGGCGCTCCACTGCCGTAACGCTGTTGCTGCCTGCCACGGGGCAGATCAGCCCTTCCCCCTACCGCGACACTGGCCTATGAAGCTTCGCAAAAGCGCTGCCAACAGGTTGGGGATCCGAGCACATGACAGAACCAGCACTCACCGATGATCTGATCGCCGCACATGGGCTAAGCCCGGATGAATACGCGCGCATTCTGGACATCATTGGCCGCGTTCCAAGCTTCACCGAGCTGGGTATTTTCTCTGCGATGTGGAACGAGCATTGCTCTTACAAATCCTCCAAGAAATGGCTGCGCACATTGCCGACCGAAGGCCCGCAGGTCATTTGCGGCCCCGGCGAAAATGCAGGCGTCGTCGATATTGGCAACGGTCCCGATGGTCAGAAAATGGCCGTGATCTTCAAAATGGAAAGCCACAACCACCCCAGCTATATTGAGCCCTATCAAGGGGCCGCAACTGGCGTCGGCGGCATCCTCCGTGACGTCTTCACGATGGGTGCACGTCCTGTCGCTGCGATGAACTCGCTCAGCTTTGGGGAGCCATCGCATCCCAAAACCAAATCGCTTGTCTCCGGCGTCGTCGCTGGCGTTGGCGGCTATGGCAATTGCTTCGGCGTGCCGACAGTCGGCGGCGAGGTCCGGTTTCACAAAGCCTATAACGGCAACTGTTTGGTCAACGCCTTTGCCGCCGGGCTGGCAGATGCTGACAAGATTTTCTACTCTGCTGCCTCCGGTATCGGTATGCCGGTCGTCTATCTCGGTGCCAAAACCGGCCGTGATGGCGTCGGTGGCGCGACCATGGCGTCGGCTGAGTTTGACGACAAGATTGAGGACAAGCGCCCCACCGTTCAGGTCGGCGATCCCTTCACAGAAAAACGCCTGATGGAAGCGACGCTTGAGCTGATGGAAACCGGCGCCGTGATCTCGATCCAAGATATGGGTGCCGCGGGCCTGACCTGTTCCGCAGTTGAAATGGGCGACAAAGGCGGGCTCGGCATCAAGCTGACCCTCGAAGACGTGCCGCAACGCGAAGAAAACATGACCGCCTATGAGATGATGCTGTCGGAGTCTCAGGAACGCATGCTGATGGTCCTGAAACCCGAACTCGAGGCCGAGGCGCGCGCGGTGTTTGAGAAATGGGACCTCGACTTCGCTATCGTAGGCGAAACAATTGCCGACGACCGTTTCCTTATTGTGCACAATGGTGAGATCAAGGCCGACCTCCCCCTGTCCAAGCTGTCCTCCACCGCGCCCGAATATGACCGCCCTTGGGTCGAAACGCCTGTGCCAGCCCCGCTGGCAGACGCGATTGAAATCGACGCAATAGAAGGCCTTCACGCGCTGATCAGCTCCCCTAACTACGCCCGGAAGCATTGGGTGTGGGAGCAATATGACAGCCAAGTCATGGCCGACACGATGGCCACCCCCGGCGCGGGCTCCGGCATCATCCGGGTGCACGGCACCAATAAAGCGCTGGCCTTCACCTCAGACGTGACGCCGCGCTACGTCAAAGCGAACCCGTTTGAAGGCGGCAAGCAGGCCGTGGCCGAGGCTTATAGAAACCTGACAGCTTCAGGCGCCAAGCCCTTGGCCACCACAGACAATATGAATTTCGGAAACCCCGAAAAGCCCGAGATTATGGGCCAGTTTGTCGGCGCCATCAAAGGCATCGCTGCCGCCGTAGAGGCGTTGGACATGCCCATCGTATCGGGCAACGTCTCGCTCTACAATGAAACCGACGGCACCGGCATCCTGCCCACCCCCACCATTGGCGCGGTCGGCCTGATCGAGGACGCCAGCACCGTTATCGCCGGCCAGCCGCAGGATGGCTATGTCGCGCTTCTGCTCGGCACTACCGGCACTCATCTGGGCCAATCCGCGCTGCTGAACGAAGCTTTTGGCCGCGAAGACGGCGACGCACCCACCGTCGATCTCGCGCTTGAAAAGGCCCATGGCGATTTCATCCGCAAGCACGCAACGCTCATCGACGCCTGCACGGATCTCGCAGATGGCGGCCTGGCGCTGGCCGCCTTCGAGATGTCCGACGGCGCCGGGATCGGCCTCACGTTTGATACGGACGACACCGACGCGCTTTTCGGCGAGGACCAAGCGCGCTACCTCATCGCCTGCACGCCCCAGAACGCCGAAGCGCTGCTCGCCAAAGCAGGCGCGCTTCCTTTGACCCAAATCGGCACATTCGGCGGCGACACGATCACATTCGGCAAGTCCCACGCCACCCTCGCCCAGCTTAGCGCCATCTATCGTAGCAGCTTTGCCGAGGCCGTCGCCTGACCCCCTTGCCACAACCGAGACTGCTTCCTAGGTTAGAGAAAAGATAAGGAAGACACCCACATGGCCATGACCCCGCAGGACATCGAGGATTTGATCCGCACCGCCTTCCCAGACGCGCAAATCCAGATCGAGGGCGCCGACGGGGTGCATTTCTCGGGCGTCGTCATCGACGAAAGCTTCCGCGGAATGAACCGCGTCCAACAACAACGCGCCGTAATGGCGACACTGAAAGCCAAGGTCGATAGCGGCGAATTGCACGCGCTAGGCCTGACAACAAAAGCTCCGGAGTAGCAAACATGACCGACGCAAACGCGCAAATCCAAGAGAAAGTCAGCAGCACAGACGTGGTGCTGTTCATGAAGGGCACCAAGGAAATGCCGCAATGCGGGTTCTCCTCGAAGGTCGCGGGCGTGCTGAACTATATCGGCGTCGATTATGCGGATGTAAACGTGCTGGCCGATGACGCGATCCGCTCAGGGATCAAAGAATTCTCTGACTGGCCCACCATCCCGCAGCTCTACGTCAAGGGCGAGTTCATCGGCGGCTGCGACATCATCACCGAGATGACCCTGTCGGGCGAGCTGGACACGCTGTTTGAAGAAAACGGCGTCGCGTTCAACAAAGAAGCCGCAGACACCATCCGCGAGCATAATTCTTAAAAACGTTCAAAAAATCCCCGAATTTTTTGAACGCGTGCGACCAAGCGTATGGCAAAGCCATGCGCCGGGAGGCACACGGTAGATACCTGACACAAAAAAAGCCCGCTCAAACCGAGCGGGCTTTTCTCATTCTATCTCAATAGCTTCAGGACAGAAGCTCACGCACTTTCGCGGCCGTGTCCTTCGCCGTAATCCCGAAATGCTCATAGAGCTCACCGGCCGGTGCTGAAGCGCCGAAGCCCTCCATCCCCACAAAGCCCGCCTTGTTGCGGTTGCCACGTTCGCCCAGCAGCCAGGCGTCCCAGCCAAACTGCACGCCCGCCTCGATGGCCACGCGCACGGGGCCCGCTGGCAGCACCTTGCGGCGGTAGCTTTCCTCTTGCGCGGCGAACAGCTCCCAGCATGGCATGGACACGACGCGTGTCCCGATCCCGTCGGCTTCCAGCAGCGCCTTGGCCTCCATCGCGATCGACACTTCTGAACCGGTCGCCATCAAAATCGCCTGCCGCTTCGCCTCCGCATCGGCCAGCACATAAGCGCCCTTGGACACCTCGTTCCGGGTCGTATGCGTCAAACGCACCGTCGGCAGCCCCTGACGCGACAGCGCCAGCACCGATGGCGTCTTCTCGGATGTCAGCGCAACTTCCCATGCCTCGGCCGTTTCAACGGCATCAGCAGGGCGGAATACATTCATATTCGGCGTCGCGCGCAGCATGGCCAAATGTTCCACTGGCTGATGCGTCGGGCCGTCTTCGCCAAGCCCAATGCTGTCATGCGTCATCACATATGTCACCGGCACGCCCATCAACGCCGACAGGCGCATCGCGCCGCGTGCATAGTCGGTGAAACACATGAACGTCCCGCCGTAAGGCTTTGATCCGCCATGCAAAGCCAGCCCGTTCATGGCCGACGCCATGCCGTGCTCGCGAATGCCGTAATACATGTAGCGGCCCTTGCGATTTTCGGGGCTGAACACGCCCATATCGCTGGTCAGCGTGTTGTTCGAACCGGTCAAATCGGCCGACCCGCCAAAGGTCTCAGGCATAATCGGGTTGATAACTTCCAAAGCCATTTCAGACGCTTTGCGCGTCGCGACTTTCGGCGCGGCCTCACTCAGCTGCTTTTTCAGCGCTTTGATCGTGGCCGACAATTTGCGAGGCGCGGCGCCCGATTGTTCGCGTGCAAATCGCGCCTGCTTGTTGGCCGAAACGCTTTCCAAACGCGCTTCCCACGCGTCGCGATCAGCTGCGCCGCGCGACCCAATTTCCTCCCACGCGGATTTCACATCTTCGGGGATCACGAAGGGTCCGTGCTCCCAGCCATAGACCTTGCGCGTGTCGGCAATCAGCTCTTCGCTGGTCAGCGCGCCATGGCCTTTGGATGTGTCCTGCGCGGACGATCCCAAAGCGATATGCGTTTTGCACGCAATCATCGACGGCTTGCCGGTCTTCTTGGCCTTGATCAGGGCGGCGTCAATCGCATCCGGGTCATGCCCGTCGATTTCCTGAACATGCCAGCCCGACGCTTTGAAGCGCATCACCTGATCGGTCTTGTCAGACAGCTCAACCGTGCCATCGATGGTGATGTTGTTGTTGTCCCACAGAACGATCAGCTTGCTCAGCTCATGCTTGCCCGCGATGCCGATGGCTTCCTGACTGACGCCTTCCATCAGGCAGCCGTCACCTGCGATAACATATGTGTAGTGGTCGACCAGCTTCTTGCCGTAGGTCGCGCGCTGCACCTCCTCGGCCAGCGCGAAGCCTACCGAATTGGCGATGCCCTGCCCCAATGGCCCAGTTGTCGTCTCGATGCCGGTGGCATGGCCATATTCAGGATGCCCCGCCGTGATCGCACCCAGCTGGCGGAAGTTTTTGACCTGCTCCAGCGTCATGTCCGCATAGCCCGTCAAATGCAGCAGCGAATAGACCAGCATGGACCCGTGGCCTGCAGACAAGATGAACCGGTCCCGGTCGGGCCAGTTCGGCGCAGAGGCGTCAAATTTCAAGTGTTTCTCAAACAACACCGTGGCCACATCGGCCATGCCCATCGGCATGCCCGAATGCCCCGAATTGGCGGCGGCAACAGCGTCCAAAGTCATCACGCGGATCGCGCAGGCCTTTTTCCAATGCTCGGGATGTTTTTCTTTCAGGCTGGCGATGTCCACGGTTGTGTCCCCCATTGGTCGCTGTTTGACTTTTGAGGGCCGTGATAACAGCGTGGCAGCGGAGTTCAAGCAGAACGGGCAGATCGCCGCGCAAGGCGTTTGATTCCGACGACAAATTACGTAACCTGTCGGAAAATTAACCTTACGCCGCAAAATTTCGCGATTCGACTTTGCGATTCACGACGGGGCGCGGCGATAAGGAAGACAGGATCGAAAAGGGGCTATTCATGTCAGATATTTCCGAGTTGGAGAACCGCATCACCGCGGCGCTCGACCGAATTGCGTGGTCGGTAGAGAACCAACCCGCCGCGCTGCCCCAAGGTGAAAGCGCCGCCCCCGCAGATGATGAGCTGGTCGAAGAGCTTGAGGTTGAGCGCGCCACCAACGCGCGCCTCGTTGCCTCTCGCGAGAAACATGTCGCCCGCATCGAACGGCTCGAGACACGCGTGCTGCGCATGTCCGACCGCCTCCAGAATGCCGAGATGGAAAATAAGCGGCTTGAGGCCGTGATCTCAGAGCTCGGCTCGCAAAATGAGGCTCTGCGCGAGGCCAACGCCTCCGGCACACCCGCCGGTGAGACGATCAATGCAGGCCTCGTCGCGCAGCTCGACGATCTCAAAGCACAGCGCAAGCAGGACCTTCTGGACCTGGACGACATACTGGCCGAGCTGGCCCCATTGGTGAAGGAGGCCTAGACCCATGCCCGAAGTGAATATCGAAATCGGTGGCCGCACGTTCCAGGTGGCCTGCCAGACCGGCGAAGAGCATTTCTTGCAATCCGCCGCAAAGCTTCTCGACGCTGAGGCCAGCGTTCTGGCCGAACAGATCGGCCGTATGCCCGAAACCCGCATGTTGCTGATGGCGGGCCTGATGCTCGCTGATAAAACCGCCGGGCTCGAGGAAGAACTGCGCGCATCCGAGGCCCGGGTCGCGGCGCAAACCAAGGAGCTCGCCAACCTCAAGGCTTTGCCGCCCGATCAGGTCGAGGTCGCCGTGATCCCCCCCCAGGTCACCGACAGCATGGCCGAAATCGCCGCGCGCACAGAGGCTTTGGCCGAAAGCCTTGAAGCCAAGGCGGGTTAGACCGATTGGCTTGCTTCGGTGTAGATGTTCAGGCGCGCTGTTTTTTCTGAGCCTTCTCAGCAATCGAATTGACCATCCGCCCCAGCATCAAAAGCCTCGGCACGTCGGGATGTGTACCCTGAATTTTAGCGACAGCCGACGCGTAGCCTGTGTATGACGACAATAGCTTAAGCTGTTTGCCGTCGGAAAAGATGAGCTTAATGCCCGTGGCGGGATTTTTTCCGGCCAGCTTCGCTTTTAGCACTGAGCTTAGCAAAAACCGGCGTTTGCCACGAAACAACCGACGCAGCACGATTTCGTCTTGCGATACCTCGATCCGCGTCAACGTGGTCACAAACAGATAAATGGCTGCCAGGGCGAAAATCATACAAATTGCGAAAACAGCCCAGTTTTTTAATGTTTGCTCATCAGCCTTTTGCAACACGACCAACGCAAAGAACGCAGCGCCGCCCCCAAAAAAACGAAAGTCCATAAGGCCACCCAAATCTGGCGCGTAGCTAGCTTCATCACAATGACCTCATGCATGCCAATGCCGCTGTCATTCTTGCGGGCCGCAACCGCCCCGCCAGAGCGCCAACCAACCCGCGATGCTTCGGCATTTTTGCGCAACACCCGTGCCATCAGACGCGTGTTGAGCCAATACAGCAAAGCGGCAACGATAAGAGTGACACCCAGCCAAAAGGGATTCTCAAAAAGAAACTGAAAAGCGGCGATGTGCCGGTCGAACCATTCACTCATATCTGCGTCCTGCAACGCCCCCACATCTCGCTTAGCCAATGGCACGGCGTTTTGCCAATGCTCCAAACAATTTCAGCGCCACAGATCGGGACGGTCTTCAGGCCCAGCCGAGACCCCGCAACGCCACCGCGTCGTTCCAAATCTTGGTCATGTGCGAGATCTTGTCGCCGTCAAACACCATGACATAGGCGTAATCCGACACGACCGCCTTTCCCGTCGGCGGCACCGGGCCGCCCTCGCCCGTCTGGGCCCCGTGAAACTCCGCCGCGGCCACAGCCGTGGCCCGCGCCTCATCAAAGGCAAACGCCGTCAAGACGTAGCGCCCGTCGGGAACTGGTGTCAGCAGCCCCTGCATCCAGTCGCAATAGGCCGCAAGCGTGGTGACGTCAGCCAATGCGTCCGCCTGGCAGGCAAAGCTGGCATCGCTGGTGCACCATTGCGCGCACACCTCCGCGCCTTTGCCGGTTTCGCAGGCGTCAAAAAAGGCCTGCGCAGTTTCAAAATGTGACATGGGTTAATCCTCCAAAAGTGGTCCTTGAAATGCTCGCGCAAACCGTCG
The DNA here is from genome assembly GCA_039030615.1 of Pseudomonadota bacterium. Classification (GTDB taxonomy): domain Bacteria; phylum Pseudomonadota; class Alphaproteobacteria; order Rhodobacterales; family Rhodobacteraceae; genus Litoreibacter. The sequence goes on along the minus strand of JBCCDV010000001.1, from coordinate 366,726 downwards.
CAATTGGTAAGAGCTATCGCATGCATAGGCTGGCAAACGCGGGGAATTGCCTGCGTCATGGGCCGTTTGACGCAAAAACCGGCGATTCTTGCGCGGCGGAAACAGTTATCGCTAACACCGGACATTGGCTTTGCGCAGCATACGCAAAAGCAGCATGTTAACGCTATCATACTGGCAAATAAGGATAATTCACCTTCTCCCAACGCGCACACCGTTGTATACCCTCTCCCAAGGGGACCAGCCGGGCGTAGGAGTGAACGGTCATGACAACAACTGTTGCAATTAACGGATTTGGCCGGATCGGCCGCTGCACTCTGGCGCATATCGCGCAAAGCGGGCGCAACGATGTGCAGGTCGTCGCCATCAACGCCACCGGCCCCATCGAGACCAATGCGCATCTGCTGAAATATGACAGCGTCCACGGCCGCTTCCCCGGCGACGTGACAACAGCGGGCGACACAATGGACCTAGGCCGCGGCCCGATGAAGGTCTTTTCGACCTACAATCCAGATGAGCTCGACTGGTCCGGCATTGACGTCGTCATGGAATGCACCGGCAAGTTCAACTCAAAGGAACAGTCGCAGGTGCATATCGAACGCGGCGCCAAGCGCGTCCTGATCTCGGCCCCCGGCAAGAACGTCGACAAAACTATCGTCTACGGCGTCAACCACCGCGACCTGCTGCCGGAGCATGGCGTCGTGTCAAACGGGTCCTGCACCACGAACTGTCTGGCCCCCTTGGCCAAGGTCTTGAATGACGTCATCGGGATCGAACGCGGCATCATGACCACGATCCACAGCTACACGGGCGACCAGCCCACGCTGGACCGTCGCCACGACGATCTTTACCGCGCCCGCGCCGCAGCCATGGCGATGATCCCGACCTCCACCGGGGCCGCCAAAGCCATCAGCCAGGTCCTGCCCGAGCTTGAGGGCAAGCTCGACGGCACCGCCATGCGGGTGCCCACGCCGAACGTCTCCTGCGTTGATCTGACGTTTGAGGCCAGCAAGGACGTCACCGTCAACGACGTCAACGAAATCGTCCGCGAGGCCGCCGCCGGTCACATGGGCGCGGTGCTCAGCTATGATCCGGAACCGAAAGTCTCCATCGACTTCAATCACACCAATTTCAGCTCAATCTTCGCCCCGGACCAGACAAAGGTTGTCGGCGGGCGTACGGTTCGGGTATTGGCGTGGTACGACAATGAATGGGGTTTTTCCTGCCGTATGGCCGACGTGGCCGCAGCAATGGGGCGCCTCTAGAGCATTTAAGCCCGGGGCCCAATGACCAATAAAATCGCGATTGCTTTGGGGCTGGTGCTGGTCGCCGTGATCCTAATGGATCTTTTCGTCTACAACTGGGACCTGCACATATTTCTCGGTCGCAAGCTGATCGACCTCATCGAATATATCGCCTTCTGGCGCTAGCAACAGCTCAGGCGCCACCAAAGGGCGGCCGGGGCTATGGATGAAAACCGCTTGGTCCTGCGACACATCAAAGACGATACGCGGTTCCGGCACAGGCAATGACCGCCTGCGACGACCCAGCAAAACTGCGCCAACAATGGCCGTATAGAGCGCCAGCAAATATGCCGGGTAGGCCAGCAATATCGGGTCCCAAACGCCGACAGACAGGCCCGCGAGGACCGACGCGACCCACGCCATGCCCCATGTGACCAAGGTTTCGCTTTCGGGGTCACGGAAGGCTTTCTCAACCGTGACCGCACCGCCCAACAGGCTGATCGAAATCGAAATCGCAAGGGCATAAACCGCCGTTTCGGTAAAATACCACGCGATCAGACCAAGCCCCGCGATCCCAAAAACAATCAGGTTCTTGCGGCACATATAGGCACCCGCCCCGCGCGTTATGGAAAGCAGACAAATGAAAATCGTGCCGCCAACCTGCACCCCCACAAACCAAAGGGAGGCCCCCGCCCCTTCATACGCCTGAGAGAAGAATGCGATCGTCCCCAGCACTGACCAGATGAGCCATGACGCCCGTTCCGGTTGCGTGCGCCCGGCGACGGTATCGACCGCATAAGGCACAAAACACAGAAGGCTTAGCAAACCCGATAGGACGCCGAGCGCTGCAAACGCATCCAAGCCTAACGGCGCCAAATAAAAGTCCAACATCTACTCACCACACATACCGAGTCGCCCCGTTCTTTTGCGTGAGTTACCGCCATTTGCCGTCATTGATATGTGAAGCACTTAACACATCGGTCGAGAAAACTGACGTTAAGGTCAAAAAGCGGGCGACACTGACGGTAAATGCCCGAAATTTGACCGACAGGATTCGCCCCCGCTTTGACACCAGCGATGGAATCGCCACAACGCGCGCGGTGGAAGTTGCCGGGCAAAAGCCGGTCCGGCTTCAGCTCGGTTCGTTCTCGAACAGACGTCTTGATCTGCGTATTTCTGGTTCAACACGGGCGCTGCCAAATGGCCCACAAACACTTGCGGCCTTTCACGACAGCGACAGGTTGGGGCTTGCTGGGTGGGGTGCGCTGCGAAAAATTTAGCTCTCTCATTTGGACAAGGGAAAAATCTTGCCCCCCTTGTGGTTGACCTTCTCGTTTAAATACCATTGTTAGCGATAACAGAACACGTCACATCAGTTCGAGGAGCATCGCCATGTCCATAAAAGTCGCCATCAACGGATTCGGCCGCATTGGCCGCAACGTCCTTCGCGCCATCATCGAATCCGGTCGTACTGATATCGACGTCATCGCGATCAATGACCTTGGACCGGTCGAGACGAACGCCCATTTGCTACAATACGATTCCGTGCATGGCCGCTTCCCGCACGCGGTAACCGTCAGCGGTGACACAATCGACGTGGGCCGCGGCCCCATAGCTGTTACAGCGATCCGCAACCCCGCCGATCTGCCTTGGGCAGATGTGGATATCGTGCTCGAATGCACCGGCATCTTCACCAGCAAAGAAGCGTGTCAGGCGCACCTGGAAAACGGCTCGTCCCGCGTGCTCATCTCCGCGCCCGGCAAGAACGCCGACAAAACCATCGTTTACGGGGTGAATGACGACACGCTGACCGGCGATGATCTGATCGTCTCGAACGGCTCTTGCACGACCAACTGTCTGGCCCCACTGGCCAAAGTGCTGAATGATGAAATCGGGATCGTCAAAGGCTTTATGACAACTGTGCACGCCTATACCGGCGACCAGCCGACCTTGGACACGATGCACAAAGATCTCTACCGCGCACGTGCCGCTGCATTGTCGATGATCCCAACCTCAACCGGCGCGGCAAAAGCACTGGGCCTCGTGCTGCCAGAGCTGGAAGGCAAGCTCGACGGCACCGCAATCCGCGTTCCAACGCCAAACGTTTCTTGCGTTGATCTGACATTTGAAGCCGCGCGCAGTGTGACAGCAGAAGACGTGAACGCAGCTATTGAGAAGGCATCTGCCTCTGGGCCGCTCAAAGGCATTCTGGGGTATTCGGAAAAACCGCTTGTCTCGACGGACTTCAATCATGACCCGCACAGCTCCACCTTCGCGTCAGAGCAGACCAAAGTTCTGGGCGGCAACATGGTGCGCGTGCTGAGCTGGTACGACAATGAATGGGGCTTCTCGAACCGCATGGCCGACACGGCCGTCGCTATGGGAAAATTGATTTAACAACCGATTAAAATTTTTGGAATTCCATTCTGAATCATAAGCTTATAGAAATCCCCGCATGCGGGGATTTCGCATTTTTGGACCTTTGGAGCGTGAGATATGAGCTGGAAAACCCTTGATGACATGGAAATCGCAGGCAAAACCGTCCTGATCCGCGTCGATATCAACGTCCCCGTCGAGGACGGAAACGTCACCGACGACACCCGAATCCAGCGTATTATTCCAACCGTTCAAGAGGTCCTCAAAGCCGGCGGCAAACCCGTCCTGATGGCCCATTTCGGTCGCCCTAAAGGCCAGGTCGTGCCAGACATGTCACTCGCTCAGATCGTCCCCGCCGTCGAGACCTGCCTCGGCCAGCCAGTGAGCTTCATCTCCGGAAATTACGGCACGCAGGTCGCGGCGTTAGAGGACGGCCAGGTTGCCCTTCTTGAAAACCTTCGCTTCAACCCGGGCGAAGAAAAGAACGACGCAGGCTTCGCGCAGCGTCTGGCCAGCCTCGGCGATCTCTACGTCAACGACGCCTTCTCCGCCGCGCATCGCGCCCATGCCTCCACGGAAGCCATCGCCAAGCTGCTACCCAGCTGCGCCGGCCGCCTCATGCAAGCCGAGCTCAGCGCCCTGGAGACCGCCCTCGGCGATCCAAAGCGCCCGGTTGTCGCCGTCGTCGGCGGCGCGAAAGTCTCCACCAAGCTCGAACTGCTGGCCAATCTGGTCGAAAAAACCGACCATCTCGTCATCGGCGGCGGCATGGCCAACACATTTCTGGCCGCTCAAGGTATCGATGTCGGCAAGTCTCTCGCCGAGCATGACATGACCACCACCGCGACCGAGATCATGGAAAAAGCCACGACAGTCGGCTGCACCATCCATCTCCCGATAGATGTCGTCGTCGCCAAGGAATTCAAAGCGCATGCCGTGAATGACACCGTCGCCGCAAATGCCTGCCCAGCCGATGCGATGATTTTGGATGCGGGCCCCGCGACGGTCAAAAGCATCATGGACGTGTTCGAGCAATGCGAGACACTCATTTGGAACGGCCCGCTCGGCGCTTTCGAGATCACCCCCTTCGGCATGGCCACAAACGCAGCCGCAGCCAAAGCCGCGTCGCTGACCAAACAGGGCAAGCTGATCTCTGTCGCGGGCGGCGGCGACACCGTCGCCGCGCTCAATGTGAGCAGCGCAGCGGACGCCTTTACCTATATTTCGACCGCCGGTGGCGCGTTCCTAGAGTGGATGGAAGGCAAGACTTTGCCCGGGGTCGCTGCGCTTGAAGGCTGAGTAATTTGCCGCGAACGGCATGGAAACACTGAATTTCCCCTTTCCGTTAGCGCCACCACAATTGCATCATCGACGCTGCTCGCCTAGACCGACGCCAATAAAGCCCGTTCGGGCCTAAATTTTTAAGGTGTTTTTGTCATGCCCAATCAAGCCCAACTCGACCAAATCGCAAAAGGCCCCGGTTTCATCGCCGCCTTGGACCAATCGGGCGGCTCGACGCCGAAAGCGTTGAAGCTCTACGGGATTGAGGAAGACGCCTACAGCTCTGAGGATCAGATGTATGACCTGATTCATGAGATGCGGTCTCGGATCGCCATGGCGCCTGATTTTACGGGCGAAAAAGTGATCGGCGCCATCCTGTTTGAAAAAACGATGAACCGGGAGATTAACGGAAAGCCTGCGGGCCACTACCTTTGGGAAGAAAGCCAAGTGGTGCCATTCCTGAAGGTCGACAAGGGTCTCGAAGAGGAGGTCGACGGCGCCAAGCTGATGAAACCTATCGACGGCCTCGATGATCTGCTGAAATCTGCGGTGCAAGCGCAGATGTTCGGGACCAAAATGCGGTCTGTGATTGAGGCGGCCAACCCAGCGGGCATCGCCGCCAATGTCGCCCAGCAATTCGAAATCGGTCGTCAGATCCTCAGCCACGGGCTTGTTCCGATCCTCGAGCCTGAGATCAATATCAATATGGCCAATAAAGCGGATGCCGAGGCCATGCTCGTCGATGAGATCAGCAAGCAACTTGATATGTTGAAGCCGGGCGAAGACATAATGCTTAAACTCACCCTGCCCGAGACTGCCAATCAGTACAAACCATTGGTCGATCACGACCGGGTCGTGCGCGTTGTTGCACTCTCGGGGGGTTACGTTCGCGACGAAGCAAACACCCGTCTCTCGCAAAATGCCGGCGTTATAGCGAGCTTCTCGCGCGCATTGACCGAAGGGTTGTCGGCCCAACAGGATGACGATGCATTCCACGCCCATCTCGCCAAAACAATTGACAGCATCTACAGGGCCTCAGTCGCCGGTTAGTCACATAAATAACTCGACGCAAAAATCCGCCGAGACCAATGTTTTATGACAGAAAGCTAACAAAAGGGATTCACAAAGCGATTCGCCTTGTCTATGGTTCCTCTAAGCCGCGCAAAGATCGGCATTTGAGGTGAAGAGTTAGGCATGTCCCGCTCCAACAAAGCATTTGGGTTGACCACGCTGGCCATTGGCACAGTTCTCTTTTGCGCGGGCTGCTATTTTACTTTTGCTGCTGTTCAGGGCGACTATGGTTTGTTCCGTCGCGTTCAGGTGGAAGCCGAGATTGACAGCCTTCGGATTGAACTCGACAGCCTTGAGGCTCAGGTTGCTGAGCTGCGCAACAAAACACGCCGTTTGTCGGATGGCTATCTCGACCTTGATTTACTTGATGCTCAGGCGCGCGAAGTGCTCGGTCTGATGCGCGCGGATGAGATCATTATTCGCTAATCACCCAACAAATTATCGACACCTTGCCCCTCCGGCAAGCTATGCGAAATACGCATGGCGGCCTCAAGAAAAACGGCGCGTGCAATTTGTGAGCTACCCTGATATGAGATAGTTTAACGTTAAACTATTTTTGGGACCTGGGAGGAAGACGCACAGTGGCTGCTCGAAAACCTGCAAAGAAACCGAATGTTTCGAAGGAAGAACTCCTTCAATATTACAAAGACATGCTATTGATCCGCCGATTTGAGGAAAAAGCGGGTCAGCTTTATGGGATGGGACTGATTGGCGGGTTTTGCCACCTCTATATCGGACAAGAAGCTGTCGTGGTCGGCCTAGAGGCCGCCGCCAAAGAGGGCGACAAGCGCATCACATCCTACCGCGACCATGGCCATATGCTGGCCTGCGGCATGGACCCCAAAGGTGTGATGGCCGAGCTGACGGGCCGCGAGGGCGGCTATTCCAAAGGTAAAGGCGGCTCCATGCACATGTTCTCGAAGGAGAAGCATTTCTACGGCGGCCATGGGATCGTCGCCGCGCAGGTGCCCCTAGGCGCCGGTTTGGCCTTCTCAGACAAGTATAAAGGCAATGACAACGTCACCTTCACATATTTTGGCGACGGCGCTGCCAACCAAGGTCAGGTCTATGAGGCCTATAACATGGCCGAGATTTGGAGCCTGCCCTGCATCTTCGTAATCGAAAACAACCAATACGCAATGGGAACCTCGACCAAACGCTCGACACACTCCCCGTCTTATTGGGAACGTGGCGCGGCCTACGGCATCGAGGGCGAGGAAGTCGACGGTATGGATGTCCTAGCTGTAAAAGCTGCTGGCGAAAAGGCGGTGGCCCACTGTCGCGCCGGCAAAGGCCCCTACATTCTGGAAATCAAAACCTACCGCTACCGCGGCCACTCCATGTCGGACCCGGCAAAGTACCGGACCCGCGAAGAAGTGCAGAAAATGCGTGATGAGCGCGACGCGATTGAGCATGTGCGCGAGTTGTTGATGCAAGGCAAACACGCCACGGAAGATGATCTCAAGGCTATCGACAAAGACATCAAAGCCATCGTCAATGAAGCCGCCGAATTCTCGAAAGAGAGCCCGGAGCCCGCATTGGAAGAGCTTTGGACAGATATCTATATGGAAGCGGAGGCTTAATCATGGCGACCGAAATTTTGATGCCCGCCCTCTCGCCGACCATGGAAGAAGGCACTTTGGCAAAATGGTTGGTTAAGGAAGGCGACACCGTCTCCTCCGGCGACATTCTGGCCGAAATCGAAACGGACAAAGCAACGATGGAATTTGAAGCCGTCGATGAGGGTGTGATTGGCAAAATTCTGGTGGCCGAAGGGTCCGAAGGCGTGGCCGTGAACACCGCGATTGCCGTATTGGTTGAAGAAGGCGAAAGCGTCGACGAAATCGCAACCCCGGCCCCCGCCGCAGCTGAAGCCACACCCGCGGAGGCCCAGGCACCCGCCGTTGCCGCAGCACCGGTAGAAGTCATAACGCCCAAGGAGATGGATATCCCCGAAGGCACCGAGATGAAGCCGACGACCGTGCGCGAAGCCTTGCGCGACGCGATGGCCGAAGAAATGCGCAACACCGAAGAGGTTTTCCTGATGGGCGAGGAAGTCGCCGAGTATCAGGGCGCCTACAAAATCTCGCAAGGTTTGCTGGATGAGTTCGGTGAGAAACGCGTGATCGACACGCCCATCACAGAGCACGGTTTTGCCGGGATCGGTGTTGGTGCTGCCTTTGGTGGGTTGAAGCCAATCGTAGAATTCATGACGTTTAACTTCGCAATGCAAGCCATTGATCACATTATAAACTCTGCCGCCAAAACGCTCTATATGTCTGGTGGTCAGATGGGCGCGCCGATCGTATTTCGTGGCCCCAACGGTGCCGCCGCCCGCGTGGGCGCGCAGCACAGCCAAGACTACGCGACGTGGTACAGCCAAATACCGGGCCTTAAAGTTGTGATGCCCTACTCCGCGGCGGACGCCAAAGGGCTACTGAAAACCGCAATCCGCGACCCCAACCCGGTGATCTTCCTGGAGAATGAAATTCTCTACGGTCAAAGTTTCGACGTGCCGCAAATGGACGACTACACCGTCCCATTCGGCAAAGCCAAAATCTGGCGAGAGGGCTCTGACGTAACTATCGTCAGCTTTGGCATCGGGATGAAATACGCATTGGAGGCCGCCGATGAGCTGGCCAAAGAAGGCATCTCCGCCGAAGTGATCGACCTGCGCACCCTGCGCCCGCTCGACCTGCCCACCGTGCTGGAAAGCGTCAAAAAGACCAATCGCTGCGTCACCGTTGAAGAAGGCTTCCCAGTCTGCTCCATCGGCAGCTATCTCGGATCCCGCATCATGATCGAAGCGTTCGACTATCTTGACGCTCCCGTCCTGAATTGCACCGGCAAGGATGTACCTATGCCCTACGCTGCCAACCTCGAAAAGCTTGCGCTGACGACGACCAAAGAGGTCATCGACGCCGTCAAAGCAGTCACCTACCGCTAAGGAGAGCCGGACATGCCTATAGAAATTCTGATGCCCGCCCTCTCGCCAACGATGGAAGAGGGAACGTTGGCCAAATGGCTGGTCAAGGAAGGCGATACCGTCAACTCGGGCGACGTCATGGCCGAGATCGAAACCGACAAAGCGACGATGGAATTCGAAGCCGTTGACGAGGGTATCGTCGGCAAAATTCTGGTCGCAGAGGGCTCAGAAGGCGTGGCTGTGAATGCGCCAATCGCTATTCTATTGGAAGAAGGGGAAAGCGCGGGCGATATCGGAACCGCGTCATCCGCTCCCGCGCCGGAGGCTCCGAAGGTGGCCGACGCGGCCGCTGAGGTGTCTGCGCCAGCCGCCGCCGAAAAGGCCTCCGACCCCGCCGCGACCAATGATGGAACTCGTGTCTTTGCGTCACCATTGGCCCGGCGCATCGCTGCTGACAAGGGCCTCGACCTCAGCGTTATCAAAGGCTCTGGACCGAAGGGCCGTATCGTGAAGGCCGATGTCGAAAACGCGCAGCCCGGTGCAAAACCTGTAGCAGCTCCGGCGGCCGCAAAACCTGCGGCGGCAGCGCCGTCTGTTGCAACGGGCCCATCGACCGACGCCGTACTCAAAACCTATGCGGATCGGGAATATGAAGAGGTTGCGCTTGACGGCATGCGCAAAACCATCGCTGCGCGCCTCACCGAGGCCAAGCAATCCGTGCCGCATTTCTACCTGCGCCGCGATATCGAGCTTGACGCGCTGCTGAAATTCCGCAGCCAACTCAACAAATCGCTCGAAAGCCGTGGCGTCAAACTCTCGGTCAATGATTTCATCATCAAGGCCAGCGCGCTTGCCCTTCAGCAAGTGCCTGATGCCAACGCTGTCTGGGCCGGAGACCGCGTCCTGTCGCTAAGACCATCGGACGTCGCTGTCGCTGTCGCAATCGAGGGAGGCCTGTTCACTCCTGTATTGAAAGACGCCGAGATGAAGTCGCTCTCCGCTTTGTCAGCGGAGATGAAAGACCTTGCCACCCGTGCTCGCGACCGCAAACTCGCGCCACATGAGTATGTTGGAGGCAGTTTCGCGATCTCCAATCTGGGTATGTTCGGCATCGACAATTTTGATGCAATCATAAACCCGCCACATGCGGCCATTTTGGCCGTCGGTGCGGGCGCTAAGAAACCCGTTGTTGGCGACGATGGCGAGATCAAGGTGGCCACTGTCATGTCCACCACGCTCAGCGTCGATCACCGTGTAATCGACGGCGCACTCGGGGCGAACCTGCTCAATGCAATCAAAGCGAACCTCGAGAACCCAGTCATGATGTTGGCTTGACCCAAACGCCAAACAAAAAAACGGCCGCTGCGTCTCCCGCAGCGGCCGTTTTCATTTGTGTCTAGGCAAGTCTAGAGTTCGCCAGAAAGCAATTGGTGCATTGTGATAGACGGCTGCGAGCATCCTGCCTCACCAACAGTCTTTGCAGGCACGCCAGCAACTGTCTTCATCGGCGGCACGGCTTCAAGAACCACGGAGCCTGCAGCGATACGTGAGCAATGACCGACCGTAATGTTGCCCAATACTTTGGCGCCGGCACCAATCAAAACGCCATTTTCAATCTTTGGATGACGGTCATCGTCTTCTTTGCCGGTCCCGCCAAGCGTTACCGAATGCAACATCGAGACATTGTCTCCAACCACTGCCGTTTCGCCAATAACGATGGAGTGTGCATGGTCTATCATAATGCCCTTGCCGATTGTCGCAGCAGGATGCACGTCGATCCCAAAAACTTCAGAGACCCGCATTTGGACAAAGTATGCGAGGTCCTTGCGGCCTTGCTGCCAAAGCCAATGGCCAATGCGATATGCTTGGATCGCTTGAAATCCTTTGAAATATAGCAAAGGTTGCAAAAACCGATGGCAGGCCGGATCGCGCTCAAAAACTGCGACAATATCTGCCCGCGCGGCCTCTCCCAAACTTGGATCTGCGGAATAGGCTTCATCGGCAATCTCGCGCAGTATCTGCTCCGACATCTCAGCCGACGCGAGTTTTTGCGACATCCGAAACGACAACGCGCGCTCAAGCCCATTGTGATGCAGTACCGTGACATGGATCATGCTGCCCAGCAGGGGCTCCTGCGTGATCGCATCGCGCGCTTCTTGACAAATACGCTGCCAAACGGGGTCGATCTTTGCCAGTTTTGCGTTTGTTTGTGACATCTTGCAGTCCTTTCACTTGCGCACTCGATACACCAACTGGGGTGTTTCGGCCAAGATGAAAGGTGCAAATGTCCTGAAAAGTGAATTCATTCACAAATGTGATGGATCAACCAGCCTCAGGCAGATCAAACCTCATCAAATGCAAAGATAAGCGTACGCTTCCGCCGGAGAAACTTCCCCCGTTCGCGCTCAGCCGTAGCGGTGTATCGGAATAATAGGTCAATGGCTGTCCAGTCAAACCACGCAACCATGAGCCTGTCGCGAGCCCCAGCCCGGTTCCATACCGACTTTCAAAACCATCAACACCCAATGACCAATCGCTAAGACTACCGGTAATGTCGCTTAGAACGCGCCCGGTTACGCCCCAGACACTCGTTTGTGCCGGGATGATGACGTTGCTGTCTTCAAGTGTTCCGCCGGACAACGCAAAGTCGGCTTCGACAATCTCTGCGCGAACGGCAGCGCCACTTGGCGATTGCGCCAACACATTGGCACGCCAATCGGTGCCATCAAATGTCAAACAGAGAGCTTCATCGGCAACCCAAATACGCCAGCCTTCGACAGGTGCGAAAAAGTGCCATCCACCGTTTACGAAACAAGCGATTTCACCATCGGCACCCAGCCATGCATCTGTGCCTCCAACAGAAACCAGATAGGTATCCGCTTCAGATGGACCCACGGGTGGCGAAGACAGGCCCCGTGAAATCGCAGATATTTGGACGGCCGCATCTACACGAGCGAGAGCCTCGTTCACCGTGACATGTTTTTGCGCCTGTGACGGGGCAATAAAGGGCAGTTTCAAATTTGTGGTCTCAGACATCTATCAACTTCCTTGAAAATGGGCCGTGGCCGTAGCTCTGCGAAATCTGCGCAACTTGAAATTCAAACGGAGCCGAAACGCTGTCAGAAAGCGCGTCGGCCGCCGAATAAATCCAATTTGGGCTCGACACTGTTTCTTCGCGCATGACGGCGCCGCCCTTAACGACGCGAAGGTGATAGCTTTCGACATCCTCACTCAGTGGCACTTCAAAGGAAGCCCAACTGTCGCCATCAATCCGTGATCGCCTGATCCACGAGAATGCCCACCCATTCGCTTCTCGATCCAGTTGTAGCTGTGCAGGGGCGTAAGGGCGCAGGCCGATGGCCGAAAATGTTTCGACATAGTATCGGTAAGATGGATCGTCATAGGGCCTTAAGCTCGGACCAACTCGGAAATGTCGTTCAAGCCCACGCTGCGCAAGCTCTTGCGAAATTTGGCTCGGTGCGCCGTTTAGAATTACGATACGTGAATTGATAGGCCAAAGAGCGGGCATAACCCCATCTGTTCCGGCCTGACCTCGTAGAAGATCGCAAAGGTCATAGGTATCTGGCGCGACAAGTTCAGCCTTGGCGAATTGGAATACCTCCCAGTTGCCATTGCTACCGTCGCCTATCGCCGCCGCATTTGCACCGGCAAGAACTCTTGTCCGGCTGACAGAACTGAGCGCGCCGCTCTGCAACTTAACTCTAAGCTGAGGCCCGTTTGACCAGAGCCCTGGTATTGCCGCAGCTAACTCTGTCTGACTGACACCCATAATTGACGGCTCGTCAACAAGGACATTGACCTGATAGTCGCTGTCGTCGGTGGAACTCATGACAGCGGCAGACCCCGGCCATGGGTCTGCGGAAACCGCGATATAAGGGGCATGCGGGACCTCATCACCAGCAAGTAAGGGAAGGTCCATGAACTGCGCGGTGATCGGTATCGGTACGTTGAAGGCTCGATAGTCCGGCAATCGTTCGCTTGCCTCGCTCGGCACATAAACTTGTTTTTCGACCCGTGACGCCTCCAGCATGCGTGCGCCGCTATCAGCGATGCGGTCGACGCGGTAAGACGTGAACGTGCCGTTCTCGCTGCTCACGACGATCCTGTCGCCAGCAGCTATCTCCCCCCGAGATGGAGGCACAGCTAAGCGCACCGTATCGCGCGCGATCCGGGACTCTGCAAGCCAGCGCTCCGCAACGCCACGCGCCTCGGCGGCCGTCAAGCTTAGGGGGAGCTCACTTTGACTACTTGTAAGGCTGGATTGGTCCGGAAATTGCGCTGAGGCAACATGCGCCTCGAATGCGCTTTCACCGGCGATATAAGCAACACGCATTTCGCCAACTGTTTCCGCCTGCGGGGCACGTGTCGTCTCAATAACCGGCTCGCTATCGTCTGCAAAAACGAAGTCTTGTTCCGAAAGCGCGTGCTCGGCCGCAATATCACGATTGCGGAAAACAAGCTTCCCGCCGACCTCAACGGCATCGAAGGCAAATGTAACCATAAGGTTCTGCAATGAGGCTCGGGGCGTCTCAATATCTTTGAGCGTGTAGCCGCGCACGATCCCATTCAATGCGCTCACATCGTAGTTCTTCTGACCGGCTGCTTCACAAAGCTCAGCGACCACTCCGGCGAGGCTTTGAATTCCGCTGCGCCCTGTCAGCCAGTGCCCGGTAAGATAATTGTCCCCGTCGCTCCATGTGCTGCGATTGTTCGGAAAATCTGGCCAAGGCCGCGCATCCCATGCCCAAACATGAGTTTTGCTCACATCCAGCATCGGCTCGCCATAAACGGCGGATACAGGATTGTTTTCTACGGAAGCAAAATGCGCATCGAACGCTCGCAAGAACTGGAACTGAACAAAGTCGTCGCGCCGTCCAGTTGAGAAATACGGCAATGCACTTTCGCTCGATTTGGGATCTTGAAATTTATTGGGTTGGTTTGGCCCCTTATCAATCGCGGCGCAGCCGAGCTCCGTAAACCAAATGGGTTTTGATTGCGGCACCCAAGATGTCGGAGTATTTGAGCGCACGCCGCCAATACGATCATGGTGAGGATTTGCCCACCAACCCTTTAGGTCCTTATATCGAAACACCCAAGACTCGCCGTAAGTTCCATCGGTGATCGGCGTTCGCGTTTGCGCCTCGCGATCGGCTTGAGAGGCGTAGTACCATTCAAACCCTTCACCACCGGCCACATTGCTACTCAAGTAGTCGATGTTGTAGATCGTCTCGAAGGCCGCATCGGCATGGCTGTCGCCGTCACGCCAATCAGAGATTGGCATGTAGTTATCGATCCCAATAAAATCTATCGCGGCATCCGCCCAAAGCGGATCAAGATGAAACAAAACGTCGCCGCTACCGTCTTGCGGATGGTAGCCAAAATACTCAGACCAATCCGCCGCATAGCCAATCTTCGCGCCGGGCAAGATTGCCATGACCTCGCCAGCAAGGACGCGAAGCGCTTCAACCGCCGGAAATGCACCTAGCTCATCGCGTATCTGGGTAAGCGCACGCATCTCAGAGCCAACACAGAAGCCACTCACCCCGCCAGCAGCTGCGCAGAGATGGGCATAGTGCAAGACAAAACGTCTGTAGGAGTACTCATCCGGCCCGGTATATATGACCTCCCGCCCGTCCAAGACAAAGTCGCTGGGTGCCGCTGTCCCCATGAAAGCTGATACCTCAGCACGCGCCGCGGCCGTTTGATCCGTTGACCCGACAACCCCCGGCGCTTTCTCTGTCGTGATACGACCGCGCCACGGCAACTCAGCCTGATCAACATCTTCGCTCCACGGATCAGGCAAACCATTGCCCTGCAAAATCTCCATCAAAAGAAACGGGTAGAACATCACATCTTGCCCCGCGGCCTTAAGCGCATCGATCGCTTCTACCACCGAGGCGTCTGTCGGCGTACCGCCGTAGATTGGACGGCCATCGACCTGCGCCACCTGTTCCGCGTCAGCGCGGCGCAGCCCGCCGACATTCCACTCCATCGCACCGGGCGCATCAATAGGGTTGCTACCCAAAATACTAAAAGGCGAACCCGCATAGCCCGCGTTTTCTACCTTCGGTTTGCAAAGACACTGACCGGCCCGCAGGTCATCACCAAACCAGCTCACAACAAGGGAGCTGGCTTTACAATTCGGCAACTCACCGTTCAACGCCTCAAGCGATGCGACCAAATCCGTCTGCCCGCCTTCGGTATTGATATTGGCGGGGATACTTTGCCCCGAGGCATTGGGTTGATAGGCGGCGCTCGAAGCCAGCGCATATTCACCGCTTCCGGGCAGCAAGGCCACCCCGCGCACGACATCTGCAAGAGACGTCGCACCGTTAAACTCAACCGGTTTTGTCGCGC
Source organism: Pseudomonadota bacterium (assembly GCA_039030615.1). Classification (GTDB taxonomy): domain Bacteria; phylum Pseudomonadota; class Alphaproteobacteria; order Rhodobacterales; family Rhodobacteraceae; genus Litoreibacter. The sequence continues at coordinate 351,453 of JBCCDV010000001.1, read as the reverse complement.
GCACGACTTCAAACGTAAACTGCGGCACACGGTTGCCAAAATCCGCAAGCTGCAAATCCTCAAAGACAACATAAGCCACGCCACGATAGGCTGGCACGTTCTCCGACCCTTCGATGGACACCATCAGGGGATCAGGTTGCTGGTCTTCACCGCCGCGATAAACTTGGATGTTGAAGTCGTCTTTGCGGATGATCTTGCCATCTGCCCATATCCTGCCGACCCGGCCAATTTCGCCTTCGCAAAGCGCCACTGCGATGCTGATCGAGTAGCTGTAATTGGTGACGCTAGGGCCTTTTGGTGCCCCTTTGCCGCCTGCCTGCGTCGTGCTCGCCATTTCCCGGTAATTTGAGGTCCAAATGACATTGCCTGCAACGCGCGCGCGCCCAAAGACACGCGGGATAGCGCCACCTTCGCTTGCGCCCATAATGCGCATGCGATCTAGTTTTCCAGATTCAACCGCTTGGCTGCCCGACCCCAAGAGCCGCTGATCAATCGCCTGGCCGAGCGTTGCGCCGATGGCCCGCCCAATCACAACCGAGCTTAGACCCAGTGCGCCGCCGCCCAAAAAGCCGCCGACAGCGGCCCCTGCCGCGGAAAGAAGAATGGTTGCCGTGAGGCACCTCTCGAAAATTCAGTGACGTTTAATTCTGCTAACCCGGGAAGCTAAATCGCGCAGCTATGCGGCGCTCCCATGGAGCCGAAAGCGGTGAAAGCTCGACGCCCTGCCCGCTATAGGCATGGATAAACTTTGGCGCGGAACCCGTTTCAACTTGCACGCCCAAATGCTTCGCAACCGAGCAGCGGCGCATCCGAAACAAGATGACATCACCCGCTGCCGCGTCCTGAAGCGGTCGGGCTATCAAATGACGCTGTGCCGCAAACAATAACTGTTCTTGTCCCTGCGGCTCAGACCAATCCGCGCTGTAGGCCGGTATGATTTCGGGCTCACTTCCATGCACAACGCGCCAAATACCCCGCAGCAGCCCCAAGCAATCTGTGCCTGCCCCTTTGCACGACGCTTGATGCCGATAGGGCGTGCCCAACCAATCATAGGCTTCCGCAACCACGCGCTCGCTAACACCGCTCATTGGTAGCGGCTCCCGCCATCATTGCGCGCACCTTTTGAGGGGTATCCCACCAACCAGTCTTCCCCCGGAATATGCGGAAACCCGCGAAAATTCGGCAAGTTGCTGAATTTGAGCCTGCAGGTCTCTTTGCGTTTGTCGCACCCGGCTTCAAGCAAGACTAAGTCACCCACCACGATAGGCGCGCGCAGCTCCTCCCAAAGCTCAATCACGCGGTCAGGTCCTTCAACACGGTCGTTCTTAATCAGAGCGGTCAGCCCTTCGGCGGCGCCGCCCATCATTTCGACACGGCCACGCTCGAACCATCTGTCATCATAAGTCGGAAAATTGGAAAAAGTGAGCACACGGTTGCTCTCGACGGCGTCGATTGGCACCTCGACCCGAAACCCGGGCGTTTCCAAATCAAACCCACAACGCGCACCGCCCAACACGGCCTGGCAGCCCTGTTGAAATACGTGCCCCACTGGTTGCGACAAGCTCTCGCTCAATCCGCGAAGTTCTGCGTGAAACGCCCCATCAGCCCGCCGCAACTCACCAATCGAACCGCAGAAAAGCTGCTCACGGATGCTGACATCGGGCCAGTGGACAAGCCAAGCCTCAATCTTTGCACCGTCGAAACGACCTGCGTCTATGTCACCCTCAGTGACGGAGCTGTCAGACAAAGCACCCATGGCCTCGGTATTGTCGACGGCAAGTCCCGTGACCTGCTCCAAACTGCGCGCGGTCATGCCGCAATCCGCTTTGAATGTAATGCCGTCAAAGCCAAGTTCTCTGTCGTGATCGGTAAAGCCAAAAACACGGCCATCGATGCGCGTGATCGCCCAGCACCGGCAGACATGGGTTAGTTTGGTTTTTAGGTGGTCCTGAAGCGCGCTCATATCCTCAGCTCCACAACTGGTACATTCGGGACTTCGCCCGCTTGGAAAGACGCAACACTTGTTTGGATCGCGTCGATCGCAAAGCGGACGGGGACGTCAAACTCGTATCCGGCCGTGATTGCAGCGCCGGTTGGTGGTGCGGCGCTAAAAGTCACACTCCCTGTTGCAGCGTCAACGCTCCAGTCTGCGCCTTCGGATAGTTCGCTCCCGTCAACACCGATGCGCACAGTACCTTCGACCAGCTTGCTCAGCGGGCGGACATACTCAATTGCGCCCGATACATAGGTTTTAGTCAGCTGAAACACAGTCTGGGTCGCGTCACCTGCCCCGATGATCTGGTCATCAAACGCCAAATCACGTGACGCCGAGCCGGAACGGTAATCGGACCAATCCTTCCATCGAAACCCATAAAGCTGGCCTTGCCGGGCTTCAAAAAAAGCAATCATGGTCTCTACGTCGTCAAGCGAGCGCAAACCAGCGCCTGCATCATACCGCCTGCGCGAATGTGCCCAGGGCGTGTTGCGCTCTTCAAACCCGTTGGCAAGGGTCACCACTTCGGTCCGCCGCTCCGGCCCGCCAAGCGAGCCAAAAGACAGCGATGCGGGAAACCGCACCTCATGAAACTGCATTCGCGTTCTCCTAGTAAGTCTTTGTTCAGCGGTTGCGCTGGCCGCGCGCCATCGCGCGGTTCATCTGCGCCGCGATCTGGCTTTGTGACTTCTGAAAGCCTGCCACATCCGGCGTGGAGACATTCATCACCACTTGAACGGGTCGCCCGCCGCCGCCCATGCTCACGCCCAACTTTCCGTCAGCGCCACGCGACAAAGGCATGATTGCCTCAGGCCCAGCCTCCCCCATCAACCCCATACCGCCGCGCATCGGAAAATTGGTCGGGCTCGAAACAATGCCACCTTTGGCAAAAGGCATCACCCGCCCTTGGCTAAAGCTGCCGCCCTTCTCGAAAGGCAAAATACCAGAGACAATCGAATTGACGCCATTTGCCAACACCGACCCAAACCCGTTGGTCACAGGTTTGATTGCCGCGTTGTAGGCGGCGTTGATCATGCTATCGGCTACGGTTTTTAGGGCGTCGGACAGCTTCTCACCATCAAAGACCAACCCGTCAAAAGCCTTTCGCAACCCACCACCGATAGACAGCGAAAGTGACTGAACCTCCTTGGAGGTGTAGACCATCGTCGTCCGCATCGAGGCCAACTCTGCCTCAAAGCTTGCGACAACGCTCTCAGCGCCGCCGATAGAGCCCTCAAGCCCATCCAAACGCGCCTCAAGCGTTTCCAAGCCGTCATAAACCTCAGTCATCGCGTTCTCCATTGCCCCCGTAAAGGGCGTCTAATTTCATTAAACCGGCGCGGGTCAGCGGCGCCTGAGCCTCGTCCGTGCCAAGTATCAGCGCCAGCTCATACGGGGTCAGCGCCCACAACTCGGCAGGTTTCAACCCAGCATGACGAACGCCCGCCTTCAAAAGCCCGTCCCAGTCAAACCCACTCATGGGGTAGGCGCGAAAGCACGCGCCAAAAGCTGCGCCGCCGCCTTGGTCGCTGCGATCAAGCCACCCTCGATCTCAACGCTGAGCAGCTCAACCGCAGTGCCCGCCCAGCCACCGCCGCGCAAACCAGAAACAATAAGGGCAAGCACGTCGCGTGTGGAAAACTCCCCACCCTCAAAGCGCTCAATGAGCTGCAAAACAGTCTCACCTTGCAGGCCATCCTCCAGCTCCGCCAAGGCACCAAGGGTCAGTTTCAAGTCATGCGGCACGCCGTCCAGCACCAGCCGCACCTCACCCGCATAAGGGTTTGCCATCACGCGCCGCCGGGCGTGAAGGCAAGCGCACCAGCCGAGGCCAGAGATATCTCATAGGTCGCCTCGCCGTCATGGCTCCCTGCATACTCGATCGCGGTGATCTGAAACCGCCCAGCCACAGTACCAAAATCGGGAATGATCACCTGAAAATCGGGCACTTCGCTGTCAAAGAATATCTGGCGCGCGCGCTCATCCGTCGCCGCGTCTCGAAACACGCCTGAGCCCGAAATTGAAGCGCTCTTAACGCCCGCCCCCGCCAGCAACTCACGCCAGCCACCTGCACTCTCTAGCGAGGTGATATCAACCTGCTCCGCATTGAAGCTGATGCGCGTCGCGCGCAGCCCTGCAATCGTTTCAAACTGGCCGGCCCCGTCCAGGTCGACCCTCAACAACAAATCCTTGCCGCGTTGAACTGCCATCACGCTCTCCAATTCCAAAAAAATGTGGTAAATCAATCCGCTAAATACGGTGTCTTAATCGTCTTGCACGCGCGCTCTGAAGGTCAGATCAATCCGTCTGATCCGCCCTTTCTCGCTACGCGCCGCTCTGGCTCTCACAAAGCGCAGGTAGGTAAGGCTACCGCGCGCAAGCGGCAAATCAGCATCGACCAACGCGTCCGACACCGCCGCAGCGATCTGCTTTGCCGAATAAAACCCTTGCGCTTCCGTCACGACCGAAATGTCAAACTCATGGATAGCGCCGCCGCCCGTCTTGTCGGAACGGTCACGCGCCCGCTCACCGCCCAAAGTGACATAGCTCTCAGGCAAAGCGCCTGCAGGTTCTGCGTCAAAGACAGCCGCACCAACTAGGCTTTGCAAAGCCGTATCAGTGCTTAGCGCGCTAAAAACCGCCGTTTGTAGCGGTGCCGAAATCGCGTAACTCATCCCGCCACCTCTTCGATACATCTGCAAGTCAGATACGCCGCGTCGCGGTCGTCATCAGACACCGCAAGGATGCGAAACACGCGCGCTCCGGCGCGAAACCGCTGATCCGGCCTAGGTCGCGAAGGCGCGCCAAAAGGCGCTGCCCGCACGATAATCACGTATGGCGCACTCGACAAAACCACTGTTCCACCAAGGCTTTCGCGCCCCGATCCAGGGCGCAAGCGCCCCCAAAGCGTGCCAAGGGTGGTCCAGTTGCTGACAAAGCCGCCTGCCCCATCGCTGACTTGGCTCAATTCCTCTAGCTCAAGCTTGCGGTTCAAAATAATGCCAATCATCATCGCGCCCCAAAGACGCGGATGTTGCGATGCGCTTCCAGAAGCGCCATCACACCAAAAGGCATCAACCCGCTGGAACCGTTCTGATCGCGCCGGTTTTCATAATAATGCGCGGCAAGCAAGAAAACGGCCTCGCGCAAATCGGGAGGCACATCCAACCAGGATGGGCCGAAGCCCGCCGTAAATGAAATGCGCGAGACGCCGTTGCTCGGAATAGTTGGCAACACAGAGCCAGCCGCTTTCAACTGTGGGCGGTGCGTATCTTTGCGCAACGTATAGTGGGTTGGCTCAACTGGGGTCTCAGCGCCTGCGTCACTTACGATAGTCACCGCATTAACCGCGCTTACCGGCGCGACGGGCAGCGATTGAACGCTTAAGCTGCTCCAGGCGGAGAGCTCCCAAATTACGTCTCGGCTCAACAGCATTTTGCCAATCCGCGCCTCAATCGCCGCCATAGCTGCACGGATGTAGCTTTCCAGCACCTCGTCTTGCACGCTGTCATCGGCAAAGCCCGTGCCCAGCTGCAAATGCGCCTTGAAGGCGTCCATCGGCAAATCGCTCAAATCTACGGAGGTCAATTCCACAAGCACCATGTCGCACCTCTTGGCCCAAAAATTCGGATAAAAAGCGGCCCCGCCCGCACGCCACCTGACGGACGGGACCTGGTCTCACATCAGCCAGAACGCCTTAGCTGACGGAGAATTTCAGCAATTTGATCGCGGCAAAGTCACTGACGTCGCCACCAACGCGCTTGGTTGCATAGAACAAGACATGTGGTTTGGCTGAGAACGGATCACGCAAGATGCGAAGGTCCGGACGCTCGGCCACGGTGTAGCCCGCGTTAAAGTCGCCAAAGGCGATCGCCACAGCGTCATTCGCAACATCGGGCATGTCTTCCGCGATCAGCACTGCGTAACCCATCAAACGTGCGGGCTCCCCAGCTGCAAGGCCGTCAGACCACAAGAAGCGGCCGTCGCCATCCTTCATTTTGCGCACGGCACCTGCCGTCTTGGAGTTCATGACGAACGAGGCATTCGCGCGGTATTTTGCACCCAGCGAATAAACCAGCGTGACGATCGCGTCAGCTGCTTCGCCAGAAGCAAAGTCGCCTGCAGCGCCCGTCGCTGTGTAGCCCAGGTTGCCCCAGCTCCAAGAGCCGTTCTCAACGTTTGGATGCGTCAGAAAGCCCTTGGGTTTGTCGACACCATCACCGCTGATAAAGGCCGCGGCTTCAGAGGTTGCAAACTTGTCCGCGATACGTGTGGCCAACCAGCCTTCGACGTCAAATGCACTGTCATCCAACAGGCGTTGCGACGCCTTTGGAAGCGCCGACAACTCATGCAGCGGGATCGAAATACGTTCGATCTGCGGCGTGTCTGTTTCGACCGACGCATCGGCTTCAGTGGCCCATCCGGCGCCCATTTCGGTGTGGTCAACCAGCACCTCAAATGCCGTGGCTTCAACGTTGACAACATTGGCAACGGCCCGCAACGATGCGGTCGATTTCAGCACGCCACGGATCGTTTCCGAGGTCTGAGGATCAACCAAATAGCCACCATCAGCGGCAATCGCCGTGGACAAGGCTTTGCCTTCCAGCTCAAGACCGCGCAAAGCGTCGTCATCGCCAGAACGCAAGTAAGCGTTAAAGGCTTTTTGATGCGGGACTTCAGCCTCAACGGAGGTCGAAAGCGCGGGGCGTGCGCGCGAAAGGGATTTACGGTCAAACTGGGTCATACGGTCTTCCTGTTTTGAAAGTCGGGATTTAACGTCGGCTTGAAAGGCACTGAATTCGGTTAGAAAACCGCTCATCTCAGCCGCCAGATCAAAAGCCGGAGCCGGAGCAATGGACGCAGGTCCATCGTCCCGGGACTTGGTCTCGGGTTGGGTCATGAAATCACCTAAAGTAAGGATTGATAAAATCGCTGGGCGTCACTCGGCCAACGTGTGGCGCAAGGTCCGCAGAACCCCCGCCAGGTCTTGTGCAACATCGGCAGGCGGGGTCTTTTCCGCCTTGGCGCCAATACGCGCTTCAGGAAGCATCGGGAAGGTCACAAGTGACACCTCCCAAAGTTCCAGCTCTGCCAATTGCCTCCGGCCTTTGGCATCCCGGTCGGCCTTGACCGTCCGGTATCCGATCGAGAGCCCGTCAATGGCGCCTGCTTCGATCAACGCGGCGGCCTCGCGGCCACGCTGCGTCTCTGTCAGAAGGCGACCTTTGACGTAAAGCCCTTTGTCATCCTCATAAACCTCGTCCCAAACGCCAATGGGCTGTGAGGGGTCATGCTGCCACAGCAATTTCACGCGCAGGCCCGAAGATGCGAGCTTTTCGAGCGACGCAGAATACGCCCCCGGCATCACCACGTCATTGCCCTGATCCGCTGCCCCAAACAGGGACGCGTAACCCGCAATCGACGCATCCGCACCAAGTTCGATCTGGTCTGAGAACACGCTGTATTTATGCTCTAACTGGTCTGCCAAGCTCATAGGCCTGCCCCTCCCAAAAATCCGGTTACTGTTTCGCTTAAAACGGCGGCTGTGACGCCGAAGATGGTCAGCCAGACGCGACGTTCGAGCCGTTCCAGCATTTGCTCGATCTGACCCAGCCGGTACTCCAACGCATGCCATCTCTCGTCCTGCACGCGCTCGTTGGCTTTCACTGTATCCGCGCGTGCATATTCAAATGGCTCGTATAAATACCGCGAGCCGCCGGTGGCGCTCTTGGTTTCGCTCATGGCGCCGCCTCACGCGGCAAGCCCAGAAGCACGCGCTTCTCGCCTTCGCTCAAAAACTCCGCTTTGGCGATGCGGCTCCATTGCGCGTCGCGCTCTGCGCTCAACGCAGGGATTTGGTCCAGGTCAGGCGAAAGCTGCACCGGCTCACCCGACAACTCGCTCAACCAATGCGACAGTGCCCCCAAAACCTTTCCAGCAAGCGGCAAGATCGTCAGGCGGTAAAACGCGCGGTTGGCCTCGGCATAATTTGCATAGGTCGCGTCGCCCGGAATACCGATCAGCATAGGTGGGACACCGAAGGCCTGCGCGATCTCGCGCGCCGCCGCCTCCTTGGTTTTTTGGAATTCCATGTCGGAGGGCGAAAAGCCCATCGGTCTCCAGTCGAGCCCGCCTTCCAGCAGCATAGGGCGCCCAGCATTGCGCGCGCCTTGATGATGCAGCTCCATTTCGTTTTGCAGCCGCTCATATTGATCATTCGTCATCGAACCCTGACCATCCGCACCTTTATAGACAATCGCGCCCGACGGACGGGCCGCGTTGTCCAACAGCGCTTTTGACCAACGAGACGCAGCATTATGAACGTCAATCGCCGAGGCCGCCGCCTGCAATGGCGAGAAACCGTAATGGTCATCTTGCGGATGAAAGCTACGAATATGGCAAATGGGCTTAGCATCGATCATCGAGAACCGATGCTTTTTGCCACCCACTGCGTAATCATAAGCCACTGGCCAGCCATCGCTGCCCGGCACCAAAGCCATACGGTCCGAGCGTAAAACATGCAGCTCTCCCGGGACGCCGTCGCCAACCGCTTCAAGATACCCGTTCCCGCTCAACAAAAGCTGGCCGTAGAGCGCTTCAAACAGCTCTGCCCGCCCCTGCGCACCGTTCGGACGCGACACCAGCGACAATACCGGGTGCGTATCAAACCGCTGCCCATCATCTTGTAAAACCACTGGCAAAGCTGCGGCAGCCTCAGCCACTAACTTGACGGACCGAAATCCGACCGGATTGCCCGAAAAGCCCGCTTTGGTCAAAGACACCGTGTCCCGAGGGCTCCAAGCAACACGGCCCGAGCCATGATAGGCAATCACCGGCCCCGTGGCGGAGGCTTTTTGTTCCTGTGCCCCTTCCGAGGACCCACGTTTTAGAAAATCAAACACCATCACGACGCTCCTGTCGGTTCAAATTCTGGCTGCCAAAGCAAGAAGAGCCCGCTGCAAAGCGTGCATCTTCGTCTCTTCATTGTTCTAAATTTATTGTTCCCGACGGGGCGCTATCTCATCACACGCATACGCGGTTGCACTGGCGGCCCGCCCGAGATCATCAATTCCGTAATCGCCCAAACCAAAGCGTCTACGCGGTCCGGGCTGCCAGAACCCGCGAACCCGGCCGGCGTCATCTGGCACATCTCGTCTTCCAAAAGGCTCAGATCACCAAAATGCGTCACGCGGCCCTGCTCATACAAAGCGGCAACAGGCTCAGCCCGGACAGATTTGCTCCGTGAGGCGTGCAGCGCTTTGTAAGGCACCATCGCGTCGGCTTGCCGCAACATTGTCTCAACCAACTCGCCACCTTGGTTCACCTCCGCGACCACACGGTCGGCTTCAAATTTCTCCGCAATCCCGACAACGTGCTCGGCCCAAGCCTGCGGGCTCGCTCCGCGCACAGTCGCGTCGTCCAACACAACGGCGCGCCAATCTGAACGGGCCTTCCCATAAACAACACCAGCAACAACGATCCCACAGGCATCGGCCGATTTACCGCTCGTTACAGCCGGATCAACGGCAACAACAATACGATCGAACTCGGGCAACTCTTCGCAACGAGCGCCCTCAAGCATGGCACTGCTCCAAAGCGCGCCTTCGACATCTTCCAACATCTCGCCATCAAGCTCTTGGCGCCCGAGCCGGGTGCCGCCATAACGGCTACGCACCTCTTCAAGGAAGTTTTCAGCCAGATAGGCTGCATTGGCCTCCGTCGCCGCAGATGTCGTCACGGTTGAGCTCGCATCCAATATGCGCTTCAAAACGTCTACATTGCGCGGTGTCGTCGTCACAACCTGCTGTGGATGCGTGCCAAGACGCAGCCCGAACTGCAGCATGTCCCAAGCCTCTTGACCCTTTTGCCACTTGGCCAGTTCATCCACCCATGCGGCATCAAACTGTGGCCCACGCAACCCCTCCGGGCTGGATGCCGAATGGCATTCTGCTATTGCGCCATTCGGCCAAACCAGCCGCCGTCGCGTCGCTTGCCATTCCGGCTTTCTGTCGGGTGGGGAGCAAGCCATAATCCCGCTATCACCAAACACCATCACATCACGAACCTGATCAAAGGTCTCGCCAACCAAAGCCACACGCTTTGCACGACCTTCATCGAGCGGCAAATTCCCCTCAACCATGGACCGCACCCATTCCGCACCCGCCCGCGTTTTGCCAGCGCCGCGCCCGCCTAAAATGACCCAGGACCGCCAATCCCCTTCCGGTGGCAATTGATGGTCCAGCGCCCAGAATTCGAAAATGTAGGGCAGCGCCTGAATGAGATTATCAGGAAGCGTCTCCACGAATTTCGCCATCTCCGTCGGGGCGACGGAGGCAAGCAAGGCGGCGCCCGATTTCAAACTCGGCATCTCGGAAGTTGATGGCCTGTTGTCCTGCTCTGCCGGCACGCTCTGCAAGCTTCTCATGGATCTTTGTCTCCTGTTGGATCGACGTCAGCATCAGCGGGTCAACACGTTTGATAATCGTGCCAAAATCCGCATCAGCAATTTCGCCACGGTCGATTTTTGCAATCTGGTTTTCGATTGCCGCCTTCAACCGGGTGAGCTGGCCCTGAAAGAGCACAAGGTTCTTGTCGATACTCTCCTGATAACGTGCCGCTTGGTTGGACAACGCATCTAAGGTCTCACTAGCGTCCGCCTCACCTGAGGCAGGCACATCGGTCTTCAATGCTTTGGGTCCATCCAAATCATATGTCTCAAAATTCTGTCCCATCGCCGCCTCCTAAGCCGTCCAGGCTCGACCCCAAAACTACGAGGGCTGGAAACAAAAAAGCAGCGGAACCGTTATCGCGGCGCGCTGCTTACCCATTTCGGAACGTCAAAAAGAAAAAGGGTCCAAAACAAGCTCGCACTCGCCGTAGACCCAATTCATCCATCTTGCCAAAAGGTATGCCATGGACCGTTCGCTGGGTCAAGCCAATTTGACGGAGTTTCGCATTTTAATTGTTTATTAACAACATGTTACGTTAACACTTCAAACCTGAAGGTAACCCCACACCCAATAAAATATGCGACAAACACATCAAGACTGGTTAACGCAGCGGTCGCAACAGCACCGTACGCAGCTCAGCAACTTTTAGTTGTTCGCATTTCTTTCGGCTTCAATCTTCCGCCAAGCCGCAACATTTCGGTTGTGATCGGCAATGGTTACGGCGAAAGCATGCCCCCCCGTCCCATCTGCGACAAAGAAAATGTATGGCGTCTCATCTGGGTTCAAAGCCGCGTCAATCGCGGCCTTTCCGGGGTTTGCAATCGGCGTAGGTGGCAAACCATCGATGACATAGGTGTTATAGGCATTGCGCGCGCGCAGCTCCGACTGACGGATGCCCCGCCCCAGAACGCCCTCGCCCTTGGTAATACCGTAGATCACTGTCGGGTCGGTTTGCAGTTTCATACCTTGGTTTAGTCGGTTGACGAAAACGCTGGCCACCTGCCTGCGCTCATCTGCAAGGCCAGTCTCTTTCTCCACAATAGAGGCAAGAACCAAGGCCTCCTCCGGGCTCTGCAATGGAACCGTGCTGTCACGTGCCTCCCAGGCCTGCGCCAGAATTCGGTCCTGCGCCTCCGCCATGCGAGCGATCACGGCAGCAACGTCTGACCCTGGCACAAACTCATAGCTGTCAGGCGCAAGGCTGCCTTCCGCCGGAAGCTCCTCCACATCGCCGCTCAGCGCGTCAATTTGCGACAGACCGTTGACGACCTGCCAACTCGTGGCACCCTCGGCGACCGCGACGCGGTATCGCGCGGTTCGGTCGTCACGCGCATCCACATATTCCGCCGGTATCTCATCCTCTCCCGGGGTGAAATTCGCCGTCTCAACATATCGGTTGGTATTCGGGTCCAGTTCCCGCACGACGGAGCTGAGGCTCGTCACCCCAATGCGGTACACAACCTCGGTTCCGCAGGTGTTCTGCCCACCGCGGGTGACGATATCGACAATCTCTTCCATCGAAGATGCCGGCGGCACCAAAAAGCTGCCCGCTTTCAGCTGCCCAGCCTTGTCTGAGTAGTCCGCCCCAAGCCGCATGATCCGCCCACTCGTCACGGCGCCCTGCTCTTCCAGATCGACCGTCACCGCGCTCATTTTGCCGCCAACAGGGACGCGCAAGCAGATTGCACTCTCCAGCGGCCCAGCACTGCTATACTGCGTCTTCCCCCAGCCGATCACGCCGCCAATGCCCACCAAAAGAACGATGAATACGGTCAGAAAGTTGGAGGCGATAGACTTCCACATCGCGGCGCTAGACCTTGCCCATGATCAGGCACGCGTTTGTACCGCCGAACCCAAAGGAATTCGACAGCACCACATTCACCTCACGCTCGACGGGCGTGTTGGCGCAAAGCTCCATATCCGTCTCCGCGGCAGGTGTGTCGAGGTTGATCGTCGGCGGGCAAATCTGATCTCTGATCGCAAGAATGCAAAAGATCGCTTCAATCGCGCCCGCAGCGCCCAACAAGTGACCCGTCATCGACTTGGTCGAGGACATCGCCGTCCCAGCAGCGCTCTCCCCCAATAAGCGCTCCACCGCGCCCAGCTCAATCGTGTCGGCCATGGTCGAGGTGCCATGCGCATTCACATAGTCAATGGCGCTCACATCGATGCCAGCCCGTTTCACAGCAGCTCGCATCGCGCGTTCCGCGCCCTCATGATCCTCCGGCGGCGCAGTGATGTGATGCGCATCACCTGACAACCCGTATCCCAATACTTCTGCGTAAATCTTTGCACCGCGCGCCTTGGCGTGTTCGTATTCTTCCAACACAACAACGCCCGCGCCTTCGCCCATCACGAATCCATCCCGGTCAGCGTCCCAAGGTCGCGACGCTTTGGTCGGATCATCCGCGTGGCCGGTCGACAAAGCCTTGCAGGCGTTGAACCCAGCGATCCCAATTTCGCAAATTGGGCTTTCTGCGCCACCCGCAATCATCACATCCGCATCATCAAGCGTAATCAAGCGCGCTGCATCGCCAATCGCATGCGCACCTGTCGAACACGCGGTCACCACGGCATGGTTGGGCCCTTTAAACCCGTACCGGATGGAGACCTGCCCTGAGACCAAATTCACAAGCGCGCCGGGAATGAAGAAAGGCGACACGCGCCGTGGCCCGCGCTCCTTAATCAGGACCGCCGTGTCAGCAATCGACGACAAACCGCCAATGCCCGACCCAATCATAACGCCCGTGCGTTCCAGCTCACCCTGATCATCCGGGGTCCAATTCGCATCTTCTACAGCCATCTGCGCTGCCGCCATCCCGTAGAGGATAAAGTCGTCAACCTTGCGCTGCTCTTTCGGCTCCATAAAGTCGTTGGCGTTAAACTCGCACGGTCCCTCACCGCGCGGCACTTCGCACGCATAGGGTGTCCCCAGATGGGAGGCGTCAAACTTTTCGATAGTTCGTGCACCGGACTTACCAGCCAGTGCGTTTTTCCACGTCTCGTCCACCCCGCTGCCCAGCGGTGTGACCATACCCAGACCTGTAACGACAACTCGACGCATCCTCGCCCCCCTTTTATCCTTAACGAAGGTTCTTTTCTCGCTTCTACAATCTCCGCCCGCAGAGGGGAAGAGATGGCAGGCAGCTTTCTGCTGAGGGAGCATTTGGCGAATTTCGAAACAAAGCCATTGCAGAAATTTCCGGCTCGGGTACTGATTGCCGGTGAATACGCATTCACGAGAGCCCAGTGACCGACTTCCAGCACCACAAATCCATCGCGCGCGCCTATATGCGCGACTTCGACGCCTGCGATACGTCAGACAAAACCAAAACCCTCCAAAAACATGTGACCAGCGACTACCACTGGCGTGGATTACACCCGTTTCACGAGCAAACCGGTGCCGAAGCCGTTATCGCGACCTTTTGGGCCCCTTTCACCGCGGCCTTCGCGTCTATCGAACGGCGGGAAGAGATTTTCTTCGCTGGCCTCAACGATTGCGACGATCAAGCAACGACATGGACATGTTCCATGGGCCACTTCAGGGCCCTGTTCGACGCGCCCTGGTTGGGCATCACCCCGACGCGCAAAATGGTCATGATCCGTTACGCTGAATTCCACCGTATCGAAGGCGACAAAATCGCTGAAACCGCGCTTTTCATCGACATCCTCGATTTGATTGATCAAGCCGGGCTCTGGCCCCTGCCCCCGATGACCGCAGCCCGTGGTATCTTCCCGGGCCCGCTGACCAATGACGGGCAGCTATTTGATCCACAGCCAGCTGCGGAAGGCGAAAAAACGCTGCGCACCATCAAAGACATGGCCAGCAATATCTCCAAAGCCAACGAAATATTGCAGGGCAAGTCAGATGCCAAGCCGTTAACGCCACAACAGGAACTGCAGCTCACTTGGACCGATGACATGGCTTGGTATGGCCCTGCCGGCATCGGTGCGACCTTCACAATCGATCGCTATATCGAGCAGCATCAAGCCCCATTTCGCGTCCATAATGAAAACCGTGTCTTCAACGGCCATGTCGCGCGTTTCGCGGAAGGCAAATATGGCGGCTTTTTCGGCTGGCCCAATCTGACCATCACACCAACTGGCGGCTATATCGGACTTCCGGCCTCCAACAAGCCTTCTGACATGCGGGTCGTTGATGTTTATCGCCGCGAGGGCGACAAGCTGGCAGAGAACTGGATCTTCATCGATATGCTCCACTTCCTGAATCAACAGGGGCTCGATGTACTCGCAAGGGTCGCGCAAGTTCCCCGCACATAAGCAATCAACCCGATCTTAACCCACACTGCGCTATGCCCTCCGGCAAAGTGGTTTTGGGTTGCATGTTTATGAACAAAATTCGCGGGTTTCTTGCTGGATGGCTGAGCGCAGTTTGCGTCGCCTTGTTAGTCGCTGGGGTTCCCAGTGTCGCGCTCGCAAAATGTTCTGCCTTTCCAGTTCTGTCGGCGATTGTTGATCGGGTAGAACGCCTCCGCGCAATTGAGACCTGGGAAGGCGTCGCGGCAGCGTCACTCGAAATCAACGCCCTTACTCAAAATTTCAACCGGGCGCAGCTCGAGGCACAGTTGCGCGACCTAGCCCTTGAACACAAACTCCCAATGCTGATTGCCTTCAAGGATCAAACCGCCACCCTTGCCCAAATCGCAAGCTATGACGGGCCGGAAACGCTGCACGGCTTCATGGACAGCGCCGACTATCGCCCTCTTTTCGTTGAAGCCCGCGAAACACTTACTATGGCCTGTGACTTGAATTCCGAGGGGGCGGACTCCGAATTCGCGACACGCGTCATCACAATAGAAGATGAATTCGCGCTTGCGGATTTCCTTCGCTCCCTGGCCCCGCCTGTATCGATCACCCAAGTGATCTCAATCGGTATGGGGGTTTTCAGTCTGGCCCTCTTCGTGATTTGGGCGCGCAACAGGCGCAAAATGCGTGATCGGCGGGTCAGCAAACGCTACGCATGCGAAATTCCCGCGCGGTTGTCAGTTACGGGGAAAACCATTGAGGTCACCATAGTCGACATCTCACAAGCCGGCGCCAACGTTCATTGCAGTGAAGAGCTCGCAATAGACACAGAAGTTGAGGTTGAGTTCGCAGACATCCATCGCACAGCCGTCGTAAAATGGAGCAATGAACAATTCGCGGGCATTCTCATGAACAGGCTGATTGGTGAATCCAAACTTAAAAAACTGATCGAACAACCCGCCTTTGAAGAAGAAAAGCGCAAGGCCAGCTAAGGCCCCGCGCTCTAAAAACTTACAGAAATTGAGGTGAGCTTACGCCGCGCCCTCAATAAATTTCGTCGCATCGCCGAATGTCTGAATGCTTTCAGCCGCGTCGTCAGGGATTTCGATGCCGAACTCTTCTTCAAAAGCCATAACCAGCTCAACGGTGTCCAGGCTGTCTGCGCCCAGGTCGTCAATGAAGGAGGCGTTCTCGACGACTTTGCCTTCGTCTACGCCCAGGTGCTCGACAACGATCTTTTTAACGCGATCTGCGATGTCGCTCATGATGAGTATCCTCGTATTCGGGCGGGTCTACCCCGCTTAGTTATGGCTTTTCAGCCTTAAGGTGCTGCTTTCAGCGGCAACGTGAAGGGCCCGATATATGGACCCGCCATGAATCTCGTGCGCCTATAGCATACCAAATGGGGAAGGCAAACGTTTCATGCAAGGCCCGCTAGAGCATTGCCATTCCGCCATTCACATGCAGTACGGTCCCGGTCACATAGCTCGCTTGCGGGCTGGCCAGGTAAACCACTCCGGCGGCAATTTCTTCGGGGTCGCCCATCCGGCCACTCGGAATTTGGCCCAGAATTGCGGATTTTTGATCATCCGTCAGCTTCTCCGTCATCGCCGTGGCGATAAACCCAGGCGCCACGCAATTCACGGTGATCCCCCGGCTTGCCACCTCATAGGCCATCGACTTGGACATACCCACTGTCCCGGCCTTTGAAGCCGCGTAATTGCCCTGCCCGGGATTTCCGGTAGCCCCCACAACAGACGTAATGTTGATGATCCGCCCCCAACGCGCCTTCATCATGCCGCGCAGAACGCCTTTGCACAGTCGAAACGTCGACGTCAGGTTCACATCGATCACCGATTGAAACTCTTCATCCGACATGCGCATGAAAATGTTGTCGCGCGTTATGCCCGCATTGTTGACCAAAATATCCACGGAGCCCATCGCTTCAACGGCTTGTTTGGGCAACGCGGCTACGGCATCAGCATCGCTAAGATTGCAAGGCAGCACATAAGCGCGCTCCCCAAGCTCAGCAGCCAAGGCCTCCAACGGCTCAACACGCGTGCCCGACAATCCAACCTGCGCACCAGCGTTATGAAGCGCCTTCGCAATTTCGCCACCAATGCCGCCGGACGCGCCGGTGACCAATGCGTTCTTTCCCGCTAAATCAAACATCTCGAACCCCTTTTCTAAGCTGCCAACGCGGCCGCGGCTGCAACCACATCATCCGGGCTGGAAATGGCCCGCGTTTCAACCGACCGGTCGATCCGCCGTATCATGCCAGAAAGCGCTTTGCCGGCACCTATCTCCCAAATCTCGGTCACGCCCTGCGCAACCATCCATTCAACAGAGCTCATCCAGCGCACTTGCCCTGTCACCTGCTCGACCAAAAGCGCGCGTATTTCATCTGGTGCGCTCACGGCTTCGGCAGCGACATTGGCCACAACAGGCGCCGATGGCGCTTTCATATCGACATCGGCCAAAGCACGCGCCATCACCTCCGCCGCCGGAGCCATCAAGCTACAGTGAAAAGGCGCGGAAACTGGCAGCAAAATCGCACGTTTCGCGCCCGCTTCTTTGGCGAGGTCCAGCGCGCGTTCAACAGCGGTCACGCTTCCTGAAATCACGTTCTGCGAAGGATCGTTTTGGTTGGCCACTTGGCACACGTCGGTGCCCGCCGCCTCTGCCGCCACTTGCGTGGCTTGATCAAAATCGAGGCCTAGAATAGCGGCCATTGCCCCTACGCCAACCGGAACGGCCGCTTGCATAGCTTCACCACGTTTTCGTAGTAGCCTTGCTGTGTCAGAGATCGAGAACGTGCCCGCCGCCGCCAGCGCCGAATATTCTCCCAATGAATGACCGGCGACAAAATCTGCCGCGCCCATTTCCACACCCTCAGCGCGCAACGCCGCGACAACCGAGAGCGAGGTCGCCATCAAAGCCGGTTGCGCATTTTGTGTTAGGGTCAAGCGATCAAGGTCCTCCCCCCAGATAATATCTGAGAGCTTTTCGCCCAAAGCCGCGTCCACCTCGTCAAAGACTGCCTGAGCTGCTGGGTAGGCCTGCGCCAAATCGCTCCCCATGCCCAGCGTTTGTGCCCCTTGTCCCGGAAATACAAATGCCCGCATTCCGTGCCCTCCCTTTTTCTTATCATTGCGTTAGCTTTAGCCGCTGCGTCAATGCGCGACAAGCACCCGCGCACACCCAGTGTGTGGCACTTTGGGGTTTGAGCCCCGCCGCGCTTGCGCTACCCATACTTTCAATCGAACACCGGAGCCACGGCCTATGCGCATGAACACCGCCACCACCTATGGCAGCACCTCAAAAACCTTTCATTGGCTGATCGCAGCTCTGATCTTTACGGTGATCCCATTGGGCGTGATCGCAAATGGTATGGCGGATGCCGATCCGATGAAACCTGTCCTGTTTTCGGCGCATAAAACCGTCGGCGTCACTATCTTCTTTCTGGCAATCGCCCGTATTATCTGGGCGCTCAGCCAAACAAAGCCCGGCGCTCTGAACGCTGAGAACAAGGTGGAAACCTTTCTCGCGCATCTCGTGCACTATCTTCTGTATGTATCCCTGGTCATCATCCCGCTTTCGGGTTGGATACACCACGCTGCCACAACCGGGTTTGCGCCGATTTGGTGGCCATTCGGGCAGTCCCTGCCTTTTGTCCCGGTCGATGACGGGTTGGCCCATACAGCAGCCTCGCTCCATATCATCTTCGAGCGGGTGCTTCTGATCGCTGTCTTCCTCCATGTCGCGGGCGCGTTGAAACATCATTTTGTTGATAAAGATGACACGCTCCGCCGCATGCTGCCGGGGCTTACAGAACCAAGCAGCCCGGCAACCAAGACACACCACCGCATGGCCCCGTTTGCGGCCATCGCTGTTTACGCGGCGGCTTTGGGCGTTGGCGGCGCATTGGGCATGTTCGCCGATCACCGCATAGAAGCGGAAGCCCTTGCCGAGGCACAAGGCGATTGGGCCGTGCAAGACGGCGACCTCTCTATTACGGTCAAACAGCTGGGCAGCGACGTGCAAGGCCGCTTTGCCGATTGGACTGCCGCAATCACCTTTGATGAAACGCTAAACGCGGACGGCAAACACGGCTCGGTCGAAGTCGTTGTCTCAATCCCGTCGCTCACCTTGGGCTCTGTGACATCTCAGGCCATGGGCCCCGATTTTTTCAGCGCAGAAGCTTTCCCGACGGCCATATTTCAAGCCGAAATCCTTTCCGTCGATCAAAGCTATTCCGCTGTCGGCACCCTCACGATCAAGGATCAATCCGTCCCGCTCACGCTTCCCTTCGACCTTGAGATAACCGACGGCATCGCAACCATGACCGGATCCACGTCTATCAACCGAATGGATTTCAATATTGGCGCCAACACACAACCGACCGAAGGGTCTTTGGCGTTCGAGGTGCTGCTTACCGTAGCCCTTACCGCTCAGCGTAGTTAAGCAAAGCGCGCCATCCATCCCAAACCAGCATCCGTCGTGGTTGCAGGTTTATACTCGGCCCCCAACGGCGCGTCATACCCGGTCCGCGACAGGTGCTCGAAAACATGGGCGTAGTTAACTTCACCCTGATCCGGCTCCGCTCGCGCTGGGACAGACGCAAATTGAATATGGCCGATAATCGTGCGGTACAGATCCAAACTACGCGTCAAGTCCCCACCCATGATTTGCAGATGGTAGCAATCAAACATCAGTTTGAGATTGGGTGCGCCAACCTCCGCAATGATGTCAGCCGCTTGTGTCGCGGTACTCAGAAAATAATCTGGCGCATCATGGTGATTTAAGGGTTCGATCAAAATCACCAACTCAGGCGCTTTTTCGCACGCATATCTCAGGTTCTCTGTGAAAGTGCGATGCGCCTCTGCCCCCTCGGCGAACCCGGCCATCACATGCACGCTGCGCGCGCCCGTTTCTCGCGCAAAGGTGATCGCCTGATCGATAGAAGCGCGCGCTTCAACATCGCGCCCGGGCAAGGCGCACAGCCCGTTCTCTCCGGCGGCGCCGCGCACGGTATTGATCCCCAATAACGGCAACTCGGTTTCATCTAACGCCGCGCGAATATCACCCGCAGCGGTTTCATAGGGCCAATGCATTTCGACCGCCGCAAATCCCGCCCTTTGCGCCGCCCGAATGGCGTCTGGCAAAGACAGCTCGGTCCATAGAAATCCCAGATTGGCAGAAAATTCAGTCATCCCATTCCACATCAAAGTTGCGCACAAGCCCCTGCACCTGCGCGTCGCTCAATAAGTTTGGTCCCATTCCGCGCGTCATCAGGGTGAGTTTCGCGGTCTCTTCCAGTTCTTCCATCGCGTAGCAGGCAGCCTCAAGGTCTTTTCCGGCAACAACCGGGCCATGGTGGGCCAGCACCACGGCTGATCTTTTTCCGGCAAGGCCACGGATCGCCTCCCCCATCGCTGGATCGCCCGGCATGAAATAGGGAAGCAAAGCGACCTTCCCCAATTTCATCACGCCGTAAGCCGTGATTGGCGGCAACATATTGTCCGGGTCTGTATCAGGCAGCACCGACAAGGCGACGGAGTGGCAGGAATGCAGATGGACAACGGCCCCGGTGGGCCGAGTGTCATAAAACGCGCTATGGAGCGGCACTTCCTTGGTCGGCGCATCACCGGAGACGTGCCGCCCTGCGTCCAACACCGACAGGCGGTCGGGATCAAGCCGTCCAAAACAACTGCCCGTTGGCGTCACCAACAGCCGTCCGTCTTCAAGCCGTGCAGAAATATTGCCCGAAGACCCGCCGGTCAGTCCACGGTCAAACATGGATTTGGCAAGCAGGCAAATCTGCTCGCGCAAACGGGTCTCACTGCTCATGCGTCCTCTAACATCGACAATGCGTCTGTGAAAAATCTCTCGCCGCCAAAATTGCCGGATTTCAAGGCAAGTGCAATCGAATGCCCGCCCGATGTCGCAAACGTCCAAGGGACCCCCGGTGAAATCTCGCGACCAACCGAAAGACGATCAACCTGCAAAGCCTGCGTCACTGCGCCGGAGCTTTCGCCCCCCGCAACCACAAAGCGTCGCACGCCGGCCTCACGCGCGGCGACCGCACAACTGGCCAAAGCGTCTTCAACCACCTGCCCCGCGCGCTCACGGCCAAGCTTGTCTTGCGCGGCAGTGACAGCACTGGGCTCGGCCGTTGCGTATATGATCTTGGGCGCGTCGAGCGGCTGATGGGCCAGCCAGTCCAAAGCAGGCCCCGCGCCTCTCTCCGCCAATTCCAGCGGGTCCAAACGAAACCCCTCTGCCTCCCCCAAATAAGACGCCACTTGCGCACGCGTCATCGCCGAACAACTCCCCGACAAAACAAGCGTACCGCCGTCTGGCGCCGCAAGCTCCACTGATCCCGAGCGTTCTTCCAACAAGCCCTTCGCGCGAAACAGGTCCGGCAAAGGCATGGCAATAGCGCTACCTCCGGTCAGTAGCCCCAAGTCTTGGCAAGCCTCGGCGATCACAAACAGGTCCTTATCCGACACAGCGTCGACAACCACATGGCTTATCCCCTGCCCCATCAGCTCTGACATGCGGGCCTTCAATGCGCGCGCGCCACGTTCGACGACCAGCCGATTGGCCAGCCCGACAGCGCCCGTCACCTGTGGGGCCAACAAGCGCATTAAGTTGCTGTCACGCATCGGCGTCAAAGGATGGTCCTTCATCGGGGATTCGGACAATGGCTGCTCACCGACAAAGAGGTTGCCCATAAAAATGGATCGCCCGTTTTCTGGAAATGCCGGGCAGTAAATCGTTTGCGGCACACCCAGTGCGCCCATCAAGGCCTCAGAAACCGGCCCGATATTGCCCTCAGGCGTCGAATCGAAGGTCGAGCAATATTTCCAAAAGTAGTGCGAAGCCCCGCTGCCCTGCAGCCATTTCAGCGCAGCGAGTGTTTCAAGGACGGCGTCCTCAACCGGCGCCGTGCGCGACTTCAAAGCAATGACTTCGAAATCAGCTGTCTCCCGCGCGGGTTCAGATGGAACCCCGATACGCAGGTTCACCTTCGCGCCGGAGCGTGCCAGCAGGCCCGCAAGATCTGTCGCGCCTGTAAAGTCGTCAGCTATGCATCCCATCACGGTCATTTGGCTCTCCTCAGCGCAATGTCACGGTTAATGTATACATTAAGCCGTTTTGGCCGCAGCGCAGCCCAAAGGTCAAGAGGAACTAACAACAAAAAACCCGCCAAGGCGAACCATTGGCGGGTTTTTCTTTTCCAGTCCGGCGCGCGCGGCTTAGCCTGCCTTTTGTGCCTCCAACGAAATCACAATTTTGACCTCGTCCGAAATTGCGGGCGCGAAGGCCCCCAAGCCGAAGTCTGACCGCATGACACTCGTCGTTGCGTCAAAGCCCAACCATGGAACACCCGCCATCGGGTTGTCGCCGGCCTTGTTCAAAACCGCATCCAAGACAACTGACTTGGTCACGTCGTTCATCGACAGGTCACCGGTAATTTTGGCAGTTGTGTCGCCAGTTACTTCAATCGAGGTCGACGTGAACGTTACCAAGTCGTCTTCCGATGCCCCGAAGAAGTCACCCGACATGAAATGCCCGTCGCGCTGCTCCCAACCAGTAAACATGCTCATGACCGGCATTGACACCGAAACAGATGACGTGGCCGGATCGGCCTCGTCGAACATGATCTCGCCCTCAAAGCCAGAGAACATGCCATAAGTTGTTGAAAAGCCAAGGTGATTATAGCTGAACACGATTTGGCTGTGGCTCGCATCAAGCGTGTATTTTTCGGCATCTGCAAAAGCGGCCGTACCAAACGCCATCAGGGAAGCGGCAAGTACAATAGATTTCATGGTGGGAGCTCCATATGTCGGTTGAATGTCTAAGGCGGCAATGTGACGTGCTGCTGGGCAAAGACAATTCACGTTCGTTCAACAGAATTTGTGCGCAAACGCAAAGCTCGCGTCTTTGGTGTTGCGAGACACCTAGTAGCTGGCTATACGTGCGCAACTTCCGCGACATCTATTGAATTGCGGTGCCCCTCGTGACCGGGGCGCGGAAGTCTCATTGCCCGGTCTTTGAAGCACGCACGTAAAAACTGGAGAACGCACATGCCAATGTATGAGCACGTGTTTATCTCGCGCCAGGACCTTTCAAATGCGCAAGCAGAGGGTCTGATCGAACATTTCGGCGCCGTCCTTTCGGACAATGGCGGCAAAATGGTCGAGCACGAGTATTGGGGCCTGAAAACGATGGCCTACAAAATCAACAAAAACCGCAAGGGCCACTACGCCTTTATCCGCTCCGACGCACCGGCACCTGCCGTGCAGGAGATGGAACGCCTGATGCGCCTGCATGACGATGTCATGCGTGTTCTGACCATCAAGGTCGACGCGCATGAAGAAGGCCCCTCGGTTCAGATGCAGAAGCGCGACGAGCGTGAACGCCGTCCTCGTCCGTAACATTCGACTTTAAGAACAGGAGATAAATCATGGCTGCAAAACCATTTTTCCGCCGTCGTAAGTCGGATCCCTTCGAGGGCGATAACGCGCCGAAGATCGACTATAAAGACACCCGCACCCTGCAACGCTACATCTCTGAGCGTGGCAAGATCGTGCCTTCGCGTATCACAGCTGTGGGCGCCAAGAACCAACGTGCTTTGGCACGCGCCATCAAACGCGCCCGGTTCCTGGCTCTGCTGCCATACGCCGTTAAGTAAGGGGCGCGCAGATGCAAGTTATCCTTATGGAACGCGTCGCCAAACTCGGCCAGATGGGCGATGTGGTAGACGTCAAACCCGGCTTCGCCCGCAACTACCTTTTGCCGCAAGGCAAGGCGATGAACGCGACCGAAGCCAACAAAGCTCAGTTCGAAGCGCAGAAAGCCCAGCTTGAAGCACGCAACCTCGAGACCAAGAAAGAAGCTGAGGCCCTGGCCGACAAGCTGAATGGTCAGCAGTTCATCGTGATTCGGCAGGCGTCTGACGCCGGGGCGCTTTACGGCTCTGTCACGACGCGTGACGCCGCTGACGCCGCAACGGAAGAAGGCTTCACCGTGGATCGTGGTCAAATCGCCCTGGAGCGTCCGATCAAGTATCTCGGCCTTCACGACGTTATGGTCTCGCTGCACCCCGAAGTGGACGCAACATTCTCTTTGAACGTCGCGCGTTCGACGGAAGAAGCGGAACTTCAAGCCTCCGGCAAATCCATTCAGGAGCTCGCTGCTGAGGAAGAAGCTGAAGCAGAATTCGAGATCGCTGAACTGTTCGACGATATCGGCTCCGCCGCCTCCGAGGACGAAGACCTGGCAGAAGCTGTCGCTGAGGAAGCGCCTGCCACGGAAGACGACGAAAGCTAATCGTTCAAAAACGAATGAGATTAGGCCGCGCCAGAAGGTGCGGCCTTTTTTTTGCGAAAGGTTAGTTTCGAAAGGTTAGTAGTGACCGATGTCGCGACGCAGGCGCGCTAGGACCAGCTCTAGGTCTGAGACATCACCCGTAAGAATTTCATCAACCCGGGTCTGGTGCCAAACAACCTCAATACGGCCCATATCCCAAGCTTTGGAATGGCCCCGCATATCAACTGAGGGCAGCCGGTCAATCAAACGAAGCTCAGAAATTTCCTCAAACCGGATCGAATGGCGCCATGTCTCCAGACCGCGCCAGTTCAGCCGCACAAGGTGCAAGGCACGACCGCGCAAATCAACACTCAGTTCCGGCGCGCGCCGCATCGCTTGCACGCTCCAATGAACGCCAAATGCCGCAATATAAAGCCCAAGGGCACGGATCAGCATCTCAACCATGCCAGAGCCCGTTACCAATAGCTCAGGCCGCATCACCAGAATAACGCCAAGCAACAGCATAGTCAGGGCGACCATAAGGCGGGAAAGTCGATACGCAAAGCGATCAGCCGTGTGGGACGGATAGGCGGCATAGCCCTCAAGCGTTTTGCGCGTCTCAATAGAGCGATGTCCGGCATTCGGACCAAACGCGTATTCTGTCTCAATAAAGGCCATGGCAGCTTCCCTCATTCTCCCTACATCAGAAAAGCTAGAGCTCGAATGTGGCACAACTACAGCGCATGAAAGCCGAATTCGCGGCATCTCTAAACGCAAAAAAGGCCGCCCGGGTCGGGGCGGCCTTCTCTAAAATCAGTGGCGCACTGTCTTACGCGGCGTCTTCCTCAAGCGCTTCGACCGCCTTCTCCAGATCGGCTTTCTTGACCTTTTTGTCTTTCACCTCAGCCAGTTCAAAGACGTAGTCAACAACTTTGTCTTCAAAGATCGGCGCGCGCATTTGCTGCTGCATCTGAGCATTCTTTTGAACAAACTCGAAGAACTGGCGTTCTTGGCCAGGATACTGGCGCGCTTGGTTCATGATCGCTTGGGTCATTTCAGCGTCGGTGACCTCAATCTCGTTTTTCTGACCAAGTTCCGCCAGAAGAAGGCCAAGGCGCACGCGGCGCTCCGCCAAAGACTTATGCTCATCGGTCGTCTCGATTTCCGGGTGGTCATGCTCCTCGACCTCCGGGTTTTCCTCATGCCAAAGCTGATGCGCGATTTGACCCGCCTCAGCATCAACCAGCGACGGAGGCAGATCGAACTTCACCAGTTTGTCCAGCTCATCGAGCAACTTGCGCTTCATCACGGCGCGCGAGGCACCTGTATATTCAGCTTCCAAACGCTCTTCCACTTGGCCTGTCAGTGCTTTCAGGTCTTCCGCACCAAACTGCTTGGCCAGTTCGTCATTCAGTTCAGCCGCTTTCGGCTCTTTCACAGCCTTGATCTTGCACTCGAAAACAGCGGCTTTGCCTTTGAGGTTTTCAGCTTGGTAATCTTCCGGGAAGTCCACCTTCACTTCCACCTCTTCGCCGGCTTTGGCACCGACAAGCTGGCCCTCGAAGCCCGGGATGAAGGAGTTGGACCCAAGCACCAGCGGGTAGTCTTCAGCAGCACCACCGTCAAAAGCTTCGCCGTCAACCTTGCCTAGGAAATCGATCACAACCTGATCGCCATCCTTGGCTTTGGAGCCTTTCTTGCGATCCTCAAAGTTCTGGGCGGTCTCTGCCAGATTGGACAGCGCCTCATCGACTTCTTTCTTCTCCGCCTTCACGATCATGCGCTCAAGCTTGATCTTGGACATGTCGACATCAGGAATTTCGGGTAGTTTTTCGTAGGCAACAGTGACTTTGACATCATCACCCGGCTTCCAGTCTTCGCCATCCATCTTCATTTCAGGCTGCATCGCAGGGCGATCACCAGAATCTTCAAAATGCTTCGACATTGCGCCGTCGATCGTCTCTTGCAAAGCCTCGCCCATCACACGGTCGCCAAACTGCTTTTTGAGCAGCGCCAAAGGCACCTTGCCTTTGCGAAAGCCTTTCATCTCAACATCGGGCTGCGCTTCGACCAGTTTCTCATTCACCTTCTCGTCCAGCTCAGAGGCGGCGATCTCGATGCTGTAGCCGCGCTTCAGGCCTTCGCTCAGGGTCTCGGTGACGTTCATGTCTTTCGTCCTTCATATACGTTTGGTGCGGGTGAAGGGACTTGAACCCCCACGCCTTGCGGCGCCAGAACCTAAATCTGGTGCGTCTACCAATTCCGCCACACCCGCAAAAACCTCAAGCAGCCGCAGGTGTCCCGCGGCTGAGTTCGCGTGTCTCTAGCAAAGCTATTTGTCAGATGCGAGCGCTAATTCGCGCCAAAACGGAAGGTTTTCTGGACCCTCAGCGCCATAGGCCGCGAAAACATCCCAGGTTTGCCCGCAAAGTGGCACGCGAGCGCCCGATTTGCGCCCCAATTGGTTAACACAGTCACAATTGTAACAACGATTAGGACTGGAGAAAGCGCATGTCTGTTAACACGCTCCTTACTCTGGGCGGGGGAAGATCGATGAAAACAGCCGGGCCCGGATTGCTGGCCGGATGCAAGATCCTCACGATTGAAGGATACACATCGATCGCTGATCTCAAACCGGGGGCCCGCGTGGTCACCCGCAGCGGGCTGAAACGCCTGCGCCACTTGAACAAAACGACCCGTTTTTTCAAGCCGGTCGCGGTCACCAGCGGCTCGCTTGGATATACACGGCCTGCACGCAATCTAAAGATGGCACCGGATCAAGAAGTGATGGTGCGGGACTGGCGCGCCGAAGTGCTCTTTGGTCGTGACGCAGTGGTCATTCCTGTCAGCCGATTGCTCGACGGAAAGTACATTTTCTCGCAAGGCGAAGCAGCCCATCACGATGTGTATGAACTCGTCTTTGATATCGAAGAAGTGTTCTACGCTGATGGCGTCGAACTTCTCTCCAAACACCCCACCGCCACCTCCAAGGAAGATCATCTCACTGAGGCGGCGTAACACCAACGGGCGTCGCGGCGGCGATGCCCGCCCTAATTTCCCGACCCTTCGAAGTCGAAAAACTTGCCCTCCGCTCAGCGGAGGGTTTTTTTATGTTTGGGCGCCAGATGCCATGTCCCGCGTCACAGACAGCCCGCATTAACTCCTGCGATTCATTTCAGCACAATAAGCATTCGTTTTGCCTATTTTTTAATCAATATGGTTTTTCACACTCCCGACGGAGCGCTGAAGCCTTCCCGCCCGATTGTACCCCAAAGGCATAAATGATCTCACGCTAATCGAGACGTAAATCGGGAGAGGTCCGGGCATGAAAAAGATCGAAGCTATCATCAAGCCATTCAAGCTCGATGAGGTCAAAGAAGCTCTGCAAGAGCTAGGCGTACAAGGCCTCAGCGTAACCGAGGTCAAAGGCTTCGGGCGGCAAAAAGGACATACAGAGCTTTATCGCGGCGCAGAATATGTCGTGGACTTCCTTCCAAAGGTAAAGATCGAGGTCGTCCTAGCCGATGATCTCGTAGAAGGCGCAGTCGATGCCATTATCGCTGCTGCCAAGACCGACAAGATTGGGGACGGCAAGATTTTTGTGTCCCCAGTTGAGCAAGCCATTCGCATCCGCACCGGGGAAGCCGGTGAGGACGCGTTGTAATCCACCACATATCCAAAACAGAGAGGATCAGGTCACATGAGCGCCAAAGATATGCTTAAGACCATGAAGGATGAAGACGTCGAATACGTGGACATCCGCTTCACCGACCCGCGCGGCAAACTGCAGCACGTCACCGTCATGGCCGATCAGGTAGACGAAGACTTCTTGGAAGAAGGCTTCATGTTCGATGGCTCATCCATCGCCGGATGGAAATCCATCGACGAATCCGACATGAAGCTGATGCCCGATCCGGCCTCTGCCTATGTCGATCCCTTCTACGCTGAAAAAACGCTCTGCGTGCATTGCACCGTGGTTGAGCCCGACACAGGCGAAAGCTACGACCGCGACCCACGCGGCACAGCCGAGCGTGCCGAGGCCTATTTGAAGTCTTCCGGCATCGGTGACGTGTCTTACTTTGGTCCAGAAGCCGAGTTCTTCCTCTTTGACGATGTCCGTTTCTCGGTTGAGATGAACAAAGTCTCCTATGAGGTTGACGCGCAAGACGCGTCCTGGAACACAGACGCCGAATATGAAATCGGCAATATGGGCCACCGTCCCGGCGTCAAAGGCGGCTACTTCCCCGTCAACCCAACGGATGCCGCGCAAGACCTGCGCTCGGAAATGCTGTCTACCATGAAGCGCATCGGCATGAAGGTCGACAAGCACCACCACGAGGTTGCGTCTTGCCAGCACGAGCTGGGCTTGATCTTCGGCTCGCTGACGCATCAAGCCGACGAGCTGCAAAAATACAAATACGTGATCCACAACGTGGCACATGCTTATGGCAAATCGGCGACATTCATGCCCAAGCCCATCGCGGGCGACAACGGCACCGGCATGCACGTCAACATGTCAATCTTCAAAGACGGCAAGCCGCTCTTTGCAGGCGACAAATACGCCGACCTCAGCCAGGAAGCGCTGTATTTCATCGGCGGCGTTCTGAAACACGCCAAGGCGCTGAACGCGATCACCAACCCGTCCACAAACAGCTACAAACGCCTGATCCCAGGCTTTGAAGCGCCCGTACTGCGCGCCTATTCGGCCCGCAACCGCTCGGGGTGTGTGCGTATCCCATGGGCCGAAAACCCGAAAGCCAAGCGCGTCGAGGCCCGTTTCCCCGACCCGGCGGCAAACCCATATCTGTGCTTCGCGGCCCTGCTGATGGCTGGCCTCGACGGCATCAAGAACAAGATCGACCCGGGCCCGTCCTCGGACAAAGACCTCTACGATCTGCCACCAGAAGAGCTGGCAGAAATCCCAACGGTCTGCGGCTCTTTGCGCGAAGCGCTCGAAGCTTTGGAAGCCGATCACGAGTTCCTGACCGCTGGCGACGTCTTTACCAAAGACCAGCTGGAAGGCTACATGGAGCTGAAATGGGAAGAAGTGTACGCCTATGAGCACACACCTCACCCAATGGAATACAAGATGTATTACAGCTGCTAAGCTGCTCTAAAACCTAAGAAAAGGCGCTCTTCACGGGCGCCTTTTTCACGTCTACATCCCCAAAAACAAAACGTTAAAGGGCTGTGGCGGGGTCGGGATTGGCTGCAACCGATGGCGCTGGCGCCTCCGCCTTGTCGCCCTCCGTTGCCGCTTTGGGCGCAATGGGTTCAAGCGCGCCGCCTGTTGGCGCTGGCAGGTTGGTTTGGCCCGCGTCGGACGTTTTCTGTGCCGGCCCCGCCCCGCCTTTTATCTCAGTAATCAAGACCGCCCGCATTCCGTTTAGCTGACCAAGCCGTCCGGTCGCTATGCGCCTTGCGTCGCAATCGCTGACAGTCACATCCGTCAACGATTTTACCGGCAATCGGATCAATGCACCCGGCGCGAGCGCCATAAGCTCCGCGGCCGAGACTTTGCACCCTATCATGCTGGTATCCAGCTCCACCTCGCATTCAGACAGAAGACTGGTCATTTTCGGATTTGGCTTGGAGGCAGGTGGTTTCGCCGGGGCAGAGACCGGCAACCAAAGCTCAAAAAGCCCCGTCTTTATGCCGGGTCCCATATCAATCTCGACAGCCATGATATCAAATTGCCCGTCCCGCAGCGCCAGTCGCAGGGCGGAGCGGTCTTGTTCCGCGTCGACGACCGACAAATCAGACATCATGCCCGGCGCATCAGCCATCGCGGCAAGGCACTTGTGAACGAACCCTTCGCTTAAGCCCGCGTCGATCGCGGTGATGGGCCGGTCAAGACGTGGCGTCGGCAGCACTTTGTCGAGCATTTGAATTTCGATCAGCGCGTCGATCAATGCGCCGTCCAAGACAAACAGCCCGCGACGTCCGCCCGCGCCTTTCAAAAGGAAAGGCAACATGACCTTTTCCATTGCTTTAAGGGCAGCAGGGGCGCTGTCCTTTCGGGCATCGGGTATCTTGATTTCCACGTCGAGATCGAAACTGTCTTTGCACAGCTCACGCAGCATAGCGTCCGCATGCGCTTGCCACCACGCAACAGCCGCCCCGACAGCCATCGGCCGTGGACGGATTTTTCTGCGAAGAATGTCGTTGCTACTGCTCAACGAAAGCCCATCAGTTTAGTGGCTTGGTGCCGGTAGTTAGCAGAGATTTGGTTAAGACTTGGTTAGGTCAGGCCGTCGGCACGCAGCTCAAGCTGCTCGTTTCAAACTGTTTCGCGGAAGGCTCACGCGGAAAGCACCCCCCGGGAAATCAGGGAGATAGGTGATACTTCCGCCCAGGCGCGACATGATCTCGCGGCAAATCGCCAAGCCCAAACCGGCACTTCCGGCTGAGGTCTGATCTGTCAGGCGGGCAAATTTTTCAAAAATGATCGATTGTTGGGCCAGTGGAACGCCGCTGCCATTGTCCAAGAAATCGATCTCAAACTGACCGGATCGCTCGCGCATGATGATCCTCAACTTGGGCGTCTCAGCATCGCAGTATTTCTGCGCATTGCTCACGAGGTTTATAAAGACCTGGCTCAGCCGATCCGTGTCTGTGCTCAAAGACATCTCTTGCGCATCGCCTTCCAGGCTGACCTCCAGCGCGTCGGTGCCCGCAAATGCCAAGGCCCGGCCCATGAGTTCCCCCAAGACTGCGCTTTGTTCATTCAAAACGACTTGCCCGGATTCAAGCACACTGAGATCCAGAAGATCATCCAACAGCCGCGTCAGGCGCAGGCTTTCATCATGGATGATCCGTGAGTACCGCGCGCGGTTCTCAGACGACATGCCGCCTTCCATCAGAAATTCCGAGAATGACCGGATAGATGTCATCGGCGTACGCAGCTCATGGCTGACCTGGCTCAGGAAGGCGTCTTTCTGAATAGACAATGCGGTCAGCTTTTCGTTGGCGTCACGCAGTTGGCGCGCGGTCTGTTCAAGCTCCTGCGATTTGGCCTCGAGCTGGGAGGAATATTCGAGCATCTGTGCGGATTCGTCCGCAACCGCCAGCAGGTCTTCAACCGAAACGGAGGCATTGCCATCAATTTGGCGCACCATCGCATGTGCTGTCGCAGCACCCACCGAACCCGCAAGCTCACGCTCCAACCGCGCCACAAATTTCGGTGTGGGCTCCGGCAGATAGCCAGATTTCCCCTGCTCTTCCGCCGCCGACTGAAAAAGCTCCTGCGCTTCACGCGCACCCAAAAGGCGCTGCGCCATCACCAGCAGGTCTTCCGTGTCAGCGACGCCGCGCGCAATCGCCTGATCATCGCCACTGCGCTCGAACGCGTTCACAAAAGCCGCGCCCTGAAGCCGCTCCAACGGGCTGGGGAAAGTAAGGAGAGAGACCAAAATAAACAAACAAGAATTAAGGGCCATCGACCAGAAAATCGAATGCACCAGCGGGTCGAGCCCGGCGAGACCAAACAAAGCCTGCGGGCGCAACTGCCCCACGCCGAACAATCCGGTCTCCATAACGTCGGTGCCCATGACGCCAATCGCCGGCAGGAACAGCGTATAGCACCAAATGAGAAATCCAGTGCAAACGCCCGCAATCGCGCCCTTGCGCGTGGCCCCCCGCCAATAGAGCGCACCCAAAAGCGCGGGCACAACTTGCGCGACGCCCGCAAAGCTGACCAGTCCAATCGATGAAAGCGCCGCCGTCCCGCCCGTGATGCGAAAATACGTGTAGCCAAGCGCAAGCACCACAGCGATCGAGGCGCGACGCGATAAGATCATGACGTCGCGCACATCGCCCGACATCGTCGCCCGCGGGCCCTGCAACGACAGCCAAAGCGGCAAGATGATATGGTTCGACACCATTGTCGCCAGCGCAATAGACGCCACGATCACCATGGAGGTCGCCGAGGAAAACCCTCCCAGAAACGCCAGCATCGCGAGCGCGTCTTGCTCCAACGCCAAGGGGATCGATAGGACGAAAAGGTCAGGGTTGCTGCCCGCAGGCAAAAGCGCGAGCCCCACAACCGCAATAGGAAGCACGAAGAGGCTAATCAACATCAGGTAAAGCGGGAACGCCCACGCCGCCACGCGCAAATGCCGCTCGTCGGAGTTTTCGACCACCAATACCTGAAACATGCGCGGCAGGCAGATGACGGCGGCGGCAGATAAAAACGCCATGCCGATCCAACGCCCGGCATCTGGCTGCCAATCGGCGACCGGGCTGGATTCAATCCTCAAAAGCATATCGCCAAGGCCGTCCGAGACGCCCCAGACCACAAAAATGCCAAGTGCAAGCAACGCCACCAGCTTCACGACGGCTTCAATTGCAATGGCCATCACAACGCCATGATGGCGCTCGTTTGAATCGAGGTTGCGCGTGCCAAACAGGATCGTGAAAATCGCAAGCCCCGCGGCCACCCAAAGCGCCGTCGCGTTCAAATCGACCACCTGCCCGTCAGGGACAAAGGCCGCAAAGCTCAGCGTCACTGATTGCAGCTGTAGCGCGATATAGGGCGTGGTGCCTGTCACCGCGAGGCACGTTACGATGATCGCCAGAGCGGTCGACTTGCCGTAGCGCGACGATATCAGGTCCGCGATTGAGGTGATCCGCTCCGCGCGGCCAATACGCACAAGGCGTCGCAACAGCACCCAAAACCCAAGAAACACCAGTGTCGGGCCCAGGTAGATCGTCAGATATTCAAGCCCTGAACGCGCCGCATTCCCGACCGCGCCGTAAAAGGTCCAAGCGGTGCAGTATACGCTAAGCGAAAGCGTGTAGGTCCAAGGCGAGCGCACCCATTTCGACCCGCCCCGGCGTGCTGCACGGTCGGCGTAAAACGCGACGCCAAACAACCCAACCACATAAAGCAGAGCAACGCTAACCAGGAGGTTGAAGGTCACCACGGCTCACCTGTCCTCGTCCGCGTCGGACAAACGCCGCACAAGAAGCGCACAGACCAGGATCAGCCCCGCCCAAGTGATGAAAAAGTAGATCAAGCGGATCGCGGTCGTGCCGGGCCCGCCAGCCAACAGCACCGCCGGCAACAAGAACAGCATCAATCCCAACAAAGGCAAAACGCGCAGCCCATCCAGCAAACGGCGACGGCGGTACACGCTACGTTGTAAAAATTCGGTGCGCCGGTGCGGCGCGTCCGGCCCGTCGCTCACGAAGCCTCCAGACCCACATCGGGGCTTCGGCCCTCAGCCAAATCACGCACGGCCTGCAACATGTCCGAATTGGAAAACGGCTTTGTCATGAAATGGCTGACCCCATAGCCCGAGGCCAACTCCCGATCCTTTTTTTGCCCACGTGCGGTCAGCATAAGGATCGGCAGGTCGGGCCGGGCCGCGCCTTGGCGCAGCTCACGTAGAATTTCGAAACCGCTGCGGCCCGGCAACATGACATCAAGCACAACCACATCCGGTTGCGCCGCGGCAACCGCCTCCACAGCGCCCACGCCTTCAGAATGCAGCCGCACGGTCCATCCGTCGCGCTCCAAAAGAAAGCTGATCGCCTCAACGATGTTGGGCTCATCTTCTATCAACAGTACCGAGTTACCCAAAATGCCTCTCCTCCCGAAAGTGGCACGTCTATGTATAATTTGCCCAATACGCGCCCGAGTGTCAAAAGTATAAGGTTCAGGTTCTAACTCCCGTGTCTAGGTAAGGAATTTGCGCTTAAGATGGAGGGCTCGCGCCGCGCCGCGCAGTCCTGTCGGGGGCAAACGCGGCAGCTCGACCCCAAAGGCAGCGGCTGTTCCCTGTCCCCGTCGCTCGCGACCAACAACATACTGGCTTCAAATATGGCCGGCGCATCAAATCGTGCCGTGGTCTTGGCCGCCGCAAGTGCATAGGCCGTGAAGGTCGCGCCTTCGGCCGATTCAACCATATACCGAACCGGCGCGCCGGGACTGCGCAAAGCTGAAAACAACGGCCAAAGCGGGCATGCTGCCCCAAATCGCGGCATTGCAAAGCCCGCGGGGGGTTTGTGCATTAGGATCGCCCCGGCCCCGTCGCAGCTTACCAGTCCAATCTCGGGCATCTCGGGCGTTCGCGGCAAAGTCGCCAGGCGTCTGAACACGCGAAACAGGCTCGTCTCAAACGCTTCTGCGAGCGCGGTCGGGTCAAACCGATGCTGTTGCGCGGCCTCCCTGAACGGCGCCAGAGGAAGTGCAACCGCGTCGTTAAAGTAAACCCGCAAAGCGACCGCGCCCAAATCGCGCACGGTCTCGGAGGCAAATTCTGGCGCTTGGTCGAGCACATGCTCAATTTCCCCCGCAATCCCCTGCTCCAATTCATCGATGTGAAAGCCCCGGCGTTCAAAAAAGCGGGTGACCGCCTCAAGTGGGGTAACGAAACCGGGCTCCTGCTGCGTCAATTGATCAAGATGCGCCGCCATTTCGGCGGAGGTTTCCGCCAGCTTGCGGCTTTCATCATCAATATTGGTGTGGAACCGCGCGCGCCACTCGGCATTGATATCGGGCGTATCGACCAGAATGGACGAGGTTGACCGGATCGCCGCCACGCCGCCCAGAACTTCGTGCATTTTCTCGGAAAGGACTGGGTCATGCGTCAAACGGTCATTGAGCCCGCGCAAGGTCTGTTCCAGCCTCTCAATCTCGCGACGTTGCGCCCCAAGCCGTTCCGCCCATTCAGGAAAGCGGTCAACAAGCTCTGCCACACGCGCCTCACCGACGCCCATTTGTGCCGCCTGAGACTGCAAGTCTTGCATCAAACCCACATCGGCACCATCGCGCAAAATCGTAGGTTCAACATCGAGCGCGCGCGCAAGTCTCGTCAGCAATGCGCCACCGATCTTGCGCCGGTTATGCTCAATCAGGTTCAAATAGCTGGCTGATATTTCGGCTGACGCCGCCAAATCCGCCTGCTTCAATCCGGCTTGGAGCCGTCTGTCACGGATACGCGACCCCGTGAGCACTGTTTGGGTATCTTCTAAAATCCTTTGTTCTCCGCGGCTCGAGGTAAAAATTGTAAATTTATTTACACTTTCTGCGGGCGCAAAGTCTAGAAATTTACAAAAAAGTTTTTCTCCGCGCCGGCATCGTTGCAAATCCAACTCCAAGCGCTCTTTAAATGGATATCCCGAGAACCGGGGCGGGGGGCGCCTGGGGGCGTGATCCCTATAATATCACCTAGGGAGGATATTTATGTCCAAATCTAACTTTACGCGGCGTGGATTGCTGAAAACATCTGCTGTCGCAGGTGGGGCTTTGGCCGCTCCGACGTTCTTTAGCAAGTCTTGGGCCGATGGCCACGCAGGGTATCTGAACGCACCACAAGGCGACACCGTTACGCTGGGCTTCAACGTCCCGCAGTCGGGTCCATATGCGGATGAGGGCGCCGACGAGCTGCGCGCCTATGAGCTGGCCGTTGAGCACCTGAACGGTGGCGGCGACGCTGGTATGATGAACACATTCTCGTCCAACGCGCTGTCTGGCAGCGGCATCCTCGGCAAAAAAGTCGAGTACGTCACGGGCGACACGCAGACCAAGCCAGACGCAGCGCGCGCCTCGGCCAAGTCGATGATCGAAAAAGACGGCGCAATCATGATCACTGGCGGCTCGTCCTCCGGCGTGGCTGTCGCTGTGCAGGCGCTCTGCCAAGAGGCTGGCATCATCTTCATGGCGGGTCTGACCCACTCCAACGACACCACCGGTAAGGACAAGAAGGCGAACGGTTTCCGTCACTTCTTCAACTCCTACATGTCCGGTGCGGCGCTCGCGCCGATCTTGGGTGACAACTACGGTAAAGACCGTAAAGCCTATCACCTGACAGCCGACTACAACTGGGGCTACACAACTGAGGAAGCGGTACGTACTTCCACAGAAGCTATGGGTTGGGAAACTGTTGCAGCTGTGAAAACACCGCTGACACAAACAGACTTCTCCTCCTACATCGCGCCAGTTCTGCAGTCCGGCGCCGACGTTTTGGTTCTGAACCACTACGGCGGTAACATGGTGAACTCGCTGACCAACGCGGTTCAGTTCGGCCTGCGTGACAAATCCGTCAACGGCAAGAACTTCGAGATCATCGTGCCGCTCTACTCTCGCCTGATGGCGAAAGGTGCGGGTGCCAACGTTAAAGGCATCTACGGCTCGACGAACTGGCACTGGTCGCTGCAGGATGAAGGCTCCAAAGCTTTCGTTAAATCCTTTGGCACCAAATACGGCTTCCCGCCATCCCAGGCGGCGCATACCTGCTACGTGCAGACTATGCTCTATGCGGATGCAGCGGAGCGTGCCGGCTCGTTCAACCCTTGCGCGATCGCAGAAGCTCTCGAAGGCTTCGAGTTCGACGGCATGGGCAACGGCCCAACACTTTACCGTGCCGAAGATCACCAGTGCTTCAAAGACGTGCTGGTTGTGAAGGGTAAAGAAAACCCAGACAACGAATTCGACCTTCTCGAAATCGTTGAAGTTACACCTGCAGCGCAGGTTACCTATGACGCCTCCATCTTTGGTGGCGAGCTGGGCACCTGTAACCCAGGCGCGTAAGCCTACCGGGGGCTTGGGCGGCCTAAGTGCCGCCCGCCCCCAACCAATAAAAACGACATAGACAACTTTTTTACCCGGTCAGCCGGCCTGGTAACGTGTGGCCAATAGCTTCAGGTGGGGACAATGGACGCAATCATTCTTCAGATTCTAAACGGGCTGGACAAAGGCTCTGCCTACGCGCTCATCGCGCTTGGGCTGACGTTGATCTTCGGCACGCTGGGCGTGGTGAACTTCGCGCATGGTGCCCTGTTCATGATCGGCGCCTTCTGCGCGGTCACCCTGCAGCGCATTCTGACGCTGAGCCACACGGTCATCGACGAATCCAAGACCGACTTTCTGGGGAACCCCGCCAAGATCGAGGTGCCCTACATATACGATTGGTTCGGGGAGACGACCGGCGCCGCCATCATCGACTGGGCAGTGCCGTTGGCGATCCTCTTTGCAATCCCCGTCATGATCATCGTCGGCATGGTGATGGAGCGCGGGCTGATCAAGCACTTCTACAAGCGCCCCCATGCGGACCAGATCCTCGTGACGTTCGGCCTTGCCATCGTGCTGCAAGAAATCATCAAAGCCTATTACGGCGCCAACCCGATCCCCGCCCCGGCCCCTGAGGCCTTCAAAGGCAGCTACGATTTCGGCGCGCTCTTGGGCTTTGAGGCCAACCAGATCATCTACCCCTACTGGCGCCTGGTTTATTTCGGCTTTGCCGCCGTGGTCATCGCCGCTGTCTTCGCCTTCCTGCAATTCACCACCTTTGGCATGGTGGTGCGCGCCGGCATGGCCGACCGCGAAACCGTGGGGCTGCTTGGGATCGATATCGACAAGCGCTTCACCATTATGTTCGGGCTGGCGGCCTCGGTCGCGGGGCTGGCGGGCGTCATGTACACCCCCATCAACGCGCCCAATTACCATATGGGCATGGACTTCTTGGTGATCTCCTTCGTGGTCGTGGTCGTCGGCGGTATGGGCTCCCTGCCCGGCGCTGTGCTGGCGGGCTTCGTCCTTGGCATTCTAGAAAGCTTCGCCTCCATGCGTGAGGTGATCGAGTTCCTGCCCGGCATCAACCAGGTGGTGATCTATCTTGCCGCTATTATCATTCTATTGACCCGTCCCCGTGGCCTGCTTGGCCGCAAGGGCGTGATGGAGGACTGATCCATGCTAGGTCTCAACGCAAAAGACACACGTCTGTTTTTCATCGTCATCGGGCTCGTCATCTTCGCGCCCTTCCTAATGAACCCTTTCCCCGTCGACAGCGCAATGGCGCAGTTCAACGCGGGTTATCCTGACCTTATGCAGCGCTTCGTGATCTTCGGCACCTTCGCCATCGGCTTCAACCTGCTCTTCGGGCTCACTGGCTACCTGTCCTTCGGGCATGCCGCGTTCCTTGGTGCGGGCTCTTACGCCGCCGTTTGGATGTTGAAGCTGCTGACGATCAACGTGATCCCGGCTATTTTGATCTCCACGGTCGTGGCCGGGCTCTTCGCGCTTCTGATCGGGTTCATCTCGCTCAGACGGTCGGGCATCTACTTCTCAATCCTAACGCTGGCCTTCGCGCAGATGGCCTTCGCGCTCGCGGCGTCGGTGCTGACGCCAATCACGGGCGGCGAAACAGGTTTGCAAACGGCCCTCAACGATCCGCGCATCCTTGATAGTGCGGCGGCAGCCGGTGGCAACATCCCTGCCCCAGCGCTCTTCGGGCTCGCGATGCGCGACAGCTTCGTATGGGAGGTCGGCGGCTGGACATTCACCTTTAACGCAGGCTTCTACCTTGCTGGCGCGTTCATGCTGCTCGCCTTCTACCTCTCCATGCGCATCTTCCGTTCGCCATTTGGCCTGATGCTAAAGGCAATCAAAACCAACCAGACGCGGCTGAACTATACCGGGTTGAATTCACGCCCCTATACGCTGGCAGTGTTCGTGATCTCTGGCATGTATGCTGGGCTCGCAGGTGGTCTCATGGCCTCCATGGACCCGCTGGCTGGTGCCGAGCGGATGCAATGGACTGCGTCGGGTGAGGTCGTTCTGATGACCATCCTCGGCGGTGCTGGCACCTTGATTGGGCCGGTACTGGGCGCGGGCTTCATCAAGTATTTCGAGAACATCTTCTCCAAGATCAACTCGAAGGTGCTGCATGAATGGTTCGCCTTCATGCCCGACGGCATGGAAGATTTCATCGTCACCATCCTCTACCCGTTCGTGGGCAAAGGCTGGCACCTGACGCTGGGCATCATGTTCATGATGGTCGTGATCTTCCTGCCCGGTGGGCTGGTTGAAGGCGGACAACGCATCGCACGGCTCTTCCGTCGCAAGAAGCCCGAAACCGACACGCCTGACGGCGCGAAAACACCAGCTGAATAAGGAGCATTGGACATGGGTATCCTAGAGATCAAAAATGTCGGCAAACGCTTCGGCGGGTTGCAGGCTCTGGGCAATGTGAACTTGTCGGTGGCCGAAAATACAGTCCACGCAATCATCGGCCCAAACGGCGCAGGCAAGTCGACTTTGCTCAACTGCCTCGTCGGCAAGCTGATCCCAGACACGGGCTCGGTGACGTTCCAAGGTCAAAGCCTGTTGGGCCGCAAGCCGCATGAGATCAACCAGATGGGCGTCAGCCGCGTCTTCCAAACACCAGAGATCTTTGCCGATCTCACTGTGATGGAAAACGTCATGATCCCCTGTTTCGCGCATCGCGACGGGTCGTTCAAATTGAATGCCATTTCGCAAGTCCTGAAGCAGGGCGATATCAAAACGCAGGCCGAGCAAATCCTGGAAGACGTGAACATGCTCGACAAGCACCACATGCAGGCCTCGTCCCTGTCGCGTGGCGACAAACGCCGCTTGGAAATGGCGATGTGTCTGGTGCAAGAGCCCAAGCTCTTGCTGCTCGATGAGCCGACAGCCGGTATGGCGCGCGCCGATACCAACAACACGATCGACCTTTTGAAGGAGATCAAGGAGAAGCGCGACATCACCATGGCGATCATCGAGCACGACATGCATGTCGTCTTCTCGATGGCGGAGCGGATCACCGTGCTGGCCCAAGGCACCCCACTGGTCGAAGACACGCCCGAAAACATCAAAGGCCACCCGAAGGTACGTGAAGCGTATCTCGGCGAAGCCCAAGTTTAAGGAGGTTTGAACCCATGAACGTCAAACCCGACTTCAACAAAAACGCCAATAACGCGGCCACCGCCCCCGCTTTCCTAAGCGTCTGGGATATCGAGGCCTATTACGGCGAAAGCTACATCGTGCAAGGCGTCAGCTTCAACGTGCATGAGGGCGAAATCCTTGCGCTACTGGGCCGCAACGGTGCGGGCAAAACATCCACCCTGCGCACAATCGCACGGCTGGGCGATCCACAATTGCAGCATGGTGAAATTTGGCTCGATCATGAACCGCTCCACAAAATGGCAGCGCATGAAGCGTCGCGTGCGGGCATCGCATTGGTGCCCGAAGACCGCCGGATCATCTCCGGCCTGACCGTTGAAGAAAACCTCAAGCTCGCCCAAATCGCGCCCCCCATCGGCTGGTCGCTGGAACGCGTCTACGAGCTGTTCCCA
This sequence comes from Pseudomonadota bacterium, assembly GCA_039030615.1. Taxonomy (GTDB): domain Bacteria; phylum Pseudomonadota; class Alphaproteobacteria; order Rhodobacterales; family Rhodobacteraceae; genus Litoreibacter. The sequence continues at coordinate 311,328 of JBCCDV010000001.1, read as the reverse complement.
CGCCTCGGTGAACGCCGCAAGCAGGAAGGCACAACACTTTCTGGCGGGGAGCAGCAAATGCTCGCCATCGCCCGCGCGCTCTGCCGCGACATCAAAGTCCTGCTTCTCGATGAGCCATATGAGGGCCTCGCCCCCGTCATCGTGCAGGAGATTGCCAAAACGCTGGGCATTATCCGCGACCAAGGCATCACCACCATCATCGTGGAGCAAAACGCCGTCGCCGCTCTGAAACTGGCGGATCGCGCTGTCATTCTCGACACCGGCTCGGTCGTCTATGACGGCTCCGCGCAAGAGGTGCTCGAAGACGAAGCACTGCGCGCCGAATATTTGGCGATCTAAAATTCAACGTCCTCGCTCAAGCGGGGACCTTGCCAATTTGAAGACAAGACCCAAGGGGATTTCCCAATGACCGACACGACATACGCACCTTCGAAAGAATTTGCGGCGAGCGCGCATGCCGACAAGGCAACCTATGACAAGATGTATGCCGATAGCATCGCCGACCCGGCAGCGTTCTGGGGCGAACATGGCAAGCGCATCGACTGGATCAAGCCTTACACGACGGTCAAGGACGTCTCCTACGAATACGGCAAGGTCGACATCAAATGGTATGAGGACGGCACCCTGAACGTCGCCGCCAACTGCATCGACCGCCACCTCGCCACCCGCGGCGATCAAACCGCCATCATCTGGGAGCCCGACAGCCCCGACGATGACGCGCTGCACATCACCTACAAACAGCTCCATGAAAACGTGTCGAAATTCGGCAACGTTCTCAAGGAGATGGGCGTCACCAAAGGCGACCGCGTCGTCATCTACATGCCGATGATCCCCGAAGCCGCCTACGCCATGCTGGCCTGCGCGCGCATCGGCGCCATCCATTCCATCGTCTTCGCGGGCTTCTCCGCCGACGCCCTCGCCGCCCGCGTAAACGGCTCTGAGGCCAAGGTCGTTATCACCGCCGATGAGGCCCCCCGCGGCGGGCGCAACACGCCCCTCAAGATCAATTGCGACAAAGCCTTTGAAGCCGTCAACCACGACGCCAAAATGCTGGTCGTGCAACGCACCGGCGGCGACGTCGCCATGACCACGGGCCGCGATCACTGGTTGCACGAGATGCAGACCAACGTCTCCGCCGACTGCCCGCCCGAGGAAATGAACGCCGAGGACCCGCTCTTCATCCTCTACACGTCCGGCTCGACCGGCATGCCCAAGGGCGTGGTCCACACGACGGGCGGCTACATCGTCTACGCCGCGATGACCCATCAATACACGTTCGACTACCATGACGGCGACATCTTCTGGTGCACGGCCGATGTGGGCTGGGTCACGGGCCACAGCTACATCGTCTACGGCCCGCTCGCCAATGGCGCGACCACGCTGATGTTCGAGGGCGTACCGACCTACCCCGATGCCGGCCGCTTCTGGGCCTGCTGCGAAAAGCACAAGGTGAACCAGTTCTATACCGCCCCGACGGCCATCCGCGCGCTGATGGGCCAAGGCAACCAGTTCGTGGAGCCCTACGACCTGTCATCGCTGAAACTGCTGGGCACGGTCGGTGAGCCGATCAACCCGGAGGCCTGGAACTGGTACAATGACATCATCGGCGGCGGTCGTTGCCCCATCGTCGACACCTGGTGGCAAACCGAAACCGGCGGTCACCTGCTGACCCCGCTGCCAGGTGCCACGGCGACCAAACCCGGCTCGGCGACAACACCGTTCTTCGGCATCGAGCCTGTGATCCTAGAGCCCACAACCGGCGCAGAAATCCACGACACCGCCGCTGAAGGCGTGCTCTGCATCAAAGACAGCTGGCCCGCGCAAATGCGCACGGTTTACCGCGACCATGAACGTTTCATGCAGACCTACTTCTCGGATTACAAAGGCTATTACTTCACCGGTGACGGCTGCAAACGCGACGAAGACGGCTATTACTGGATCACGGGCCGGGTCGATGACGTGATCAACGTCTCGGGCCACCGGATGGGCACGGCGGAAGTCGAATCCTCACTGGTCGCGCATCCAAAAGTCTCCGAATCCGCCGTGGTCGGCTACCCGCATGACATCAAAGGTCAGGGCATCTACGCCTATGTCACCTTGATGGGGGGCGAGGAACCTACTGAGGAGCTGCGCAAGGAACTCGAAGTCTGGGTCCGCAAGGACATCGGTCCGATCGCGAAGCCAGACCTCATCCAATGGGCCCCGGGCCTGCCAAAAACGCGCTCTGGCAAGATCATGCGCCGCATCCTGCGCAAGATCGCGGAAGATGACTATGGCGCATTGGGCGACACGTCGACCTTGGCCGATCCCTCAGTTGTTGACGATCTGATCGAAAACCGGATGAACAAGTAAATTCAAAAGGGCCTCGAAAGAGGCCTTTTTCTTGAATCGAATTGCGCAGAAAAGTGTCGCGCGCGTTAAGAACGCGGTAAGGCTTTGCGTCCAAAAACACTCTCGTGGGGGCTTCCAATATGAAGGAAGTCTTAAATGTTGACGAACCAACTTATTGGGGCAGCGCAAAACGCGGTAAACCATTCTCCGCGCCCGTCAGCCCCACAAGCCCAACCTGTGCAGCCGGCCTTGCCGTTTTCAGCGGTAAAATCCGACACGAATCCGATGACGACACGCCCGGTCTCCGCCACGCAAGAGACAAAGGACACACGCGCCGAGATGCGCGAAGAGCGTCCACCGTTGGAGATCCCAAAGCGCGCCGAAATGCGTATCTTGTTGGTCGACACTATCCCAGATGCTGTCCCTGAAAGCATCTACGACGCTAAGGTCGCCGACCAAACAGAAAAATATGAGCCTGCGGAACAAAAATAATCCCCGCAAAGTGCGCTTTTCACCCTCGCTCGCTTCACTTATAAGCGGATGAAATGAAAGAGCCGGTCTGCCGGCCGCGATTTGGGTGAGGAGAATTCCCGCATGGCCAAGACGCCACATGACAGCGATGTCGCCTTTATCAAGGCGCTCGCCGAGCTTCTGAATGAAAACGATCTGACGGAGCTGCGCGTCAAACGCGAATATGGCACAGATGACAGCCTGGATGTGCGTGTGTCCAAGGGCGGAACAGCCGTTCAAGCGGTTATGGCCCCGGCACCTGCTGCAACTCCGGCAGCGCCCGCCGCGAGCGTAGCGGCGGAGCCCGCGCCCGCCGCAACAACAGATGAAGACCCCGCCCAACACCCCGGCGCGGTGACCTCGCCTATGGTCGGAACCTGCTATTTGCAGGCCGAGCCCGGAACACCCCCGTTTGTTTCCCAAGGCGATAAGGTGAGCGAAGGTCAGACGATCTTGATCGTCGAGGCCATGAAAACAATGAACCAAATTCCCGCGCCAAAATCAGGCACGGTCAAGCGCATTTTTGTCGACGATGGCACCCCCGTCGAATTCGGCGCGCCGCTCATGATCATCGAATAGCGGCCATGTTCAACAAAATCCTGATCGCCAACAGGGGCGAGATTGCCCTTCGCGTCATCCGCGCTGCACGGGAAATGGGCATTGGCTCGGTTGCTGTACACTCGACCGCCGATGCAGATGCGATGCATGTGCGTATGGCCGATGAAGCGATTTGCATTGGCCCACCACCGGGTGCTCAAAGCTATCTCAACATAGCCGCTTTGATATCTGCCGCAGAAATTACCGGCGCCGAAGCGATCCATCCCGGCTATGGTTTCCTGTCGGAAAACGCGAATTTCGTACAAGCGCTGGAAGATCATGGGATCGCGTTTATCGGCCCGACGGCGGAGCATATCCGCGTCATGGGCGACAAGATCACCGCGAAAGACACTATGAAAAACCTCGGCGTACCCTGTGTTCCTGGGTCCGAGGGCGGCGTCCCGACATTGGAGGAGGCCTACAAGGTCGGCGATGAGATCGGCTACCCGGTTATTATCAAAGCCACCGCAGGCGGTGGCGGGCGCGGCATGAAACTCGCCCGCTCACGCGAGGAGATGGAGACCGCTTTCGGGTCCGCCCGCTCGGAAGGCAAAGCCGCTTTCGGCAATGACGAAGTTTACATCGAGAAATATCTCGGCACGCCCCGCCATATCGAAATCCAAGTTTTCGGCGACGGCAAGGGCGGCGCGGTGCATTTGGGCGAACGCGACTGCTCCTTGCAACGCCGCCACCAAAAAGTATTCGAGGAAGCCCCCGGCCCCGCCATCGACGCGCCGACCCGCGCCAAAATCGGTAAAACCTGTGCAGAGGCCGTGGCCTCCATCAACTATGCAGGCGCCGGCACAATCGAGTTTCTCTATGAAAACGGTGAATTCTATTTCATCGAGATGAACACCCGCCTGCAGGTCGAACACCCGGTGACGGAGGCCATCTTCGGCGTTGATCTGGTCCGCGAACAAATCAATGTTGCCGCCGGTCTGCCGATGTCGATCAATCAAGACGACCTCAAGATCAACGGCCATGCCATTGAGGTCCGCATCAACGCAGAAAAAGTCCCCGAATTCACACCCTGCCCCGGCAAGATCACGCAGTATCATGCCCCCGGCGGGCTCGGCGTGCGGATGGATTCGGCGCTTTATGACGGCTATTCTATCCCGCCCTATTACGACAGCCTGATCGCCAAGCTGATCGTGCACGGCCCAGACCGTCCCGCGGCCCTCGCCCGGCTCAAACGCGCCTTGGGCGAGCTGATCGTCGACGGCATCGACACTACAACGCCGCTGTTCGACGCGTTGCTCGAGGAAGATGCAGTCCTGACAGGCGATTATAACATCCACTGGTTGGAGCATTGGCTGGAAGCCAACACCTAGTCAGCAAAGGGCTTTGCGCCTAAACTGGCGCCAGCCCTTTTGTTAAAGTGATATGCCCAAAGACCTTACCCCCAACCTGATTCTCAACGCCTATGCGCAGGGCATCTTCCCGATGTCGGAGGCCCGTGACGACGAGGGCCTGTTCTGGGTCGACCCGCAGGCACGCGGCATTTTCCCGCTCGATGATTTCCATATCTCCCGCTCATTGCGCAAAACCATCCTGCGCGAGCCCTATGACATACGTGTCGACACCGCGTTTGAGGCTGTGATCGAAGGCTGCGCCGACCGGGATGAGACCTGGATCAACGCCGAGATCTTCGAGATCTATCTCGACCTTTTTGACGCCGGTCACGCCCACTCGGTCGAGGTCTGGGACGGCGCCACTTTGGTCGGCGGCGTTTACGGCGTTACCCTGCAAGGCGCGTTCTTTGGCGAAAGCATGTTTTCGCACAGGCGCGACGCCTCCAAAATAGCGCTCGCCTATCTCATCAGCCGGCTAAAGGCTGGCGGCTTCACGCTGTTCGATACGCAATTCATCACCGACCACCTCGCCAGCCTCGGCGCGATCGAGATCAACCGCACCCGCTACCATGACCTGCTCAGGGCCGCATTATTGGTCGAGGCGAGCTTTCTCCGGCAACCACTTCAGGTGTCGGCGCGGCAGGTTCTGTCTCTTCCGCCTGAATCTCAAACTGGCACCGAATAGCCCAAATGTCGTAGCGCGGGTGCTCCAACGCGTTTAACCCCGGGCTTGAGGCCACCATCCAGCCCGAAAACAGCGGCGCGCTTTGGCCCTCCGAACTGATGGTCAAAAACACATACGCGTCGCCGCTGGGGTTGTTCTGCGGATACCGGCAATCGCCCATCTCAATCGTCAGGCGGCCATAACGCGCAGGCGCGTCGCGTGATGTTTGTATGTCGATGCTGCTGCCAGCCAGCTTATCAAGGCCGCGCAGCATGGCGACGGGCGCACTGCTGACAAGCACCCGGGTTTCGCTCTCAACGGTCGTTGCATTCCCCAAACTGAACGGGACGCTATTGCCTTCAATGATGAAAGGCTCGTCATTCCCTTCAACTTGAAAAGGCGCGGGATTGCCCTCCACCTCGGATGTCGATGGTGCGCCTTCAAGCGTGAATTGGGCAAAACTGGGCGTCGCGAAACACAGGAACAATAGCGCAGCAAAAAGCCGCATCACTCTGCCTCGCCGCCCGCAACGAACTTCAGCAACAGCGAAATCAGACTGACCGAGCTTTGGGTGTCCGTAATCTCGCCGCCGGGATCAATGTTAAAGGGCGACCCGCCCGGAATAATCTCAACAAAACTGCCGCCAAGAAGCCCCTCGGACGCAACGGAGATCGCGCTGTCATCGGGGATCTCAATCTCATTGTTCATCGTGAAAACCGTGTCAGCGCGAAAGCTCAACGGGTTCAAATCCAGCGACGTCACAGTCCCAACCTTCACGCCCGCCATGCGCACATCTGTGCCCACGCCGATCCCTTCAGCCGACCGGAAGCTCGCCGTCAGCTCATATTGGTCAGGCGTCGTCGCGCTGACGCCCGTAAGCCCCGCCGCATAGGCCAAGAACCCGGCAGCGACGACCAAGACCCCGGTGCCGGCCAAAATTTCTGTAGTGTTTTCTGCCATCTCTTTCAGCCCCCGCAACGCGCCCTTATTCGGGCGACCAGGCCTCATAGTCGCGCCGGTCAGCCGGGGCCGCCGACCGCAAAGACCCAGATGGGGCATAGGCCATGGCCGTCCCGGTCAGGTTTTCTTGATGCGGTTTTTCCCAGTCTTTGCGTTTCAACGGGGCCTCTGTCGGTGGCTCTTTGTAGGTATGGTGCAGCCAGCCATGCCATTCCGGCCCCACCCGAGAGGCTTCGGCTTCGCCATTGAAAATCACCCAGCGGCGCACGCCATCGCGTGATTGATAGAAGATATTGCCCTCATCATCCTCACCGACCTTCTCGCCTTTGCGCCACGTCCAAAACTGTGTGTTGAGCGTTTGCCCATCCCACCAGGTCACTGCGCGCAGAATGTTTCTCAGAATGCCCATTGGCCTCTCCAGATTGCTTAGTCCTGATATGCCTCAGCCCTGCGGCCACGTCCAGTGGCAGACGCTTAAAACACTGTGCGATTAGTCGCCGATATAGGCTGTTACCTCGATCTCGATCCGGTATTTGGGGTCTATCAAGGCGGCTTCTATCATCATCGCGGCGGGCGGGTTGTCGCCAAAGGCCGCGCGCAAGGCGGGCCAGCAGGGTTCAAACTCCTGCGCATTGGCCAAAACGTAATTGACCCGAACCACGTCAGCAAAGCTTGCCCCCGCCTCTGCCAAGGCCGCCTCAATTATGGCTAACGCGTTGGTACACTGCGCTTCGGCGCCTGTGGGGATGTGCCCCGACGCGTCCGCTTGCGCCACTGTGCCTGCGACATGCACCCAGCCCCCGGCCACAACGGCGCGGCAATAGCCGACCTTTTCTTCAAACGGCCCGCCTGACTTGATCCTTGTAATGCTCATGTCTTTCCCCTGCCGTTCAATCACCATATCTGATCCGCGCCGCGATGCGCTGCGGCTTTGAATAGATAAAAACCGTCTCACCGGCTGGGCTTCTGATCACAAAGGAGCCGGGCGTCGTCAAGGCTGCCGTGATCCGCCTCACAGTATCGGGCGCCCAATTGCGCGCACAGGCTTCGATCGCATCGCGTGTCGTATCACCCAAAGGCGCAGCAGGTGTGGCATCCCAGTTTTCCCCTCCCCAGGCCAGTTGTCAGCTTCGCGAGCGCCCAAACGGGATCGGTTTAGGCGGCGCAGGCATTGCCGTTTCCGGCAAGCCAATGATGGCATAGGTACAATCCCAATACCCAGCCCCCAAACCATGCCAGCGCCGCGCTTCCAACCTTTCGAAATCCGCGAAATAGGGTGAAAACACTTCGGCTGGGTATCGCGGGTTTGTAAAAATTGCCGTTTTAACATGCCAACCAAGGTATAGGAAAAAAGCCAGCATAAGCAGGCAGATAAGAAAAAAGCCGGCCCAAACGACCGACCTTCCAATCGCTTGCAGAAGTGAGATCAAGACTTAGCTTGCCTCGGCTTCGGCCTTGTCTTTTTTCTCGCCGTAAATCACCAGCGGCTTGGCTTCGCGACCGACCGCCTCTTCGTTCACGACAACTTCATCGACACCTTCAAGCGCTGGCAAATCGAACATTGTGTCGAGCAGGATGTCTTCCAGGATCGAACGCAATCCGCGCGCGCCGGTCTTTCGCTCAATCGCGCGCTTGGCAATGGCGGACAAAGCATCATCGGTGAAATTCAGATTTGCTTCCTCCAGCTCGAACAAGCGCTGGTACTGTTTTACCAAAGCGTTTTTCGGCTGCGTCAGGATCGTGACAAGCGCATCCTCGTCCAAATCTTCAAGTGTCGCGATAACAGGCAAGCGGCCGACGAATTCAGGGATCAAACCGAACTTCAGCAGATCTTCTGGCTCAAGCTCCGAGAAGAACTCTCCCACGCCCTTGTTTTCCTCATCACGCACATCCGCGCCAAAGCCCATGGCTGAGCCCTTGCCGCGCTGCGCAATGATCTTTTCGAGACCTGCAAAAGCACCGCCGCAGATGAACAGGATGTTTGTTGTGTCAACCTGCAGGAATTCCTGCTGCGGATGTTTGCGCCCACCTTGCGGCGGCACGGAGGCCACGGTGCCTTCCATAATCTTCAGCAGCGCTTGCTGCACGCCCTCACCCGACACATCGCGCGTGATCGAAGGGTTGTCGGACTTGCGCGTGATCTTGTCGACCTCGTCGATATAAACGATCCCACGCTGCGCGCGCTCGACATTATACTCAGAAGCCTGAAGCAGTTTCAGGATGATGTTTTCGACGTCCTCACCGACATAGCCCGCTTCCGTCAGCGTCGTCGCATCCGCCATCGTGAAGGGCACATCGAGGATCCGCGCCAGCGTCTGCGCCAGCAGCGTCTTGCCGCAGCCCGTAGGCCCGATCAGCAAGATGTTCGATTTCGCCAGCTCGATGTCGCCGGACTTGGCGGCGTGGTTCAGGCGTTTGTAGTGGTTATGCACCGCGACCGAGAGCACGCGTTTCGCATGCCCCTGCCCGATCACATAGTCATCCAACACATCGCAAATCTCTTGCGGCGTCGGCACCCCGTCGGAGGATTTCAGACCAGCGGTCTTCGTCTCCTCCCGGATGATGTCCATGCAAAGTTCAACGCATTCATCGCAGATAAAGACCGTCGGCCCCGCAATCAGCTTGCGCACCTCGTGCTGGGACTTCCCGCAGAAGGAGCAATAAAGCGTATTTTTGCTGTCACCAGAATTATTTGCCATCAGAAGACCTCAGCGGGACGAGCCCTCGTGTAGTGTTTCGAAGCACGCGCTTCACGGTTGATACCAAGCCTATGGCAGTGCCAAACCGGGCACAATCGGAAAAAATGCCCCACGCACGCAACAATCGCAATGACGCAACATGCGCGGGAAACAATACCACCGACTTAGGAGCTTTCTTCTTCGCTCGACCGGCTCGTCACGATCTCATCGATGTGACCCCATTCCAACGCTTCCTCTGGCGACATGAAATTGTCGCGCTCCAGCGCCTTTTCGACGGCCTTCACTGTTTGACCAGTGTGCTTGGAATATATCTCGTTCAGCTTGCCTTTCAGCTTCTTCGTTTCCTCGGCATGGATCATGATGTCAGTCGCCTGGCCCTGATACCCGCCGGACGGCTGGTGCACCATGATGCGCGAATTCGGAAGCGCGAACCGCATCCCGGCCTCGCCCGCACACGCTAACAATGAGCCCATTGACGCCGCCTGCCCCACAATCAGCGTCGACACTTTCGGTCTGATATATTGCATCGTGTCGTAGATCGACAAACCTGCCGTCACCACGCCGCCGGGCGAGTTGATGTACATCGAAATGTCTTTCGACGGGTTCTCAGCTTCCAAATGCAAAAGCTGCGCCACGATCAGCTGGCTCATTCCGTCATGCACGGGGCCGTTCAGAAACACGATCCGTTCCTTCAACAGGCGTGAAAAAATGTCGTAGGCGCGTTCGCCCCGGCTGGTTTGCTCAACCACCATGGGCACAAGGTTCATATAGGTGTCGATCGGATCAGTCATATCCTGCCTGCTTCTGTTCTGTTCGCATCATATGCTTTGGGGCGCGTCATACGCCGGAAAGATGAAGATGACGTTAGTTGCGGAAAAATCTGGCCACAAGGCGCAAAACACGCGCGCGATGCTTGAAGTGGGGCCGACGTCGGCTACCGTCAAGGCGTCTGGTCGCAACATATGAAAAACAATGGATTTTACACCCACCCGCGCCGCCGGTCTCGCCGCGCTCGAACAGTTCGTGCCTCAGGCTGGCATCACCTACACCCGGCGGCGCAATTACGATCTGGATGCCGACGGCGCAGGCGCTGTTTCAAAGCTTTCGCCTTACATCCGGCACCGCTTGATCAGCGAGCAGGAGGTGATCGCCAAAACCCTCTCGCTGCACAGCCCTCGCGACGCGGAAAAATTCATTCAGGAGGTCTTCTGGCGCAGCTATTGGAAAGGCTGGCTTGAGCTGCGCCCAGAGGCGTGGACATCCTACAAGCAAGCCGTCAAAGCGGGGCTAAACCGTTTGCAGTCTGAGGCTGGCTTACGCCAAGATTTCGACGCCGCCTGCACGGGAACCACCGAGATAAAATGCTTTAATATCTGGTCGCAACAGCTTGTGAATAATGGGTATATTCATAATCATGCGCGCATGTGGTTTGCCTCGATCTGGATATTCACCCTGCGTTTGCCTTGGGCGCTTGGGGCCGATTTTTTCTTGCGTCACCTTCTCGATGGCGACCCAGCATCGAACACGCTCAGTTGGCGTTGGGTCGCGGGGTTGCAGACTGAGGGGAAAACATATCTGGCGCGCCCGGACAATATAGCTGAGTTCACCCAAAACCGTTTTCGGCCACCCCAAGATCAGCTCGCGCTTTTTGCTGAACCCCCGGAACCGTTCCGGCGGTTTGAGCCGCGTCCGATCCCTTTTCCAAACACGCCGCGCCGCCATGAAAATCAGGCTCTGCTCTTGCATGATGATGATCTTTGGGGCGCCGCCAATACAGATCATCTAGTCGGCCTGCCGGTCGCTGGACTGTCATGCGCACCCGCTCGCTCACCACTTGTCGTTGCAAGTCAGGTGAACAGCTTCGCCTCGCAAGCCATTCAAAACGCTTGTAAAGGTATATTCAAAAGCGAACTTTCAACCTTCACAGACCCGCAAGATATCATCGCCTGGGCACGCCAAATCGGCTGCACCGAAATTCTCACCGCTTACGCGCCCGTTGGCCCCGTCGCAGAAACGCTTACCACGCTCGAAAAAGCGTTGAAGGATGACGGCATATCCCTCACACGCATTGCACGAGACTATGACAAAATCTGTTGGCCGCATGCCACGAAGGGTTTCTTCCCTTTCAAGAAGAATATTCCAGATTTCCTCAATAAAATGAGATAATTGCGCCTCTTTATTCTTGTAGAAATGCACCACTCAACTAAACTCTGACAAATAGCATTTTTCGGAGCCTTCATGCGCAGCGCATTCTTCATCATCGCAAGCCTTGGGGCCTTTCCAGCGCTCGCCTCCGGCCTGCCCAAACCGCTCAGTGATGCTGATTATGCGCCGGTTGACCTGAACGAAGCCAAGCTCGGGCAGCTGCTCTTTTATGACCCCGTATTGTCGGGCAACATGAACATCTCCTGCGCCACGTGCCATCACCCGAAATTTGCCACGGGTGACGGGGTCTCGCTGTCTCTGGGTGAAGGCGGCATCGGGCTCGGGCCTGACCGGAAGCCGGACCCCGACAACATGCCAGAACAGCGCATTCCACGCCATGCGCAGGCCTTGTTCAATCTTGGCGCACATGAATTTACTGTCCTTTTCCATGATGGCCGGATTGAGGTTGATCCCGACCAAAAGGGCGGTTTGCGTACGCCCATGGGGGACGATATGACGCAAGGCTTCGCGTCGCTGCTATCCGCACAAACTATGTTTCCAGTGCTAAGCGCCGACGAAATGGCTGGCCACTATAGCGAGAACGATGTCGCCAAAGCCGTCCGCACCGGCCTGATTACAGGACCGGGCGGCGCTTGGGATATCATCTCAAAACGCGTGGCCACCCTGCCCATCTACGCGCAAAGTTTCGCCACCACCTACCCAGAGATCGCAGCCGGGCGCGAGATCGCCTTTACCGATATTTCCAACGCCATCGCCGCCTTCATCGCGCATGAATGGCGCTCCGATGCCACCCCATTTGACGCCTACCTGCGCGGTGCGTCCTTGCCCGAAGCCGCGCAGCCCGGCCTCGATCTCTTTTATGGCGAGGCCAATTGCAGCACTTGTCATTCCGGGCCCTTTCAAACCGATCACGGGTTTCACGCGACTGGCCAACCGCAATTCGGCCCGGGCAAGGCAGCTCGGTTTGAAACCCATGCGCGCGATGAAGGCCGGATGCGCGTCACCGGAGATGTCGATGATGCCTACGCGTTTCGGACGCCCTCTTTGCGCAATGTCACCAAGACCGCGCCCTACGGGCATACGGGCGCCTATCGCGACCTAGCGACCTTCATTGCAGCGCATTCAAATCCAAAACCGGCTCTTTCCAGCTATGACCGCGCAACCCCCGTTCTCCTACCTTTGGATGTCACCGATTGGTGGGTCGCCGACCGCCCAGAAGAACTTGCAAAGATCACAGGCGCGAGCGTTCAAATGACGCCGCTGACGCAAGACCAAATCGGCCAGATCATCGCGTTCCTAGAGACGCTGGAAGACCCTGCCGCCATCGAAGGCCGCCTTGGCATTCCGGCAACCGTTCCAAGCGGCCTGCCAGTGGAGCGCTGATACGCGTTCATTTCTTTGAAAAATATTCCGGGGGAACGCGCTTGCCATACGCGGGCAAAACCCCCTTCTTGAAGGCCGTTTTTCATGCCGACTTTCCCGCCAAAACAAATACCTTTCCAGGTGGTTAACGAAACACCGTAACATATTGATTGGCATCATAAACCTGCCATGCCCCGCGTGCGGGGCCGGGCCAGATAACCCGGATTTCGACCTTTTCGGCCGTCCCAAGACCAAAATGAAGCGCGCCCGCAGCGCCGCTCACATGCCCGCCCCCGATCGTCACTTCCTGCGTCAAAATTCTCTCCCCCAGCTTCACCTCGACCCAAGCGCCAACAGCATTTCTATTGGCCCCCGACTGAACCAGCTCAACCGCGATCCAATGCCCGGCCTCAGGCGTCACGTTCTGATAAAGCTCCAGCTCGGCCCGCCGGTTCACCACGACCAAGTCCAGTAACCCATCCCGGTTGAGATCATGCAGCGCCGCCCCGCGCGACCGGTCCATCGTGGCGATCCCGGCTTCAGACCCCGCCTCTTGAAACCGACCATCAGCGCCCTGGATCAAGAGATTATTGGGATCCTTCATCGCCATGCCCGGCATCTGGTCAACATTTCCTTTCGCGATGAACAGATCGCTCCGCCCGTCATTGTTCACATCGCCAAATTCCGCGTGCCACCCCGTCGATGGCCGCCCATCCCCGCCCGTAAAAGGGCGCTGCGCATAGGTTCCGATTTCAAACGGTGCCGCCTGATATCCAAACGGTGAGGCCACTTGCATCAGCTGATCGCCCATCGAGGTCAGCACCACCTCCGGTCGGCCGTCCCCCGTCAGGTCATGGGAGGCGATCCCCATCCCCCAAATGCTGATCGGCTCCCACCCCGCGCCGGTCTCCAGAACCAAATCAGGCATCGCCCACATCTGTTCGGACCCGCCGCGCACATAGTAGTGCCGATCATTGGAGACCCGCAGGTCCTGTGTGCCGTCCCGGTTCCAATCTGAGAACAGCATCGACAAGGCGCAGAACCCCGGTGCCAAGTCTTGGACATGATAGCGCGTGCCATCATGTCGATGGATTTCATTCATATCGCAGGCTTCAAACGGTCCCTCGGGATCATTGCGGTCGACATAATTTCCAAACGCCAATGTCGGCCAATCGCGCCCGTCTTCCCAGGTCGCTGAAAAGGCCGTCGTCCAGCGTTGGCCGGCCTCAAGCCCCCAAAGCTCTGTCACTTCCGAAAAGCTGCAAGCTGGCCCGCCTTTCAAAAGCATGTTCGGCCCGACCCGCAAAACAGCCAGATCAAGATGCCCATCCCCATCAATATCGAGCGGGTAGGCCCCGGTCACACCCTCCAGCGCGCCCCCTTCTCCCTGACGAAACTTCAAAGCCCCGCCGACACCGCCCGTTTCATTAATGAAAAGCTGCGCAGGCGCCGTTCCCCCGGCCGTGAATACATCGTCGAACCCGTCTTGGTTGCAGTCCAGCACCGCGACGCCGCCACCTACGAAATGCTCCCAACCGCCGCTATAAATGTGACTCGCTGGAAGCGAGCGCGGCTCAAACTTTGGCCCCGCCTCTGCGAGATGCGGAAGCAGCATCAAAGCCAGACACAACGCGGCCCTCATGCTTCACCCCAAGCCTGCCCGAATAAGTCATCGGTCACAGCCGAAAGCGCCAAAGCCGCGGCACCGCGCGCCCAGACAAAACCGTCCCATACATTAATATCAACCTCAGGCGCGGGTCGCCCGCGGTCGAGTGTCAGCTCTTCCATCTCCGATAAAACGCTTTCGGCGTACAGGTAGTCATATCGCATCCGCTCCCCCGAAAGGATGATCAGCTTCGGATCAAAAAGATGCACGACGTTGCTCAACGCCACGGCCAAATACCGTCCCGCGCGTTTGAAAATCGTGCGCGCACGCTGGTTGCCAGCCTTGGCTTGGGTAAAAAGAGTCTCCAACATCTGATCGACGGGACCAAAAGGCTCGCTCTTCATATCGAGCGCGATACGCGCCTCGCGGACCAAGGCGTAGTCAGCCAGATAAGCCTCCAAACAGCCGCGATTGCCGCACCGACACAGCGCGCCATCCAGTTGGACTTTGGTATGCCCCAACTCCAACCCGAGTCCGCCGGAGCCGCGAAACAACCGGTTGTCCAACACAAGCCCCATGCCAACGCCATATTCGATGGTCACCACCGCAAAGGACTGCCGATCACGCCCCGCACCGAACCATAACTCGGCCAGCGTGAGCATATTGGCGTCATTGTCGATATGAACCGGCACACCCATGCTGGCTTCAAGTTGCGTCCGCAAATCCACATTGCGTTCGATTAACAAGGGCGACCAAGGCACGATCCCAGCCTCATGATCGACTATTCCTGCAAGCCCAACCCCAACGGCACTGATTTTGTCTTTCCCGATCTGCGCTTTCCGCAACAATTGCTCGAGGAGTTTTGCGCCCTCCGCTGAGAGCGCTTCTGGGCTATGAGCCTGCTCGGAGGACGGGATGTGATCTTCACAAATCTGCACGCCTGCATAATCGACCAAAACAGCGGAATGTCGAAAATCGCCCAATTTCATACCGACCACGTAGCCAGAACCGCCGCAGACTTGCAAAGCCACCGGCGGACGGCCCCTTGTGCTGGCATCATGGTCAGGCTCTGTCTCCTCGACCAAGCCAGCCGCAATCAGTTCAGAACTGATTTGAGTGATCGAGCCCGGGGATATCCCAAGATCTTTGGCGAGCGATACACGCGGTGCCTGCCCGACAGCACGGACACGCTCAAAAACCTGTTGTCTCAGAGGCTTAACAAAGCTTGGTCCCGCTTGAAGGACAGGTCCACAGCCGGCGCTTGCTGCGACCAAGCCACGGTCGCGCGAGATGCTTAATGTGTGTGTGTCAAGGCTTTCCTTCAGCACCAAAACTAACTTTCTCTTTGCCGCATCAAAATTGCGCTGCTCAGGCGTATTTCAACGGGGCTCTTGGACCAATCACGTCCATAAATTCTGCATTGCAGCAATAAATGAACAAAAAACTCGCATTTTTGGTAGCAACAATAAAGCTTGCGGTCCACAGCTAACTCATCAGAACGCTTTTTTAATTTGCAAGCTGAATTAAATATGCGAATGTAACTCAAGCGTCGATTCGAGCACTGCTCCCATTGACGTGCAAAATGCCGCGAGAGGAGTCGCGGCAATTAACTTTAGGGAGAACCTCATGCGTAAAGCATTATCTGTAGCCGCGATCGCACTCGCCGGCTTCACAACCACCGCGGCGCTCGCCGATGGTCACGCCAAAACGGTCGGCGTCAGCTGGTCAAACTTCCAAGAAGAGCGTTGGAAAACTGACGAAGCCGCCATCAAAGCAGCTTTGGAAGCCGCGGGCGCAAATTATGTATCTGCTGATGCACAATCATCTGCTTCCAAGCAGCTTAGCGATGTCGAAAGCCTGATCGCCCAAGGTGTTGACGCTTTGATCATCCTTGCCCAAGACAGCGCCGCGATCGGCCCAGCTGTTGATGCGGCCGCTGACGAAGGCATTCCAGTTGTTGGCTACGACCGTCTCATCGAAGACCCTCGTGCCTTCTACTTGACCTTTGATAACGTCGAAGTTGGCCGCATGCAGGCACGCGCTGTTCTGGCCGCCCAGCCCTCTGGCAACTACGTCATGATCAAAGGCTCACCGACTGATCCAAACGCGGACTTCCTACGCGGTGGTCAGCAAGAAATCTTGCAAGCGGCCATTGACGCGGGCGACATCACCATCGTGGCCGAGGCCTATACCGACGGCTGGCTGCCAGCAAACGCACAGCGCAACATGGAGCAGATCCTGACCGCGCAAGACAACAAGGTTGATGCGGTTGTGGCCTCCAACGACGGCACAGCTGGCGGCGTCGTAGCGGCTCTGACGGCGCAAGGCATGGAAGGTATTCCAGTGTCCGGCCAAGATGGCGACCATGCGGCGCTAAACCGTGTTGCAGGTGGCACCCAGACCGTATCGGTATGGAAAGACGCACGTGAGCTCGGCAAAGCAGCTGGTGAAATCGCCGTGGCCCTCGCCAATGGCTCCGCTGCTGCGGACGTTGCAAACTCGCAGTCCTGGACATCGCCTGGCGGCACCGAGATGACAGCTGTCTTCTTGGCTCCAGTACCGGTTACATCCGACAACCTGTCCGCCGTCGTTGACGCTGGCTGGATTGCACAAGACAAGCTGTGTCAGGGCGTCTCTGGCGGCCCAGCCCCTTGTAACTAAGCGCCTCCTCCCGGCACTTACAGGCGGGCCGCCCTCAATTTGCGGCGGCCCGTCCCCAAGACAAAAGACATTCAAAACCAATCCGATCATGCCCCTCGCGCCCTCTAAGCGCGCTTGTGAAACATATCGACCCGCTAGGACCAGAGCGCCATGTCAGACACGACGCATAGCCCCGCCGCCGCCCCGAAGCGCAACTTCATCCAGACTTTGGAAATTGACACACGCCTGTTGGGGATGATCGGTGCTTTCATCATCGTCTGCGTGGTTTTCAACATGCTGACCGACGGGCGCTTCCTGACCCCGCGCAACATCTTCAACCTGACGATCCAAACCGTCTCCGTGGCAATCATGGCCACTGGCATGGTTTTCATAATCGTCACCCGTCATATCGACCTTGCCTGCGGCGCGCTGCTCGCGACCTGCTCCGCCCTTATGGCGATGACGCAAACACTTTACCTGCCTGACTGGATCGGGCTTCCTCTGGGCCATCCCGCCATCCCCTATATCGCAATTGCTGTGGGGTTGATTGCGGGCACAGCCATCGGCGCGTTCCAAGGCTATCTGGTTGGCTATCTGACCATCCCAGCCTTTATCGTGACCCTCGGCGGCCTGTTGGTTTGGCGCAATGTGGGCTGGTACCTGACCGACGGCGCCACGATCGGGCCGCTCGACCCAACATTTATGAAACTCGGTGGCATCAATGGCACGCTTGGCGAAACCTGGAGCTGGGTCCTTGGGCTGATCGCTGTGGTCGTGGCCCTTTGGGCGCTTTATGCGGGCCGCCGCAATAAGATCGCACATAACTTCCCGGTCAAACCCGCTTGGGCGGAGGCGGTCAACGCCGCCATCATTGCCGGCGGCATCCTTGGCTTCATCGCGATTTTGAACGCCTACCAAATCCCACCAGGCCGCTTGAAGCGCCTGTTTGAGGCCGCAGGTCAAGAGGTCCCCGAAGGCTACACCGCCTCCTACGGGCTGCCCTTCTCCGTTTTGCTGCTGATCGCGGTCGCCATCACCATGACCGTCATCGCCAAGAAAACCCGTCTGGGTCGCTACATTTTCGCGACCGGCGGGAACCCTGACGCAGCTGAGCTGTCAGGCATCAACACCCGCATGCTGACGGTCAAAGTCTTCGCCCTGATGGGCGCGCTCTGCGCGCTGTCGGCGGTCGTGGCCTCGGCCCGGCTGACGAACCACTCCAACGATATCGGCACGCTTGACGAACTGCGCGTCATTGCGGCGGCGGTTATTGGCGGCACGGCCCTTTCGGGTGGTATCGGGACGATCCACGGCGCCATCCTCGGGGCGCTGATCATGCAGTCCCTGCAATCGGGCATGGCCATGGTCGGCGTCGACGCACCGCTTCAAAACATGGTTGTAGGCACCGTCCTCGTCCTCGCCGTTCTCACCGACATTATCTACCGCAAACGCACGGGGGCAAAGTGATGCGCACGCCACTTGTTGATCTTCGCAATATCTCAATCTCCTTTGGCGGTGTCCGCGCCGTCGACAATGTTTCGCTTGATCTACACGCAGGCGAGGTCGTCGGGCTCTTGGGTCATAACGGCGCAGGCAAATCCACGCTGATCAAAATCCTATCGGGCGCCTACCAGATGGACAGCGGCGAGATCTGGATTGAAGGCCAAAAGGCAGACATCGCCTCCCCACGCGACGCACGCCGGTTTAATATCGAAACAATTTACCAAACGCTGGCTCTGGCCGACAATCTGGATGCCTCCTCCAACCTTTTTCTTGGCCGTGAGCTGACCACTCCGCTGGGCTTTGTCGACGATGCCAAGATGGAGGCGGAGACCGCAAAAATCATGGCGCGCCTTAACCCCAATTTCAAAAAGCTGTCAGAGCCTGTTTCAGCCCTGTCAGGCGGGCAACGGCAATCGGTCGCCATTGCCCGTGCGGTCTATTTTAACGCCAAGATTCTGATCATGGATGAACCAACGGCTGCACTCGGCGTGCATGAGACCCAAATGGTCGCGGACCTGATCCAGGAACTCAAAGCCCAAGGCCTCGGCATTTTCCTGATCAGCCATGACACCCGCGAAATGCTCGAGCTATGTGACCGCGTTTCGGTAATGAAAAACGGCGCGATGGTCGGCACAGAAAAGGTAGAGGACGTCACCGAAGATGATATCCTGTCCATGATCATTATGGGCAAGAACCCAAAAAGAGACGCGGCCTAATGACTTCATTGTTTCAAAAATATTCCGGGGGCGGCGCAGCCGGGGGCAGCGCCCCAAAACGCGCGCGCAGCGCGCAAAAGCATCGCGCGCCGAAGGCACAATAGGATCATCGCAATGTATCTCGGCATCGACCTTGGGACCTCATCGGTCAAAGCGCTCCTGATCGATGACGCGCAAACGGTGATCGCGGAAAGCCGCGCGCCGCTTTCGGTGGCACGCCCCGCTCCGGGTTGGTCGGAACAAAATCCAGCCGATTGGCTCAGCGCCACCTCCAAAGCTTTGGACGGGCTGTCGGCAGAAACCGACCTTAAATCCGTGAAAGGCATTGGCCTTTCCGGGCATATGCATGGGGCGACGCTGATCGACAAAAGTGGCGATGTCCTGCGGCCCTGCATCTTGTGGAACGACACGCGCAGCCATGCCCAAGCGGCAGATATGGACGCTGACCCGCGCTTCAGGGACATCTCCGGGAACATCGTTTTCCCAGGGTTCACCGCGCCAAAACTGGCCTGGGTCCGCGATACCGAGCCTGAGATTTTCAACAAAACCGACCTTGTCCTGCTACCCAAAGACTATTTGCGCCTTTGGCTCACCGGGGAGGCCGTGTCTGAAATGTCAGATGCCGCCGGAACCTCTTGGCTCGATGTCGGCGCGCGGGACTGGTCGGAGCCGCTACTCACGGAAACCGGTCTGACCCGCGCACATATGCCCAAGCTCGTCGAAGGTTCCGCCGTCTCGGGCGGGTTGCGCGCTGAGCTCGCCAAAAAATGGGGAATCCCTGCGAATACTCCCGTGGCAGGCGGCGGTGGTGACAATGCCGCAACAGCGGTTGGCGTCGGGGTGACAAGGCCGGGCCAGGCATTTTTGTCGCTGGGAACCTCCGGCGTGCTCTTTGCCGCGACACCAAGTTACGCCGCCGATGCAGCAACGGCAGTGCACACATTCTGCCACGCACTGCCCGACACTTGGCATCAGATGGGTGTGATCCTGTCTGCGGCGGATTCGCTAGAATGGTACGCGCGTCTGACCGGCCAAAAGCCATCCGACCTGACCAAAGCGCTCGGCGCACTCAAAGCCCCGGGCCGCGCTTGTTTCTTACCTTATCTGGGTGGCGAAAGGACGCCGCATAATGATGCCCGCATTCGCGGGGCGATGATCGGGTTGGAACACGAAACCGGCCTCGAAGCCGGCACACGCGCCGTGCTCGAGGGCGTGGCCTTCGCCCTGAAAGACAGCGCCGATGCGCTCGCGAAGACCGGCACACAAATTGACACGCTGATCGCAGTCGGAGGTG
The DNA here is from genome assembly GCA_039030615.1 of Pseudomonadota bacterium. GTDB lineage: Bacteria > Pseudomonadota > Alphaproteobacteria > Rhodobacterales > Rhodobacteraceae > Litoreibacter. Next base: position 290,928 of record JBCCDV010000001.1, on the reverse strand, counting down.
GCTCCGCGTCAAAACACTGGCTGGAGATTATGGCCACCGTTTTGGGGCAAGAAATACACCTCCCGGTCTCGGGTGACTTTGGCGCCGCATTTGGGGCCGCCCGTTTGGGCATGATGGCCGCGACTGGCGACACCAGCATCGCGACACCACCCAAAATCGAGGCGACTATTGCGCCCGACACCACGCTCACTGACGCCTTTGCAGAGGCGCATCACCGCTACAAAGACACCTACAACGCTCTAAGGACCCTCTCATGACCGACTTTTTCAACGGGATCGCCAAAGCAGTTTATGAAGGCCCCGACAGTACTAACCCGATGTCGTTCCACCACTACAACCCCGACGAAATGGTTATGGGCAAACGCATGGAAGACCACCTGCGCTTTGCCGCAGCCTATTGGCACAGCTTCGCTTGGCCCGGCGGGGACCCATTTGGCGGACAAACGTTCGAGCGCCCCTGGTTCGGCGATACGATGGAACTGGCCAAGCTCAAGGCAGACGTCGCCTTCGAGATGTTCGATATCCTCGGCGTTCCATATTTCTGCTTCCACGACGCTGACGTGCGCCCGGAAGGGTCAAATTTTAACGAGAACACGAAGAACCTCGAAGAAATCACTGATTACTTTGCAGAAAAGATGGATGCTACGGGCATGAAACTGCTCTGGGGAACAGCCAATCTGTTCTCACACCGTCGCTTCATGGGCGGCGCGGCGACCAACCCTGACCCGGATGTGTTCGCCTTTTCCGCTGCGACCATAAAGACCTGTATGGATGCCACGCACAAGCTGGGCGGCGAGAACTACGTGCTTTGGGGCGGTCGTGAGGGGTACGAGACACTTCTCAACACCGACCTGAAGAAAGAGCGCCAGCAGGCTGGCCGCTTCCTACAAATGGTCGTCGACTACAAACACAAGATTGGCTTTGACGGCGCGATCCTGATCGAGCCGAAGCCGCAAGAACCCACGAAGCACCAGTATGACTACGACGTCGCTACTGTTTACGGCTTCCTGAAGGATTTCGGCCTTGAGGGTGAGGTGAAGGTGAATATAGAGCAAGGCCACGCAATTCTTGCGGGCCACAGCTTCGAACATGAACTTGCGACAGCCGCAGCACTGGGCATTTTCGGCTCGATCGACATGAACCGCAACGACTACCAATCGGGCTGGGACACGGATCAATTCCCCAACAACACACCCGAAGTCGCGCTTGCCTACTACGAAGTACTTAAGGCCGGCGGCTTCACGACAGGTGGGACCAATTTCGACGCCAAGCTGCGCCGCCAGTCGCTCGATCCAGAAGACCTGATTGCGGCCCATATCGGCGGGATGGATATCTGCGCACGCGGGTTAAAAGCCGCTGCCGCGATGCTGGAGGACGGCACGCTCGAGGCAATGAGAGACGCCCGTTACGCGGGTTGGATCGGCTCCGAGCTGTTGGACGGCACCCTCGACAGTATCGCGGCAAAGGTTGCGAGCGACGACATCAACCCTCAGCCACGCTCTGGCAAACAGGAAATTCTCGAAAACATCGTCAACCGCTTCGTATAACCTTCACGAAAACCCCCAAAAACGGGTATTTAAGCCTCGCCGGCTTCCTGCAATAAGGCGGGTTATGACGCATGATATCCAGACACTCCGAGCCGAGGCACTTCGGCTCTTTAAGGTTGCTGTTGACGCGGCCGATCCTGCACGCGCGCTGAAGGCGCAGTTTTCTGAACCTTTGATCGCACCTTATGGCCGGCTGATCTTGATTGCGGTCGGGAAAGCTGCCGTCCCGATGATGCGCGCCGCCTTGGACATTTCAAGCGGTGACACCACCGCCCTTGTCGTCACCAATTATGAAAACGCCAAAACGCTCGATGGCGCCACGGTCATGCCCGCAGGCCACCCCGTACCAGATGAAAACGGGCTCAAAGCAGCTAATGCGGTCTCAGCGCTGTTATCACAGGCGCGCGCCAATGATCGGGTCGTGGCACTGATATCAGGTGGTGGCTCAGCCCTGCTGCCCCTGCCCGTCCCCGGCGTGTCGCTTGCCGACAAAGCCAACACATCCGAAATATTGTTGGGAGCGGGTTTCGACATTGGGCAGATGAACCTTGTGCGACAGCAACTCAGCCAAATGAAGGGCGGCGGGATGCTGCGCTTCGCGATGCCCGCCAAGGTTGAGGCCTACATTCTTTCTGACGTCGTGGGCGATGATCTACGGGTCATCGCGAGTGGCCCAACTGTTGCGCCCATTGGCACGTCCGCACAAGCGCGTAAGTTACTGGAACCTGTTTGGTCAGATCTTCCTGAAGCGGTCCAGACCCATCTGGCCAAAAATCAAGGCACTGTTTCGGTTCCGGACGCCTCAAACACGCTTATTTGCTCGAATCGCAAAAGTTTGGATGCAATGCAGGCGGCACATCCGAATGCGCAGATCGTGGATGATATGTTGGAAGGCAATGTCGCGAATGTCGCGCCAAGGCTTGCCGCTCTCGCGCGCGATGCCGCGCCAGGCAGTGTGCTGCTTTGTGGTGGCGAAACGACCGTGACGCTCAAGGGGTCCGGCAAAGGTGGCCGGAATCAGGACTTGGCACTGCGCATCGCGCTTAGTGAGATCCCGGGAGATTGGGTTTTTCTATCAGGCGGCACCGATGGCCGCGACGGGCCTACCGATGCGGCGGGCGGTCTGGTTGACACCGGAAGCCAAGCGCGAATGAAAGCGGCGGGCGTGAACCCTGCCGATCTTTTGGACAATAACGACGCCTACGCCGCTTTGAATGCGTCGCAAGACCTGGTTGTCACGGGTGGAACTGGAACAAATGTTGCCGATGTCCAAATTTTCATAAAATCATGAATTATGAGCGCATTAGCCGCGATCTTTAATCTTGATTTGGGCGTCGATAACAACGTCAACACCGCCCAACGTGTAGATATGGTAAGAGCGATCACCAATGCTTTCGCTTTTCCCGGTGTTTTGAAGATCGCTACCTAAGATCATGTGATCAGCATCACCATGGATAATCAGCGCCGCGGCACCTTCTATCGCGTGAGCATCTTGGGCGCTGAGTGTAAGGTTGCTGTGCCCTTCGAGGCGCATATCAATTGCCAACACCTGAAAGGGCGCCAACGGATTCTGCGCGCAATCCATTTGACCTGCAAGCGCGTCGGTCAATGAAGCGCAATCAGCAAAATCGGGCTCTTCCTTCGGCGCCGGATGATGGTCATAAATTTCGCCTGTTTCGAGGTCGATCCAAATTTCTTCCTGCGCGCTTCCGCCGTCTACATTGGTCGCGGAAATCGTCGCTGCGCTTAGGCGCGGCAGGCTCGTGATCGCGGATCGTATCAGCCGAAAGGCCCAAACGCCGTCCTCACCGACCTGTGTCTCCAGTTCCGGGCCGTCCGTCAGCGCGAGCTTGATGATGCAGCCAACATCTCCGGTTCCGTCAATTTTTAGGTGAGACAAATCGCGCGCGCTCAGCGTTTGCGCGTCATTTTTCGCTTCAACCGACACACAAAAAGGCCCCCAGCCAAACCACAAATTCTACAGTCACGGGACCTAACGTAAACCTGCCGAAGTCTCAAACAAAAAGCGCAGATTTAGTGTTAAGGCATATCACCGCTACGAACTCTAGCCCGCCGCACGGGTTGCTCCTGCGGGATCGTCCGTTTGCAAAACGCGGTAGCATGAGGCCTGCCCGGTCATGGCAGGGCTCAAACTGTAGTCAACTTGCGGAGGAATGGCGCATGTATCACCAGGGTTAAGCACCTCGGACCCTTGCGCCCAATCTATCCGCCAATGGCCCCGCATTGGCATTAAAACCGTGTGTTTGTGATGACTTTGCCGCGCCTCGCCAAGGGAGCCACGGCTCAGCAGCTCAACTTCGAAGCCGGGCCGGTCAAGCAGCATCGCGCTTTGCCCAATGACCTTCGCAGGTTGCTTGTCCGCCAGGGCCAGCATGTCCCAATAGCGCGCCACAAACCCCGGCACCACGTCGCCGGTGCTAGGTTCTGGGTATTCGGCAAGTTGCTCTGACGTCAAAAGCGGCATCGGTTGAACCCCGCCGGGCAAAGCATGCCCCTGCTTGCTGTCATAGAGCTTACCATTCTCGCCGAGGACAAGCCCATGATCCTGAGCGTCTTCAATGACTTGCGGCGCCCAAATCACGCCCCCACCGGCGTCATCACCCCCAAGAATGGCCATAATCATCCCGTAGTCGCTGCCAATATTCTCAAAGCCGCGGAAAATGCCTGTTGGAATGTTGAAGATGTCGCCTTCTTCCAGCACGACTTCGCCTGCATCGCCCCAACGACCCCAGAAAAAGCGCCAGCGGCCTTTGAGGACGAAAAACACTTCCGCCGTCCGATGTGAATGCAAAGAGTTACGACATTTGGGCGGCTGCCCTGCCGCACCAATATTGAAACCGATTTTGTCGGCAATATGGACGTGTTGATCGGGGCTTTCCGATACACCCCCGCCAATGATCGTAAAATTCTCTTTTTGATCACTGCCCGGGGTATGCGCGTCGATGAAGGCGGTCTTACAAGGCTTCAGATCACCGTAGCGCACGATCCGCGATTGCATTTCTTCCGGCGACATTGGCGCCCCTTCCATCCAGCGTTTTTCGACAGAGTACCGCTTATGAATACGTATTCAAGCGGTTTCTAGGTATCAGAGCTGCCGCTGCAGGACCACCCTATCATGACCATCCCCATCATCGGGCGCATCGCGGACATGCACAAATCCATGACGCTGCCAGAAGCGCAGCCCCCGGTCGTTATTCGATAGTACCGAGAGCTTGAGGCTCTCGGCGCCCGATGTTTTGGCCAAAGTCGCGATTTCGCGCAGCACCGTTGTCCCTATCCCGCCCCCGCGTAGCTCCGGGTCGATCAACAAGAGCCCAACATACCACTCCTTGGTTGTTTCATAGCCGGGGGCGATACCTAGAAGACCGGTCAGTGTCCCGTCAGGCTGTTCAAGTCCCATCGTTAATATCTCGTCGGAACCACGTCCCGGAGGGGCATCATTGAACAAGCCTGTCACCCATTCCGCGTCGGGCTCGCGGCCAGTTTCCATCAAAACATAGTCGCGACAGCGCTCGGCACAGGTCAAAACGCGGGCGCCATCCGCCTCAAGATTCAAAAGCGTCAGCTGCCAGTCTTCAGACATGTCGGGTTCCTCGTCTAGGCGTCGGGCAAATGCGGCACGGCCGCGATCAGCTTTTTGGTATAGGCATGTTGCGGGTTGGTGAAGACCTGTTCTGTCGCGCCTTGCTCAACGATGCGACCTGCCTGCATCACGAGCACCCGATCCGTAACGCGCCGGACAACCGACAAATCATGGCTGATAAAGAGATAGGCAATCTTGAACTCCGCCGATAACTCCGCCAATAGGTCCAAGATTTGTGCGCGTATCGAGACATCAAGCGCAGACACGGCTTCATCAAGGACGATCAAATCTGGTTTTATGATCAGCGCCCGCGCGATGGCGATCCTCTGCCGTTGTCCACCGGAAAACTCATGGATAAACTTAGTCTTGTCGCTCGCCGCTAACCCGACGGACTGAAGCGCCGCGTCGATCTCGGTCTCCGTTGCGGTGCGGCAAAGCAGATGAAAAGGCTCAGCGACGAGACGCGCGACTTTGTGGCGCGGATTGAAGGAGCTGTAAGGGTCTTGAAAGACGACCTGCATCTTGCGCCTCAAGGCGAGGTTTTCGCCATCTCCGGCGTCTATTTGCGTCCCCTCCAGCTTGATCGTGCCGCCTTGCAGAGGCTCCAACCCAAGGATCGCTCGGGTCAGTGTTGATTTTCCGCACCCGCTTTCGCCGACGAGCCCGAGGCTTTCGCCGCACGACAGCTCGAAGCTTACATCATCAACTGCGGTAAAACGCCCAGATGCTTTGAACAAATGACGCCGCGGCAAGGCGTAGCTGCGGGTCACCTTGTGAAGCTCGAGCAAAGGTGTTTTGAGCTTTTGGGCGGCACGCTCAGGCTCATGACCCGATGCTGCAAAAAGGGCCTTCGTGTATGGGTGCTTCATGTTGCGATGCAAATCAGCACCTTTTCCCTGCTCCACAACAACACCGCGTCGCAGGATGGAAATCTCATCCGCGATCCCTGTGACGACCGCAAGGTCGTGCGTGATCAGTAGAACTGCAATCTGATCCTCAGCCGCCAGCCGTTTGATAAGGCGTAGTATTTCGGCTTGCGTTGTCACATCAAGCGCGGTCGTCGGCTCATCGGCAATCAGCAGCTTTGGTCGCATGGCGATGGCCATGGCAATCACCACGCGCTGACGTTGACCGCCCGATAGTTCATGCGGGTAGCGGGTCGCCGGAAACTGGTCCGCCGGAAGCTCGCACCGCGCCAACGTCTCTTGAGCGCGGGCCATCGCAGCAGGTTTCGAAATGCGCTCATGGACCAAGATTGCCTCCGCAACCTGTTGCCCAATTGTCTGAAGTGGATTGAGCGCGGTCATTGGTTCCTGAAAAACCATTCCAACGACGGCTCCGCGCATCTCACAAAGCGCAGGTTCTGAAAGCGCTACTGTGTTTTGGCCCTCAACCTCAATGCGCCCAGAACAGACTGCGCCATCGGGAAGAAGTTGCACCACAGCCAGTGCCGTCATCGATTTTCCTGACCCGCTTTCGCCGATGAGCCCATGCACCTGCCCAGGCCCGATTTCGAACGACACATCGTCTAAGATCGGCGTGCCGTGAATGCTGAGCGAAAGGTGATCAACACGAAGAACGCTCACAACGCAGTCCGCCTGATCCGTGGATCGAGAAGGTCGCGCAAACCGTCGCCCGCGAGGTTGAGACCCAAGACGGTCAAGACGATCGCAAAGCCAGGAAACAGCGTGATGTGTGGCGCAATCATGAACAGGGTTTGGCTCTCCGCCAACATGCGCCCCCAACTGGGTACCGGAGGCTGCGCACCAAGGCCAACATAAGACAGAGCCGCCTCCGCCAGAATACCAAGAGAAAACTGGATCGTGCCCTGAACAATGAGCAAATTGGCTATATTGGGCAGGATATGTTCAACAGAGATCCGCGTGGCCCGCTTTCCCGCCACGCGGGCCGCGAGAATAAAATCTTGCTGCCAGATCGACAACGCGCCGCCCCTTGTGACCCGCGCAAAGACGGGAATATTAAAAATGCCGATGGCGATAATCGCATTGACGGCCGAGGGGCCGAAAACTGCCGTGATCAGGATCGCGATCAAAAGCGATGGAAAAGCGAAGATCAAATCGTTCCCGCGCATGATCAGCTCATCGACCCAGCCGCCGCGTCGTGCAGCGGCGGCGAGCCCTAAAGGCACACCAAGCCCCATCCCAATACCAACCGCGACAACGGCAACCGCGATTGACGTCCGCGCGCCGACCATGATCATCGACAAGATATCGCGCCCCAGTTGATCCGTGCCAAACGGGTGCGAAAGCGACGGTGGCCTCAGCTTGTTGCTTACCTCAAGAACCGTGTGATCGTAGGGCGTCCACAGAAAAGACAGCAGCGCGCCGATCACAAAAAGTGCTGTTAAAGCAAACCCTAAAACAAGGTTCCTCATGTTCGCAACCGCAGCCTCGGGTCCACCCAAGCATAGGCGAGATCAACCAAGAAATTTACCAAGATCACGGCGAAGACCAACAACATCACCACGCTCTCCACAACGATCAAGTCGCGTTGCGAAATGGCCTGAAAGATCAGCCGACCGAGCCCGGGCAAGAAGAAAACGTTTTCGATAATGATCGCGCCCGCCAACAAGAAAGAAAACTGCAGCCCTAGGATTGTCAGAACCGGGATCATGGCATTCCGCAAGGCGTGGCGGCGCAGGGCTTGGCCCTTCGTCAACCCTTTAGCCCGGGCCGTTCGAATATAGTCCGACGACAACGTATCCAGCAACGCTGAGCGCATCACCCGCGCAAGAATTGAGGCCTGCGGTAAGGCCAAAGCAATCGCCGGCAGGGTAAGCGCCTTCATCGCGGCCAGAAAACCAGCGTCCCACCCGGGAAAGCCGCCGGCGGAAAACCAGCGCAGATTTATTGCAAAAATCACCACCATGATCATCGCGAACCAAAAATTGGGGATGGCAACGCCAAGCTGGGTGCCTCCCATCACAAGGACATCCGCCGCGCTGCCACGCCGGGACGCGGCAAAAATTCCGGCTGGGAAAGCCACCAACATCGTCAGAAGCAACGCGTAGCCCGCCAAAGGCAGTGAGATCACCAGCCGCTCAGCAACAATCTCAGAAACCGGAGATCGGTACGTGTAGGAAGTACCGAGATCGCCTTTTAGCAGGCCCAATATCCATGAAAAATATCGCTCCGCCAGCGATGCATTGAGACCCAGTTCATCGCGTAAGGCCGCCACCGTATCGGCTTGTGCGTTCAACCCAAGCATGAACGCCGCCGGGTCGCCCGGAACGACCTCAATCGCGGCAAAGATCACCAGACTCGCGACCGCAAGAGACAGCAAAAGCGAGCCCGTGCGCGTGACCGCGTAGCGCAGCATTGGCTGGCGCGCCTAGTCTGTCCAGCTCACCCCAGTCAGATCGACGGCCTGCGTGGGCGCGTCCGCCCATATCCCTTGCAACTTTGCATTTACGACCGAGGTCAATGCGAGCTGAAACAGATAAGCGTTCACATAGTCTTCCGAGATGATCGTCTGGGCCTCTTGCAAGATCGCCGTCCGCTTGTCCGGGTCATTCTCAACCTCAAATTCCGTCATCAGTTTCTGGAAATCGATATTGTCATACTGGAAGTAATAGCCGGGCCGGGCATAAATGCCGATATCCATGGGCTCGGTATGGCTGACGATGGTCAGTCCGAAATCATACCCTTTGAACGCTTGTTCAAGCCATTGTGCCCATTCCAGATTGCTGATCTCTGCCTCGATCCCAACGGCGCGCAGCTGGGCTGCAATAATTTCGCCGCCGCGCCGCGCATAGGACGGTGGTGGAAGCTTCAGCGTGGTCGAAAACCCATTTGGATAGCCGGCTTCCGTCAAAAGCGACTTGGCCTTTTCGGGATCATAGGCAGAATTGCCCGTAAGATCGACATATGCCGGGTTATGGGGGGCGAAATGCGAGCCAATCGGGGTACCGTAGCCGAACATTGCGCCATCGATAATGGCGGCGCGGTCGATGGCATGGCTTACCGCTTGGCGTACCAATTTATTGTCAAAGGGCGGCAGTTTATTATTCATCGCCATGATCGTTTCGCCCTCAGTATTGCCGGCGAGAACGGTGAACCGCGGATCAGCTTCGAACTGCGCGAGGTTTTCCGGCGCGGGGTAGCTGTAGAACGCATCGATATCCTCGGCCATCATCGCCGCAAAAGCCGCGGTAGGGTCCGAGATGAACTTAAATGTCGCGCCATCAAGCTGCGCCGGCGTGCCCCAGTAATCGTCATTTCGGGTCAAGCGAATTGAATCACCCTGCTTCCAGTCCTCAAACCGAAACGCACCTGTTCCAATTGGGGTCGACTTAATGTCGTCGATGCTTTCAGGCGCGACGATGACCGCGTCGCCCCAAGCCAAATTGAACAGGAATGCACCCTGTGGTTGGTCCAAAGTGATCACGACGGTTTGGCTATCCGTTGCTTGGACGCCAGCGATATTGGCGAAGAGCCCCTTTTGCGCATTGGTTGAGTCAGCTCCCCGCGCACGATCCAAAGAGAACACGACATCAGCGGCCTCAAAACTGGTTCCATCATGAAATGTGACGCCGTCGCGCAGAGCAAACGTGTAGATCACCCCGTCCTCTGAAACCTCCCAACTCTCTGCCAGTCCTGGCACCACTGATCCATCTGAAGAAAACCGTGTAAGCCCTTCAAGAACGTTGGAATAGAGCACTTGATCAATTGCTCCGGCCGCGGCGGATGTAGGGTCGAGATGAGGCGGTTCAAGTTGCAGTCCAATCGTGACATCGCGCGCAGACACCGCGTTCGCGCTGCTCAGAACGGCCACCACACTCGTTGCCATGATCAAATGCTTCATCTCTTAGCCCTCCCAGAAAAATATGCTGACACCCCCAAGCTTGAAACGGAAACGCCGCGTAATCAAGCGTCTCCATCTGGCCTTGACTGTTTGAACTTGTTAACGCCTGCAAAAGACGTGCCAGACAAGGAGCCAGCGCGATGAGTGCAACCGCCCGAAAGACAGCCCCGATGCCCGAAGATATTCGGGCGCGCAAAGGCGGACTGCCACTGGTCAGCTTGACCGCCTACACAACGCCAATGGCTGAACTGATGGATGGTGTGTGCGACTTTGTGCTTGTTGGCGACTCCGTTGGAATGGTGCTTCACGGGCTTCCATCGACCTTGGATGTCACTCTTGAGATGATGATCTTGCACGGCAAAGCAGTGCGCCGCGGACTTAAAACCTCGATGCTGGTCGTCGATTTGCCATTCGGCAGCTATGAGGAGAGCCCGGAACAAGCTTTTCAAAGCGCATCGCGGGTGATGCGCGAAACCGGGGCTGGTGCGATCAAATTGGAAGGCGGCGTGGTCATGGCTGACACCATCGCTTTTCTCACCAAACGCGGCATCCCAGTTATGGCGCATATCGGGCTGACACCACAATCGATCAACACTTTGGGCGGCTACAAAGTACAAGGCCGCGGGGACGGCGCGCAAAATATGCTGGCGGACGCTAAGGCCGTCGAAAAGGCCGGCGCATTTGCTGTGGTCTTGGAAAAAGTGCCAGAAAGCCTGGCAAACGAAATCACGCGAAGCGTCGGCGTTCCAACGATTGGGATCGGCGCGTCAGCGCAATGCGACGGTCAGATTCTGGTCGTCGATGACATGCTGGGTCTCTTCACCGCTTTTAAAGCCAAATTCGTCAAGCGTTTCGCACATTTGGGCGAAGACGCCAGAGGCGCCATTGCAACCTATGCGGAGGCTGTCCAGGAGCGCAGCTTCCCGGGGGCAGACCATGTTTTCGGTGACGCGGCTCCAAAGGCCAAAACATGACCCCGCCGATCATTCGAACAAAAGCGGAGCTGCGCGAAAAGGTAAAAAGCTGGAAGTCGGCCGGCCAAAGCGTCGGCGTTGTGCCGACCATGGGCGCATTGCATCAGGGCCATCTTAGCCTTGTTCGCGCGGCTAAAGAGGGCTGTGACAGGGTGATCGTGACGATCTTCATCAATCCAAAGCAGTTCAACAACCCCGAGGACTATGAGAATTATCCAAGAACAGAAGAAGCGGACGCCCAAAAGCTCGCAGCTTTCGACGTGGACGGCGTCTACGTGCCCGATGGCACGCAGATGTACCCAGACGGATTTGCCACAACCGTTGCGGTCGCTGGCATTACTGACGGTCTTTGTGGCGCGCACAGGCCAGGACATTTTGACGGCGTTGCCACCATCGTCACCAAGCTTTTCACGCAAACCATGGCAGATCGCGCCTATTTTGGCGAAAAAGACTACCAGCAACTACAGGTTGTCACCCGCCTAGCCAAAGACTTGGACCTGGAAGTGGAGGTGATCGGATGCCCAACAATTCGGGAAGAAGATGGACTCGCAATGTCATCGAGAAACCTACATCTCTCAGATAGATCAAGAGTTTACGCACCAGAGCTCAACTTAGCCATGGAAGAGATGGCGGAGAAGATTCTTAAAGGCGGTGACTTGGTACAATTGCAGAAAGAGGCTATTTCCCGCATCACCCGCGCTGGATTTACGGAGGTTGAGTATCTTGACCTGCGCGCCGCCGACACGCTGGAGTTACTGGATCGCCCAGACTGCCCTGCGCGTTTGTTGGCGGCGGCATGGCTGGCCGGCGTGCGCCTGATTGACAACATCGCCGTTGGCTGAGGCGTTTTGCATCATTGCTGACCCAATTCTGATCCTTATGTGTCAGACATGATCACGCAGCGCGCAGCATATTCATACCAAGACGATCCCTCGGTCGCAGCATTTGACGACGGTGGCTGCGTTGCCGTTATGGACGCGCAATGCGGGCTTTGCGCGAAAGGGGCGCGTTGGATCGACCGGTACGATAAGCGCGAGGAGTTTCGCATTATCCCAGTTCAGTCCGATCTGGGAAGCGCGCTGCTGCTCCACTTCGGGCTAGACCCTGATGACCCGACGTCTTGGCTGCTCATTGTAGACGGGCAAGCCTCTTCATCGCTTGAGGCGTTCATGCGCGCAGGTAGGCGGCTCGGCGGCGTCTGGCGCGCTTTGCGGGTCTTCTCGATTTTGCCGCGCAGGCTACAGGACCCCCTTTACCGGTTTGTAGCCCGGAACCGATACAAGTTTTTTGGCCGAACAGACCTTTGCGCCCTGCCCGACCCAGAGGTTCAGAAGCGATTGCTGAAATGACGCTCTACGAAAAGATCTTGGGCGCGGATTTCGAGTCACTGCCTACACCGGTCCGCAACTTCCACGCCAGACGCGAAGAACATCGATACACCGGGCGCGCGATCGTCGAACGTGGGCGGAACCCGATCTCGCGGATTGTTTGTGCTATTATAGGGTTTCCCAAACCTGGCGACGGGGTCCCAGTCGAAGTAACGATTGTGCCAACTCCACAAGGTGAGCAATGGACGCGCAATTTCGCTGGAAAACGGTTTTCGTCCTTCCAAGCAGCTGGCTCAGGACCAAATGACGGGTTGATCGTTGAAAGCTTTGGTCCGGTGCGCGTGGCGCTTGCGCTCAAGGTCGATGACAACAAGCTAAGACTTTTGCCCGAGCGTTGGTCGGCATTTGGCGTACCGCTTCCGCCATTCCTTTTGCCCGGCGGCGATACATTTGAAACCCAAAAAGACAACGTCTTCCATTTCCATGTTGAAATCACGGCGCCACTCATAGGTCTCATTGTGAGCTACGAGGGCACGCTTACCCCGGTTTAGTCCTTGCTCAAGAGCAAATCCATCAATGCGTGGCCCATGACTTTGGCGCTGTCTAACATGTCTTCAACCTCAATATATTCGTCGGGCTTATGGGCCAATTCCAGCAGCCCCGGCCCATAGGCAATGCAATTTTTCAAACGCCCGATACGATCAATATGCTTCTGATCATAGGTGCCGGGGCTGACGACGTATTCGGCATCCTTTCCCAACACGGATTGAACTGCTTTTTGAACTGACGCCACGACCGGCGCGTCCTTCTCCGTCATCGTGGGAGAAACGCTCCACATCTCATTGAGATCATAGCTGAAATTCTCGCGCTCATCCTTCAAACGTTCGAGAATTTCAACGATCTCACCGCGCACTTCCTCTTCACTTTCCTCAATCAGATAGCGACGGTCGATAATCATGCGGGCACGGTCGGGGACACATGCGGATGGCAGCCCTGTATAGTCGGGCTCAGGTTCCGCTTGGCCACCGTGAAAACTGTTTATGTTTATCGTTGATTGGCGCGCGCCTTCCGGCACGACAGGCATGACCGTGTGTTTGCGAGCGAGCGCCGGAAAAAGCGTCTCCTCCATCTCCGATAGCACCGCTCCCATATGACGCACCGCGCAATCGCCTAGAAAAGGCATGGAGCCATGCGCGATCTCGCCATGCGTTTCTATCTCTGCCCACCAGACGCCACGATGCCCGAGACAAATACGGTCTTTTTGCAAAGGCTCTGGTATGATCACGTGCTGAACATGGGCAAAATGGCCCTTCTCGGCCAAGTAAGCGACGCCGCCATAACCGCCGGTTTCCTCATCCGCAGTGCCCGAGATTTCAATCGCCCCGCGAAAGTCAGGAAATTCCTCCAAGAACGCCTCAGCGGCGACAATTGACGCGGCAAGCCCGCCTTTCATATCGCAGCTGCCACGACCAAAAATCTTGCCGTCGACCAGCTCACCGCCAAACGGGTCGCGCGTCCAGCCTTGGCCGACCTCCACCACATCGGTGTGAGAGTTGAAATGCACGCAATCGCCCGGCCCCGTTCCCTCCCGACGCGCGCAGACATTCCAACGGGGGTATTTCTTCGAATCCCCTGGGGTCCCTTCGGCGCGGATCAACTGAACCTCAAAACCAGACTTTGCCAACCGCTCAGCAAGGTATCCGCAGATCTCACGGTAATTCTCACCTGGCGGGTTCAAGGTCGGAATGGCGATCAGCTCTTGTGTAAGAGAAACGAGATCATCCCTTTTTGCGTCAATGCGGGCCGCAAGTTTTTGAAAATTGTCAGGTGAAACTGTCATCATCAAACGCTAGCGACGAATTTCATCCTCAACAATAGGCGGCAGGGATAGAACTCCCGTTGAGGGGGCGATAAGCTTTGCCGATGGACACCCGGCTGCCACCGACCCCACGCGATGATCTGATCGTCTGCCCCCATTGCGACGCGGTTTTCGCACTCAAACGCCCGAAGGCGGGGGAACGCGCCGTCTGCGAGCGGTGCCATACCGTTTTGATCACCCCGCGCGCCAAGGCAGGGCTTCAAATAATCGCCGTTTCCATGGCTGTAGTCGTGTTGGTCATTGCGGCGACGGTCTTTCCGTTTCTGACTATTCAAGCCGCAGGTGTCCAAAATTCTGTGTCGATCCTGGACGCAGCTTTAGCATTCTCGGATGGTTGGCTCATCGCGCTGTCGCTATCGACGGCCGCATTGATCATCTTTGTGCCACTGTTGCGCGTGCTTTTGTCGCTCTACGTGTTGATCCCCGTTGTTTTGGATAGAATGCCCGCGAAAGGGTCCCGGCGCGCCTTTCGTCTGGCAGAAGCTTTGCGGCCTTGGTCTATGGCCGAGATTTTTGCCATCGGCTGCGCTGTGGCCTTGGTCAAAATCACTGATCTCGCCGATGTCAGCTTCGGGCCTGCTTTCTGGATGTTTGCGGTACTGGTCGTCTTGGTCGTCGTACAAGACAGTTTCATGTGTCGGTGGAGCGTCTGGAAATCGCTCGAGGGCCTTCGGAAATGAGCGGCACCATCACCACGGCACGGGAGCTTGGGTTGGTCAGTTGTACACGCTGCACCAAAGTCTGGCCTGCGGGCACGCACACTTGTGGGCGATGCGGCAAAAAACTGGTGTCGCGCGACCAGAAATCGCTTCAGCGCGTCTGGGCTTGGTGGATCATGGGTGTGATGTGCTACATCCCTGCCAACCTCTACCCAATGCTGGTCACGCGCACCCTGTTCACAACGGAGCAATCGACAATAATTGGTGGCGCAGTTGAGCTGCTCACCCATGGCGCGGTCGGCGTCGCACTGATCATCCTTTTCGCAAGCGTGGCAATCCCAGTCGGCAAATTCATTGCGATTGCATATTTGGCCCTGTCCGTGCACCGCCGCTCCGCCGCGTCCTTTGAAGCACGCCAGATAACCTATGAGGTCGTCGAATATATCGGACGCTGGTCTATGATCGATATTTTCGTTGTCGCGATCCTATCCTCGCTCGTGCAGTTGAATACACTCGCCGCAATACAACCCGGCATCGCCAGCTTGTTTTTCGCTTTGTCGGTTGTCTTTACCATGCTCTCAGCGCAAAGCTTCGACACGCGACTGATCTGGGACGTTCAAGGCGCGGCCAAGGGGGATAGCGGGCATGGCTGAGGCGCCATCAGAGGTAAAGATTGAGCCGGTACGCGCCGGGTTTGGCCTCTCCATTGTCTGGATCATCCCTTTCATCGCGCTGGCAGTGGCGCTTGGTGTTGCGTGGCAAAGCTATTCCAATCAGGGCCCCGTCATTACCATCGAATTTGAAAACGGCACCGGCATCCAGGCCGATGAAACGCAGTTGAAATACCGCGATATTACCGTCGGTGTCGTCGAGGACGTGGGCTTTACCGATGGCCTGGACAGCGTCGAAGTCACCGTTCGCGTTGACAAAGATATTGCCCCCTACATCGATCAGAACGCCAATTTCTGGGTCGTCCGGCCAGAAGTTTCGACGCGCGGCATCAGCGGGCTTAGCACGGTTTTGAGCGGGGTGTTTATCGAAGGGGTGTGGGACACCGCGATTGGCCTCCCCGCAACCCAATTCAAAGGCTTAGAAGAGGCGCCGCTTTTCCGCCCCTCCCAACCCGGGCTGGAAATCGCATTGCGGGCGACCGCCAATGGTCAACTCACAGAGAATGCCCCGATTTTCTTCCACGGCATTGAGGTCGGTCGCATTGGCAGTGCGCGCATTTCACCACGCACCAATTTTGCCATCGCAGAAGCTATTATCTACGAGCCACATGATCGTCTGATCACGGATTCAACGCGGTTTTGGGACACATCGGGGTTCAGTGTGTCCGTCGGCGCATCGGGAGCGGAAATAGACTTCACATCGCTGGCCACCTTGATCTCGGGCGGGGTATCGTTTGACACATTTGTATCCGGCGGCGAACGGGTCAGCGACGGGCAAGAATTTCAGATCTATTCCGATGAAGAGACCGCCCGCAATTCTGTCTTTAACGCCTCCGAGGTCGAAGAGCTGCAGCTGTCGGTTGTTTTCGACGACAATATTTCAGGGCTCGCCGTTGGTTCAAAAGTTGAACTAAGTGGGTTGGCAATCGGCGAGGTGCAAAGCGTCAGCGGCATTATTGACCGTGCGCGTTTTGGCGACAGTCGCGTTCGTCTAAATGCGGTTTTGAACATCCAACCTGCCCGGCTTGGGCTGGAGGGGTCGCCGTCCCCCACATCGGCGCTGAATTTCTTGGCCGGGCGCGTCCGTGAAGGCCTACGGGCGCGCTTGACCTCTGCCGGGCTTTTGACCGGCGGTTTGAAAATTGAGCTGGTCACTGTCGAAAATGCTCCACCCGCAAGCATCGAAGACCTCAGCGTTGCAACGCCGGTATTGCCGACGACCATCAGTCAGATAACCGATGCAGGCGCCTCGGTTGAGGGCGTTTTGACACGCGTTGGCAATCTACCGATCGAAGAACTTTTGACGGCCGCGATTGATTTTCTCAACACAGCGCAGTCTTTCGTGGCAAGCGACGGGCTTCAAGACGTACCCGCCGAGGTGTCGGCATTGCTGGGCGATATGCGCGGCTTTGTGGGCTCCGATGAAGTGCAGAACGTCCCACTGGCCCTAAACGCACTTTTGGTTAAAATGGAGACGCTTCTTGCGCAGCTAGAGCAAGAACAACTGGTCACGCGCCTACGCGATGCCGTCGATGCAGCGGCTGGGGCGGCAGAAGGCATTGAAGGTATCGCCTTGAACATTGACGAAGCCACTCAAGGTATTCCCGCGCTTTTGGCATCCTTCCAAGGCATTGCAGAAAAGGCCGCAAATCTTCCAGTCGAGGAATTGGTTGCACAGCTTTCCGTCCTCACGGCCAACGCCTCAGAGGTGATCGGAACGCAAGAATTCAAAGCATTGCCCGCGGATTTGAGCGCAGCATTGTCAGAAATCGAAGCGACCTTGAAAGCCCTGCGAGACGGTGGCGTGATCGAGAATGCAAACGCAACATTGGCCTCCGCACGCGACGCAGCTGATGCGGTCGCTGGCGCAACCGAAGCCCTTCCCGCGCTCATGGACCGCATGGCATCAGTTTTGAATCAGGCCAGCAGCACCATTCGAGGCTTTGACCAAGGCGAAGAGCTTAGCCGCGATGTTGAATCCGCTCTGCGCGACATCCAGAAAGCAGCGCAGGCGTTAGCTTCGCTCGCGCGCAGCATTGAACGCAACCCTAGCTCGCTCATACGAGGACGATAAAAATGTTAAGATGTGTCCTGCCCGTGTTGGCATTCATGCTCGTCGGATGCGCCTCAGACGCGCAACTTTTTACGGCACCGGCTCCCGATGTGACGGAGCGTGTCTCGGTACGTTTTGGCTCCATTGAGATCAGGGAGGTTACGCTTCCGAGCTACGCCGCCGCAGACGAAATCACGCGTCAGGACGCCAATGGCGTCTTACAATCTTCGACGGATGTGCTTTGGGCCGATGCGCCTGAACGCGCCATTGCTTTGGAGCTTGCGCGCAACCTTTCAAAACTATCGGGCGCGCGCGTCGCCTCAAACCCTTGGCCGTTTGAGGCCTTCCCCGATGCAAGGCTCGATATCCGTTTTGAGGAACTCCTTGCCGACGCAAGCGGCGTGTACCGCGCAACCGGCCAGTTCTTTGTCGCGGTGGAGGATGGGCGCGAGCGCGCCGGTCTGTTCGACATGTCCCGCCCTATTGATCCCGCTGCAGGCCTCAATACGCTCGCGGCCACGCGGAAACTTTTGATCTTGGATGTGGCGGAATTTATCGCACGCAACGGGCTGGGCTAAGCGACGCACCGCTTAAAAAGTGCACCCCGCAGATCGTAATGCGATCTGCGGGGGCTTCTGGGGTTATTTGGGTGGGCAGCACCCTTGGGAGAAAAGGACTTGATGCTAAAATACTGGTCAAACAACCACTCAGTACTTTGTGCCACCCACCATACCGGCCCTAATTGCCGATAGGTCAACTATGGCGGTCGGCCGTCAAAGCAGCGTTAAAGTGCCGTTTGGTCATGCGTTAAATTTTCATTAACGCTAACTTTTTTTGATATTTCACCTTTATTTGGACAGATTTTCTCCTCTCTCGGCGATCAATCTACGTAACGAGAGAATCACACCTCGGGGCGCGATGCGAACAGCCTACACCCACCAGATAATTAGAGCATTAGATTTGAAACGACGGGGGATAGCGCCACAAGACGCCCTTTAGTCAGCGACGAAACCAAGCCGCTCAACGGCCAGTCTCGCTTCAGCCTTTTGGCTTGGACTGCCTTCGAGAAGGATTTCATTCAACGCCATCATCGCGCCGCTTAGCTCTCGTTTGCGGATCAATTCCGCCACTACCGCCTCGCTCGTCTCACTACCGCTGCTCAGAATATCATCCACTGCAGCTCTCAGATTAGGATCTTGTTTGACCATGCTGGCAGCCCTCGCGTTGTCCCGCCCCAAGCATAAAGCAGACTGCGCCCATCCAAAGTGATTTTACCGCCTTTCTAAGGTTATCCACAGTTTATCAGCAAAGACCGCCTAAAAATGCGCCATTTCCATCGCCTTCCTCGCCGCCGCGATGCTCAATGGGGTTCAGGTGACATGCTCAAGTCGGCGCGGTGATCCCGGTGATGAAGGGTGCGCATCTCGACGTCGTGTCCAGCGCGTGCGCTTGCCGCATTTTATCCGGTCAAGGGGTAGCGTTGAATTTCGTGAAACATGCCTTCACGGGTTTGCCCCACCAAGATCAAGCTCCACAGATCAAACGGCTGGGGCAAAACAGGTTCAAAATAGGGTGCGATCTGTGCCATCGTCGCGGCGGTGTCGGACAATTGGCCACTCAACGTGATATGAAATCGAAACTCATCCATCACATAAGGATATCCCCAGTTTTCGAGATGCTGCTCCTGCGCCGCAGACAATTGCGTTTTGCGTCTACGCGCGATCTCAGCCTCCGAAGGGGGCGCGCGGAAGGCGTCGAGCTTTGTGACCACTTGTGCGGCAAACCCGGCGAGCGCGGTCTGATCACCGCGGGGCACCAAAGCAAGAAAGCCCGCAAGTTCTTTCAGCGCGAGCCCTTCAAGCTGCACGGGTGCGAGCCGCGCACAAAGCTGCGCCAATTCGATCTGCAACCCCGCGAAGTCTTTTCCAGGCGCGAGAAAGAATGGCGGCTTGATTGTTCCGTGAAACCCGTATTTTCGCGGCGTCGCCGTGATCTCAGCGATGTCGAGCCCTTCGATGACCGGGTGCTCAACAGCCCTGCCCCGCGCCACATCCCAGCCGAGCCATGCTGCGCCCCGCGCCGCCAACGCCCCGTCGGGCGTGTAATAGACGCCGTATCTTTGATACATTTCCCTCTCCTCTGCACGCGCAAGCAATGCACAACAAACGTAGCAAAGACATGACAAATGAGACGATCCTGGCCAATGCCAAATTGGTCCTAAGCGATGAGACGCAGCCCGGCAGCCTGGTGATCCGAGACGGGGTGATCGCCGATATTGCCTCGGGCACCACCGTGACGGCAGGCGCGAAAGACTGTGAGGGCGCCTATCTTGCCCCCGGCCTGATTGAGCTGCACACAGACAATCTGGAACGCCACATGCAGCCCCGTCCGAAGGTTGATTGGCCACATGGCCCGGCGATTATTGCCCATGACAGGGAGCTGGCCGGCACCGGGATCACGACCGTTTTTGATGCGATACGCGTGGGCTCCATCGTGTCCGACGGGGGCAAGAAACGCTATGGGAAATATGCCCGGCACATGGCCGACGAGGTCCTTGCCATGCGCGAGGCGGGCGCCTTGCGGATCAGCCACCACATCCATTTGCGCGCCGAAAACTGTTCCGAAACCTTGATTGAAGAGCTCGACGAGTTTGGCCCCGCCGATAAGGTTGGCATTGTGTCTTTGATGGACCACACACCCGGGCAGCGGCAGTTTCGCGACATTCAGAAGTTTGAGGATTATGTCTGTGGAAAAAACGGGTTGTCGCGCGAAGGGTTTGGCGACTACATCGACTTTCTTTACGGGCTGCAGGAGCGGCTGGGCGCGACGCACGAAGCGGCAACCGTGGCCGCCGCCGCGCGCTTTGGCGCAACCTTGGCCAGCCATGATGACACGACCGCAGCACAAGTTGCCCATAGCGCCGCGCAAGGCATCACTTTGGCGGAGTTTCCGACCACCGTAGAAGCCGCGGAGGCCTGCCACAGGCATGAGATTGCGACGATCATGGGCGCGCCAAATCTGGTGCGCGGCGGTTCTCATTCCGGCAATGTGGCGGCGCGCGACCTGGCCGAGATCGGGCGGTTGGACATTTTGTCATCTGACTATGTTCCGGCGGCCTTGCTGCAGGGCGCGTTTATGTTGTCCGAAATCTGGGGCAACATGGCCGCGGGTTTGGCGAGCGTGACACGCAATCCAGCGCGCGCCTTAGGAATGTCGGACCGAGGCGAACTTGCTGTCGGGCTGCGCGCCGATCTGACCTTGTTTGACGCGGTCGCTGGCACGCCGTCCCTGCGCGGGGTCTGGTGCCAAGGCCGCCGCGCGGCTTAGCCGGCCGGGCGCCGCGATTGCCAGTTTTGCAGCAGCTGCGGCAGTTCCTCTTGCGCGATCATGGCAAAGGCCAAATCATCCGCTTCGCTGGCGCAAACAATGACCTCCGGGCTCCGGTGCGGCGTGAGCATCACGCAATGCAGGCCTGCGGCATCGCCATGCTCAGCCGCGTCCATCCCTTCGGCCAATTGGGTGAGCTTTGCTTTTTGTGCTTTAGACCCCTGCAACTCAGCGATGTTTCCAGCCCGCAGCACCACCCAGGCTGCGCTATGGGGCTGGAGGAGTGTCATGAACGCGTCGAACTCTTGCGGATGGGCGGGGCTTTTTTCTGGGGGCGCGGTAAGCAAACTCGCACTAACCCCCAGGCCGACGCCGACCGGCGGGGTCGACGGCATGGCCGCGCTCACGCTGAGGCTGGATGTGCCTTCTAGAAACCGCGATACAAGCAGGCTTGCGCGCGCTACCGAATCGGGGTCCTGCGCGTTAAGCGTGATCGGGAGGGTGGGATCGGCGCTGTCTTGTGGCGTCATTTGATCGATGCTTACGAGCCGGCCCGAGGCTGCGGTGAGGACAAACTGCGCGTCACGTGAATTGGAAAACGTAAGGCGGCGCGGCAGCCGGGTTTGGCCGATCTCCGTCTCGAACGCGGCGCGAGCATCGCGGTCTTGGGACATCGCAAGCGGACGTGCTCCCCCGATCAGGGGCTGCGGCGGCGCGGCAAGGGCGATCAACCGCTCCCTCAGAATCTTCAGACCATCCATCGGCTAGCCCGCTTTCCGGTCCGAGACATGGCCCAACATCCGTTGAAAGGCCGAGCGCGTTGTGTCCAGAAATGTGGCCAGTTCAACACCGGGTTTGCAGGCGCAACAAAGGGCATCGGCCCCCATATCTGGCGCGCAGAGGAAAATGCCGACCTCATTAGGGTTCAGCAAAACCGCCTCCACGATGTCAGCAGCGGGATCGAGCGCGAGGTTTTGGGCGATCGCGCTGCTGGCTTCGCCGCGCAGGATATCCGCGCCCGTTGCACAAAGCGCGTCGAGATGTTCTTGGTGCAATGTCAGCTCATGACTGGCGGTGAGCACCATGCCCGTCGAAATGTCGCTAAAGGCTGCGATCATACAGTCGGGAAAGCGCGATCGCAGCTGTTCCAACTCCTGTATGATGGTCATTCAACACCCTCTTTCCTAGCAAAACGCCCCAAAAGACGCCCGGCTTCGAGACTTTGCTTACGGCAAGAAAGTTTGAAACAGATTAACGCTGATGCGGCGCGTTGCTATTCGAGAATGGAGCGCCGCCGCAGACTGCGTTGAACCATGATCCGGCGGGGCATGATTTTGGCCGGTGACGGCGGGTCGTCATCTTCGTTGCCACCCGGGTCATCACCATCACGGGGCACAGGGTCGGGAGCGATAAAGGCAGGAATATTGTGTACCGCGCTTTTGCTGGAGGTATAGGCCGCTGCTGGGCCCGGGGTCTTTTCACGCGCAACGTCCCGCAGGAGTTGTGCGAGTGCGCGCGCGAACTCAGACGCGCCGCTCTTGGCCCAAAGCTCCGAATTCTCGGATTCATGAACCGCATGGAGGAGTGAGATCGGCAAGCAATCGCGAAACAGGCCTTCCGTCTCCCGCCGCACGCGTCTGAGCACCCGTCCCCGGTCCCCGTCATTCACGAGTTTATCGATCCGCGTCAGCAACAAGAGGCTCTTGGAAAACAAGGCTGGATCCTGATGTGTCCAAACCGCGGCCTCACTTTGACGCCAGGCCTGGGTCGCGTGGCTGCACCAAATGACGCCATCGGCATGACCAAGCATGCGCTGCCAAATCTCAGGCGCCATATTTGGATCAGAGATTCCAGGCATATCGAGAATGTCGCATTCGATGAGCAAGTCTTGCGTAGAGAAAATTTTGATAAAAGCCGTGGTTTCCAGTGGGGCGTCCGCCAAGCGATCCAATGCGACCGGGTGCTCTTCGCCGTCGAGATCGACGCGAAACGCAGCCCGCTCGCCATGACTAAGCCAGACAGGCGGCAATTGGGTGGCGACGATTTGCTCTGGAAGGTGTTTTTCGCCGATCAAAAGATTGGCAAGCGTGCTCTTGCCGGCGCTAAACTCCCCCATCAAGGCTAGACAAGGCTTGGACGGATCTGCGCCATTCATGCGCCGTAAACCTCTAGGCTGCTGAGCGCATTGGTGAGGTCCTTGTCGCGCTGCTGCAACGTCTCAAGCCCTAGAATTTCATCAATTTTCTGACCACCTGGCTCTACGCTGCGTGTGATATTTTCGAGCGCGTCACACTGTTCGTCCACAAACTCTTTGAACAAGAGGCGGGTTGCATTGCGCAAAGTATCCGCCTGCTCTTCCTTCAGTTTTGCGATCAAATCGGAGGTCTCGGTTCGGATCATTTCGTTGAAGCCTTCCGCGAAGGCGCGGTAGCCGCGGCGACGTTGCCACCAACTTGTCCACCAGTTGCCCTTTAGATCGAGCGCAATTGTTTTCCCGATGGCGACAGGCGGCGGGACATGTGGCGGCGGCGGCGTCTTGATGCCGACAACCTCGGGGGGTAGGCCGAGCTGATTGCGATAAATGAGCCCGACCTCTTCGGCCAACGTTTGCGCATTTTTGGCAAAGACAGTTTGGCATTTTTGGCCGAACATCTTGTAAGAAGAGTTCAAAAGAACCCGTAATCCGGTCGGGTCATATTCCCAAACAGCCTCGTCGCCGTAGCGTTCAAGGTGCGAGACCAGCGCATCGGTCGCACGCGCCAAAAAACCTTCCAAGGCGCGGTCAACGCGCTGGTCGAATGTGTTTTGTACATCTTCCAGATCGCGGCTGAGCGAAAAGACGCGCTGTTGGCGCAGATGCGCAATCTGTTGTGTCACATCCTCAGGCTGGAAATCGGCTTTGATCTCACCGATCTGCGCCTTGGCTTGAAGATTGTCAGTGGCGCGGATCGCACTAATCGCATTGCCTGTCTCAACCGCAATATGGGCCGCAAGTTCACGCCCGATACCTGCCGCGACCCGTCCGCCGATTGTGTCATATAAGTTGGAAAGGCCCGACCCTTCCCAAAGCGCGGCTGACAGACCTTGAGCGTCTGAAGGTACGCCGCCGTCGGGACGCTCGCGCGCCTCAAACGCCTCGCGACTGGCCTTGGGCATCTCTTCATATTTTCCGTTGAGCGCATATTCCGCCCAAAGCGCACTGCCGAATATGATCTCTGCTTCCGTTGGGCCTTTGTGTTTGACCAGTGTTTGTTGAATGCTGTCGCGAATCTGTGGAATTTGCGCGATGGGGTCTGGCAACTCGTCGATACGGTTGACGAAGATGATGACGTCCCGTGATTTTACGTTTGCTATGAGGCGGATCAACGCCATGTCAGTGGAGGACAAGGCTTGATGCGCCGACAGGACCACGGCGCAAATGCGGCTGTCCCGGATCGATTGGATTGTGATCTGCTCGCGCATCATGAACGTGTCATTCACGCCGGGAGTGTCGCGAATACATAGTGGCGTCGGCAGGCTGGGCAGCTGAAAAAACAGATCTGCGGATTTGGTTATATCAGCGAACCGCCCCTGGGCGCTTCCTACGATTTCGCCATCTTCGAACTCATCACCGAGGCAGACATAACGCTCGATCAATTCCTTATCAAAATGACCGTAACTCTGTTCTTGCCCCAGCAGCATTTCGAATTTGCGACCAAGCCGAAGCTTGGACTTTTCGCGCATCTCTTCCACTTGAGCCTTGATCTTTGCCAGCTCATCCTGGGCCCCTGCCCGGTCAGCAAGCTCGCCAATACGGCCGCCGCCCTTGAGCAATCGATCCCATTCGTCCTGTTCGAAAAACCGAAACTTGGCGCTGGTGGGCGGGTCCGATTCCCGCGGGCTTAGATGCAATGAGGTCACCACGGACGTCCATGGGTTCACATCGGCAGGAAGCAGCCCCGGACGGCCGACCATTGCGTTGACGAGCGAGGTTTTGCCCGACTTGATCTGTCCAATCATGGTGACGCTTGGCTCAAGCCCGGCAAGCTGACGCGACAATCTGCGCGCGGTCTTTTGCGTCGCGGGATCGCCAAAATTCATGACCATACGCAAAGCGCGTTTGAGCGGGCGCAAGGTCTCGGCGAAAGACGCAAGCTCCGTCGTGGACGCGCCGATAAGCGCATCCGCATGCGACGCTTGCGCGTCCAAGCCTTGTTTGATCTCAGTGTTTGCGTTCATCCATTTCGACTTTCACCGCGCTGCCTGCCCTTCGGGACACCGCGCCTTGCGACCAAATCTCGTGGCCGCCCCGCACCTTATCTCCCGATAGTTTTCAATCTGGTAAACAGCCTTTCGATCCTACGCGGCGCGGCGCCCCTCAAACTCGAGCTTGAGTTGCAGCAATGTGGTGACGGCCTCAATGGCGGGCTCTTCGCCGCCTTCGAGCGACAGCAAGACGAGCCGGTCAGCACAGCTCAGCACCTCCTCGCTCAGGGCCGGTTCGACCTGCTCGACGGCTTCATTTTCAAACAGCTCCAACAGGGCTTGGCCGGTCTCGGAGCACTGTTCGAGCACCGCATCAAACGCCTGATCTTCGCCCGCATCGACTGCGCTGAGCATATAGGAGGCGTCCTGGCGCAACAGATTTAGGGCCGCGTCAAACCCGGGCGATGCCACTGGGCTTGTGTCGCGCTCTGGTGGGGGCGATTGCGGAGCAACTGGCGCAGGCGCGACGCGTTCAATGACTGGCGGCGCGGCCGCGAGCGCATCGCGGTGCGTTTCAACAAAGAGAGCAGCGTTGTCGAGATCCGCCGCGCGCCCCGATTCCACGCGCGCGCGCAGATCCCGGGCGACGGAGGCGTAGGTGTTCGGCGCGGTCGCGGCATCTTCGGTTTGGTAGAAGGCCAGAAACTCGACCTCCGTGACCTCAGGGGCGGCAGGGGCGGACGCAAGCAGGAAGCTGTGATCTTTCAATATGTTGGGGGCCGGTTCCCAAAGCGACAGCTCCTCGGATGTGAAGCCGTCGCTGCACCAAATCGCAATGTCGATCTCACCGTAGACGGGCGCAACCTGCCACGGCAAAATGGTGAGCGCGACCGAGGTCAGAAACTCGGCCGGGCGCTCCAAAACGATGGCACTAAGAGCACCTTGATGGGTGGCCAGTGGTGCGCAGCTTCCGCAGGACAGAACCGCGAGGTCGGCCAAAGCGGGGCCGTGGCGCAACGTGATCGGCGCCGGCGGCAAAGCTGGCAGGCGCTCGCCCAAAAGCAGCTCGATCAACGCATGGATGTGGCGATCCTGCGGACCCAAAAGGGCCACTTGGACGGGGGTTTCCAGCCTTGCCTGCACGCGCGCGGCCCAGCTCCGGTCTTTATCGGTAAACCCGTCATAGGCGCCCAGGCGGCGCAATGCGTCCAGAAGTTCGGCCTCTTGCACCGGCTAGCCCCGCGCCTTGCCCGCGAAGAGCCCGCGGCCCTTGCTGGCGAGTTGGGCCGGGCCCGAGAAAAACCCGCGTTTCTTGGGTTTCGCCTCAGGCTCTGCTTGCTCGACGGGATCGAGCACCGGGTCGGGAACCGGGCGCAGGAGCGGCGCAGCGCCCAAGGCTGCCGCCTCCTGACGCGCATGTTTCACTTGGATGACCGAGATCGTGACATTGTCCAGATCAGGATCATTGAGCATCATCAAATGCGCAATCAACGCATCCGCGATTTCGGTGCTGCGGCTCAGAGGGCGGTCGCGCAGGACGGTCTGGATCATGTCATCGTCGAGAAATTGGAGCCCATCACTTGCGACGAGCACCGTGTCGCCGGCTTGCAGACGCACGGGTTCAGCCGGGCAGTCCATCTGCGGGATCGGCGCGCCGAACAAAGCCGAGGTCAGCACATTGCGGTCAGGGTGCTTTTCCCCCTCCTCCTCGCTCAGCATGCCTTTTTGAACCATCAGGTCGATCTGACGCGACATGGAATGATCTTCATTGAGCTGCATCAAAACGCCGTCCCGGAACAAAAACAGAGGCGAGTCGCCGATAGAAATCCAATGCAGCGCGCCTTGCGTCACGACAGCGGAGACCAGCGTTGAGCCCATGCCCTTGGTGTCAGGGTTTGTGCGCGCATGGTTTTCGATGCATTCATTGGCGTTTTTGGCCGCATTACGCAGCGTGTCGCAAATTCCTGATGCGCCTTGCAACATTGCGTCGCGCTGAAAGGTCAGCTCACTGAACATTCGGGTGACGACTATTTTGCTGGCGATGTCGCCCGCGGCATGGCCGCCCATACCATCGGCCAGGACGACAAACCCAAGATCGTCACCATTCGAAAACTCCGACACAAGGGCGTCTTCTTGGTAATCGCGCGCACCACAGCTTATCGCCGAGGCGGCATCAAAACTAAACTTTTGAGACTCGTTAACCTGCACTTCAAGACCTTTCCCACTTAAACGCCTCGCCACAGAGCGCCACAAACCGCAATGTGGTCTCACCAATTCTTATCGTATCTTCGGAATTCAATTCCTCAGTGCTGAGGACGGGCTTATTGTTCAGCCGGATGATGTTGGATTTGCCACCGTGACCCACGAAGAACTTGTTTTGCTCGGAATCGTAGGCAATCGCGGCATGGCTCTGGCGGGAGATGCTGTTATCGCCAAAATCAAGTATGACGGTCTGATCATCGCCGCGCCCGACCGTTGAAACACCATCCTGGATCGCGAAGGAACGCCCTTCGCCAGGACCGTCGGTCACAACAAGCCACCCAGTCGGGTAGATACTGGCAAGCGCCGCGCGTTCGGCGGCCGGTGCCTGCATCGGGTCAACCTCTTCTTGAGCACCGGAATGAAACCCCAGCAATCGGGTCCGCACGCGGCCCCCTTTACGCGCTGTCGTGGGCTCAGGCGTGTCACCTTCCGCCTCAGGAAGCGCAGCTGGTGCAGCGCCACGGTGGATTGGAACAACATCCGAGTGATCCGGCGTCGGCGTGATGCGTCGTTCCAATTTCAGCGGTGTGCCAGAGGGTTTCTGCGCATTTGCGCCAGATGGTCTTTGCGACTGCATCAGGGCATGGGCTTTGGCCGCGCGTTCCGCCAGAGACATGGCTTCGGCGGTGTCTTCTACCGGTTGGGTTTTTGCCGCCTGCGCAGGCATGGCCGGCTCTGGCTTGATCGCCCGACTTTGGGGCGCTACCGGCGCGACGGAAGCAGGCTCCGAAGGCAGTTCGGGCGCACGTGAACGCATTGCGGGCAAGACAGGCAAGGCATCAGATTGGAGAGCCTCATCATCCGAGCCATCTGGCGCATCCGCGTGCATACCATCATCCAAAGCGTCAGACGGGTCTTCGCCCGGCGTATCTTCGGACGTTTCGGAAACGCGCGCTTCCTCTGCACTGTCCTCCACACCGTCTTTTTCTGCATCATCTGCGATGTCTTCGGCCTCTATCTGAGCGAAGAGCATGTCATCCTCGATCTCATCGAAATCCAACTCATCTTCATGTTGATCATCAAATTGCGCCGTGCCTTCGGCGTAGTGATTGTCGAAAACTTTTTTGAACAAGGTCATGTTGGGTGCTCTCAGAATATGCGCGTTAAAGGGTGTCTTGGTGGGGCGTTACAGTTGGGATGGTGGATCGGTGCCTGTCGCCGCGGGCGGCAAAGCGCCGCTCATCTGGTCGAGGAAAGGTTGTGCCAAGCTCAGAACGGCGCTTCCGCCCCCTTGCAAGAGCAGCACTAGGAAAGCGCTGACCAACAACAGCGTGACTGCGTGGCGCCAGCGGCTTTTCTTTGAAGGCGCGGAAGCGGCCGTGGGCTCGCCCGGTACTTCGGGCCATTCAACCTCGGGCTTTGGCGGGGTTGGGACCGGGTCGGCTTTGGCCGCTTTCCCGAGCGTGATCCGACCGGTTCGTTTGATGACACGCGCGGTGGCGGATTTCTTGCTGGGGCCATGTTTGGCCTCTTCAGCCAATTCCAACTCGATGATTTCATCGAGCTTCATCGGCTTGCGTTTTTTCTTTTTGGGCGCCTCGTCGGTCTTTTTTGCGTCACGGCTGCGCACCGATTCGCGAATATATTGCGCGTTTTCAGCCATCTCAGCGGCTTCTTCAGGTGTGGCCTGGCGCGAAATCAGCTCGTTGATGGTCTTTTCGATATGCCAGTCGCTTTGGGCCGCGACCAACGCGGCTTCGCGGCGACGATCTGCATCGACCATCGCGCGCCATTCCGCCGCCGATTGCAACCGGTCGGCAGGAAAGACGTTCATGCAGGTGTCGACAGCCTCTAGAAATTCCGTTTCATAGCCGGGGATCCGGTCGACCAGCGGCTTATAGGGGTCGTCCGAATGCGATGCGATTGCGGAGAGCCGTGATTGGCTGTTGGGCGGCGGCGCACCGACGATCAGGTGGTAGAACGTGGCGGCCAAGGCATAGAGGTCGCTGCACTCGGTCTGCTGGCTTCCGGCGATGTAAAATTCCTGCGGGGAGTAGCCGTCCTTAACAACTAGCAATGCGGAAAGTGCGCGGCTTTTCTTGCTGGCCTCTTCGCGCGCGGCACCGAAATCGATTAGGATCGGGTCACCCCATTTGTCGATCAGGATATTGTCGGGCGAGATGTCGCGATGGAGCATGTCATGGCCATGCACGGTCTCAATGGCATCGAGCACCTTGAGCAAAAGCGGCTTGACGCGTTCGGGACTGAGGCCCTGGGCCTCATTTTCAATCGTGTCGAGCAGGTCGCGGCCATCGATATGGTCGAGCGCCATATAGGCGGTGTCATTGTCCTCAAAGATCTGGTGCACGCCCACGATATTGGGGTGTTTGAGCTTGGCGATGCTGCGGGCCTCGCGCATGAACATATCGACCAGCGACTGAAATTCGTTGGCATGGCCGCGGGAGCGCGCGCGCACCGTCTTGTTGCTGCGGGTACACAGCGCCTCAGGGTAGCATTCCTTGATTACGACGATGCGGTCGAGGCTGTCGCGGGCGCGGTAGGTGATGCCAAAACCGCCGGAGCTGAGATACCGCTCAATCACATATTGACCGCCCAGAAGCTCCGTGCCTGCGGGAAGCGCATCATTGGGCGATGCGTCTTTGACGGGCTCCGGCTGCGCTGCTTGGGGCAACGGCTCTGGCGGCTGAAATTTCTCCTGTGCTGCGCTCATGTCCCTACACAATCGTTACGATGCGCCCCCACTTTCGGGCGTTCCAGCGACTGATATGCCGCTCAGATTGTGTTTGAACGGTGGCAAGGATGCGGCCCCCGGCTGAACTGTCGAGGCAAATAAATTCAATTTTTATAATGATTTAGCAGGCTTTTTTGGCAGCCTTGCCCGGACCGCCGCCTGTGTTTGGGACGGCGGTCCGGTATTTCAGACGTTTAAAAGGCCGGTTGGGTCGCCCGTGGGCGCTGGATGGCCACGATCATGAGCAGCAAGAGCAGCGCAGGAAGGAAAAAGATCTCCTTAGGCATACGCTCATTCTCAACGGCGACGGCCTCGATTTGGGCGGGCTCATCGCCGTAGAAATCGTAGTCATTCGCCAGCGTCTCAAAATAGGGCGTGCCGGGGAATGGCTCTTCGAGGGCAAGAACGCCGTCACCTTCGAGGACGGTAAGACCAACGGAATCGAGCCGCTCGAGCCCACTACCGGAGGTTTCCGGCGTGAAAGTGATCGTCGTTGTACCGACGATGCCAGTGTCGAAATCAGGCGCCGAGATACGCAGGCGCGCGGTCTCCCCCTCCGGCAAACTGCCAAGGGTTTCAAGCGCCGCGACGCCCGTCGTCTCGGTGTATTTTTCCTGCCATTGGTCGAGGAAGAAATCGGGACGGAACAACATGAAGACGACGAGCATCATTACCACGCCCTCCCATGCTTTGGTCTTGGCAATGAAATAGCCTTGGGTGACCGCGGCAAAGACCAACATGGCGATGAGCGATATGAAGAAGACCATCACCGCCTTTAAGGGCCCAACATCGATCAGCAACAGGTCAGTGTTGAAGATGAACATGAAGGGCAGAAGCGCAGTTCGGATGTCATAGCTAAAGCCCACAATGCCCGTCTTGATCGGGTCCCCGCGCGAAATCGCGGCTGCCGCATAGGCCGCAAGACCCACCGGCGGCGTGTCATCGGCCAGAATGCCAAAATAGAACACGAACAAATGCACCGCGATCAGCGGCACGATCAGGCCAGATTGCGCACCCACAGACACAATGACTGGCGCCATGAGAGACGAGACCACGATGTAGTTCGCCGTGGTCGGAAGCCCCATCCCCAGGATCAGCGACAGAACTGCCACCAAAACCAGAAGGATGATCAGGTTTCCGCCCGCGATAACCTCAATCACCTGCCCGATAATCTGATGCGCACCCGTCAAGGAAATCGTGCCAACGATGATGCCGGCGGCACCTGTCGCCACGCCGATACCGATCATATTGCGCGCGCCGCTTTCCAGCCCGGCAATGAAATCCCGGAAGGAGCTGACCAGATTGGACATGAACGTATGGCCCGCCTCAAGGCTGGACAAATGCGCCTGCCCCTCTCCGCGCATCATCGCCTTCAGCGGACGGTGCGTGAGGCAAACTATGATCATCACGATCGTGGCCCAGAAGGCTGAGAGCGCGGGTGAGAGCCGGTCGAGATGCTCTGTCCGCACCATGAGGTTCCAAACGAGCACAAAGATAGGCAATGCGTAGTATGCGCCGCCCCAGAAGGTCGGTGTCAGGCGCGGGGCCTCAACCACTTGGGAATTCGGGTCGTCTGCCACGACGTCGGGGAAGCGCGAGGCCACATAGAGCAGCGCAAAATAGGCCACCACCAGAACGACAAGCGCGGGGTAGATCGTGGCACCGGGCATCATCGGCTCGAGCAGCGCGCGGAAGCCCACGACCAAGAACGTGATCGCGGCCATAGCTAAGAAGCCGGTCAGGAACAGGATGAAGATCATCACCACGCCAATATGGCGGCCCGGCTTTTTGAGGCCCTGCAAACCAAGCTTCAGGCTTTCAAGATGCACGATGTAGAGGAGCGCAATGTAGGAGATCACGGCCGGCAAGAACGCGTGTTTGATCACCTCGATATAGGGGATGTTCACATACTCAACCATCAGGAAGGCCGCGGCCCCCATCACCGGCGGCGTCAGCTGACCATTGGTCGAGGACGCAACCTCGACCGCGCCTGCCTTTTCGGGTGAGAAGCCGATGCGTTTCATCAGCGGGATGGTGAACGTGCCGGTGGTCACAGTATTGGCAATGGAGGAACCCGAAATCATCCCGGTCATCATGGAGGACAAAACAGCCGCCTTTGCTGGGCCGCCCCGTAGCGCGCCCAGAAGCGCAATCGCGACCTTGATGAACCAGTTGCCGCCGCCCGCTTTTTCAAGAAGCGCCCCGAACAGCACAAAAAGGAAGATCATTGAGGTGGACACCCCAAGGGCGACGCCGAAGACGCCTTCTGTCTGCATCCAATAGTGGCCCATGGCCTTACTGAATGACGCGCCGCCATAGTTGGTGATCGACCCGATCCATTGCGAATAGCCGCCAAAGAAGGCGAGCGCGAGGAAGGCCGAGGCGATGATCACCAGCGGCAGCCCAAGAGAGCGGAACACCGCGACCATCAACACGCCCATGCCGATGGCAGACATGACAATGTCGGAGGTGCTCCAAAGGCCGGGGCGGTCGGCAATCTCGAAGCGAAACACAATCAGGTAAAGACAGGCAGCCGCTCCTAGCGCGCAGAGCGCCCAATCATACCAAGGAATTTTGTTGCGATGCCCAAACATCGGGAACGCCAGAGTGGCCAGCACAATAGCGAAAGCGAGGTGCACGAAGCGGGCTTGGGCGACGATATTGGCAAACATGCTGACGCCGGTGGCTTGCGCCAAAACGCCGGGCAGCTTTGAGGCGATGTAGAGCTGAAACAGCGACCATGCGATACACAGCCCGAAGATCAGATTGGCCGCGAAGGGCCCTGCGTTGCGTGCGCCGGTATCGGCCTCAGCCACCATGTCTTCTGCGGATCTATTTGTAGCGTCGGTCATGCCCTGCCCCCTTGGTCGTCAAATGCATTTTAGTCAAAAACGCCGGCGCATCTGAAAAGACACGCCGGCGCTAAATTTAATGTCCCAAAAGGATGGGCTTAGTCCATCAGGCCCAGCTCTTTATAAGCTTTCTCCGCGCCGGGATGCAGCGGTGCAGACAGGCCGTCGCTGACCATTTGCTTGGCATCAAGATTGGCAAAAGCCGGGTGCAGGCCGCGGAAATCATCGAGGTTCGACAGCACCGCTTTGGCAACGATATAGGCCACATCATCGGAGACCTGATCGGAGGTCACGAAGGTTGCACCCACACCAAATGTGGTCGTGTCACTGTCAGAGCCAGTGTACATGCCGCCCGGAATGGTCGCCACGCGGTAGTATGGATTGTCAGCAACCAGCGCTTCAATCGGCGCGCCGGCAACGTCGACCAGTTTCACATCGCATGTGGTCGCCGCTTCTTTGATCGCAGCAGCCGGGTGGCCGATTGTGTAGATCATAGCGTCGATATTGTCGTCGCAGATCTGTTTGGCCATCTCGGAGCCCTTGTATTCAGTCGCAAGCGCAAAATCATCCATGGTCATGCCGAAAGCGTCCATGACGACTTCCATCGTCGCACGCTGGCCGGAGCCCGGGTTGCCCACGTTGACGCGCTTGCCCTTGAGGCCTTCAAAGCTGGAAATGTCGCTGTCGCCGCGCACGATCAGGGTGAAAGGCTCCGGGTGGACCGAGAACATGGCGCGCACGCCCGGGAACGGGTTGTCGGAGAATTTAGACGTGCCGTTGAACGCGTGGAACTGCCAGTCAGACTGGGCCACGCCGAATTCCAGCTCGCCCGCCTTAATGGTGTTGATGTTGTAGACCGACCCGCCAGTGGATTCGACCGCGCAGCGGATGCCGTGCTCTTTGCGATCACGGTTGACCAGACGGCAGATTGCGCCGCCGGTTGGGTAATAGACGCCCGTAACGCCGCCCGTTCCGATGGAAATGAACTCCTGCGCGGACGCGGCACCACCAAATGCCAGTGAAGCTGCGGCCACGATGCCGCCCAGCTTAAATGTCTTGATCATATCAAATCTCCCAGTTGATTTTACGTGCCGCGCCTCTGTTGGCCAATGGCTGCGACCTCGGAGATCAGACTAGGACGATTCATTTTGCCTTGTCGAGGGGGAGCCGCAGCGCGATGATGACACGTCTTTGTTGAAAGCCTGTGCCATGTCCCATGTCTTCCCTCGTCAAATCACTGCGCCCCCCGTCAAAGCTGTGGCCAGCGACGGCTGCTATTTCACCGATGAACAAGGCAAACGCTACCTTGATGCGTCGGGCGGGGCGGCAGTGTCTTGCCTGGGCCATGGCGACGCAGACATCATTGAGGCGATCAAATCGCAGGCCGACGCATTGGCCTATGCGCATACCGGTTTTTTCACCAGCGCCCCGGCGGAAGAGCTGGCAGACTTGCTGATCAAACACGCGCCGGACGATCTGGACCGCGTCTATTTCGTCTCCGGCGGATCGGAGGCCGTGGAAGCCGCTTTGAAACTCGCCCGGCAGTTCCACATCGAAAACGGCGAGCCACAACGCCGCCATGTGATCGCGCGCCGACAGAGCTATCACGGCAATACGTTGGGTGCTTTGGCAGCAGGCGGCAACCAATGGCGGCGCGCCCAGTTTGAACCGATCTTGATGGATGTAAGCCATATTGCCCCCTGCTACGAATATGTGGATCGAGGCGAGGGTGAGAGCGCTTTTGAGTACGGGCAACGCGCCGCACAGGAGCTAGAGGATGAAATCCTGCGGCTGGGTCCGGACACGGTCATCGCCTTTTTGGCAGAGCCTGTTGTGGGCGCAACCATGGGCGCGGTACCGGCCGTAGAGGGCTATTTCAAACGCATTCGCGATATTTGTGACCAATATGGCGTGCTGCTTATTCTTGACGAGGTGATGTGCGGGATGGGCCGCACGGGTCATCTGTTCGCCTGCGATGCGGACGGGATCGCACCCGATATTGCCTGTATCGCCAAAGGGCTCGGCGCGGGGTACCAACCCATCGGCGCGATGCTGTGTAGCAAGCATATCTACGATGCGATCGGCGCGGGCAGCGGCTTTTTTCAACACGGACATACGTATCTGGGCCATCCCGTCGCATGCGCTGCGAGCCTTGCAGTCGTCAAAGCGATCCTCGAGCGGGAGTTGCTAGGCGCCGTGCGTCAGGGATCCGAGCAGCTTTTTGCGGCGCTTCATGAGCGGTTCGGTCAGCACCCCCATATTGGCGACATTCGCGGGCGCGGCTATTTCGTCGGGCTGGAGCTGGTCGCAAGCCGGGAGAGCAAAACCCCGTTTGACCCGGATATGAAGATCGCTGCCCGCGTCAAAAAGGCTGCGTTTGAGGCGGGGCTTATCTGCTATCCGATGAGCGGGACACGAGATGGACGCAGCGGCGACCATGTCTTGCTCGCGCCGCCCTTTATTTTCAAAGACAGTCACATCTCGGAGCTTGTCGACAAGTTAGAGCATAGTTTTGGCATATTTTAGAGCGGCTTAGCCACGCCCATTTCCTGCGCTTATGCAACCGGCGGGCCCGCCGCCGCGCTGCAGAACCGAAAAAGCACCTAATTTAAGACAAATTTTCGCCTCGCTCTGTCGTCAGTTTCTGCGCGGGGCGAGAGGCGTGGAATGAGTAACGGACAACACAATCGCATTTTGGGCGACACCACCAGCTGTGGTCGCAACTGCCGTGACTGCATGGCAGGCGTGCACACTGAGCCGTATGCCGGTGCCCCGCGTCTGCACTCGTGCACCACAAAAACCCAAGATCAGCACCAATCCGACGCCCTAGTCTCGCCCCGCGACGTGAGCCCATACGCTGCCCCTGCCACATCATCCTTTTGAGAAACGAGTTCCCAAATGTCATCCAATCCATTCGACGAATACCTGCAACCGATCAAGACAACGACCCAGGATATCGAAGACATCCGGGAAGCGCGGACAGATTTGAGCAGCGCCCTGCACCGCTTGGAAGGCGCCGTGGTGCCCGAGGACGTGACAACCGTCGAAGAACTGATGGACGCCTTTGAAGGCTTCGCCGCCAAGGTCGCGTTGATCGGGCAAGTGAAGGCAGGCAAAACGGCCCTCGTCAACGCGTTGATCGGGACGAGCGATCTGCTGCCATCTGATGTGAACCCTTGGACCTCCGTGGTGACGTCGATGCATGTCAATTGCATCGCGCCGAAGGGCAAAAACGCGATCTTCAAATTCTTTGACAACAAGGACTGGGACGACCTTGTGTCTGACAGTGGTCGCATTGTTAAGCTGGCCAAAAAAGCCAAACTGGATTCACGCCTGGATGAGCTGACCCAACAAATTCAAGAGCTGCGCGACCGGACAGAAGGGCGTTTGGGGCGCAACTTCAAAATGCTTCTGGGCAACCAGCACAGCTTTTCGAGCTACAGCTCGGACCTGATCAAGCGCTATGTTTGCTTGGGCGAAGAAGAGGCCATCTTGGAAAAAGAAGGCCGCTTTGCGGACCTTACGAAATCTGCAGACCTCTATATTGAGAGCGAGCATTTCGACTACCCCTTGACGATTGCTGACACGCCTGGCGTGAACGACCCGTTCCTCGTGCGCGAAGCGGCGACATTGGAAAATCTAGGCAAATCAGATGTTTGCGTGGTTGTCTTGAGCGCGCATCAAGCGCTGAGCTCGGTTGATCTGGGACTGATGCGGCTGTTGAAGAGCTTGCGTAGCAAGCGTCTCATCGCGTTTGTGAACCGCATCGACGAGCTGCCGGACCCACACAATCAGATCGAAGAAATTCGGGCCTATATTGCAGAAGTTCTGCGCAAACAAAATCTCAGCGAAGAAATTCCAATCATCTTTGGCAGCGCTGCATGGGCCGATGCCGCAGTGACGGGCAGCTTTGAAAATCTGCCTGAGGATTCTGTCGACAGCCTCGCCTCACTGGTCGAGGCACGCGCCACGGCGCTGGAGCCGGGCGCGCATGACGCAGAAAACATCAACAACCTGTCCGATGTCAGTGGCATCAGCGCTCTGCGCGCTGCGATCAACGAGAAGGTCTGGCAAGAGGTCTACCGGCCCAAGATTGCCTTTGACGCCAACCGTGCGCGTCGCCTGGCGGAACGCTCCGTGCTTTACCTTTCCGAAGTGCGCAAGGACGAGCGGCTGGAAATTGACCCCGTCGCAATCGGCCAAGCTATGTCGAGCCTGCACACCGGTCAGAAAGCCATTGCAAAGGCGATGAATGACTACCGCGAAAAGGCCAAGCAGCAGGTCAAACACGGAATCGCTGCCGCCTATCACGACTTCAATTACCAGGAAGAACGCAATTTGAACGCCTGCCTTTCGGGGCGCGGTAAAGTGAAGGATTGGGTGCCAAACACGGAATCCCTTCGCACCCAGCTAAACGCAGCCTATGACACCTATAGCGAAGACACGGTGACCTTTTTGCGTCGGCTGAGCGACAAGATCGTCGCCAATGTCTCCAAGGCCTATAGCCTTGCGTTGAACTCGAACGAGATCCCACGGATCACGCCGCAACCGGTGCCCGAGCCCCCTATTCCATTGTCTTTGATGCGCACCATGAGTGTTGATCTGCGCGCCCGTGGGTCAATGGACTGGCTGCGCCGCAAGCTCGACAAATCCGTTTATCTTGAGCAGTTCCGCGAAATTTCAAATGACGATCTGCACACCACCATTTCGGAAACTTGCGATGACGTCGTGGAAACTTATCTCGTGAAGATAACGACAGATCTGTTGTCGTTCCTTGAGGAACACAAAACGACGATTGAATCCTTCGGCAAACTTAATGATGCGGCGCTGAGCGAAAGTCTGTCTGGCACCGATGGTGAGCTGGCTGAGCGTATCCGTTCACTGCGAGACAGCAGCGACATTCTCTTCGCACTAGAAGGTGCCGATTTAGAAGATGTCATCGACCAACCCTCGGTTGAGGAGATGGCCGTATGAGCCTGCCTGCTGCCAGCGCCCGAACCCATGCGGTCATGGCCAAATGGAAGAAGGACACCCCCGTCGCGGCTCTGATGGGCGAGTTCAGTTCTGGCAAATCGACACTGTTGAACTTTCTGTTGGGCGAAGATTTTGCGACCACCAAAGTCACCGCAACCCCGTTGCCGCCGATCTGGTTCACACATAGTGAAACGCCTTTTGCGACAGCGCTTTGCGAGGATGGCAGCGAGGTCTCGGTTGAGCTTGGCGATCCAGACATCAACTATCGCGAGAAATACCTAGCCATTCGTGTCGGCCACCCGAGTGATGCCCTGAAAGGCTGCGACATCATTGACGCGCCGGGCCTCTCCGATCCCGACCTGACGAAAGACGCTTTGCGTTTTCTCTACCGCTATTTCAGCTTCGTCATCTGGTGCACCGCCGCCGCGCAAGCCTGGCGTCAGACCGAAAAGGCAGCCTATGAAAAGCTCGCCGCCAAGACCAAAGCAAACAGCATCCTGGTGATCACGCGCGCTGACAAGCTGCGTTTCAAGAAAGACCAGGACAAGGTGTTCAAACGCGTCTTGAGCGAAACCAAGCCGCTGTTTGGCGAAGTCGTAGTACTGAAAACGCCCAAAGCCGCAGAAGTCTCGACCAAAGATCGGACAGATGACCCCTATGGCGCGTGGGTTGAGACCGGTGGCCACGCCTTCATGCAAGCCTTGAGCCTAGCAATGGAAGACACGAAACCCGCCCCTGAAAAGAGCGTTTCGAAGCGAAAAGCCAGCAAAGCGCCGAAAGCCCCAGTTGATCGCGATGCGTCTTCCCAGCGGTTGGACAACTCGGTCAGTCACGCTGAGACAGCGCCCAAAGGTGTTTCCAAAAAACCTGACGCGATCAAGGTCGCGGCGACTGCGGCACCATCTGGCTCAAAACAAGTTCTCGCCTCGACAGAGGCACAACCCATCCTCGCCGTTCCCGGCAAGGTCACACACAAAAAAGCGTCTCGCGACGCGACAGAGGAAAACACAATGGCATCCATCGACATCTCGAACCTGTCAAACATCAGCGGGTTCTTAGGCGGCTGTCTGGTAGACACGGAAACCGGCCTCATGATGGCGTCTGAGGGTGGAGAGGACATTGACCTCGAAACAGCCGGGGCCGCCAACGCCGAGGTCATCAAGGCCAAAATGGCCGCGATGGAAATGCTGGAGCTGGACGAAAACATCGACGACATCCTGATCACACTTGGCAGCCAGTTCCATCTGATCCGCCCACTGGCGGATATGCCGACGGTCTTCCTTTACACGGCGCTGGACAAAAAAGCCGCCAATCTTGGCATGGCACGCGTCCAGGTGAAAAAGGTTGAAGGCTCACTGGTGCTGTAAGCCACCACCGAGCCGCGCAATGTTTAACGCAGGCCCCGAAAGAGGCCTGCGTTTTCTTTTGTGCAAGGCCATTGCCGAAAGACGCAACACACGGCAGAACGGGTCCAAAGACCAACCCGACAAACCTGGGGAGACACGTCATGATCCGCCACATCGTCCTGACCAAATTCGCGAATGAGACATCTGAAGCGACGATTGCGGCGCTCTATGACGACCTTTCCGCCTTGGTAGCCGCCTTACCCGGGGCGCGCAGTTTTACAGGTGGGCGCTCCGCGAGCCCCGAAGAGCTTGAGCGCGGCTATAAACACGGTTTCGTCATTGATTTCGACAGTTGGGAGGCGCTTGGCGTCTACGCCGAGAACCCGGAACACAAAGCTCTCGGGGCACGGCTTGTGGCCCATGCGGCAGGCGGAAAGGATGGCATCCTCGTCCTTGATCTCGAAATCTGAAACGCGAAGGTAACGAAGCTGTCCGATACGCGGAGCGCCTGACGCGATGCAACCCGCCAATGCCGCGACGGGAGAGGCCAGAACCGTTCGTCTGGCGAGCGCCTTACAGGTGCGGCCTTTTACACATAAGGGAATTGGTACTTCTGAAAGCTATCTCTTATGAGCCTTGGGCGAAGAGATTGAGGTGACTTTACCCAGTTTGCTGTCCATCTCCGAGCGAACAAAATCGCACAGCGCGTCGAAGGGCATCGGGCGCGCGAAATAAAAGCCTTGGAATGCATCACAGCCAAGGTCCCTTAAGATCGCCGCGTGTTGGGCGGTTTCCACGCCTTCGGCAATCACGGAAATGCCAAGGGCGTGGCCCATATCGATAATGCTCTTGGCAAGACTTCGGGCTGTTTTGCTCTCAGCCACCGGCATGACCAGCTCTCGGTCAATTTTCATGACATGGGGCAGCAACCGCTT
Organism: Pseudomonadota bacterium; assembly: GCA_039030615.1. Taxonomy (GTDB): domain Bacteria; phylum Pseudomonadota; class Alphaproteobacteria; order Rhodobacterales; family Rhodobacteraceae; genus Litoreibacter. The sequence continues at coordinate 250,817 of JBCCDV010000001.1, read as the reverse complement.
CAGACTTATGACTGACGCATGTCCGGACCCAAAATCATCCACTTCGATCTGAAACCCTTCAGCTTTGAGTTCCGATACGCGATCCATAAAATCCTGGCCCTGATCTTCGATCAGAACGCTTTCGAGAATTTCCAGCGCGATGTGGGTCGCGTTTACTTTCTTCTCTCTTGCGACATGGGCGAGGGCCGGGTTCATGAGTTGGTTTGCACTCACGTTGAACGCGACTTTCGGTATGAACAGACCCGCCTCATTCAATTCGTTGATGCGATCAAGCCCATAGGCAAACACCTTCTGGTCAATGTCGGGAACAAATTTGAGCTTTTCTGCCGTATCCATGAAGTCTGGCGGCGCGAGCATTCCCCGGCTTGGATGGCACCATCGCGCCAAGGCTTCGACACCTATCAACTTCTCAGTCTTGGCGTCAAATTGCGGCTGGAAGAATGCGATAAACTCATCATTGTGGATCGCGTTTTCGATTTCACTTGAGACCTGTCGACGTTCAAGGACCGTTTGATGAACCTTGGGCGTGTAGAGAACCGTTGTGTTACGACCGGCGTCTTTGGCGGCATAGAGGGCTGAATCCGCGCTCTTGAGAAGTTCGTCATTCTCAACGATCCCAGATGTAGAGGATGAGATCCCAAAGCTCGCGCCGATCCGGCAGGTCTTGCCTTCAAATTCCATTTCCTCACGGATCCTGAGCCTTAAGCGTTCGGTGAATGCCAGCGCTTCAGTTTCGCTCGTACCCTCTTGTAAAAGCACCACAAATTCATCTCCCCCTGCCCTTGCGGGAAGGTCGCCTTTGCGAACCTCGGACCAAAGCAGGTCGGCCACGCGGCATAGAACAAAATCGCCGGCGGCATGACCCAGGGTGTCGTTTACATTTTTGAAGTGATCGAGATCGATCCGGACCAATGTGCGAGGCTCACAATTTTGCGCAAGTATGTCCTCCAACGCGTCATCAATTGCACGCCGATTTGGAAGCCCAGTAAGCGGATCGTGCCTTGCCTGATATTCCGTTTTCTCTTTTTCCAACTCGAGGGCGGTCTGGGCGTTTTTAACATCTGTAATGTCTGTTGAAATGGATGCAAAACGCATCTGGCCGCCCATATGGCTTGGGATCGGCGAGATACTCAGATTTATCCAATGCGGGTCTCCCGCCTTGGTGTAATTCAACAGCTCACGTTGGACAGATTTTTTGCTTTGGAGCGCGCGTGCGATTGATTTGACCGTCTCGGGATCTGTATCGGGGCCTTGAAGTAATGCGCCCGGCTTTTGACCGATAACTTCTGTGTGCGCGTATCCCGTGATATCTGAGAACGCCCGATTTACCCAAGTGGCCTGCCCATCGGCATCGGTCAGAATAATGCTCTCACTCGCCATTTCGGCGACGAGGGCGAGCTCCGCGAGGCGTTCGGTTTTTTCATAGAGCTCCGATCGCGATTTTTCCAGTTGACGATGTGGTTTTACGATGGCTTGAAACCCCGACAAGCCCAAGACCAAAAAGGGGATAAGAAGCGCGGCAAACGCCACGACGATCGCGACCCTTACCAGCGCCAGCCCGTTTGTCACAGCAACAGCTGCATCGGGGTCCGCCGCAAGGAAGAAATTTGTCCCCGACATTGGGACGACAACCAATTCGGATCTATTGGCGTGCCAATTCGACCATTGAGACAGTTGAAACCCGGTAAGCAGCAACGAATCCGCGGCGTTGGTTTCAAGGGCCAAAACGCCTGCAAGATCCGAGTTTACCTCGAAAGACAAAAACCCCTCGACCAAGCCCGACGATAGGACAGGCACATTTATGAGAAAAATAGCGTTGTGAAGCCCGTCCCCAGGGCGGTAGCTGACAATCGGAATAGGTTCAGTGCGTCCTTCCACCATATCTGCAAGGCCATTTTGCGCCTCCACGTCCAGATAGCGCGACGGGGCTTGTGCGATTGGCGGGGTCAGAAGCTCACGGCCTAAATAGTCGATCAAACGGATATTTTGCGCCTCTGAGAACCGCGATAGGTCGTCTCGGACTTGCGATTCCAGATCATTTTGCCCCATCACAAATCCCTGCACGGATGTCAGCTGGGCGGCGTAGCGACCTTCATCCGTGTAGTTGTCGATGAGGCGCGCAATCACCTCCGCCTTTGTGTTGAGATGCGCGCGCTTTGCCTCGAGCTGCATGTCATTCAAAATCGGTTGCGTGGCAACCCAAACGGCAGCACCCACCGAAATCACGGCCAGCGCATACCCGAGTATGGTAAGCTTTATAAACCTTGAAGCGAAGCTGACGCGTTTCATCGGCCGTCACTCGACGTGAGGCTGACGACATGCCCCAGATCGTCAACAGATGTCATGCAAAGGTCGGAGCGGCTCAGCGCTTCATGCCCATCAAGGTTTGATTGGCTGACTTGGTCGAAAGGAGCGACATAGGTTTTCAACACCCCCTCGATGGGAGCCTTCACTTGATAGAGCGCGGCACGCACGGCCTCACGGCGCGCAGTGGCGCCACCCTCCCAGCCGTCTGTTTCGCGCGCGATTTCTATGGCGCGCTTCAAGATCAGACCGATATCATGCGCGTGGAAAAAGCCGTGTGGGGCTGGATGAAACTCCGGATCGAAATTCCCACCCACAATCTGTTTTGCAGCCTCGCGTGCGCGCTCAAAAACCTGCCAGTTTCGCTGCGCGTCATTCAAACCGCAGGTTCCCAGGATCGTGAGCTGCGCGTTTTCGAGCATTTGATAGTCAATGTGATTGGTGATGCGGTCGCCCAAAATACCCCAATGTGAGATAATGCGGGGCGGGTTGTCTTGCGCCCCGATCGTACCAATCACCGGCTTGGCATGCGCGAGCGCACTGACCAAATAGACGCAATCCACTTTGTAGCGGTCGACGGATCGCGTTAATTCGACCAGCAGTTGCTCGCCCGCATTGAAGGGGAGCGGATGGCGAGACGCAACCGTTCCGCCACGCGTTTCGATTTCAGCGGCAATGCGCTTGGCGTTGCCATTTCCCCAAGCATTGTCGACAAAGATCAGCGACGCGGTTTTGCAGTTCGAAAACTGACCATATGCCACGAGCATAGACGCGGCTTTGGTATCGTCGACAGAGAGGCGAAAAATCCAATTGGCATCGCCTTCGGCAAGACGGGTCAGCATATCGCCAGCCGACCATGGCAAAAGCAGCGGAAGACCACCCATATTGATTTCTGGACCGTTCGCAAAATAGACGGGCGATTCCATCCCCCCTAAAACGGCAACGGCAGACGGGTCGCGCATAGCCTCCCGGATCGTATCGAGTGAGCGGCGGGCATTTCTGCGGTGATCTCGTCGCACAACCGCGATGCCCGTTTCCGCCCATGTGCCGGCAAAGGCGCTGCGAAGACCGATTTCAATCGCTTCCGCAGGCGCTGGCGTCACGGAGTAGTCCGCGTCGATATAGATGCTAATTGTATCATCACTGGCAGACAGGGGCGTGGTCAAAGCCAAAAACGCGCAGGCGATCAAATGAACCCAACGGATCAGGTTAGAATCTCTATGCATTTTGGCTAGCACCCCTCCGGATCGGCCTCGACTTTCACAACAGGGTTTCATCCAAAGGTTCAGCTAGTCTTAAAGATCACCCACGAAGAACGGCGATTAAAATTTTGTTTTTATTACATTTTTCAGATTTTTTTATCTTCGTGATGCGCAGCAAACACTCGCCTTGGAAGTCGCCTGATCAAGCTCTCAAAACTGCATTGTGGACCGGCAGTTATCTTACCAAATGAACCTGTGTGAGTGACCTCGCCGCCCAAATCAGATGCAATGTCAGAGCTTGAGGTTTTGGAATGCCAAGTTGCACGTTGGCGTTGTCGCCTGGCTAATTTTCCAAAAAAGTCGAGCGTTCGAAAGGTGACCCCAACGCGCTGTGAGAGCCTATTTATCGAAGCCACAAAGTAGCGGATGGCTATGGCGGAGGAGGTGGGATTCGAACCCACGGTAGACTTTCACCTACGTCGGTTTTCAAGACCGGTGCATTCAACCACTCTGCCACTCCTCCGACGGGACCGGGTTACTGCGTGAGAACCGATTCTGAAAGCTGGAAAAGTCTTAACTTAAATTGGCAGGCTTCTAGCCGATTCCTGCCGAACCAGCCCGCTTTGGCTTTGCAAAATGTCGCAAACGGCATAAGGTGGAAGGTGAAGAGGGCCGCAAAGGCCACAGGGTAACAGGCAATCCGTACGGGCCGCGCAACAGGCAAACAAAATGCGCAGCGCGGTAAGAGGGGCAAAAGCAATGCAATTCACAACACTCACGCCGGTGATCGAGCGGCATATCGTCAAAGCCATGCTGATTTTCGGCCTCTCGCTCACGCTTGCGGCTTGCGAAAACGGCGAAGGCTTCAACCTCGACTTCCTGAAAAAGAAGCCTGAAACCGAAAACGGTGCCGCTGTAGCGACCGCCAATGCGGACGGTGTTGTTGAGCAAGATGTCGAAGCGCCAGAGGTATTCTCGGTCAATGAAAACGGGCTTTGGGATGGACGGCCATCTCTTGGTGGCGTTTGGGTCGCCTACCCCGATGTCAAAGACCCGGAGCGGGTGATCATTCGCAACGCCGACACAGGTAAATCGGTCGTGGGTGCCTTATTCCGGCGCGAACGTCTGAACCCCGGGCCCAAACTGCAGGTCAGCTCAGACGCCGCGGTAGAGCTCGGCATGCTGGCGGGGCAGCCCGCGAAGCTTTCGGTCGTCGCGTTGAAAAAAGAAGAAATCAAACAGCCCGTCGTGGCCCCTGTTGAGGGCGTCGAAGAGGTGGATGTCGCCGCGGCAACGGCAGAGATTGAGGCGCAGCCGCTTGACCCTGTTGACGTGGCAAGCTCAGCCATAGAACGGGCGGCGCCGACGCCGAAACCAGAGGTCGACGCCGTACCAACGCCCGCGCCGGTCGCCGCAACCCCTGCCCCGCAAGCCACCTCGCTGCCAAACCCATTCATTCAGATCGGAATTTTTTCCAACAAATCGAACGCCGACGCCGCATCTGACAGCCTGCGCGAAGCGGGCATGATCCCGACCATCAAGTCGGGCGAAAACAATGGCAGCACATTTTACCGCGTCATCGTTGGCCCGGCTGCAAATGTGAATGAGCGCAAAGTGCTTTTGACGAATTTGCAAGAGCTCGGCTTCCAAGACGCCTATTTTGTGAACAACTAACCCAAGGCCAAAGGAGCAAAGAACCTTGATCCGTTTTGCGTCCCTCCTCTTCTCTCTCAGCATGACGGCCCTGCCGGTCGTGGCTTTCGACACCCCTGCGAAATCAGCATTGGTGCTGGATGTGGGCACCAACCAGACCCTGATGGAAAAGAACGCGGATATGGCTTTGCCGCCTGCGTCAATGTCGAAACTAATGACGCTCTACATGACGTTTGAGGCGCTCGATGACGGGCGGTTGTCGCTGGACGAGACGGTGCCGGTCTCGACCCATTCCGCCGCCTATGGCGGATCGACGATGTTTCTGGAGCCCAAGGACCGCCCGACGGTCGAGGACCTGATCCGCGGCGTCATTGTGCTGTCTGGCAATGACGCGAGCGCGGTTCTGGCTGAGCGTCTGTCGCCAGATGGCTCTGAAGCCGGGTTTGCGCGTTTCATGACCCAAAGAGGTCAAGAGATCGGGCTCACAAGCTCAACCTTTACCAATTCCAACGGCTGGCCTGAACCCGGTCACCGCATGTCGATGCGCGATCTGGCCCTCCTGGGCAAATTGCTGGCAACTGAATTTCCGCAATATTACGGCTATTTCGCAGAGACGGAGTTCCAATACGAAGACAGCCCGGTGGCCAACAGGTTCAATCGCAACCCGCTTCTCAAGCTCAATATCGGCGCAGATGGCCTCAAGACGGGGCACACGCAGGAAGCAGGCTATGGCCTTGTCGGCTCCGCCCTGCAAAATGGACGCCGCATTGTCTTTGTTTTTTCCGGCCTCGACAGCGAAGCGCAGCGCGCCCAAGAAGCGGAGCGTATGACCAACTGGGCCTTTAACCAGTTTGTCGAACGCCAGCTGGCCGAAGACGGCGTCATTCTGACCCAAGCCGATGTCTGGATGGGTGAGGCCGCGAAAGTCGGGCTCGCCGCGACGGAAGATGTCAAAGTGCTTGTCCCCGTGATCGGCAATCGCAACGTCAGCACCAAGATCAACTATGTAGGCCCGTTGGAGGCCCCGATTCAAGCCGGCGACGAGATCGCGAAACTGATAGTCTCCGTCCCGGGTTTTGACGACATTGTGCACCCGCTTGTGGCCACTGAAACAGTGCCGCAAGGTGGGTTTGTGACGCGCGTGCGCACCGCCGCGATGGTGCTTCTGGGCCAACTCACCGGGCAGTTGCAAAATCGGGCCGAGACGCTGTTCTAAGTGTTTATCACTTTCGAAGGTATTGACGGCTCGGGCAAGTCGACCCAGGCGCGTTTGCTTGCCGGCCATCTTGAAACGGCAGGCCATTCCGTTGTGCTAACGCGCGAACCCGGCGGCTCCGCCGGGGCCGAGGAAATCCGCAAACTGTTGGTTGAGGGGACGACGGACCGGTGGTCGGCGGAAACGGAAATCCTGCTTTTTACCGCAGCGCGGCGCGACCATCTGGAAAAACGCATCCTCCCCGCGCTGCAAGACGGCCAGATCGTCATCAGCGACCGTTTCGCGGACTCAACCCGCGTCTATCAAGGCGCCACCCGAGGTGAGCGACGCGCTATGGTCGACAGCCTACACGCGCAAATGATCGGGACGGAACCTGATCTGACGCTCATCATCGATATGGACCCCGACACGGCCCTTGCACGCGGGCTCGCGCGTGACAGCGGCGAGGACCGGTTCGAAGAGTTCGGCGCGGATTTCCAGCACAAGCTGCGCGCGGGGTTTCTTGCGCTCGCTGACGAAGACCCAAAGCGCTGCGTCATCGTAGACGGCAACCGCGGCGCCGACGAAGTGGGTGCGGAGGTCCAAGCGCTTGTGCTAAGCCGCTTCGCATGAGCGACGAGTTCCTTCCACAACCCGACCAGATCGACCGCGCGCCGCACCCGCGCGAGACCATTGACTTGATAGGTCAGCAGGCGGCGGAAGAGGCATTTCTGACCGCTTTTAACAGCGGAAAGCTGCACCACGCATGGATGATCACGGGGCCGCAGGGCGTTGGAAAAGCTACCCTGGCCTGGCGCGTTGCGCGGTTTTTGCTGGCAACGCCCAAAGATGAGGGCGGCATGTTTGCAGCCCCCGCACCCGAAACGCTCGACATAGCTGCCAATCATCCGGTCAATGCCCGTATCGCAGCCCTGTCTGAGCCCGCGCTCTACCTGCTGCGCCGCCCATGGGATGACAAGCTCAAGAAGCTCAAGACCGTGATCTCGGTCGCGGAAGTGCGGGGGTTGAAAAGCTTTTTCGCCCTCTCCAACCCCGATGGTGGCAGGCGCGTGGCCATCGTTGATGCGGCTGATGAGCTGAACGTCTCCTCAGCCAATGCGCTGCTGAAAGTGTTAGAAGAACCGCCCGCCGATTGCCTGTTGCTGCTGGTCACGCATCAACCTTCAAAGCTGCTTCCGACGATCCGGTCCCGCTGCCGGGAGTTGCGCTGCAGCACCCTTTCGCCCGATGACATGGCCGCCGCGTTGACAGCCGCTGGCGCGCCGGTTGGCGATCACGGCGTGGCCCTGTCGCAGCTATCAGGCGGCTCGGTCGGGGAAGCCTTCCAGCTGCTCAATCTTGACGGGCTTACACTTTATGCGGAGCTGACAAAGCTCATTGAAACCTTCCCGCGGCTCGACCGGTCCGCCGCGTTGAAATTCGCCGAAAAAGCTGCCGGACGGGGAGCGGAGGCGCGGTTTGATCTGATGCTGCGTTTGATGGATGTGGCCTTGGTGCGGCTCGCCCGCGCGGGCCTTGGCCTCATCGATACGCAAGTCAATTCCGGGGAGCTGCGGATGCTCGCCCGCCTGTCGCCAAATGAGGCCGCAGCGCGCAGCTGGGCGGAGCTTGCAACAAAAACATCCGCGCGTGCACGCCATGGCCAAGCGGTCAACCTTGACCCCTCTTCGCTGATCCTAGATATGCTTTTAAGTATGAATGATGTGGCGGGGCGCACCGCCGCTTGAGAGGCGCGATGACGACCCCGCAGATTACCGACAGCCATTGCCATCTCGACTTCCCTGATTTCGATGAGGACCGCGACGCGCTGATCGCCCGCGCGCATGAGGCCGGCGTCACCCGGATGGTGACGATCTGCACCAAGCTGCGGCTGGAGCCGCAGGTGCGCGCCTTGGCCGAGACATATGACAACGTGTATTACGCCGCCGGCACCCACCCGATGAGCGCGGCCGACGAACCAATGGCCACAGTAGATGAGCTGGTCGCCTTGTCGCAGCACCCTAAATTCGTGGGCTTTGGTGAGACGGGGCTGGATTACCACTACACCGCCGACAGCAAAGACGTGCAGCAACGCAGCCTGCGCATTCACATTGAGGCCGCGCGCCAGACCAAGCTGCCGCTGATCATCCACGCCCGCGCCGCGGATGACGATATGGCCCGCATCCTGAGCGACGAATTTAAGACCGGTGCGTATAGCTGCGTGATGCATTGCTTTTCGTCTTCTGCTGAGCTTGCAAAAGCCGCGCTTGATCTGGGGTTCTACCTCTCAATGTCAGGCATTGCCGCGTTCCCCAAATCGCAAGAGCTGCGCGATATTTTTGCAAGCGCCCCAGTTGACCGCATCCTTGTTGAGACCGACGCGCCCTATCTGGCGCCACCGCCCTTCCGGGGCAAAAGGAACGAGCCGGGCTACACAGCGCATACGGCAAAAGTGGGCGCAGAGGTGTTCGGGCTCGACTACCCCGATTTCGCCGCGCAAACGCAAGCCAATTTTGAACGGCTTTTCACCAAGGTCGCCGCGTGAGACGGCGATTTACCATATTGGGCTGCGGCTCTTCGGGCGGGGTGCCGCGCCTTGGCGGGCATTGGGGTGATTGTGACCCAGAAAACCCGAAAAACCGTCGCCGCCGCTGTTCCCTTCTGGTCGAACAAATCGGGCCTGAGGGCACCACGACGGTGCTGATCGACACGTCCCCAGACCTGCGCGAACAGCTCTTGGACGCGGATGTGGGGCGGCTTGACGGGGTCGTCTACACGCACTCCCATGCCGATCATGTGCATGGGATCGATGATCTGCGCATGGTGGTTTTCAACATGCGCGAACGGGTGCAGGTTTGGGCCGACATGCCCACCTCCGAGGCGCTGGAGGCCCGTTTCGGATATGTATTCAAGACGCCCCCCGGCTCTGGTTACCCGCCCATACTGGAGCTGAACCCGATCGAGGGCGATGTCGTCATAGACGGGCCCGGCGGCGCTGTGACATTGACGCCGTTTGAGGTGCAGCACGGCACTATACGCTCGCTCGGCTTTAGGATCGACGATCTGGCCTATCTCCCCGATGTGTCAGACCTTGATACCGGACGCAAAGCTTTGCACGGGCTGGATTGGCTCATCATAGATGCGCTGCGCCGGACGCCGCATCCCAGCCATTCCCATCTTGAAAACACGCTGGACTGGATCGCCGATCTGGAGCCCCGTCAGGCAGTTCTGACGAACATGCATATCGATCTGGATTATGAGACCGTGAAGGCCGAGACACCGTCAAACGTGACCCCCGCCTTTGACGGAATGGCCATCGAGATTGTGACCACGGCCCGATGAGCGACCTACTCGCCGTGATCCTGCCGGTCTTTCTGGTGATCGGGGCGGGTTACCTGGCTGTGAAGTTCAAAGCCTTCCCGGAAACCGGCGTCGACGGGCTGATGAGGTTTACACAGCATTTCGCCATACCCTGCTTGCTGTTTAAGGCCATCGCGGAGCTGGAGCTGGGGGTGTATTTCACGGCCCCGCTGATCGCGTCCTATTACATCCCCTGCATTGCTATGTTTGTCCTTGGGCTCATAGGGGCCCGAACGCTCTTTGGACGCCCATGGGAGGACAGCGTCGCAATCGGCTTTGCCTGCATGTTTGCCAATTCGGTTCTGCTGGGCCTGCCTATCACAGAACGGGCTTATGGGGCGGAAGCCCTCGCGCCAAACTATGCCATCGTCGCGCTGAACGCGCCGATTTGCTACGGGCTGGGTATCACGGTCATGGAGACGGTCAAGCATCGTGGGCAGCCTCTGGGCGCGACGCTGAAGGCCGTCAGCCGTGCGATGTTTTTCAATGCTTTGATTTGGGGGTTGGCTTTGGGGTTTGCGGTCAATCTCAGCGGCGTCACGATCCCGCAAGTTGCAGACGATGCGCTTGATCTGATGATCCGCGCAGCCCTACCGGCGGCGATTTTCGGGATGGGTGGCGTGTTGGCGCAGTATAAGTTCGAAGGCGATCTTGGCCCCGTTATCATGATCTGTTGCCTGACGCTGCTGCTGCGTCCGGCTATGTCCTACGGGATCGTCGCGGGCTTCGATCTGAACGATCCCGCCACGCGATCTTCTGTACTGACATCGGCCATGGCGCCCGGGGTCAACGCCTACGTCTTTGCCAATATGTATGGGGTGGCCAAACGCGTCGCGGCGTCGGCCGTGCTGGCAGCAACGGCGCTGTCTGTCTTGACGATTACAGGATGGCTTTTGATCCTGCCTTAGAGGGCCAGCATCAGCTGCGCCTCATGCGGCTTCAAAGCACGCAAAGCCGTGTGTAGCGCTGCATGGCGCGGGAAAAACTCGGCAAACTCTTGCGAGGCCTTGTGCTGGTCAGGCTGCAAGAACGCATCCGCTGCAAACAGGCTTTCGGTTAGGGCACCCTCGGACCAGATCAGCTCATGGCGCTCAAACATCAGATGGAAATAGGTGACAAAACCGCCCTCAACGCGGATCACCGCATCGCCGTCCACGAAGGCGTGAGCGGGGGCAAGTACCGCCTCCTCCCCAAACAAGAGATGGGGGCGCCAGCCTGAGACCCAGACCCGGTGCTGCGGCGAAACAAAAAGAGGCTCGGCGTTGCCCAAAACGCCGGGCGCGAAGCGGATCGGCGCAAAACGTCCACGCGCGGGATAGGTGCAGGACCCGACCCAACGCAAAGGTTGCCCGCCGTTTTGAAAGGTCTCGACCAGATCACCCGGTCGCAAATCCTCCGCGAACCTCTCGCCTTGTGGCGTCAGAATACGGGTGCCTTTTGCAAAGCATGGCGGCGAGGCGTGATCGACGGCCGGGTTGCTCGGCCCCTCTTGTGCGGCTGTGACCGTCAGCGGCACCCCCACCGGTGGAAAGCCCCCGACGGGGCCAATAAAGGCCAAGGCTTCAACCGTCGCATAGGACGGCGAGCCGTTATTCACGTTGAAGGCGATAACCGTGTAATTGTTCGTGCCATCTGTGACCGTGAAGGAATATTCCGCTTCGACACGCGTTCCGGATGCGAAGGTCTCACCGTCAATCGTCGTCTCATTGGTCAGGTTTTGCCCCGCACCGGCATTGTCGGCAAAATCGCTGTCATTGTCGGTGATCGAGATCGGAACCCAGTTATTGGTATTTAGGGTGATCGTTTGGCCAACCAAATGGGAGCCGTCACCTTGAGTGACGCCGTCAAGCTGTTCGCCGCCGGAAACCGTGATCTCCGATTCCGCGAGCGTATAAAGGTCATAGGTGGGCATAAAAACTCACTGCCGCCAAACATACACTGATGCTCCATCGCAATCGCAGATGGACAATGAATGACCATATCAGGGCCATATCGGGGCAATATCCGGCGGGTTTTCCCGATGGCCTAGCCTGGAGAAATGCCGCGCAACCGCTCAGAGCGACGGCGCAATATCTCTACCGTTGTCAGGAGCAGGATTGAGATGATCACAAGGATCGTCGCCACCGACAGGATCGCGGGGCTGATCTGCTCACGGATACCGTTCCACATCTGACGCGGGATGGTTTGCTGATCATGCGCCGCCACAAACAACACAACGACGACCTCGTCAAAGCTGGTGACAAAGGCAAAAAGCGCGCCTGAAATCACGCCGGGCAGGATCAACGGCATGGTGATCTTGAAAAAGCTGGTCGTGGGGTTTGCACCCAGGTTTGCCGCCGCGCGGGTGAGCGAGTGGTCAAACCCCACAAGGGTCGCCGTGACAGTGATGATCACAAACGGAATGCCAAGCGTCGCATGGGCCATGATGATGCCGACATAACTGTTTGCGAGCCCCGTCGCCGAATAGAAAAAGAACAGCCCCGTCGCGGTGATGATAATCGGCACAATCATCGGCGAAATCAAAATCGCCATAATGGCTCGCCGGTAAGGCATCTCAGGCCGGGAAAGACCAAGCGCCGCGATGGTGCCAAGCACCGTCGCCAGCAAAGTCGAGAAAAAGCCGATGATGACCGAGTTCTTTGCCGCAGAAATCCAATTCGAATTGGCCCAGACATCTGCCCACCAGCTGCCATTGCGCGGGGCGTCGGGCTCCAGCATACCGAAGGTCAAAAGCAAGTCATACCAACGCGAGGAATAGCCCGTCGGGTCGAGCTTCAACATCTTCTCCGTGAAGGTGAAATAGGGCTCAGCATTGAAGCTCAGCGGGATCACAATCAGGATCGGCGCGATAAGGAACAGAAAGATCAGAAAGCAGATCACCAAGTAGGCGTAGTGCCAAACTCGCTCCAGCGTCGATGCATGTGTCGGTAACGCCATCTCAGATCACCCTAGCTTCAGATTGTCGATGCCGACCAAGCGGTCGTAGAGCCAGTACAGCACCAAAACGCCACCAAGCAGGATTGAGGCCAAAGCGGCAGCCAGCGACCAGTTCAGCGACTTTTGCATATGGAACGCGATCAGGTTCGAGATCAGCTGCCCATCGGCGCCGCCAACAAGCGCCGGCGTGATGTAGTAGCCGACCGCCAGAATGAAGACCAAAAGCGCCCCTGCCCCGATGCCGGGGATCGTTTGTGGAAAATAGATACGCCGAAACGCGGTCCAGCTTGTGGCCCCGAGCGAGCGCGCGGCGCGCACATAGGACGGGTTGATAGGGCGCATGACCGAATAGAGCGGCAGCACCATGAAAGGCAGCAGGATATGCACCATGGCAACGATCGTGCCAGTCTGGTTGTACATCATCTGAATGCGGTTCTCATCGGCCAGCAGCCCGGTGCCCACCATCGCGTCATTTACCACCCCTTGGCTTTGCAAAAGTACCATCCAACTGGTCGTGCGCACCAGAAGCGATGTCCAGAAGGGCAAGAGCACGAAAATCATCAAAAGGTTTGAATACCTGAGCGGCAACGTCGCCAACAAATGCGCGACCGGGTAGGCAAGAACAAAGCACAGGAACGTAATTAGCAGCGACAGGAACAACGTGCGCTGGAACAGCGTCACATAGACCTGCCGGTTCTCATTCACCTTTACGATGCTGCCTTCCGTGTCGCGCGTCAGATCAAGAGCCGCGAGGTAGAAATTCATCGTATAGGCCGAGGACGCGCCTCGCATTGCCGACCACATCTCCGGGTCGGCCCAGTCCTCATCAAGATCGAGCATTGCGTCCTTGAACGGGGCTTCCAGCTTTTCAGCGCGCCGCGCAGCTTTAGTGAACATGGAGCGCGAGCCAGAGCGCTCATAATTGATCCGCGTGCCAACAATGCCGGGCGCCTTCAACTCACGCAGCAGCACCATGTCGGAGACCAGCGCGGCATAAGCCGCCTCATCGGGCTCGGTGCCTTGCGGATTGTTGTCAAACCAGCTGCGCAGCTCGACCATGATCGGTGTCTGTGTGCCAGATGAGATATCCGTATGTGTCGTGAAGCCTGGGTTGTGAACCGACCGGTACAACAGCTGTCCGATTGGCGCCACGAAGGTCAGAAGAACGAACAAAAACAAGGGCAACACCAAAAACAATGCCCGGCGCTTGGCGCGCGCCTGCGCTGCATTCAGCGCAGCTTTCAGGGGCTTGCCGTCTGCAGTTGTCAGCCGTTCTGTCGGTACGTCGGCGCTAAACCCGCCTATCGTCGCATCTGCCATTTGTTGGCCCCCGGAGGTGAGCACTTACGTGCTCTCACGCCTGACAAGCTCAGGCAAAAAAGTCGGCGACGCGCCCCTCCCAAAGCGCGCCGCCAGGCCGGCTAACTTATTGAGCCAGCCAAGCGTTGAAGCGCTCATTCAACTCGGCGTCCCGGTCAACCCAGAACTCAAAGTTGTTGACGAGTGCATTCTCGAGATTGGCCGCCGCTGTTGGCATATGCGGGGCCATTTCGGTCTTGCCGTCGTTGAACATACCGACCAAAGCGCCGGAGGATTTACGGGCTGGCCCGTAGGAAATCCAGGACGCCTGATCAGCAAGACGCTGCGTGTCGGTGGAGAACTTGATGAAGTCCAAAGCGGCCTCTTTGTTCGGCGCGCCTTTCGGGATCACGAACAGGTCGAAGTCGAGGATTTGACCGTCCCAGACCACTTCCAAAGGCTGACCCTCGGCAACGGCTGCGTTGAAGATACGGCCGTTATAGGCGGTCGACATTGACACTTCGCCGTCAGCCAGCAGCTGTGGTGGCTGTGCGCCTGCTTCCCACCAGACGATGTCGTCCTTGATGGTGTCGAGCTTAGCGAATGCGCGGTCCACGCCTTCGTCGGTCTCGAGCAGGTCATAGACCTCACCAGCCGGCACGCCATCCGCCATCAACGCCATTTCAAGCGTCGCTTTTGCGGATTTGCGCAGGCCGCGCTTTCCGGGGAAATCAGCGATGTTAAAGAAGTCATCGATGCTGTCTGGCGCAGTTGGGTTGTTGTCTTTGTTATAGGCGAAGACGGTCGACCATACGATGTTGGCCACGGCGCAGTCTTGCAGCGCACCCTCGATGAAGTCGTCAGCCGCTGGCGTGCCATCTGGCGCCGCTGGCAGCGCGGAGGTGTCGATTTCTTCCAACAGTCCTTCGTCGCAAAGACGAACGGCATCAGAGAATTCCACGTCAGCCACGTCGACGGTTACGTTGCCCGCTTCGACTTGCGCTTTGATTGGCGTCGCAGGGTTATCACTGTCGACCGAGTTTACCTTGATGCCAGTCTCAGCGGTGAAGGGCTTGTGATATGCCTCGACTTGGCTCTTGGTGTAGGCGCCACCCCAGCTCATCACGGTGACTTCTTGGGCGTTGGCCGCGAAGGCTGCGCCCACAAGCGCCGTTGTCAAAATTAGTGTCTTTTTCATTCTAAGTCTCCCAGTTGGATTTAGGTGACGGCCTCCTGTGGGCCGTTCTTGAATGTGTCAGAGGGCATCAAGGGCGCGCGCATCTTCCGGCGCCCAATTGATCTTGGCGATCTCTCCCACTGACAGATGTTCGTGGCCCGCCGAGTTCGGCACTTTCACCACAAATTCGTCATTTCCATGCACGTTCAGGCGGCAGCGAATATGATCGCCGAGGTAGATCAGCTCCATCACCCGCGCCTCCGTGACATTTGTTCCGCTGGCCCCGATATTGACCCGCTCGGGCCGGATGGAGATCAGCGTCTCGCTGCCCGCCGCGCCGCAATTTACCGCCAATGCCTGCGTCACCGCGCCATTTGGCAACTCGACCGACGCGATATCGCCTGTGAGCGACTGAACTTTGCCGGACAGTTTGTTGTTTTCGCCGATGAATTGCGCAACGAAGCTGTTGTCCGGCCGTTCATACAGGTCCTCTGGCGGGGCCAATTGCTGGATGCGCCCATCTTCGAACACCGCGACACGGTCGGACATGGTCAGCGCCTCGGTCTGGTCATGCGTCACATAGACGACCGTGATCCCAAGATCGTCCGATATCCTTTTGATTTCAAACTGCATATGCTCGCGCAGCTGCTTGTCGAGCGCGCCGAGCGGCTCATCCATCAGCACCAACTCCGGCTCAAAAACCAGAGCGCGCGCCAATGCAACACGCTGCTGCTGGCCGCCGGACAATTGCGCGGGGCGTCGGGCGCCGAAGTCGCCCATCTGCACCATTTCCAAAGCGCGCATGACCTTCGCGTCGCGCTCGGATTTACCAAGGCCGCGAACTTCCAGCGGAAAGGCGAGGTTTTCACCTACCGTCATATGCGGAAACAGCGCATAGTTTTGAAATACCATGCCGATGCCGCGTTTATGGGGAGGAATATTGTTGATCTCGCGCCCATCGAGGCGAATTTCGCCGTGGGTGGCGGTCTCAAAACCTGCAAGCATCATCAGGCAGGTGGTTTTCCCTGAACCCGAGGGCCCAAGCATTGTGAGAAACTCGCCCTTCGGCATCGAGAGGTTGAGGTCTTTGACGACCAACGTTTCACCGTCATAGCTCTTTTGAACGCGGTCGAATGCGACAAAGGCATCAGCAGAAATAGTGTCCAGCAACAGGGACTCCCCAAGTCTCGGTCAGCCGCCCCACCCCAGGGTTGGCCTTGCCCGGCGCAGACTAAAGCGCGGATTGCATTGCGTTTCAACAATGATTTACGCAGTTTTCCAAAAAGCGACTGATACGGCCCTTTTTTCGGCGTTAAGCCTTTTTGAGAGGCAGAATTACTTTGCATTTTGTGCCTTTAGTGAATTTGCTTTGACCATGACCGAACACATTTCCGCATTAGCGCGCATCCCTCATGATCAGATGGCCGCGCTAAGAGCCAAAGACACCGCCAAGGGCCTGCGTCATCTCGCGGGACATTTGGCGTTGATCGGACTGACGGGCACGCTTATCGCGTTGCGGGTTCCGTCTTGGTGGCTGCTGTTGCCGCTCCACGGCATTTTATTGAGCTTTCTCTTCACACTTACGCATGAATGCACCCATCAGACGCCCTTTGGCAGCGCAAGGTTTTGTGACTTTGTCGGGCAGGTCTGCGGGCTGGTTTTATGTCTGCCATTTACGTGGTTTCGGTATTTCCACCTAGCGCATCATCGCCACACCAACGACCCAGAGCGCGACCCGGAGCTGTTGAACGGTGCCAAGCCAGAGAGTTTTGCCAGTTTTGCCCTCCATGTGACAGGGTTCAGCTATTGGCATGGTATGGCCAAGCAACTGCTCACTAACGCCCGCGGCAAAGCGCAAGCGCCTTACCTGCCGCAAAACGCTCTGCCGCGGATCGCAACAGAGGCCCGCGTCATGCTGGCGCTCTATGCGCTGATGGCGCTGACGCTGATTTGGTCGCCGCTCCTGCTTTGGCTTTGGATTGTTCCGATGCTGCTTGGACAACCCTTTTTGCGCCTGTACCTTTTGGCCGAACATGGGCGCTGCCCCCCGGTTGCAAATATGTTGGAGAATACCCGCACGACTTATACGAATAGCGCGGTCCGCTTCCTTGCCTGGAACATGCCGTTCCATGCCGAACACCACGCAGCGCCGCAGGTGCCCTTCCATCAGCTTCCAAAACTCAACGCGTTTTTGAAAGACGATCTGAAGGCGACGTCCGATGGATATGTGGCATTTACCGGTGAGGAACTTCGAAGGCTTGGTTAACAGGCCCTTTCCCGGTCACCCGCGGGGAACCATCGAGATGTTCTCAAACTGCCTAAATTTTACCAATTGATAAAAAATCGAACCTCTCTAAGGTGGGGGCTGCACAAAAGGGAACTCAAACAATGTCACAACCCACGCTTGCCGCAGGTGTGACCACAGGCCGGTATTCGGCAGATGTGATCGAGGAGAATTTCTCCGACCTACATCCGCCTTTGAATGCGCATGAGGCTTTGGTCGCCGCGGATCGCTGCTATTTCTGTCACGACGCGCCCTGCATCACGGCCTGCCCGACCTCGATCAACATCCCGCTCTTTATACGCCAGATCGCCACTGGGACCGAAGCAGCCGCCGCCAACACGATTTTCGACCAGAACATCCTTGGCGGGATGTGCGCGCGTGTTTGCCCAACCGAGACCCTCTGCGAGGAGGCGTGCGTGCGCCAGGCCGCGGAAGGCAATCCCGTCGAGATTGGCCGTTTGCAGCGCTTTGCGACCGACAGCGTCATGGACCGACCTCAGCCTTACACGCGCGCGCCTGCGACAGGCAAATCCGTGGCCGTTCTGGGAGCTGGGCCCGCTGGTCTGGCCTGCGCGCACAGGCTGGCCATGCACGGCCACGACGTGACCCTGTTTGATGCGCGCGAAAAAGCAGGCGGGCTCAATGAATTTGGCATCGCCGCCTACAAAACCCCCGGTGATTTCGCACAGGCCGAGCTGGACTGGCTGCTCGCAATTGGCGGCATCACGGTCGAGACTGGCAAACGCCTTGGGACAGACCTGAGCCTTGACGCGTTGCAAGACGCACATGACGCTGTGTTCCTGAGCATTGGACTGGGTGGTGTGAACGCCTTGAGCCTGGATGGCGCGCATGACGGCGTCATTGACGCGGTCGACTGGATCGCCGAGATGCGGCAGTCTAAGACCAAGACCGATGTGCCCGTAGGCCGCAACATCGTCGTGATCGGCGGCGGCATGACGGCGGTGGACGCGGCCGTTCAGTCAAAATTGCTTGGCGCAGAGACGGTCACGATTGCCTACCGAAAGGACCAAGACGCCATGTCGGCCTCGCGCTATGAGCAAGACTTAGCGACCTCCAAAGGCGTGCATCTGCTGTTCAGCGCCACGCCGAAATCACTGTCTGACGGGGCCATCACATTCACCCGCACCGGGACAGATGAAGAGATCACCCTGCCCGCCGATCAGATCATGCGCGCCATTGGCCAAACGCTTGAAGCCGCGCCGCCGCCCCTTGAGATGGACGGAAAAAAGATCAGGATCGACGCGCAGGGGCGCACATCCTTTGCAGGCATCTGGGCAGGCGGCGATTGCGCCACCGGTGGCGAAGACCTGACCGTGACGGCCGTGGCCCAAGGCCGCGACGCCGCCGAAGACATCAACGCATATCTCGCAGGAAAGGCGTAACCCATGGCCGATCTGACAAGCAGTTTTGTAGGCATTAAATCCCCCAATCCGTTCTGGCTGGCCTCCGCCCCGCCCACGGACAAAGAATATAATGTCCGCCGCGCCTTTGAGGCCGGTTGGGGTGGCGTGGTTTGGAAAACCCTGGGCGAAGACGGCCCACCCATCGTCAACGTCAACGGGCCAAGATACGGGGCTGTGTTTGGCGCCGATCGCAGGCTTTTGGGGTTGAACAATATCGAGCTGATCACTGACCGCCCGCTGCAGATCAACCTCGATGAAATCACCCGCGTCAAAAAGGACTACCCTGACCGCGCCATGGTCGTGAGCTTGATGGTCCCTTGCGAGGAAGGTCCGTGGCGCGACATCCTCAAACGCGTGGAAGACACCGGCGCCGACGGGGTTGAGCTGAATTTCGGCTGCCCACATGGGATGGCCGAACGCGGTATGGGCTCCGCTGTCGGTCAGGTGCCTGAATATATCCAGATGGTCACGGAATGGGTCAAGAAGCACTCAGACCTGCCCTGCATCGTCAAACTGACACCCAACATCACCAATATTCTCCAGCCGGCACTGGCGGCAAAAGACGGCGGCGCAGATGCCGTGTCCTTGATCAACACGATCAACTCGATCACTTCGGTCAATCTCGACACGTTCGCGCCTGAGCCCACAATCGATGGCTGGGGCGCGCATGGCGGCTATTGCGGACCCGCGGTCAAGCCGATCGCGCTCAACATGGTCACCGAGATCGCGCGCAACCCCGACACGGCGGGCCTTCCGATCAGCGGCATTGGTGGCGTGACCACCTGGCGCGACGCGGTGGAATTTCTGGCGCTCGGCGCGGGCAACGTTCAGGTATGCACCGCCGCCATGACTTACGGGTTCAATGTCGTGCAGGAAATGATCTCCGGCCTGAACCAGTTTATGGATGAAAAAGGGATCGCCTCGGTCGACGAGATCGTCGGACGTGCCGTGCCCAAAGCCAAAGACTGGCAGGATCTCAACCTCAATTACGTGTCAAAAGCGGTGATTGATCAGGACCTCTGCATCAAATGCGGCCGCTGCTACGCGTCTTGCGAGGATACGTCCCATCAAGCGATTGCAATGTCGCCCGACCGGGTCTTCACGGTGAAGGATGACGAATGCGTCGCCTGCAACCTGTGCGTTAATGTCTGTCCGGTCGAGAACTGCATCACCATGAAGGAGCTGCCATTGGGCGCGCTCGATGAGCGGACCGGCAAAAAGGTTGACACCTACGGCAATTGGACGACACATCCCAACAATCCGAGCGCAACTGCGGCGGAGTAACAAGACAACCTTGGGAGGAAAATGATGGCCGTATATGCAGTTGTGCAGGTCGATGTGAAAGACGCAGACGCCTATGGCAGATATGCCGAGCTCGCCGGCCCAGCCGTGGCAAAATATGGCGGCGAATTTCTCGCGCGTGGCGGTGCGGTTGAGGTTTTGGAGGGCACAACACGCGCCCGCTGCGTCTTGATCCGGTTCGAGGACATGGAGACGGCCAAAACGTTCTACCACGGCCCCGAGTATCAAGAGGCATTGAGCCACGCGCTTCCCGCCTCGGAACGAGACTACAAGTTTGTCGAAGGCGTTTAAACCAACTATTTCAAACAAAAAAGCCCCGGTGTCCCAAGGATCACCGGGGCTTTTCTTTGCGAGATTGGCGCTTAGTTCAGCGCTTTGTCGGTCACCGCATGCGACCAAGCACCTTCTGGCGCTTTGGTGATCACGGGGTCAGACGTGCCCGCCAGAAGCGATGCGACCGTGCGCTCATAGTCAGCCGGGTCAAGCGCTCCGTTCGATCCTGCGGTCAGCTTGGCGATCTCACCCATCATCCGGGTCTGATGCGCCTCGGTCTGCGCGCCGGTCTCGTCATATTCGAGAACGATCATAGCTGCGTCATCTGGGTTCTCTTCCGCCCATTTCCAACCTTTCATCGAGGCCCGGACGAAACGCACCATTTTGTCTTCAAACTCGGGATCGGCAAGGTTTTCTTCGAGCGCATAAAGACCATCTTCCAGCGTCGCGACGCCCTGATCTTCATACTTGAACGTCGCCAAATCATCTGGCGCGAGGCCGGCATCAATGACCTGCCAGTATTCGTTATACGTCATGGTCGACACACAAGCCGCCTGCCCGTTGAGGATCGGATCAACGTTGAAGCCTTGCTTCAAGACCTCGACGCCCGCATCACCACCATCGGTCGACAGACCCAGTTGTGACATCCAGCTCAGGAACGGGAATTCATTCCCAAAGAACCACACGCCCAGCGTTTTGCCTGCGAAATCATCCGTCGTCGCCACGCCCGCATCTTTGCGGCAGGTCAGCATCATGCCAGAGGATTTGAACGGCTGCGCGATGTTGACCATCGGCAGGCCTTTTTCCCGCGCGGCGAGTGCGGCTGGCATCCATTCCACGGTCACATCCGCGCCGCCACCGGCCAAAACTTGGGTCGGCGCGATATCAGGCCCACCCGGTTTGATCGTGACGTTGAGGTCCTCCTCGCCGTAATAGCCGTTTTCAAGCGCCACGTAATAACCCGCAAATTGGGATTGCGTGACCCATTTGAGCTGAAGCGTGACATCGTCAGCGGCAATGGCCGCAGCACCCCAAAGCGACAGCGCCGAGGCGCAAAGTGTGGTTGTGATCTTCATAGTCTTTCCTCTTCTTCCTGTTGAATTTTGGGGGCTAGGTGTCAGCCCCTTTGTGATGGGTGCCAGAAGGTCACCCGCTTCTCGAATGTTGCAATGAGCCCGTAGAACGCCGATCCGACCAATGCTGCGACGGCGATCTCGGCCCAGACCAGATCAATATCGAGGCTGCCCACACCGGTGGAAATTCGAAAGCCCATACCGCGCGTCGGCGATCCAAAATACTCCGCCACGATGGCCCCGATCAGCGCCAGGGTGGTGGCGATCTTGAGCCCGTTGAAGATGAACGGCATGGCGGCTGGCAGGCGCAGTTTCAAAAGCGTTTGCGTGTAATTGGCCCCATATGTGCGCATCAGATCTCGTTGCATCACATCAGCCTCCCGCAGGCCTTGGACGGTGTTTACCAGGATCGGGAAGAACACCATCACAACGACAACCGCCGCCTTGGACTGCCAGTCAAAGCCGAACCAATTCACCAAAATCGGTGCGATGCCGACAATCGGAAGCGCTGCTACGAAATTGCCTATGGGCAGCAGCCCGCGCGTCAGAAACGCGCTGCGGTCGATGACAATGGCTGTGAGCAAGGCCGCAAGCGCCCCGATGACGAAGCCCCGCAAAGCGCCTTTCAGCACGGTTTGTTTGAAATCCACCCAAAGGGTCTCAAGCGAGCCTGCAAATGTTGCCGCGATCTGGCTTGGCGCAGGAAGGATCACCTGCGAAACGCCGAGCCCGCGCACCAACCCCTCCCACAGAACCAACAGCGTCAGCCCGAAAATCAAAGGTACAGCAATTCGGGTCGCGATCTTGTCCGCATGCGCCGAACGCGCCAACCCGATATTGACCAGCCAAGCGATCGCCCAAAACGCAATGGCGCCCAAAACCCAAATCATGCGCGGAACCCCATCCGCTTGAGCGTGAGCCGCTGCACGCCGTCTGTGACCGTGACGAGCGCGCCCGCCAGAATGGCTGCGGCGAAAAGCGCCGACCAGATGGCCAAAGGTGTGCCGAACTGATCGCCTATCAAAATGCGCGCACCAAGCCCGCTGATCGCACCCGTTGGCAGCTCCCCCACGATGGTGCCCACAAGCGCGGCCGCAATACCGATTTTGATCGCGGCGAATAGGTATGGAACGCTCGCTGGGAGCCTCAGCACCCAGAAAGACTGCCTCCCGCTGGCATTATAGGTTTTCAGCAGATCCAACTGAGATGCGGAGGGGGAGCGTAGCCCTTTCACCATGCTCACCAGCACCGGGAAATAACACAGATAGGCAGAAATGATCGCCTTCGGCACGCCCCGCCCCTCGATCCCGACCTGGTTGGAGACCACGATAATCATCGGCGCGAGTGCGACAATCGGGATGGTTTGGCTTATGATCGCCCAAGGCATCAGGCTCATATCGGCGACGCGGCTATAAACGATGGCAACCGCACCAAGAATGCCGAGCGTGGTGCCAAGCGCAAACCCCCAAAGTGTGGAGCGCAGCGTGATCCAGCTATGATATATGAGCGAGCGTTTCGACCAGGTGCGGCCTTTCATGACCATGGCGCCCGTGGTTTTCCAAAGCTCTTGGCCCACTTGTGTGGGCGTCGGTAGTCGGGGGCGTTTCAGATCATAGCCCAAAGCGACGTGATCGCGGTTGTCGCGCATCAAACGCCAGACCGAGATATCGCGGCGCGGCACCGACCCTTCTGGGATCACCTGCGCGCCCGCACGCTCAGCCGTGTCGAGCGCAGGCCGGATGTTCATCGGCGCAACCGCCGCCCACCAAAGGCCAACCAGCACCACAAGCACTGTCAGGATGGGCAGCAGGTTTCGCATCAGGTGACAGCCTCAATCATAGCTGTGCCCTGCGCGCAGCCCTTCGCGGACGCGTTGCGCAATATCAAGGAATTCGGGCGTGTCGCGGATTTCCAAGGGCCGCTCTTTCGGCAGCGGGCTTTCGATCACGTCCGTGACGCGACCGGGCCGGGGCGACATAACGACGATCTTGGTAGACAGAAACACCGCCTCAGGGATCGAGTGCGTAACAAAGCCAACGGTTTTGTTGGTCTTGGCCCAGAGCGCCAAAAGCTGCTCGTTCAGATGATCACGCACAATCTCATCAAGCGCGCCGAAAGGCTCATCCATCAGCAAAATATCGGCATCAAACACCAAGGCCCGCGCAATCGAGGCGCGCTGCTGCATCCCGCCCGACAGCTGCCACGGGAATTTCTTCTCAAACCCCGGCAGGTCAACCAGTTCAAGCACGCGCGCGACCCGCTCAGACTGCTCAGCCTTTGAATAGCCCATAATCTCCAGCGGAAGCCGAATATTGCCGCCGATGGTACGCCACGGATATAGCCCCGCCGCCTGAAAGACATAACCGTATGCACGGTTCAATCGCGCCTCCCGCGCGGAGGTGCAGTTGACCGTGATCTCCCCCGCCGTTGGCTGCTCCAAATCCGCCATGACGCGCAAGAACGTCGTCTTTCCGCAGCCAGACGGGCCAATGAAGGAGACGAAATCCCCCTTCTCAATATCAAGCGACACGTCGCTCAGCGCATGAACCGGCCCGTCATTCGTCTGAAACGTCAGAGACAGGTTTTTGGCGGAGATAACAGTTTCAGCGGTCATAAAAGCAGGCTTCTAGACCCCGGTGGCCGGAATACCGGTCCGTTCAACCGGACGTGGTGCCGTCAGTTCTTTCCATTGCGACAATGCCTTGTTCACGGTGGCATTAGGCGCGCGTTCGACGAATTTTCCGTGCCCTTCCTGCGTCCGAATGTCTCCATCATGCACGGCTACATGACCGCGCGAAAGCGTAAAGCGCGGCAGGCCTTTGACCTTGTGCCCCTCGAAGACGTTGTAATCGATGGCCGATTGCTGGGTAGTGGCCGCGATGGTTTTCTCCTTCGCCGGGTCGAACACGACCAGATCGGCATCGGCCCCCACAAGCACAGCGCCTTTTTTCGGGTAACAGTTGAGAATCTTGGCAATGTTGGTGGAGGTCACGGCCACAAATTCATTTGGCGTCAACCGCCCCGTCGCCACGCCATGCGTCCAAAGCATCGGCAGCCGGTCCTCAAGCCCTCCGGTGCCATTGGGGATCTTCGAAAAATCGCCGACGCCGTAGCGCTTTTGTTCCGTCGTGAAGGCGCAATGATCCGTGGCCACACAGCTCAGGCTGCCCGACATCAAGCCCGACCAAAGGCTGTCTTGGTGCTTTTTATTGCGGAAAGGCGGCGACATAACGCGGCGGGCAGCGTGGTCCCAGTCGTCGTGGAAATACTCGCTCTCATCCAAGGTGAGGTGCTGAATCAGCGGCTCCCCCCAGACGCGTTTGCCGTTTTGGCGCGCACGCCGGATCGCTTCATGCGCTTCCTCGCAGGAGGTATGAACCACGTAAAGCGGCACGCCCGCCATGTCAGCTATCATGATCGCGCGGTTGGTGGCCTCGCCTTCCACTTGGGAAGGGCGCGAATAGGCGTGCGCCTCGGGCCCGGTATTGCCTTCGGCCAAGAGCTTGGCAGTCATCTCAGCCACGACATCGCCATTCTCCGCATGGACCATCGCGGTGGCCCCAAGCTCGGACAGGCGTTTGAACGACGAAAACAGCTCATCATCATTGACCATGAGCGCGCCTTTATAGGCCAGGAAATGCTTGAACGTGTTGATCCCGCGTTGCTCGACCACGGTTTTCATGTCGTTGAATACCTGCTCCCCCCACCAGGTCACGGCCATGTGGAAGGAATAGTCGCAATTGGCGCGGGTCGATTTATTGTCCCAGCGTTTGATCGCATCCAGCAGGCTTTCGCCTTGGTTGGGCAGGCAGAAATCGACAACCATTGTCGTGCCGCCCGCAAGCGCCGCGCGCGTCCCGGACTCGAAATCATCAGAGGAATAGGTCCCCATGAACGGCATTTCGAGATGCACATGCGGGTCGATCCCGCCGGGCATGACATAGCAGCCCGTCGCGTCAAGCTCTTCACTGCCTTTGAGGTTCGGACCAATCTCCGCGATCACCCCGTTCTCGATCAAGACATCAGCCTCATAGGTCAGGTCCGCGGTAACGATTGTGCCGTTTTTGATGACTGTGGTCATTGGGGTCTCTCCTATTTCACGCAGATGCGGTCGCCATTCTCGTCCGTGACAAAAACGACTGATCCGTCGGGGCCGTCATAAAGGTAGCAACCGCCCTCCAGGCCAACGGCTGAGCTTGTAACACCATCAGGCAGGGCTTCGACCACTGAGCCCGGTATGCCATTCTTCGCAAGCAACTGCTCGTCAGCGGATGCGCATGCCCCAAGTGCAAGGCACACACCCAATCCTAGTTTTTTCATTCAACAATCTCCGCCGTTTGCAGAACAGCATGCAGCAACACATCGGTGCCCGCTTGCGCCCATTCTTTCGAAATATCTTCCGCTTCATTGTGGCTGAGCCCGTCCACGCAAGGGCACATGATCATGGCTGTCGGGGCCAGATCGTTGATCCAGCAGGCGTCGTGCCCCGCACCTGAGACGATATCCATATGGCTGTAGCCCAGCTCCGCCGCCGCCTCGCGCACAGCGGTGACGCATCCCTCGTCAAAGGCGGGTGGGTCGAACTGGCCGACGATCTCTGCCTCGAAACCGACCTCGATCTCTTCGCAAAGCTTGGGCGCGCGCTCCATCAGCTCGGCTACCATCGCGTTGAGCTTGTCCAAAAGATGCGTGCGCATATCGACGGTGAAAACGACCTTGCCCGGGATGATGTTGCGGGAGTTCGGGTAGACGTCGATATGGCCAATGGCGCCAACGGCATTGGGTTGGTTGGCCATCGCAATCTCATGGACCAGCTCGGTCACAAGCGCCAGGCCGCGGCCCGCATTCTTGCGCATAGACATAGGCGTTGATCCCGTATGGCTTTCCTTGCCGGTGATCGTGCACTCAATCCAGCGCAGCCCCTGGCCATGGGTGACGACGCCGACATCCTTATTTTCAGCCTCCAGGATTGGGCCTTGTTCGATATGCAGCTCAAACATGGCGTGCATCTTGCGCGCGCCGACCGCCTCGTCACCAACCCAGCCGATGCGTCTAAGCTCGTCACCAAAGCGCTTGCCCTCCGCATCAACGCGGTCATAGGCCCAGTCTTGGCTGTGCTTGCCCGCGAACACGCCGGAGGCAAGCATGGCAGGGGCAAAACGGGTCCCCTCCTCATTCGTCCAGTTGGTCAGCACGATCGGGCGCTTGGTTTTCACGCCCAGGTCGTTGAGCGTTCGGATGGCCTCTAGCCCGCCAAGCACCCCCAGCACGCCGTCATACTTGCCACCGGTCGGCTGAGTGTCGAGATGAGAGCCCATATAAACGGGTAGCGCGTCCGGGTCTTCGCCCGGGCGGGTCGCGAACATATTGCCCATCGTATCGACGCCCATGGTCAGACCCGCCGCCTCGCACCAGCTTTGGTAAAGCGCGCGGCCTTCCGCATCTTCATCGGTTAGGGTCTGGCGGTTGTTGCCGCCCGCGATGCCCGGCCCGATCTTGGCCATCTCCATCAGGCTGTCCCACAAACGATCAGGATCAATCTTGAGATTTTTTCCGAAAGACATCGCTCCCCCATTCGTTGCGGTCTTGTTATGCAAGCCTGCAAATTTGTTGTACGTTCGGTCAATCTTTTTTTTGACCGATCATGCAATCTTCTATTAGCTTGGCTGTGTGACCCATTTCCTCTATGGGCTCAGCCTCACAGCGCCACAGATTTGGGCAGATTGCGAATGAACAAGCCAACACGCGGCATTCAGGCACGGCACCGGGAGGAAACGCGCGAGCGAATCCTAGCCGCCGCAGAGCGCGTGTTCGCGGAATACGGGTTTGAAGGCGCATCCTTCAGCCGAATTGCGCAAGAAGCCGCCCTGCCCAAGTCCAACATCGTCTATTATTTCGAGACGAAGAAGAAGCTCTACCGGATTGTTGTTGAAGATATTTTCAACGTCTGGCGCGCCGCCGCCGATGAGATCACCCCGGAGAATGACCCGCAGCGCGCGCTCGGCGATTATATCGACGCAAAACTTGAGCTGGCCCGCGAACGCCCCTTTGGCTCAAAAGTCTGGGCCAATGAAATCATTCAGCGTGCGCCCATTGTTCAGGACTACCTCGAAAACGAGTTGCGCAGCTGGACCGATGACCGCATCCGAGTGATCGAAGGTTGGATCGCAGACGGGAAGATCAGACCGATCAACGCACGCAATTTGCTCTATGCGATCTGGGCCACGACCCAGCATTACGCCGATTTCACCCACCAGATTCAGACGTTGAACGACGACAAAGAACTGTCCGGGGCACAATGGGAAGAGACCAAGCGCGCCGTAAAGGACATCCTGATCAACGGTATTGCACTGCCTTAGGTCGGCGTGAGCAGCTTTCGGTACATCGGAACCAGATGGGCCTCCGCCCCCTCAAAAAGCTTGGCCATTTTCTGCGGGGACAGCATCTCAATCTGGGCCTCAAAATCTGCGTAATGCTGGGTCGTGGCCCAGATCGAATAGAGCAGGTGATGCGGATCCTGCGCCGTGATCCGGCCTTGCGCGGCCCAGTCTTCCAAAAGCGCAATCTTTGAGTCGAACACAGCGCGCAGCGGCTCGAACAAGGCGGTATCTGCGCGTTTGATACCCACCAACACCTCCCCGGCAAAGAGCCGGCTTTCACGCGGATGGTCGCGCGACATCTCCAGCTTGCGCTGGATGTAAATGCAGATTTCGTCGACCGGGTCGCCTGTCTCCTCAATCTGTTCCAATGGCTCAAGCCAGAGCTGAAGCGTGGCGCTGAGAAGCTCGGAATACAGCTCTTCCTTGTCGCTGAAATGGTACAGAAGACGTGGCGTCGACATCTGCGCCGCCTCCGCAATCTTGTTGATCGAGGCACCGCGGTAGCCATTTTGCGAGAAAATTTCCAATGCAGCTTCAAGAATTTCAGAGCGGCGCGCGCGTTGAATACGTGTGAGAGGCTCTGAGCGCTGGCTTAGCATATTTTTGATTGGCCCTGTGGCTGCAATTTCAATCTACGTCGCAGTGTCGGACAAGCGGCCGGGATTTGAAAGCAATCTGTTGGATTTTCTTCGACCCGAAATGCGACAAGCCGGGGTCATTTGCCCAGCGTTCGATGGTGCGGTCGGGGGGACTCGAACCCCCACGAGTGTTACCTCACAGCGACCTCAACGCTGCGCGTCTACCAATTCCGCCACGACCGCGATGTCGAAGCCCGCATAGGGCTCTGGCTGGTGGCGGGGGTTTAGCCCGAGCGCATGTGCTTGTGAAGGGCAAAAAAGCGCATGGCTCCGCTTTGAGGGAAATGGCCTGATCGTGGGCCGTGGGTGCCATTGCATCATCGGATCAAACCATGTCATTTGCTGGGCTCGACCTGACCTTCAATCTCGGAGCGAAACGCGTGCCCGAATGGATCACCTCAACTGGCCTGATCGACTATGAAACGGCCGTCGCCAAGATGGAGGCGCGTGTTGGCGAGATTGCGTCAGGGACGGCTGCTGAGGCGATTTGGCTGCTTGAGCACCCGCCGCTCTACACAGCCGGAACATCGGCCGACCGCGCGGACCTCACGGACCCGGACCGGTTTCCGGTCTATGACACCCGGCGTGGCGGCCAGTACACGTATCATGGCCCCGGGCAGCGCGTCGTCTACGTCATGCTCGACCTCAGCCGCCGCCAAAAGGACGTGCGCGCTTTCGTCAAACGGTTGGAGGCATGGGTGATCGCAACACTCGATGAGTTCAACGTCAAAGGCGAAATCCGTGAGGGCCGGGTAGGCGTTTGGGTCGCGCGGCCCGAAAAACCATCCCTCGCCAACGGCGCCCCGCGCGAAGACAAAGTGGCCGCAATTGGGGTACGCATGCGCAAATGGGTCAGCTTTCATGGGCTGTCGATCAATGTGGAGCCAGACCTGAGCCATTTCGATGGGATTGTTCCATGCGGCATCTCTGATCAAGGGGTGACATCTTTGGTCGATTTAGGCCTGCCGATCACGATGGAAGATGTCGATATGGCACTCAAGCGCCGCTTTGACGAGGCGTTTGGCCCACGCCTCTGAGCCCGGACGCATATTTCATCGCCACTGAAGCGATGCAGATGTGGGGCCCAAGCACATTTGGCCCCTGACAGAGGCCATTCGCCAGCGACAGAGTTAAAGAACGGCGAGCGACGCTTAACTCTTCTTAATATCGTCTAAATTTCCACTGCCCCGCGACAATTTTTCACCGCCTGCGGCAGCTTGAAACATTGCGCGTGGGGACGCGACACACTAAACCGTGGAAATAACGGGCGGGCTGAGTCTGCCCTGTAGCTATGTCGAGACACCAAAAAGAAATGGGAGACACCCATGGCCGACGCCGCCATCCAGGGACATGAACACGACGAACGGGGCTTTTTCACCCGTTGGTTCATGTCAACAAACCACAAAGATATCGGTATTCTGTACCTGTTCACCGGCGCACTGATGGGCTTCATCTCCGTCGCTTTCACCGTCTACATGCGGTTGGAGCTGATGGAACCCGGCGTTCAATACATGTGCCTTGAAGGCGCACGTTTCACTGCGGCGGCTGTCGCGGATTGTACGCCAAACGGGCATTTGTGGAACGTTTTGATCACCGGCCACGGCATCTTGATGATGTTCCTCGTGGTGATCCCGGCGCTTTTTGGCGGTTTTGGTAACTACTTCATGCCTTTGCAGATTGGCGCGCCGGATATGGCGTTCCCGCGCATGAACAACCTGTCTTACTGGATGTATGTGGCCGCCTGTGCGCTGGCTGTGGCCTCTTTGTTGGTCCCCGGCGGCAATGATCAAACGGGCTCTGGCATCGGTTGGGTGCTCTACGCGCCGCTGTCAACGACCGAGCAAGGCATGTCGACGGACTTCGCGATCTTCGCGGTTCACATGTCTGGCGCCTCGTCGATCCTGGGCGCGATCAACATGATCACGACCTTCTTGAACATGCGGACCCCGGGCATGACGCTGCACAAAGTGCCGCTATTCTCTTGGTCGATCTTCGTCACCGCATGGCTGATCCTTTTGTCCCTGCCGGTTCTGGCGGGCGCAATCACCATGCTGCTGACGGACCGTAACTTCGGTACGACGTTCTTTGATGCAGCCGGTGGCGGCGATCCGATCCTCTACCAGCACTTGTTGTGGTTCTTCGGGCACCCCGAGGTTTATATCGTGATCGTGCCGGGCTTTGGCATTATCTCCCACGTCATCGCGACGTTCTCGCGCAAGCCGATCTTCGGCTACCTGCCGATGGTCTATGCGATGGTGGCGATTGGTGCGCTCGGCTTTGTTGTATGGGCCCACCACATGTACACCGTGGGCATGTCGCTGACACAGCAGTCCTACTTCATGCTGGCAACCATGGTGATTGCGGTGCCGACAGGGGTCAAAATCTTTAGTTGGATTGCGACCATGTGGGGCGGATCGATTGAGTTCAAAACCCCAATGCTTTGGGCCTTTGGCTTCCTGTTCCTGTTCACTTTCGGCGGCGTGACCGGCATCGTTCTGTCGCAAGCAGGCATCGATCGGGCCTACCACGACACCTATTACGTGGTGGCACATTTCCACTATGTGATGTCGCTTGGAGCGGTGTTTGCGATCTTCGCGGGCGTCTACTTCTACCTGCCGAAAATGGCGGGCCGGATGTACCCTGAATGGGCTGGTAAGCTGCACTTCTGGGCCATGTTCATCGGCGCAAACATCACCTTCTTCCCTCAGCACTTCCTGGGGCGCCAAGGTATGCCACGCCGCTATATCGACTACCCAGAGGCCTTCGCCTATTGGAACTACGTCTCCAGCTGGGGTGCGTTCCTTAGCTTCGCGTCGTTCCTCTTCTTCATCGGCGTTATGGTCTACACATTGGGTTGGGGCCGCCGCGTGACAGAAGCGAACCCTTGGAATGAGTACGCTGATACCCTGGAATGGACGTTGCCATCGCCGCCACCTGAGCACACGTTCGAAATCCTGCCAAAGCAGGAAGAGTGGGATAAGGCGGCACATTAACGTGCCCATCCAGCACATAGACTTAGCGGAGAGGGCCTCGGATTATCCCGAGGCCCTTTCTGCATCTGACCGGCGCGAGGCGCCCCTTTGGCGGGTGCTGCTCTACCCGCATCGGTCCATGAATGCGACCGGCTTTGTTTGGGTCATCGGCCTTCTTGCAGCCGGGTTGAGTGTTCCGCTCTTTGGGGTATTCGGCACAGCCGTGCTGTGGGGCGTTCTCCCCTACCTTGTTCTGACTGTTGCCGCTGTCTGGTTTTTCATCATGCGCAATTACCGCGATGGACAAATCATCGAGGAATTGTCGCTGTGGGAAGATGAAATCAAACTCGTACGCCTCGACCCGAAAGGCCATCGCCAAGACTGGCAGGCGAACCCCTATTGGGTCCAGATCGCCGAACATGATGAGCCGGTCAAACACTACCTGACCCTCAAAGGCGGGGAGCGGGAGGTCGAGCTGGGAGCGTTTCTTTCCGCCGGCGAAAGGCTCGACCTAAAGCGTGACCTCGAGGACGCGCTCCGCAGCCTGGCGGCATAGTTCCGCCGAGCCTCGCTTGCCCGCGCGATGAACGCCCCCTAAAGATAGAGCCAAAAGCGGGGTGAATATGGGAAAAACCGGCGCAAAAGGCGACAGCTACTACGGGCAAGTGGCGACGAACTATCAAAAGCGACGCGCAAAGCAGCCTTGGTGGACCACCGAGCAGGAGGAGATGCATTCCCTTCTGAAGACCTTGCCGCGAGGGCTCAGCGTGCTCGACGTTCCGTTTGGGACTGGCCGCTTCGTGCCCTTCTACCGCGAGAATGCCTATTCGATTTTTGGCCTCGATGCGTCAGCAGATATGTTGAAGGCCGCTCAATCTATACTTGGGCCCGCCTATGAGCATTGCACCACATCGACGGGCAGCGCGACCTCCCTTCCCTACCCCGATGCCAGCTTCGATCTGGTAAGCTCTGTCCGTTTTATCCGCGACATCATCATCAAACCTGATGCCGTGAAGGCGATGCAGGAATTTGCGCGCGTCAGCCGAAAATACGCGATCATTCAGCTCGGCCAGCATAGCGGTACCGGCAGCGACGTGCTCGCCGATCTCGATGATACCTTGCCGCTGCATTCACAGCTTTCGGCCGCGGGGAATACCGCAATGCTCCAAGAGCTGGGCTTCGGGATTGTCGATAAAAGGTTGGTCAAAAGCGACCCGGATGATGCCTCCGAGGTCTATCACTTCCTGCTCGAAAAGCGCTGATGCTTATCGAATTCGCAGGCCTGCCAGGTAGCGGGAAGACCACGGTAACGCGGCTTTTGGCGCAACACCTTATCAATGCAAAGATCACCGTTAGCGGCGCGGAAGACCTCGCCATTGATACCAGCCGCGAGGAGCGCTTGCCGCGATATCTGCGCGCACGTCCCGACCGAACGCTTCTGCACCGCTATATCAGGTTTCAACGTCGCAACGCCGAGCTCGAAACGCTCACGCGAAACGCTTTCGACGACGCGCCAATCCGACATCTGCTGTTTGCTATGATGGCAGCGAGCCATCAAGGCGCACGTGATATCTCACGCGCTGACGAAGTGGTCGTCATGGATGAAGGCTTTGTGTCCCACGCGGTGGCCACATTTTTCGATGCTCCCGACATGGAAGGGTTCGAGCGGTTCGTTGCACTCGCACCCCCATCGGATTTGGTCATTGGCCTCGATTTGCGACCGGAGACAGCATTTAAACGCGTCATCCTTCGAAATGAGGAAAGTCAGAACGACGCCGATGCGCACGACCGCGCCGTTCAAAAATTTGGCGATGCCGCCGCCTTCGGGCGCCGACGTGACATGTTTCAGCAGGCGCTTGGGGTGTATTCATCTCGCAATATCGAGGTGATGCACTTCGACACAGAAGCTCTTGCAGCCGAAGACATCGCGCAGAAAATTTTTGATACTGTCACGACGGGAAGCGTAGCAAAATCAGAACAGGTCTAAGCCAGACGCGCTTTGACCATCGGACCGACCGCGCCAAAATCAAGCTGTCCGGTATATTTCGCTTTCAAAACGCCCATGACCTTGCCCATATCACGAATGCTTTCGGCACCAGCCTCTGCAATCGCGGCAGAGACCGCCGCTTCCGTTTCCTTGGCGTTGAGCTGCGCGGGCAGGAAATCGTTGATCACCTTGATCTCTGCCATCTCTTTGCTGGCCAGCTCCAACCGACCACCCTCTTCATAGGCCTTCGCGCTTTCTTGGCGCTGCTTTACCATTTTGCCCAAGATCGCCAGAATTTCCGGCTCGCCGACTTCGCCGCCTTCGGCGCGCAGTGCGATATCGCGGTCTTTGATAGCGGCATTGATCAAACGAAGCGTGCCAAGCCGGCCCGCATCTTTCGCTTTCATTGCCTCTTTCAAAGCATCTGTGATCTCTGTGCGTTTGTCCTTGGACATGGTCGCGGCCTTCGAGCTGTTTCACGAAGGCGCGGTTTTAGCCGTAACACACGGGCTTAACAAGGGCTGCAATCACTGCCTTGAAACATATGCTGACATGGCTCTTGAGGCGTTGACCTTACCATTGCCAACCCATAAGTTCCGCCAAATTTCGCCACTTATTCGCCGAGGGGATACACGATGCCCGACACTCCAACCGCATGCCTGGTTCTGGCAGACGGAACCATTTTTTACGGCAAAGGCTTTGGCGCAACGGGGGTTTGCGTGGCCGAACTTTGCTTCAATACCGCGATGACCGGCTACCAGGAAATCATGACGGACCCATCTTATGCGGGTCAGGTTGTGACCTTCACCTTCCCCCATATCGGCAACACCGGCGTGACAGCGGAAGACGATGAAACCGCCGACCCGGTCGCTGCAGGCATGATCGTCAAATGGGACCCAACAGAGCCGTCAAATTGGCGCTCCGAGGCGGAGCTGACCGACTGGCTCGCCCGGCGCGGGCGCATTGGCATGGGTGGCGTAGACACGCGGCGGCTGACGCGCGCCATTCGCGCACAAGGCGCGCCCCATGTTGCGATGGAGCACAATTCCGAAGGCAAGTTCGATCTAGAGGCGCTGATTGCCAAGGCGCGCGCCTTTAAGGGGCTCGAGGGGCTTGATCTCGCCAAGGACGTTACGTGCGCCCAAAGCTATCAATGGAACGAGACACGTTGGGCCTGGCCCGACGGATTTGGTCAACGCAGCGAAAAGGGCCACAAGGTTGTGGCCGTTGATTTCGGAGCGAAACGCAACATCCTGCGGTGCTTGGCCTCTGCCGGGTGCGACGTCACGGTGCTACCTGCCACAGCCACCGCAGAGGACGTTATGGCGCACGCGCCTGACGGCGTTTTCCTGTCGAACGGTCCCGGCGATCCGGCCGCGACCGGCGCCTACGCAGTGCCCATGATCAAGGCGGTCTTGGGCGCAGACATTCCCGTCTTTGGCATTTGCCTTGGGCATCAAATGCTGGCGCTCGCGCTAGGCGCAAAGACGATCAAGATGAACCACGGCCACCATGGCGCGAACCACCCGGTCAAAGACCACACGACCGGCAAGGTTGAGATCACGTCGATGAACCATGGCTTCACTGTCGACGCGCAAACGCTGCCCGCCGGCGTGTCCGA
Organism: Pseudomonadota bacterium; assembly: GCA_039030615.1. GTDB lineage: Bacteria > Pseudomonadota > Alphaproteobacteria > Rhodobacterales > Rhodobacteraceae > Litoreibacter. The sequence goes on along the minus strand of JBCCDV010000001.1, from coordinate 215,736 downwards.
GACCCATGTCTCGCTGTTTGATGGCTCGAATTGCGGCATCGCGCTGGATGGCAAACCGGTCTTTTCGGTACAATACCATCCCGAGGCCAGCCCCGGACCGCAGGACAGCTACTACCTATTTGAGCGATTTGCCGCCGCAATGGCGGAGCGTGCGCTTGAAAAAACTTGAAGATCGGCGCGCTTAACGTCGTTTTAACCACGCGCGAAGATGGTCTGCGAGGTGCATAAACCGTAGGCCCTTTCGCGCATGACTTCTGCCCTTTTGAAGACTCGAACCGCAGGTCCATTGACCTTGCCGGACCTCCCCCGCCGTCGCCACACGATGCGGCTAGGGGATGTATTGGTCCAGGAAGGGACGCTCAGCACATCACAAGTTGCCGCCGCGTTGGAGGAACAAAAGGCCTGTGACGCGCCTTTGGGCGAGATTATCGCCAGTCGGGGGCTCCTGCGGAACGAAGACATCACGCGCGCCCTCGCGCGGGTCTATGACACCAGCACGGTCGATCTTGCGCGTGACCCGCCGGATCCGCGACTGTCCCATCTCCTAAGCGCCGAGGATTGTCTCGCGCACAAAGCATTGGTGTGGCGGCGCGCGGGTGGTGTGACGGTCCTTGCAAGCTCTGACCCGCGCGGGGCCAAAGTCTTGCTGCGCCGCATCCCCAAATCGATGCGACCCGCACGCATCGCGCTATCACAGGACGCCCCACTTCAACGCTCTATTTCCACGCTTTACGGGCCGAAACTCTCGAAAATGGCAGAAGAGCGCGCACCCGCTGCGCAAAGCTGTCGGAGCTGGTCGGGAACAAGTATGGCATTGATGTTCCTTGCATTCTGTATGGCATTCTGGAGTTTTAGCCCTGTTCCGCTCAGCGAAGCCTTGCTTTGGCTGGCCGTCGCGGTATTGGTCGTAAATACCACGCTCAAACTCATATGTTTGCTCCTCGCTCTGCGACACAGGCCCCGCCAGCGACCTGCGCGCTCCCCGGAGATCGACGGCCCCCTGCCAAAAATTTCGATCCTCGTGCCGCTGTTCAAAGAAGCCAATATCGCAGCCGCTTTGATCGAACGGCTCAGCCGGATCGACTACCCGCCGGCCCTATTGGAAATATTCCTGATTACCGAAGCCGACGACACGCTCACCCAAAAAATGCTTGCGGACGCCTCACTCCCAAAGGGTATGCGTGCCGTCACAGTGCCGCGCGGGACGCTGAAAACAAAGCCGCGCGCAATGAACTACACCCTTGATTTTACGTCCGGATCAATCATCGGGGTCTATGACGCTGAAGATGCGCCTGACCCTGACCAACTGCAACGCGTTGCGCGCCGCTTCGCTCAAAGCCCCGAAAAGCTGGCCTGTTTGCAAGGCGTGCTGAGTTTCTACAATCCACGCGCCGGCTGGCTCGCGCGGTGTTTCAGTTTTGAATATGCCGGTTGGTTTCGGGTGATGCTGCCGGGGCTCGAGCGGCTCGGATTTCCAATTCCCTTGGGCGGCACAACACTGTTTTTTCGGCGCGACGCATTGGTCAAGCTTGGCGGTTGGGACGCGCATAATGTGACTGAGGATGCCGATTTGGGCATGCGTTTGGCCCGCTTTGGATATCATTGCGAGATGCTCGACACCGTCACGCATGAAGAAGCCAACAACCGGCTCTGGCCTTGGGTGAAACAGCGGTCACGCTGGCTAAAGGGCTATGCGATGACGTGGTGCGTGCATATGCGTGCGCCTCACAAGCTGTGGCGTGATCTGGGCACTTGGAAATTTTTGGGCTTTCAACTGCTGTTTTTGGGCACACTTCTCGCCTTCTGCCTTGCGCCCATCTTATGGTGGGGTTTTGCGCATTTCCTGACCGGTGGGTTTGTGCCAGCACCAGCCGGGCTAACACCAGATCAAACAAACGCGCTTACGGTGCTTTTCCTTGCCTGCGAAGGCGTCACCCTTGCCCTGTTTCTGACCGCCGGGCGCAAACTGAACCCACGTCCCGGCTTGCTATGGGTGATCACGCTGCCTGTATATTTCATGCTGGCAACGCTTGCGGCCTATAAAGGCGTGTTCGAAATGGTCCGAAAGCCCTTCTTCTGGGACAAGACCGAGCATGGTGTGAGCCCGGCTGACGGAACGCTAGAGGTCCGCGGAAGCGTCGACTTTGAGCCGGGTCTCATAAGCGATGGACAGATGACTGCGCAGCGCCTCGCTGGCCCCAGCAGCGTCCCGCGCCTCGAGCGCCTCGACGATCGCCATATGCTCGTTGAGCGCGACCTCGCCCCGCCCGTCCACGGCCAATGACGTCGTCGCAAGCAGCGCCATCGAGCGATACACAAGGTCGAGCTGTTGCACCAGATATCGGTTGTGCGAGGCGCGATGCAGCTGCCGGTGAAACCGGCGGTTCGATTGGCTCAGCTCTGCGGGCTGCGCCAATAGCTCACGATCTTTTTCGACCAAATCACGCAAAACCTTAATCTCTTCCGGCGCCGCATGTTGCGCCGCTAGCTCGGCGGCGAGGCCTTCGAGCGCGCCACGAACGGTGTAAAGCTCGGCCATTTGATCATGATCGAGCGAGGCCACAATCAAAGACCGCCCGTCGCGGGTCAGCAAGGACTGCGTCTCAAGCCGCTGCAAAGCCTCTCGTATCGGGGTGCGCGAGCCGCCAAAACGCGTCGCGAGCTCGCTTTCGACAAGCCGGTCGCCCGGTTTATAGACGCCCACATCAATGGCGTGCAGGATCGCTTTATAGGTCGGGCTCTCCACCGGTTTGGCCATGTTCTCTCCCCTGTATTTGTACGAAAACCTATCGGCTGGCTTCGGCACGCACAAGCATTTGTACACTTTCGCTGACACCTGAGGGGCGGTATCTGTTGCCAGATGAGTATTTCTTTTGAACATGTTAGCGCCTGGGTGTTTGACCTGGACCACACGCTGTACGCGCCGCAGACGCGGCTTTTTGATCAAATCGAGGCGCGGATGGTCACCTATGTGATGCGGGCCTTAGGCGTTGGTCGTGCTGAAGCCGACAAATTGCGCGCGGATTACTGGCAAGCGCACGGCACGACTTTGGCCGGCCTCATGCACCATCACGACATCGACGCGGAAGACTTTATCGAAAACGTCCATGATATTGACTTCTCAGCGCTCACCCCTGATCCGGTCTTGCGCGCGCGGATTGAGGCGCTGCCAGGAAGGCGCATCGTCTACACAAACGGGGGCGCGGATTATGCAAGCAAGGTTCTGCAAGCGAGGGGCCTGACCGGGGTCTTTGAGGCCATTTACGGTGTGGAACATGCCGACTGGCGACCAAAGCCTGAGCGCGCGGCCTTTGAGCGCGTGTTTGCGCGCGATGGGATCGATCCAAAAGTCTCGGCCATGTTTGAAGATGATCCTCGCAACCTTGTGGTGCCGCATCAACTTGGCATGCGGACGGTTCATGTTGCGCCGGAACCGAGCGAGGCCGCGCATATAGAGCACCATACAGATGACCTTAGCGGCTTTCTGGCGCAGGTCGTATCTTGAGGCTTGGATATCAGGTTGGACCCACTAGGTTTGGGACATGAACACAGATTTTGATATCGTCGTTTCGGGGGGTGGCGTCGCCGGTCTGACGGCGGCTGCGCTCTTTGGCAGCAACGGGTTTGACGTGCTTTGCGTTGACCCCAGCCCACCTATTACAGAACGCGACGCGCAGGGTGCCGATTTGCGTTCGACGGCGTTTCTGCAACCCTCCGTCCATGTGTTGGAGCGCGCCGGCGTTTGGCACGCGTTGAGTGAGACCGCCACCGCGCTACAAATCATGCGCATCGTCGATGCTGACCAAACCGGCCTGCGCAAAACGCGAGATTTCGACGCCAGCGATATCTCGGAGCTGCCTTTCGGGTGGAACCTCCCAAATTGGCTGATCAGGCGCGCGCTCGTCGCGCGGCTTGACGAATTGGAAAACGTGACCTTCCGGACCGGTATCCGCACCGACGCGCTGCTTGCCCGCAGTGCCATGGCGAAGGTCCGGTTGAGCTCTGGTGAAAGCGTTACCGCGAAACTTGTCGTAGCGGCGGATGGGCGCGGCTCAAGCCTGCGCGAAAAGGCGGGCATACCCGTGCGCACGACACGCTACGGGCAAAAGGCATTGGCCTTTGCGGTCACTCACGCACAACCGCATGGCAATATCTCCACGGAAATTCACCGCACAGGCGGGCCCTTCACGTTGGTGCCCCTGCCCGATTTTGACGGGAAACCGTCATCCGCAATTGTGTGGATGGAAGATGGCGCGACCGCACAGAAGTTATTTGAGCTCGAAGAGCCTGACTTCAATACGGCGATGACCGAACGCTCCGCGGGCGTGTTGGGCCCGTTGAGCCTTGCGAGCAGACGGACGATATGGCCGATCATTTCGCAAGTCGCGCACCGATTTTCGGCACGGCGTCTGGCGCTGGTGGCCGAGGCCGCGCATGTCGTGCCACCGATTGGCGCACAGGGGCTCAATATGAGCTTGGCGGATTTGCAAAGTTTGATCGACCTTGCCCGGTCTCATGAATTGGGCAGTGACGCGATGCTAGACGCTTATGACGCAGCGCGTAGACGGCAAGTGCAGCTGCGTGTGTCAGGCATTGATCTGTTGAACCGCACCTCGCAGTCCAACTTGGACTGGCTGCGCGAAATGCGCAGCTGGGGCATTGGCGCCCTTCATGACGCAACCCCCATTCGCAAAGCGGTGATGCAAATGGGTCTGGGCCTCAAATAGCGCTTAGAGCACCTTGTCGGCGACAGTCTTGAAACGCGCGAGCGTGGCTTCAACATCATAGAGTTTGTCGAGCCCGAAAAGTCCGATCCGGAAGGTCCGGTAATCATCCGGCTCATCACATTGCAGCGGAACGCCGGCTGCAATCTGCATGCCCTCGCCCATGAATTTGGAGCCATTCTGCACCGCAGGATCAGACGTGTAGCTGACCACCACCCCAGGCGCGCCGAACCCTTCGGCCGCGACAGAGATGATCCCTTTCGATTTGAAGTAGTCGCGCACGCCATTGCCCAATTCCCACTGGGCGGCTTGCAATTTCTTAAACCCGTAGTCTTGGGTTTCCTTCATCGTGTCGCGGAAGGCCTGCAAACCGTCGGTCGGCATTGTCGCGTGGTAGGCATGCCCCCCACCTTCATAGACCTCCATAATGTCGAGCCATTTTTTCAAATCGACCGCGAAACTGTCAGAGCTTGTCTCCTCAATCCGCTCGCGTGCCAGTTTCGACATGCAAACGATCCCGGCACAAGGCGTGGAGGACCATCCTTTTTGCGGCGCGGAGATCAACAGATCAACACCAAGCGCGTTCATGTCCACCCAAGCGCACCCTGACGCGATGCAATCGAGCACCATCAAAGCGCCGACATTGTGCGCCGCCGCTGCGAGTGCCGCAACATAGTCATCTGGCAAGATCACACCCGCCGAGGTTTCAACATGCGGGGCGAAGACGACATCTGGTTTTTCTTCGGCGATGCGCGCTGTCACCTCTTCGATCGGCGCTGGCCGGAAGGGGGAACGCGTGTCATTGCCCGTCTGGCGCGCTTTCAGTACGACAGCCTCCGACGTCAAACCGCCGGCTTCGAATATCTGGCTCCAGCGGTACGAGAACCACCCGTTTCGCACCACCAATGCCTTTTTGTTGCGTGCAAACTGTCGGGCAACGGCTTCCATTCCAAAGGTACCGCCGCCGGGAACCAGCACCACCGAATGGCACTGGTAAACCTCTTTCAACATCTCAGAAATGTCGGTCATAACGCCTTGGAATGACTTGGACATCGAGTTCAAGGAACGGTCCGTAAAGACCACGCTGAATTCGTCCAAACCACCAGGATCAATATTTTCCAGCAAAGCCATCGCGTTCTCCTCCATCGCAGTCTTGGAGGGTTTTAGGCGCACCCCGGAAGGAAGGCAAAGTCTATCTGGGTATACAAACCCAATCGACATCGTGGGCGCTAGAACGGCTCTGGGTTAAGACGCCCGACGCTCCTCCAGATCAGGTCGACGCCCGAGCCAATCGACGACAGTGCGGTTCCGCCCCGCCTGTTTGGCGCGGTAGAGCGCGGCGTCTGCAGCTTTGATCGAGAGGTTGATATCCTCCATCCGTTCTTTGAGCGAACCACCGATTGAGATTGTGACGCTGACATCGACCCCATCTTCCGTGGCCGGGGCCGCTTCGACAGAGAGCCGCATGCGTTCCGCAACCAAAAGCCCCTTGTCGCCGTCAGCCTCGTGCATAAAAATCACAAATTCCTCACCGCCAAACCGGCACACAATATCCTGCGCCCGGCATTCGGAGCGGAGGATGTCGCTGACATGTTTAATGACCGCATCCCCCACAAAATGTCCGTAAGTGTCGTTGACCTGTTTGAAGTGATCAATATCGACCATCAATGAGACGCCGTAGGCGTTCGGGTCCTTTTGCATCCGGTCGAAAAAGAAGTCGCGCGTCGCCGCATCCGTAAGCCGGTCGCGACTGACCAATCTTTGCAACTCCGCTGACAGCTCGTAGTTCTGGAGGACTTTGAGGCCAAAATTGTAGGTCGCTATCATGCATATACAAATCGTCAGGAAGCCGCTCAGCCCAAGCTCCCAAAGCCATTCCTCACGTGGGTAAAGCTTCAAGATTGCCGCGGCCACAATACTATAGGCCGCCAGCGTCGTGACGAGCGCGGCCTTCCATACATCTGCTTTCGATCTGATTTTCACGCATTTTTCCTCGGAAATCCGCGATCAAAATGCGCCTTAACCTTCGCTAATCCGTAAACAGCGCCCAGAAAAATCCAGACAATTTATCGAATTGACCCGACCTTAACCAACGGTCTCTCGTGGCGCCAAATAAGCGCGCCTCCCATGAACGGGTGTGATCCAGAACTCAGCTCATAAGCTATCAAAGCCGGGGGTCTTTCAAAGCGGTCCAGGCAGCCGTTCTTCGCTTAAAAGGACATTCGCCTCCACATCACCAATGCCCGGTAAGGTCATGATCCTGCGCCTCAAAACTCTCTCGAAATCAGACAGGTCCCGCGCCACGACCCGCAACCGGTAGTCATAAAGCCCTAAGACATGCTGCACCGTTTGGACCTCGGGGATTGCCGTGACCGCCCGCTCAAAATCCTCCAAGGAAACCCGACCTTTGGTCGCAAGTTTCACGCCCAGAAAGACTGTCACCCCAAACCCCAAGGCTTCCGCGTCCAAATCGACGCGCCGGCCGGTGATGATCCCGGTGTCTTGCAGCTTGCGCATCCGACGCCATGTCGCGGGTTGGCTCAGCCCAAGGCTCTTTCCCAACGCACTCGCGCTGACACTTGCATCAGCACTCAGCGCGCGCAGGATCGCATAGTCATGATTGTCGAGCTCCATACTGCGCCCCTAGATTGGCAAGGTTTCGGAGGTCTTGATCGTCGCCACATGCATCAATGCCTCCAAATCCGCGATATGCGGCAATGTCAGGATCTTGTCTCGGTAAAGCCGCTGATAATGCGCCATGTCGCGCGCAATCACGGACAGCCGCACATCGACGCGCCCCAGAAAGGTCTGGATCGCTATCACTTCGTCGATTTTGCGCGCCTCGGCCAAGAACGCGTCAAACGCGCTGCTCTGGGTTTTGTCGAGCGTGAAGCGGAGCGAAACCTCGACGTTGAACCCCAAAGCGACCCAGTCAATGATGGCATGTCGGCCCCGCAAAACACCCGCGCGGGTGAGTTTTTCGATCCGGCGGGAGAGCGTCGCTGGCTGCGACCGGCAGCGCTCAGCGAGCTCCGAAAGAGGGCTATCAGGGTCCGCTTGCATTTGACGCAAGACACGGCGGTCGAGATCATCGAGCATGATTTTTTCACTTTTTATGCAGATGGCGAATAATCTACCGAATTAATGCGAATAATTATATCGTTTCTATCTGTCAATTCATGTGTCGTCGCGTATTTTTCACAACAGATGAAATACGAACAGAGAGGACGCCCGACATGCGCGTTTATTATGATCGCGATTGCGATGTGAACCTGATCAAAGACAAAAAAGTGGCTATTCTGGGCTATGGCTCCCAAGGGCACGCCCACGCGTTGAACCTGCGCGACAGCGGTGCGAAGAACTTGGTGGTTGCGCTGCGTGAAGGCTCTGCCTCCGCCGCCAAAGCCGAAGGTGAAGGCCTGAAAGTCATGGGCATCGCCGAGGCTGCCGCATGGTGCGACGTCATCATGTTCACCATGCCCGATGAGTTGCAGGCAGAGACTTACAAAAAATATGTTCATGACAATATCAAGCCGGGCGCCGCAATCGCATTCGCCCATGGCCTGAACGTGCATTTCGGCCTGATCGAGCCGAAAGAAGGCGTCGATGTCATCATGATGGCACCCAAAGGCCCCGGCCACACCGTGCGGGGCGAGTTCACCAAAGGCGGTGGCGTGCCTTGCCTGGTGGCAGTCGACAACGACGCGTCCGGCAAAGCCCTGGAAATTGGCCTCAGCTACTGCTCCGCGATCGGCGGTGGTCGCTCCGGCATTATTGAGACGAACTTCCGCGAAGAATGCGAAACCGACCTCTTCGGTGAACAGGCGGTTCTTTGCGGCGGCCTGGTCGAGCTGATCCGTATGGGCTTCGAGACATTGGTCGAGGCCGGCTACGCGCCTGAGATGGCCTATTTCGAGTGCCTGCACGAAGTGAAGCTAATCGTGGACCTGATTTATGAAGGCGGCATCGCCAACATGAACTACTCGATCTCGAACACCGCGGAATACGGCGAATACGTCTCCGGCCCGCGCGTGCTGCCATATGATGAGACCAAGGCCCGCATGAAAGCGATCCTGACCGATATCCAAACCGGCAAGTTCGTACGTGACTTCATGGCCGAAAACCAGGTCGGCCAGCCCTTCTTCAAAGGCACGCGCCGCATGAATGACGAGCACCAGATCGAAGCCACTGGTGAAACCCTGCGCGGGATGATGCCTTGGATCTCCGCTGGCAAGATGGTCGACAAGTCCAAAAACTAGGACGTGACGCCGCGCGACTGCGCGTCAAAAAATCATGTAAAAGGCATCGCTTGCGGTGCCTTTTTCCTTTAGGTCACGGCGCATGAGCACCACCACATCACCCGGCTTGATCAACTGGCTCACCCTTATCGGCCTTGGCTTGATATGGGGTGCGTCATTCATGGCAACGCGCGTCGCCTTAGACGGCGTTGGCCCGCTCAGCATCGCGGCGATCCGGCTCACCATCGGGGCTTCGGCGCTGTACCTGGCGTCACGTGCATTGGGCCACCGGCTACCAGCAATTTCAGAGCGAAAACTCTGGCTTTTCATCCTCGCGATTGCGCTCTTGTCAAACGCTCTCCCCTTCACAGCCCTCGGGCTTGCGTTGCAACACGTCCCCTCGGCCTTTGCGGGTGTCTGCATGGCCGCGGTGCCGCTCTTGGTGCTGCCATTGGCGCATTTCCTGGTGCCGGGTGAGCTTATGACGAGACGCAAAACGCTGGGATTTTTGATTGGGTTTTGTGGTGTCGTGATGCTGATCGGGCTCGGCAACCTGACCGAGGGTGACGGTGCAATCGCTGCGCGTCTGGCATGCATCGGGGCCGCGTTTTGCTACGCAATAGGCTCGATCACGACCCGACGTGCCCCGCAGTGTCACCCGATCCCGCTCTCGGCGGCAGCCCTGATCATAGGGACCGTCTTTATGCTTCCGACCGCCCTTTTCGTCGAAGGCTGGCCCGGCCCGATGCCCACGAAAGTTTGGAGCGCGCTGATCTATCTGGGCCTCGCGCCAACCGCGCTTGCGACCATCCTGCTCGTGCGTGTCATTCAAAGCGCGGGACCAAGCTTTCTGAGCCTGGTCAATTATCAAGTTCCGATATGGTCGGTTGTCTTCGGTGCTGCCCTTTTGGGGGAAGCCGTACCAGGGCAATTTCTGACCGCACTTGGCCTTATTCTGGCAGGTCTCGCCGTCAGCCAAGCGAGACGCAGACGACCGCAGCATGTGCCATCCGCCTAAAACACAAGACTGGTCTCTGTCGTGAGAAGCGGCTAGATCGGCCAAATGCACACCCCCTCCCCCGAAAGACCGGGCGCCCTCAATTGGACGTTGATCCTCGCCCTCGGAATTATCTGGGGCGCGGCTTTCATGCTGGTCAGGCTATCACTGGAGGGGTTCGGTTTTTGGACAGTGGCCGCGCTGCGCAACCTCTTTGGCGGGTTGGTTCTATGGATCATCTGCGCGGCGCTCGGCCAACCGCTCGGTGCCATCCGGTCAAAAAGCGCTTGGACAGCGATCCTCGCAATCGGGGTCGGTGCTTTGGCACTGCCCATCACACTGATTTCCTGGGGGTTACAATTCATACCCTCTGCCTTTGCGGGCGTCGCTATGGGCGCTGTGCCACTTTTGGTGCTTCCGTTGGTGGCTGTATTCTCGCCCGAAGAGGGTATTGGCCCGCGCCGGATCATGGGGCTCGTCTTGGGTTTCGTAGGCCTCGCGATCCTGCTCGGGCCGCAGGCCTTCGCCTCGTCTGGGCGTAGCGCGGAGATTTGGGGGCGACTTGCATGTCTTGCCGCTGCCGCGTGCTACGCGTTCGGGTCCATCATCACCCGTCGCGCACCCAAAATGCCGCCCCTGCCCTTTGCGACCGCGACGCTCTTGGTGGCAAGCGTGGTTCTCGTGCCCGTGGCCGTACTGCAAGAAGGCATACCGCAAACCTTCCCCCCTTTGCCGACGCTCGCCTTGGTCCTCGCGGCACTGCTGCCCACAGCTTTGGCCGCTGTTATTCGTGTGCGGGTCATCACCACGGCGGGCAGCTTGTTCATGTCGCTTACCAGCTACCAGGTGCCTGTCTGGTCAGTCGTCTTCGGCATCGCGCTGATGGGGGAAGAGCTGCCCCCACAGCTGTTTGGCGCCCTCGCGCTTATTTTGCTAGGCATCGCGATCAGCCAATCGCGGGCCTGGGGCCGGCATGCCCAGTCTTAGCCAAGTCTTAGGTCGCGCCTTCGACCGCCTGCACAACTGAGGCGATGGTCGTGTCAAGCGTGTCAGTATTTTCGCATTCCGCCATCACCCTAATAAGCGGTTCTGTCCCGGATTTGCGGATCAGCAAGCGCCCGGTGCCCGCCAAATCCGCCTCCGCCTGACGAATGGCGGCTTGAACATGCGTGTCGTTGAGCGGTTGCTGGCCCGCCCCAAACCGCACATTGACCAGCTTCTGGGGTACAGGCTCAAATTGCTGCGCCAGCTCTGAGGCGGCCTGCCCGGTTTCAACCATCGCGGCCAGGAACTGCAAGCCTGCCACAAGCCCGTCGCCAGTCGTTGCATAATCGGTCATCACGATGTGGCCCGACTGTTCACCGCCGAGGTTGAAACCACCTTCGCGCATGCGTGCGACAACGTATCGGTCCCCGACGGCCGTGCGTTCAAGGGACAGGTATTGGCTTTCCAAAAACCGCTCGAGCCCCAAATTGGACATCACCGTCGCCACAAGCGCTTGTCCTTTGAGCCGTCCGGCCTCCGCCCAGCGGCGCGCAAGCAGGGCCATGATCTGATCCCCGTCCGCGACTTTGCCGGTCTCATCAAGCACCATGACCCGGTCCGCGTCGCCATCAAGACAAATGCCCACATCCGCGCCGTGAGCAACAACAGCCTCGGCAGCCGTCGTGGTGTCGGTCGAGCCGCAGCCTTCATTGATGTTGAACCCGTTTGGCGAGACGCCGACCGGGATCACCTCAGCGCCGAGCTCCCAAAGAACCTCAGGCGCGGTGCGGTATGCCGCCCCATTCGCGCAATCAATCACCACCTTTAGCCCAGCCAGCTTCATGCCAGTTGGCAGCGTGGATTTCACCCGTTCACCGTAGCGGAACCGCCCGTCAAAGATATGTTTCGCCCGCCCAATATTTTGAGCCTGCGCCGGCAGTACTTCGCTTTCGAGAAGTGCCTCAATCTGATGTTCATCCGCATCCGAGAGTTTGAACCCGTCAGGCCCAAAGAACTTGATCCCATTGTCGAAATGCGGGTTGTGGGAGGCGGAAATCATTACGCCAACATCTGCCCGCATTGACGTGGTCAACATTCCAACCGCCGGTGTCGGGACGGGCGACAGCAAAAGCACATCCATCCCCGTCGACGTAAACCCCGCCGTCAGGGCGTGCTCGATCATATAGCCGGACAAACGCGTGTCCTTGCCAATCACCACGCGGTGGCGGCCCTGATCCTTGCGAAAGTACCGCCCCGCGGCCGCGCCAAGTTTCAGCGCCATTTCCGCCGTCATTGGGTGCGTGTTCGCCCGGCCTCTCACGCCGTCCGTTCCGAATAGCTTTCGTGCCATTTTCTGATTAGTCCTGCGTTTGGTTCAGCATAGCCCGCCACAAGGCAAAAGCCTGGGCGTGCTGTTCTATATCATGGGCGCGAATGATCTGAACAGCCTGAGAAAGACCTTGCAAAGCCACGGCAACGGAGCCGGGACCGCGCCGGTCTGCCTGCGGCTCATTCCCGATTGTCCCAATAAAGCGCTTGCGCGATACGCCCAACAGCACCGGGCATCCTAGCCCGTGAAACAGACTAAGACCGCCGATCAGTCGCAAATTGTGTTCTTGGGTTTTTCCAAAGCCAATGCCGGGATCAAGAATGATCCGGTCTCGCGCAATACCAGCATCAACCGCGCGCTCGATTGTTTGGGCCAGGTAGTCATACACATCGAGTAGGACATCATCATAATGCGGCGCGTCCTGCATCGTTTTTGGATCGCCTTGCGCATGCATCAGGCAAATCGGTGCGTTAGATTTTAATGCAATATCAGACATTTGCGCATCAAAGCTCAGCGCGGACACATCATTCAAAACCGACGCGCCGGCCTCCAGCGCCGCCTTGGCAACCACTGCCTTTCTGGTGTCAATCGAGATGGGTTGCGTGAGCCCAGCACGACGCAACGCAGCAATGACCGGGGCTGTGCGCGCGATCTCCTCCTCAGGTGGGACGAAGGCCGCGCCAGGACGCGTTGACTCGCCCCCAATATCGAGAATATCAGCCCCTGCTGCTGCCATAGCACGCGCATGACCAACCGCCGGTTCCAGAGCGTCAAATCGCCCCCCGTCCGAAAAGCTGTCAGGCGTCGTGTTCAAGACAGCCATCAGAAGCGGGCAGTTAAATTCGAGACCGGCGACCGGCGGGCGCGGCGCAATCAAGCGTTCACGCAGGTCCGCTGGTATCTCATCGACGCTCACAAGCTGTGAAGAACCGTCGCGCCCCATTTGTTCGGCGCGGTCAAACCAAATCCACGGGTTCCCAGCCAAAGGCAATGCGTTCTCAGAGCGTGCGGGGTCAGACTGCGCAATTGGCCGGTAGTACACCGTCATTTGGCATCCGGCAGGGGCACGGTGCGGCCGTCAGACTGCAGCGCCGAAACGTCCACAGCGGAAAATTCTTGCGCAAACCATTCGGCCAGAGCCATCCCGTCAACAGCAGAAAGATCAGGTTTTTCAGTCGCATCCAAGACAATCTTCGAAGGTGCCCAAACACTGATTTGGTTTTGCTTCATCGCCCAATCCAGCTCTGTCCGGGTCGCAACAACAACGCAGCGCGGATCCCGGCTGGCCAAGACCCAAGCCTGTTGTTCCAAAGCCAAAAGATCAATGCGGCGTTGCGTGAAGGCATGTTCGGTCAAAGGCCGCGACCGCTCCGCCTGTCCGACGCAAAGTATAAGCGGCGCCTCACCCTCGGACAGCCGGTCGAGCCAGCTGGATAGATCGGGCGCATGAATGCTGGCCTCTTCCAAAAGCAACACGCGCGGGCACACCGGTTCAGGCTCAATCGGTGTCACCGCTTCGCGTTCCCGGACAATTTCGACCCCCAAGGCTCCCGGCCCGCGGTCGAGCTTTTCGATTCGCACAAAAACCCTGGCCGCCCGCGGATCGGCCAGAATGCCTTCCGCCACGCGGTCCGCAAGCGTTTCAAGCAGGTTCAGGCGCTCTGCGTTCAGCTCTCGGTCAATGGCCTCTGTGATTGTGTCATAGCTCAAAATGCGGTCGACGTCGTCGTTCAGCCCATCGGGCAAACGCACCTCAACAACAATATTGAAGCAAATCCGTTGCGTCGCGCCGCGCTCTGCCTGAAAGGCACCGATCTCAACTTCGCGAATATGATCTCGCAGCGAAATTCGGTCGCGCGGCTCATCTGCCATCGCCTCAGCGCGTTCAGATGGATGAGCGAATGCAAGTCGGATTTCAGAGCTCATGGGCGCAGGCCTCTAGATTTGGTACCGGCAGAGATAACAGGGCGCAACGCGCTGTCCCAGCCAAAACCCGAACCTTGTCCTTCAAAAAGCGAATGGCTCAGCTTGGTTTGTAGAAAAGGTGCACACCCATGCGCGCCGTGCGTTGAAACTTGCGCGCCCAACGGGGTTTTACAGCCGTTGTGTGGTAGTAAGTGGCGCCGCCTGAAAGCTTCCGGGGCGCACCATCAAGCATCATTCGCGCAACTTTGCCGACACGTTTGTAGGCCGCCGGCTCGTTGATGTTTTCGGGCAGACCATCACATGTATAGGTGAACTGGCAGGCATATTTGCGCCCGGTTCCCTGATTGACCACGGCGCAAACACTGTTGGGAAATTTCGAAGACGCGACCCGGTTCAAAATCACCTCAGCCACAGCGATCTGACCTTTCAAGGTCTCGCCGCGCGCCTCGAAATAGATCGCTTCTGCAAGGCAAGCCCATTGAGCACCGCCGGTGGCCGTTGGTCGTGCGTCGAGCTCCTTGAGGTTGTAGGTCAGCCCACCAAGGTTCTTTGAGCGAAACGGCGTCACAGGCGCCAAAATCTTGGCCACGCGCGCTGAACGCAAGCGGGATTTGCTTACCTTGTCTGCTTCAAGCAGCGCAAGAAAGGCGGGCGAAATCACCGGCGCTTGCGCGCTGTCAAAATTTGGGTTGCCAGATGTGCTTCCCGATCCGCTTAGGCCTTCGGCAAAACTTGTAGCTGGAATGACGCTGGCCGCGCACATAAATGCGCCCGCGATCCGCGAGATGTACAAACTCATCAAAATTCCCCCACCCAGACGCCGCCTCTATCCTGAAGCTAGCAGTGCCCCCATGGCACTTGGTAGTAGTCGTTAGATTGAGGCGGATATAAGGGGCTTGGCGCGGGTCGTCTAGGCGCTCGACAATAGGTCGCATCCAAGCGATGCGCATATGCTACATTTTGCGTTCAACAGTAGCACGAGCACAAGTAAACGGTCTCAGTCTTCGAACCAATCGGCCTGTTCTGCCGCCCGAGGATCTCGAATCGCAAGCCGGGCCGCCGCAAGACGTGCAATTGGCACGCGGTAGGGGGAACATGACACGTAATCGAGACCAAGGTTGCGGCAGAAGGCGATGCTTTCAGGATCGCCTCCATGCTCACCACAAACCGACAGGGTCACTTTGGATCGCACCTGCCGCCCACGCGTCACCGCAAGCTCCAACAACTCTCCAACGCCGTCCTGGTCGAGCGCAAGGAATGGGTCTTCAGCGAATACGCCCTGCTGCACATATTGCGACATGAAACGACCCGCGTCATCGCGTGAGAGCCCATAAGTCATCTGGGTCAGGTCGTTCGTCCCGAAGCTCAGGAAGCTGGCATGGGTCGCAATATCGCCAGCGCGCAAAGCGGCGCGCGGTGTCTCAACCATAACGCCAAGTTTGTAGTCGAGGCTTTCGCCCGACTGCGCGCGCAGCTCGGCCGCGACCGCGTCAATGCGAGATTTGACAAGCTCTACTTCCCGCTTGGCCGAAACCAACGGAATCATGATTTCCGGAACAACCTTTTCACCATTCTCAGTGGAGGCCTGCAGCGCTGCTTCGAAAATAGCGCGCGCCTGCATGTCGTAAATCTCAGGGACAGTGATCCCAAGACGCACGCCGCGCATTCCCAGCATCGGGTTAAACTCAACCAGAGCATCCACCCGCGCCTGCACCTCCCGCGCGCTTAGACCCATGGTCTCAGCCATCTCTTTGATCCCGCGCCGGCCGGCCGGCAGGAACTCATGCAGAGGCGGATCAAACAGCCGCAAACAAACGGGATTTGGCGCCATAATCTGGAACAGTTTCGAAAAGTCATCGCGCTGCATTGGCAAGATCCGCGCAAGCGACGCCGTGCGGTCAGACCCTTCTTCTGCAAAAATAGCCTCGCGCAGAACAGACAGCCGGTCTTCGGCAAAAAACATATGTTCCGAACGGGTGAGCCCAATGCCCTCGGCCTTGAACATCTGGGCGACTTTGGCTTCCGCCGGCGTATCTGCATTGGCGCGAACGCCGATGTCGCGGTGCTCGTCTGCCCAACCTAACAAGGTCTCAAGCGGACCATCGATACCCGCCTCAACCAGCGGCATGGCACCCGCCAGCACCTCGCCCGAAGTGCCGTCTAGCGTGATCAGATCACCATCCTGGAAAACACGGCCCGTCTTGGTTCTCAAAGTCTTCGATTTCGCATCAATGTCGAGATCCGTTGCGCCAGATACACAAGGCAAACCAAGCCCGCGTGCGATCACCGCCGCATGGCTCGTCTGGCCGCCACGCTCGGTCAAAATACCGCGCGCCGCGTGCATCCCGCGAATATCTTCAGGCGCCGTTTCACGCCGCACCAGAATGCAAGCTTCGCCTTGCGACGCAGCCGTTTGAGCGGCGAGCGCATCAAAGACCAACCGCCCGCTCGCAGCGCCGGGGCTCGCGGCGATCCCGGTGGAGATGACGTCGCGCGGCGCGCCAGGCTCAACCTGCTGGTGCAGCAAATCAGCGATGGATTTAGGTTCAATCCGCAACACCGCGTCGGCCTCGGATATGATCTCGTCTTGCGCCAGCGCCACGGTCGTCGCCACATTCGCGCGGGCACTGCGCGGGGTTAGGACCGCGTCGATGATAGAAAGGGCGCCGCCTTCAAGCGTGAACTCGATCTGCATTTCTTCCCGCAGACCAGTGCGAGCAACATCCCCCAACCGCCTCAATTCATTGAAAATCTCAGGCTGAGCCTCTTCCAGCGAAGGCCCACGTTCATCATGCGTCAGAAAAAGGGCGTCGCCCTCCGCGCTCAAAGCATCCCTGCCTTGAGATTGTCGCATATAGCGACCGGTTTCTTGGCGCGCGCCTGTTGCTGGATTTATAAATTGAATAACGCCCGCACCGCTTTCGCCCATTCCCAGCCCAAAGGCCATGCGTTGGATCACAAGGCCAAGCCCGGCTTCCTCAGGCGCGCCTTTGGACAAACGCAGGAGCCGGGCAGAAGTCCCCTCCCAAGCGCGCGACATCGATTTCAGCACCTCATAAAGCTGGACGTCGACTTCTTGCGGGAAGGCCTCGTCCATTTCCTGCTCATAGGCGTCATAGGCGTTTTCTACTGTAAGATCAGCACCTTCAAAGATATCTTCGTCCAGCCTCGCCACATCAATCGCGTAAGAGCGGATGAATTTCAGGTGCAATTGACGCGCGGCAACGGCGCCGAGCTTGGAGGCGAAGAAGGCCTCGTTGGCGCGGTTCATGCCGATGTTGATGACGGTTGATGGGCCGCCCCAGGCGGGGTCGACGGGGCTGGAGCGCACGGAGAGGACGGGCCAGGAGCCGAATTCCTCGATCAGTGACTTCAAATCAGGGCGCTGCCCAGCGGCGATTTTGCGCACCATTTCGACCGACAAAGCAACGGTGTCAGGAACAGGAAGTCCAAGCCTTACAAGACGTTGCAGGCATTTGGCCCGGTGGCCATGCAGCCGCCGGGAGACGCTCGCGACCTCCGTGATCCGTTCGAAATTTAGCGCATCGAGCATGAGTGGTACCCTTATACTGCAGTGCAGCATAGTGACATAGAACTGTCAATCAACCGTTACATTGAGGAAAGTTTAAGCCCGTTGCAGAGGCACACGCCCAAGTTTTGTACATTTTGTACAGAACTCGGAGGGGGCAAAACCCATTTTGTACAGAATATTAAGGTTAATAGGTGGTGAAAATTCTTAGTGGTTACAAAGTTTGGCGCGCTCACAAGGATCGCAAGCAGGAACTGAAACTCTCGAATTGGTAATGGCCGCGTCCGACCTCGGGTGGGTGCGAAGCGCCCTACTTCGAACCAAAGGTTCGCCTTTGGCGAAACGGGGGAGCCTCTCGGGCATCGCAGATGCCCTGCCGGTAATAGTCGAGCGCAGCCCGGTGTTTCACACCGGGCCTAACACTAGCCTTCTAACTTCGTCAAATCTGCAACTCCGCCACAAATCACGCGGATACGGTTCAAGAGGCACAGGCGGTTGCGGCGGACGATTTGGCTGTCGGCGTTGATCTTGACGGCTTCGAAAAACGCATCAATCGGGCCGCGCAGGGTGGCCATGGCCTCCATCGCGGTGCCGAAATCTTCGGCCTCCATCGCGGGTTTGATCTTGGCCTCTACGGTGTCGAGCGCTGCGAACAGCGCGCGTTCTTCATCCGTTTCGGCCAGCTCCGGTTTCGGGTCCAGCTCGTAGGAAACGCCGTCTTTCTCTTCCTCTTTCGACAGGATGTTGTTGGCGCGTTTGAAGCCTTGGATCAGGTTCGCGCCGTCCTCGGTTTTGAGCACCTCGGAGAGCGCTTCGGCCCGTTTGACCAAAAGCGTCAGATCATCATTTCCCGGCATCGCGATACAGGCGTCGATGATATCGTGGCGGATGCCTTTGTCTTTGAGGAAGACTTTGAGTCTATCGTGGATGAAAGAAAGGAGATTGCCACGGGCTCTCGCAATACGTTCAATCTTGCCCATCACAATATCAAACTGCGGCTGCTTGTCGGCGCTTTGATCCAGCAAGGATTTTGCTTTTGATGTCAAAAGATCAAACAATTGATCTGATTTAGTTTCATCGAGCAGCTCGCTATCAAACACGCCCTCTGACAGTTTATCCAGGAGGTTTATGATTTCGCTAGCATCTTCAACTTCCGAACCCTTGTTAAGGTTGTTCAGAGCGTCGAGTTGAGGACGAATGGATAGGTCACCTGAAAAGGTATCGATTAGCTTAAATCGAAGCTCGTTACCTAGCGAAAGTCGTATGACACCAAGTGCCGCCCGTCTCAGTGCAAACGGATCTTTAGAACCCGTCGGCCTTTCATCAATCGCCCAGAACCCAGTCAGCGTGTCGATCTTATCGGCAAGCGCCACAGCCACCGAGACCGGCGCAGTCGGCACATCATCCGATGGCCCAAGCGGGGAATAGTGTTCCTCGGCGGCATTGGCGACCTCGGCAGGCAGGCCTGCGGCCTCCGCGTAGTACCGGCCCATGAGGCCTTGGAGCTCGGGGAATTCGTAGATCATCTCGGACGACAAATCGGCCTTGGCGACGCGGGCGGCTTGCTCGGCCAGATCAGAGTCCGCGCCCACGACAGGCGCGATCTCGCGGGCCAAGGCGGCGATGCGGTCGATGCGTTCTTTTTGGTTGCCGAGCTTGTTGTGGAAGGTCACATTCTCCAACGCGTCCAGCCACGGCTGCATGCCCGCTTTCGCGACGCGCAGGTCGTTTTCCCAGAAGAACTTGGCATCAGACAGGCGCGCGAAGAGGACTTTTTGGTTGCCCGCGAGGATGGTGGCGCCGTTATCCTCACTCTCCACATTGGCGACGGTGACGAATTTCTCGATCCGACCGGTCTTGGGGTTGCGGACGGAGAAGAATTTTTGGTGCTCTTTCATGGAGGTCTGCAAAACCTCCGGCGGCAGGTCCAAGAACGTCTCGTCAATGCTGCCCATCAGCATGACCGGCCATTCGACAAGGCCCGCAACCTCGGCCAGCAGGCCCTTGTCTTCGACGACTTCGAGACCTTGCGCGAAGGCGGCGGAGGTGGCGTCAGCCCAGATGTGGTCGGCGCGCTCCTGCGGGTCCAAGACGACGTACGCGCGTTTGAGCTTTGCGCTGTAATCCTCGAAACTTGTTACAGAAAACGGGGTTGGGGCCATGAAACGGTGACCATCGGTCATGTCGTCGGATTTGATGCCATCAACGTCGAGCGGCACGACTTGCGCGCCCGCCTCATCGGTCAGTATGCAGAGGATGCGGTGCAAAGGGCGGACCCAGCGCAAGCTGCCCGTTCCCCATTTCATCGATTTGGGCCATGGGAAATTGCGGATTGTCGCCTCCAACACCTCCGCGATGATGTCGGACGCCGCGCGGCCCGGCTTTTCGATCACGGCGAAGAAGACCTCGCCCTTTTTGCCCAGATCGCGCTTTTCAAGCTGGTCTGCGGTCAGCCCGGTGGAGCGCAGAAACCCTTCGAGCGCTTTTTCGGGCGCGTCAGTGCGCGGGCCTTTGCGTTCTTCACGGGTGGCGGCGGACTCGGATGTCAGGCCTTCGACCGTCAAGCATAAGCGGCGCGGCGTGGAAAACGACCCTGCAGACGCGTATGTGAGGCCCGCCTCGACCAACCCGTCAATGACCAGTTTTTTCAGGTCACTTGCGGCGCGGGACTGCATGCGGGCGGGGATTTCTTCCGAGAAAAGTTCGATCAGCAGGTCAGGCATATCAGTTGCTTTCTTGCGCAGGTAAAGCGGGGCATTCGGGCCCCGTGGGCGTGCCGTCATAGCGCTTGCGGCCGCAATCATTGAGCTGGTGCCAGACGAAGCCGCGCCCGTCATCCATAATGGCGACGATGCGGTCGACACCGTATTCGTGGTTTTCGGTGCCGAGGAAGGCGAGAGCTGTGCCCACTTCCAGCGCCTGCCCTATTTCTTCGGCGTCGAAACAGTCAAACCAGTTGGGCGCGACCAGGGGGACGGCGTTTTGGGCGGGCACGTAAGCCTCCGTCAGCAAGCTGTGCGACATGGGCGTGGTGAAACAGGCGCGGTAGCGGATGGGCGAGGACGTGGCGTTGATGGAGGTGACCTCGTCGGCGATGATTTCCTCCGGCGCGCCGGTGGCGATGGAGGTCAGCAGGACGGGATCGCCCGTGCGCGGCTCCTCATAGAACGCGTAGACCTGCAGGTAATACATGGAGACGGCGGCGACGAGGGCGGTGATCATGAAGCCAATTCCCACAAGCTTTCCGGCGGTCATGCCTGTTCCTTGGCGGGCTCTGGTGTGAAGCCGCCCACCTCCGACTGCACGAAAGCGTCAGCGCAGGCTTTGGCGAGCGCACGGACACGACCGATATAGGCCTGGCGTTCGGTGACCGAGATCACGCCGCGCGCGTCGAGCAAGTTGAACAGGTGCGACGCCTTGATACACTGGTCGTACGCGGGATGCGCCATGACGATGCGCTTGCCGGTTTTCGGGTCATCATAGGGCTGGTCGAGGATGCGGGTGCATTCGGCCTCCGCGTCCTTGAAATGCTGAAGCAAGATGTCGGTATCGGCCACGTCGAAATTCCAGCGGGAATATTCCTGCTCGGTCTGCTTGAACACATCGCTGTATTTCAGCGCGATCGGGGCCTGCGGATCATTATAGGGCATGTCCATGACGTGATCGACGCCGAGGATATACATCGCGAGGCGCTCAAGCCCGTAGGTCAGCTCACCCGAGACCGGCTTGCAGTCATGGCCGCCGACCTGCTGGAAATAGGTGAACTGGCTGACCTCCATGCCGTCGCACCAGACCTCCCACCCCAGCCCCCATGCGCCCAGCGTCGGGGATTCCCAATCGTCCTCCACGAAGCGGATGTCGTGGACGGTGAAATCGATGCCGATGGCGCGCAGGCTGCCCAGATACAGCTCCTGCATTTCGGGCGGGCTGGGTTTGATGAGCACCTGGTACTGGTAGTAATGCTGCAGCCGGTTCGGGTTCTCGCCGTAGCGCCCGTCGGTCGGGCGGCGGGACGGCTGAACGTAAGCCGCGGCCCACGCGTTTGAGCCAAGTGCGCGCAGGGTCGTGGCAGGGTGGAAGGTGCCCGCACCGACCTCCATGTCATAGGGTTGCATAATGGCGCAGCCCTGCGCGGACCAGTAGCTTTGCAGCCGCAGGATAATCTCCTGAAAGGAGGTTGGTTTGGTGGTCTCGGCCATGGCGGGCGCCCTTGAATGACGGTTTGGCGTCTCAATAGGCAAAGCGCCAAGGGCGGTCAACGCGGCAAGGGGCGCCGGGGATCGGTTTTGTGTGTTGTTTCAAGCGCGGCGCTCAAGGAAGGGGGTGCGCTCGCGCGTGCGGATGCTACATTGCTCCAGATTCGCGCCCGTTGTTTAGGAGCGTGGACGGTTTGGGGATATCGGCATGGTTCGCGCAATTCTATTTGGCATCTTTTTGTTCGTCGCTTGCGGAACTGCGGCTTTCGCGCAGCAAACTTGGATACAGGTAGAAGCGCATCCAACACTGCGCAGCGCGGAGGAACGCGCGCGGTCTTATGCGCAGGCTTTTGATGAGATCGTCGGCTACCGGCTGCCCGGCGGATGGTACGCCTTGGCGCTGGGGCCCTATACCTCCTCCGAGCAGGCCGATCTTTTGCGCCGGGAGCTGCGCCGCAGTCGGATCATCCCCGGCGACAGCTATCTGACCGACGGGCAGGAATACCGCGCCCAGTTCTGGCCAGTGGGCGCGCAGGCCGGTGTGGCCCCTGCCCCAACAACCCCCGAAGTGCCCGAGGCGCTACCAGCCGAGCCCGTCATACAGGCAGAGCCCGAAGAAACATTCGAAAACCCACGCCAAGCCCGCGCCAGCGAGCGCGCGCTCAGCCGCGAAGACAGGCGCGATCTGCAAACCGCGCTGCAGTGGTTCGGGTACTATTCAGCTGCCATCGACGGCTCTTTCGGGCGCGGCACGCGCGCCTCTATGTCGCGCTGGCAGGAAGCGAACGGTTTTGACGTCACCGGCATCCTGACGACAAAGCAACGCGCGGCCCTTTTGGCAAGCTATGACGCCGCGCTGGCAAGCCTTGGCTTGAACCCGGTGATCGAACGCAAGGCGGGTATCGAGATCACCCTGCCGACCGGGCTGGTGGAATTTGACCGCTACGACTACCCGTTTGCGCAATTCAGCCCCAAGGGCGACAGCGGCGTGCAGGTATTGCTCATCAGCCAGGCCGGCGATGAGGCGACGCTGGGCGGGCTTTACGAAATCATGCAAACGCTGGAAATCGTTCCGGTCGAGGGCGACCGCCGCAAACGCGCCGACAGCTTCACGTTGCGGGGCGTAAGCGACGAGGTGCAAAGCTACAGCTACGCCAAGCTGGGCGGCGGCTATGTCAAAGGTTTCTCGCTGGTTTATCCGCCTGCCAAGGCGCCTGAGATGGAGCGCGTGATCGCGATCATGCAAGACAGCTTTACAACCCGCGAAGGCAGCTTGGAGGCCACTGACAGCGACGAAGACGCCCAGTCGGTCGACCTTCTGGCCGGTCTCGAACTGCGCAAGCCAAAAATTGCACGCTCTGGCTTTTATGTGGACGCGTCGGGCAGCGTCGTGACGGTCGCGAGTGCCGTTCAGTCATGCGAGCGGATCACGTTAGATGACAGTTTTGAGGCGGAGCTTTCGGTCTCCACCAACGGTTTGGCGCTTCTCAAACCAAAAGAGCAGCTGGTCCCACTTGGCTACGCGCGCTTTGCGCCAAATCCCGGGCGCCTGCGCTCCGCTGTGGCTGTTGCGGGCTATTCGTTTGAAGGTGCTCTGAGCGCGCCCAGTATGACTTTCGGAACACTTCAGGACCTGCAAGGCCTCAGCGGTGACACGCGCGTCAAACGGCTTGAAATCGGGACATTGCCCGGTGATATTGGCGGGCCCGTGATAGATGACACCGGCGCTGTGAGCGGGATCCTGACGGCCGAAAACGAAGAGAGCCGCAGCTTGCCAGAGGGCACAGCATTCGCGGTCAAATCAACCGAGATCGCATCCTTCCTCATAGAAAACGGTGTGACGGCAACGCCCTCCGCGGGCGGCGGGACGCTTGCGACCGAGGACCTCGCACTTGCTGCGGGTGACATGACGGTGCTGGTGAGCTGCTGGTGATGCATGACCCGATAATGCCGCCGGCGCTCACCGCATGACGAAACGCCAGGGACCTGATGGAAGCAAGACTCGAGGAGACAGCTGGTCATTTCCGTCCAGCTTTCCGTCGCGCGATCAAAACCCGAAACTTCTCGAAGACGTAACAGAAAGTCTTAATATCCTGCTACTGACGCGACCCGGCGAACGTGTTATGCATCCCGACTACGGGTGCAACTTTCTTTCGATCGCCAACACATCCCCTGCAGATCAGGTGGAAGAGGCGATGCGCGTCGATATTGAGCGTGCGATTTTGTTTTTTGAGCCACGGGTATATCTGACGGGGGTGGCGGTCGACCTTTCGAAAATCTCAACCGGGTTTGTGGCGATCACCCTTGATTTCACGCTGGTAGAGACGCAGTCCCACCATAGCGTAGACCTTGTGTTTTACCCGCGTGAGGGAACGCTTATGCAGGGCGACGGTTAAGCGGAACCAAGCAAAGGGCCAAGTGAAATGACCGTCAAACTGGACTTCGTAACCGCCCTGCCCGATCCGGATGCGTTTGAAGCCATGATGCGCGACTATTACGCGATAATGCTCGAAAAGCTGCGGGCCGTGGATGGGCCGGACCTGTCAGCCAAAGATCTGGCAGCCGACACGATGGCGCATCTGGATGAGCTGACCCCACCTGAGGGGCGGCTACTCCTTGCCACGGATCAAAATGATGCCCTGTTGGGCTGCGGCGTGATCCGTAAAATCCGGCCCGACGCGGCGGAGCTTAAACGCATGTTCGTCAGACCCGAGGCGCAAGGTCTGGGACTGGGCCGCAAGCTCTTTGAATTGCGCCTTGAGGAGGCCCGCGCCATGGGCTGCCGCGCAATCTATGTCGATACGATAAAGGGCAACACCAAAATGCTGAATATGTATGAGAACTACGGATTCTCCTACATCCCGCGATACGCTGAAAACGCCAACGACCCGGCGCTGGAGCCGTTTTTGGTCTACATGTCATACACCTTTCCCTGAGGCAGCCAGGGCCCGCGTTATTTCAGCGGCAGCTCCTGCGAAAAACGCGGCGGAGGGTCTTCGAGATATTCAAACCGTGTGATCTTCCATGACTGGGACTCTGCGTCCGGAACGCAGAAATAGACGCTGTCTTGCTGGTCCAGCTGCATGCCTTGCCCGTTGATATTGCGCCAGCGGGCGAACACTTGCTTGCCACCATCGGGCTGCTCTTCGATATGAAGGATGCTGGCCTCGGTTTTCGAATAGCCCTCGATCAGCAGGTTCTGGCGATACACCGTCATGACTTGCGCCACATCCTGTGCCGTAGGCAGCTCAATCAGTTTGGTGCCGAAATGCAGCGTGGTCGGCGTGACAAACATAGCCGCCAAATCGACCATGCGACCTTTTGAGAAGGCCGCAGCCTTTAGCTCGAAGAACTGCTCGATGCTCACTTGCATAGCGATACGCCCTCACCCGACCGCCGCATAGCCTGCAACGGTCTCCCATTTTATGCGCAGAAAATATTTAGCGCTGACAAAGACTCCCCAGTCTAAGGCATCCAGTGAGACCAGAGAATTGCCCTTGGGTCAAGCAAGCTCTGGCGTGATCCGAATGAGGGTGGGCCGGTCCGCGGCGAGTGCGATTTTCACCGCCTTCTGAAATTCTGTCAGGCTTTCGGGCCCGGCGGCGTATGCGCCAAAGGCCTCGGCCAGCTTTAGGAAATCGGGGTTTTGCTGAACCACGGCGTTTGGCGCGATTTGGGCGCGGACCATGCTGTCCTCGATCTCGCCCAGCTTGCCATTGTCCCACAGGACGATCGGTAGCGGTAGTTTCAGCTCCACCGCCGTGGCGAGCTCCGCCATCGTATATTGGAACCCGTAATCGCCGATGATGCAGATCGTGGGTTTGCCCGGCCGCGCGACCGCGCCGCCGATGGAGGCCGGCAGCGCGTAGCCCAAAGTGCCAAAGCCCGTCGGGTGGTGCCAATGGCCCGGCGCGTCCATGTCCCAAACCTCCTTTGCGGCATAGGCGAATTGGGTCATGTCGGAGTAGATCATGGTTTTGGGCGGAAGCGCTTCGCGCAGGGCGTCGGCGACAGGAACGATGCCGGGGCGTTCTGCCATGACTTGCGCGCGCCATTTGGCGCGGGTCGCGGCGACCTCTGCCATGGTCCAATCGCTGTTCAGCTGCGCCGTGAGCTTCGTGTCCAACGCGTCGAAAAACGACGCAGCACTGACGTTTAACGCGACATCTTCTGGGTGGGTTTGGCGCGCAAGGACGCCCGGGTCGATATCCACACGCCACATTGGCGCGGAATGTCCCAGCGTGTCGCGCCAGAGATCGACCTCCGCCATCTCCGTCCCGACTGCAATGATTAAATCAGCCTGCGCAGCCACCTCAGCGCTGCCCGGACGCGCCAGATAGGAGCCAAAATACAATGGCGCATCGGCATCGATCACGCCACGCCCGGCATAGGTCGTGAAGCACGCCGCGCCGCTGCGCCTTATGACATCGCGCAGGGTTTGATCAGCATCGTCCACACAGCCACCGCCCAATATAAACAAGGGCCTGCGCGCGGCGTTGAGATCTTCGGCCAGAGTAGTCGCGATCTTGGGCGACATCTCATCATGGGAGGGAACAGGCGTTTTGGTTTGGGGTCCGGGCGCATCCGCCTGCAGCAGCTTTATGGGGAAGCTCACATGTTTACTGCGGGGGCGTTTCGCCTCGAACTCGAACAAAGCGCGATCGATCAAAGCATAGCCTGCTTCCGCGCTTAGCGCTGTTTCAGACCAATCACACACCGTCTCAGCCGCCGCGCGTTGGTCTTTCATTTGGTGCAGCTGGCCTTTGGTGGCGGCGGTTTCGTCCAGGCAGGACGAAATGCACAGCACCGGGACGCTGTCCGAATAGGCCTGCCCCAAAGGCGTCATCACGTTGCACAGCCCCGGGCCAGTGATGACATAGCAGACGCCGGGCCGCCCCGTGGCACGCGCGTAGCCGTCGGCCATGAAGCCCGCGCCTTGTTCGTGGCGGGCGAGGATATGGGTCAGCCCTGCTTCCTCGATTCCGCGATACATCTCTTGGTTATGCACACCGGGGATGCCGAAAATGTGGGTGACGCCGCGGTCGCGCAGCATGTGGGAGATTTGCGCTCCCAAAGGGCGTTCAGACATCAGTTTCTCCAGAAATTCAGAGTGAACAGCACATAAACGGAGACCAGTTCAAGCCGCCCGATCAACATGCCCGCAATAAGCAGCCATTTGGCAGTGTCATTGAGGGGCGCGAAATTGCCAGCGGGGCCGATCACCTCACCCAACCCGGGACCGATATTGGCCAGCGCCGTGGCCGCGCCCGAAACCGAGGTGATAAAGTCGAGCCCGGTCATGCCCAACAGCACCGCGAGCACCCCCAAAGACACCATGAACATGATAAAGAAGGTCATGACGGAGGAGACCACCTCCTCAGACACGGACCGGCCCTGATAGCGCGGCTGAAAAATGCCATGTGGCGAGTGGATGCGCCGGATCTGCGCTTTGATCGAGGCAAAAAGCAGCTGGAAGCGGAAGACCTTGATCGCGCAGGAGGTCGAGCCCGCGCAGCCCCCGATGAGCCCCATCAAAAAGAACAAGGCGACCGCATAGCTGCCCCAAAGCGGGTAATTATCGGACGCGTAGCCCGTACCTGTCAGGATCGAGACCGCGTTGAACAGCGCTTTCCGCCAAGCCTCCTCCCCGGTGTTGTATCCGGTGGCTTGCTGGGACAAGGCCAGCACAACAACGATCACCAAAGCGATGGCGAAAAAGGTCTGAATTTGGGTGTCGCGGAACAGCGGCTGGGCGCTGCCGGTGACAAGCTGGACGTAGCGCACAAATGGCAATGCGGCGAGCATCATAAACCCAGCGGCGATGTATTCCGACGCGCCCGCATAGGCCCCGAAAGAGGCATCGTGATTGGCAAACCCGCCTGTGGCAATCGTGGTCATCGCATGGGTCGTTGCGTCCAGCGGCGTTTGGCCAGCCGCCAAGTAGGACAGCCCGCAAGCGACCGTCAGTGCAAGGTAGATGACCGAAATATTGCGCGCGATCTCCCCGGCACGGGGCAGGATTTTACCAAATGTATCAAAGCCTTCCGAGCGGAAGATTTGCATCCCACCAACGCGTAACTCCGGCAGAAACACCATTGCGACCACAATAATCCCGATCCCGCCAAACCATTGCATAAGCCCGCGCCAAATCTTCAAACCATCCGGCATGTCGGAGATATTTGAAAACACCGTCGAGCCGGTCGTCGTCATGCCCGACATGGCCTCAAAAAACGCATCCACAAATCGGGTTGTTTCATTGTCGAGATAAAACGGCAACGCCCCAAAAAGCGGCAGGGCCAGCCAGGTCATCGTCGTCAATAAAAACGTTTGCTGGATCGTCAGCCCCTGCCCCATCCCGTTGGACGTGGCAAGCGCCAGCAGCCCACCGGTGAGGCTGGTCAGGATCGCCGCTTGCGCGAAGACGGGCCAATGCCCGTTCGCCGCGGCAATATCCACCGCCATCGGAACGAGCATCGAGACGCCCAAACAGCCCACAAGCAGGCCGATCACATAGCCCACCGGGCGCAGATCAAACATGGGGCAAAGGGTTGGCCCGCACAGGCCGGGGTGTCAACGGGCGCCTTGGGTCAGGCAAGGCTTTTCTGGTCGCTTGATCAGTGCTCAAACGGGTTCGGCCATCATCAGATCACGCATCGCTTTGGGTCCGTTGTCGGGCATGGTTGCGCCCAAATCCTGAACCATCATCTGGCGCAACTTGCGCCGGCGCCCTGTGAGCGCAAGGCGCACGACCTGTTGCAACCGCCCCATACGTTTCAGCCGTTGGGGCACATTGTGATGCGTGTTGGGCAAGACATAATGCGACAGGGTGTCAAACGGCACAAACCGGTCGCGCTGCGGGGCCTCCCGGTGATGCGCGCCATGGATAATTGTGTAGCCCGTCTGCGTGGTGAGGTGTTCTTGCGCGCTCGGGTAGATGAAATCTGAGATGTGGTCGCGGTATTCGGCCCAGCGGGTCTCATCAGGGACGTGGTCGGGATCGACCGAAATTTGCGGCGCGAAGGCCAGAACATTTTCAATCGGCAAAAGCGACGGCAGGATCAGCGCGCTAAACCCGCCCATCGAATGCCCCATTGCAACGACCTTGCGCGCGCCGACCTCCTGTTTGAAGCGCACCACCTCGACCGCGATACGTGCCGCCAGCGCCGGCGTGTTGAGCCAGCTGCGCTGCGGATCAGCAATAAACAGTGCATGGCCCGCGCCGTCAAAACTGGCCGTGCGGGCAAATTCATAGGATGGGCAGGCCTCATGTTCTTTTCCAACCCCGGAAAAGCAGACCACAAGCGTTTCCCCGCGCCCGCGATGGCCCCAGCTCGACAGTGTCTGGTCTGCGACGCGCGGGCGGATCGCAATCCGCTTGGCTGTCCCTGTGCTCCCTGTGCTGCTCATTGCGGGCCTTTCCCTCGCGTTTTGCGCCACACAAGCATAGCGGCCCGCCAGCTGTCTATTGCGCACGGCTCGAAGCGCGCCGCCTGTGGCTTCAAAGCTGCTTTTAGGGGGCGTTGGCCAGGTGTTGCCGCGCGTTTTGCGCCGCCAGAAAGCCGGAAAGGCGCGACAGCCCTTCGCGCAGGATCTCGGGATCATTTGCAAACCCTATGCGCAGATACCCCTCCATGCCCAGCGCCGAGCCGGGGGTGAGCATCACGCCCGTTTCCTCCAGCAAAGCCACGCAAAACGCCCGCGACGACATGTTGAGATCGTATTTCAACAAACACACGGTAGCGGCGTGCGGCTTGACCCATGAGATGCGCGGCTCAGCATCAACCCAATCGGCCAAGACCTTCAAATTCCCGCGCGTGATCGCGCGGCTGCGCGCAAGGATGCGGTCTTTGTTTTCCAGCGCAATGGTCGCGAAATGGTCGTCGATCACGCCCACCGAAATCGTGTCATAGTCGCGATGGATCATGACCTTGGCGATCACCTCCTGCGGCGCTGCGATCCAGCCAAGGCGCAGCCCGGCCAGCGAAAAGGCCTTCGACATGCCCGCCGTACTGATGCCTTTCTCGTAGACATCGACGATGGAGGCCGTCATCCCGTCCCCGGTCTGATCGGTGCCGCGATAGACCTCGTCGCACAGAATATAGGCCCCAACCCCGCGCGCGATGGCCGCGATCTCTTCAATAAGCGCGCGCGGCATCAAAGCTCCGGTCGGGTTGTTGGGGTTGTTCATCGCGATAAGCTTGGTCTCGGGCGTGACAATGGCGCGCAGCGCGTCCGGATCCGGCAAAAAGCCGT
Organism: Pseudomonadota bacterium; assembly: GCA_039030615.1. Classification (GTDB taxonomy): domain Bacteria; phylum Pseudomonadota; class Alphaproteobacteria; order Rhodobacterales; family Rhodobacteraceae; genus Litoreibacter. Next base: position 185,559 of record JBCCDV010000001.1, on the reverse strand, counting down.
TCTCCTCGCGCAGATGCAGCGGCTCGACATCTGCGCCGATGCTGGCGGGGATCGAGTAGTGCTGCTGATAGGTCGGCACAATAACCACAACATGGTCGTTGCGCTCCACCAGCGCCTTATGGACCAGCATATTGGCGCCAATCGTGCCATGGGTGACTACGATATCCTCAGGCGCGTGCACGTCAAAAAGCGTGGCCACGGCGGCGCGCAGCCGTTCAGAACCTTCAATCGCGCCATAGGTCATCTTCATCGGCAAGAGCGCGGACAGATCGCTTTCATTTTGCCCGGTGAGTTGAAGCAGCTCCGCGATGGTCAGGCTGGACACGCAAGTTTCCGCCAAGTTGAGCGCGCATTTCGTTTCCCACTCATTCATCCAGAGCTCAACGCCGAATGGCTCTATATACATCTCCGCGCTCCTATGTTCACGCGCGACAGGGTCGCAGCCAAGCGGCGGCGCAGCAAGGCTTTCTTGCCTCAAAGCGGCGTGAAAGATAGCGTCCTCGCTATTGATTTGAACGATTTAGAAGAGGTCACCCCATGCCCATCAGCCCAGCCTTCGCCGCAAGCGGCATTGTCACGGTAGAAATACTTGCCGATGGAGAGACCCTTCCCGATACCTTCCAAATTGTTCAAGTCACAACGCATTCTGCGTTGAATGAGATCCCCCATGCCTCCATCACATTTGCCGGCGAAAACATCGCGGAAGGTAACTTCCTCATTTCAGATAGCGACCTGATCAAGCCAGGCAGGCGCATGGAAATCCGTGCCAGCTACGAGGATGCCAAACCTGAAAGCCTCTTCAAAGGCGTCATCACCAACAATACAATAGAAGTCTTAAACGGCGGTTTGTCGTTGCAGATCGACGCGGTCGCCAGCGCGTTTAAACTTGATGGCACACCTAAAGACGCACAGTTCCAGAACCTAAAAGACAGCGAAATCATGGCTCAAATAATCGAAGCTGCGGGGCTGAGCAGCGCTGTCGCGCCAACACCCAACGCCGCAGAAAACTGTCTACAATTGGGCCTGACGGATTGGCAATTTCTTCTCAAACTTGCCCGGCGCAATGGACAGGTTCTGGTCTGCAATGATGACACTGTTTCAGCCAGCGCCCTCGATCTGTCCGCCGAAGCCGCTTTGGTCGTGACGCTCGGGGACGATCTGCTGGACATAACTTGCGCTTTAAAAACAGAGCGTTTGATCTCCGCCGCAAAGGGCAAGACATGGGATGCGCAGGCGCAGGAAGTGTTGAGCGTACAAAAAAGCGTTTTTGCGGACCTGAAATGGGGCGATGAAAAACCCAAAACGCTCGCAAAGCTCCATGGCGCTCGTGTTGAAGGCATAATTGATATGAACGGAACGCTTGATACGCTTGGTATTGAGGCGGCTGCGCGCACGACGGAGTCCTCCCTCACAGCCATCACCGGGAGCTGTCGCTTCGCCGGAAGTGCTATGGCCCGCGCGGGCGACATGCTGGATCTCAAAGGAGTGCCGCAGCGTTTCGGCGGGCGCGCCCTGATCGACACCGTGACCCATCGGATTGAAGAAGGCACCTGGACAACTGCTGTCGGCCTTGGGCGCCACCCAATGTATATCGAACATGGTGTCGGAGACGACGCGCCCGCGCCGACCCTTCAAATCGGTAAGGTCACCCAGTTGCAAGACGACCCGGCTGTCGCGTCGCGGATTCAGGTTAACCTGCCAATGATCGGGCCAATGATCGGGGAAGGCGGTGCCTCGGTCTGGGCGCGCATGGCCGCCCCTTATGCAAGCAATGATGCTGGCATCCAATTCCTTCCAGAAATTGACGACGAGGTCGTCGTGGCCTTTCTTGGCGGCGGTGGGGACGTGCCGGTGATCCTTGGCGCGCTGCACAATGGCAAATCAGCGCGCGCCCGGGACGTCACAGACGATAATTTTGCCAAAGTCATCAAAACCAAAGCGGGCCTGAACCTCAGCTTTGACGATGACAAAACCAGCGTTACCCTCGCGACGCCCGGCGGGCATAAACTGGTTCTGAGTGACGATATGTCAGAGGTCAGCCTTGAAGACAGCAACGGCAACAAAATCCTGCTAAACGCTGACGGGATTTCCATCGACAGCGCCAAAGACCTCTCCCTCAAGGCCGTTGCAGACGCAACACTCGAAGCGAGCAGCGATGTGGTTGTGTCGGGGGGCGCAAGCATAGATATCAACGCCGGCAGCACCCTTACCGCCAGAAGCGGCGCGTCGAGCGAGCTGTCATCCGCCGGTAGCACGACCATCACCGGCGCCATCGTCAACATCAACTAGGAAAAACTCATGCCGCCAGCCGCGCGTTTGACAGATATGCATACCTGCCCAGAGATCACGGGCGCAGTCCCCCATGTCGGCGGCCCGATCATCGGGCCCGGCGTCGCGACTGTCCTAATTGGAAACAAGCCTGCCGCTGTGCTGGGCGACAACTGCGTCTGCATCGGTCCGCCCTCTGTGATCACAGAAGGCTCCAGCACCGTTTTTATTGGCGGAAAGCCGGCCGCACGGATGGGGGATAAGACCAACCATGACGGCACAATTGTCGCAGGCCTTTCAACAGTTCTCATCGGCGGTTAAGCTATCTCAAGATGAAACGCCCAATGATTTGGATATTGGCCCTGGTCATAGGGCTGCCGCTGGTAATCGCCATGTGGGCGGCGTTCTTTCTGTTCGTGTTTTTCCCCGCCCAGCATGTCCTCAACGTGTGGCGGATGGATGCCAAAACGGCCAAGCTTTGGGAAACCGCCGAGGCGCAGGTCGTCACGATCTCCGCTCAGATTGCGTCTGATGCAGGCGTCGACGTGCTGGAAAATCAGATCATTTGCTATGATGGCTACTTCGCACGACCCTTGAGCTTGAAGGCGGGCGCACCCACTGCAGGCGAAAGTCCGCGCAGTGTCGGGGTTCAGGCCTTGATTGGTGAATTTCCAACCGGCGGCATTTTGGACATGGACTTCTCGCTGCTGTGCAACCGCGTACAACGCGGCGGAATTGGCGCATTGGCCCAAGGGTTGGAGCCGCGCGAGCTGCATATTGTGGCACCTACGCGGGATCAATATTGCAAGTTCAACCCAAGACAAGCTGGCCGTAGTGAAGTTTTGCGCACCGAAGGTGGCTGGGTCAGCAACCCGGAAATTAAGTCGCTGCGCACGCGTCCTTTGCGTGAGGTGGCGACGCTTGCTGATCTTGGCACCACCGACAGCCGCAAAACACCCACGAGCTTTTCACGACGCTGGGGGTGGTCACCGGATCGCAAATTTAGCATATGGAGCGCAGAGGAGCAGTGCTGGAAAGCGGATGGGCGGACCTGCGACGACGAGCTTACGCGCATCTGCGGCGGCAAGCCCGGATAGCTCAGCTCCACCATTTGCCGGTGTTGGGCCGCGCAAAAACGTGAGCTTGAAGCTCTTGACCCCTCCAACGCACGGGCGTATTTCAACGATGTGGCGATTTGTTACCGGATTGCGGGCCACGTTAAATATGCCGCTAAAGAGGACGGACCGCACGCTTTGACGCATGAGCCTCCCCCTTTTCCCGGTGGAGGCTTTTTGTTTGGGGATCCGGATTTGGAGATCTGGCCCCTTGAAGGAATGATATCATGACCGACCGGTCTTTCGACGACGTTTCTCCCCGCACCCGCGCTGTTCACGCGGGCACCCGCCGCTCGCAATACGGGGAGGTGTCTGAGGCGATCTACATGACGCAAGGCTTTGTTTATGACAGTGCCGAAGCCGCTGAGGCGCGCTTTATTGAAAGCGGCGATGACGAATATATCTATGCCCGCTACGGCAACCCCACGGTACGCATGTTTGAAGACCGGATCGCGGCACTTGAAGGCGCCGAAGATGCGTTCGCCACTGCGAGCGGCATGGCGGCGGTAAACGGCGCGCTTTGCGGTGCTTTGAAAGCGGGCGACCATGTCGTCAGCGGGCGGGCGCTGTTCGGCTCATGCCTTTATATCCTCGAAGAGCTGCTGCCCCGCTGGGGCGTGGAGGTGACGTTTGTTGACGGGACCGACCTCGATGCATGGCGCGCGGCTGTGCGCGACGACACCAAAATCGTGTTCCTGGAAACCGTGGCTAACCCGACATTGGAAGTCGTCGACCTCAAAGCCGTGGCCGACATCGCGCATGCGAAAGGCGCGACCGTCATGGTCGACAATGTCTTCGCGACGCCGGTTTTTGGCCATGCCTTCCGCGACGGCGCCGATGTGGTGATCTATTCGGCCACCAAACACATTGACGGGCAAGGCCGCTGCCTGGGCGGCGTGATCCTTGGCAGCAAAGACTTCATCCGCAAAACAGCTGAACCCTACCTCAAACATACCGGCGGGGCGCTGTCGCCGTTCAATGCCTGGCTGATGCTCAAAGGCCTAGAAACTGTGCATCTGCGTTGCACCGCGCAGGCCGAAAGCGCTTTGAAGCTCGCAACCGCGCTGCACGGCCATAACAAGCTGGCAAATGTCGCCTACCCGCATCTACCGTCGCATCCGCAATACGAAGTTGCCAAGCGGCAAATGGACAAAGGCGGCACGGTGATCGCTTTGGAAATCAGCGGCGGCAAGGCGGAGGCGTTTCGCTTCCTCAATGCACTGAAAATCCCGGTTATTTCCAATAACCTTGGCGACAGTAAATCGATCATCACGCACCCCGCAACCACCACGCATCAGCGGCTAAGCGATGAGCAGCGCGCGGCGTTAGGCATTACCGATGGCATGCTACGCCTATCCGTTGGGCTGGAAGACGCCGATGACCTTTTGGCCGATATAAAGGTCGCATTAGATGTGATCTGATCACCCGTCTGTCGCGTAAAGTTTACACAATAAAATTGGACTTTGTTTGGGGCTGGCCCCATATCTGTTCCACGCGCGAACCAAAGGGGGGACTGATATGAATGTCCACACGCCGGAAATTGACCGCCATCCCAGCCGTGACGAGGCCGAGAGAGCATTAGAGACGCTGCGCCAATGGGCCGAATCCGCGTCAGATGTTGAGGTATCCGACCTCGACCCGATGATCGCACGCCTGATCCCGGGCGACGAGGTTGCGAACTACCCCGCCCTCGCCCGTGCCTATCCAGACGAATTCAAGGTCGATGACGCCTACAAGGCCTCTATGCCAGACCTGCAAAACGGGCCGTCTTCGCTCATTCGCGGGGCCAAAACACATATCGAGCATGTCGGGATCTCCAATTTCCGCCTGCCAATCAGGTTTCAAACCCGCGACAACGGGCCTTTGACCCTCGAGACCTCCGTGACCGGCACTGTTTCGTTGGAGGCGGAGAAAAAAGGCATCAACATGTCGCGCATCATGCGGACGTTCTACAAGCGCGCCGATGAGACCTTCTCTTTCGATGTGATTGAGAAGACGCTTGATGCCTATAAATCCGATCTCGAAAGCTTTGATGCGCGCATCCAGATGCGCTTCTCCTTCCCGATGAAAGTGCGATCGCTGCGCTCCGGTCTGGAAGGTTACCAATATTACGACATCGCGTTGGAGGTCGTCGACACAGGCGGCGTGCGCAAGAAGTTTATGCATTTGGATTATGTATATTCCTCGACATGCCCGTGTTCTTTGGAGCTGTCAGAACATGCCCGCCAGTTCCGTGGCCAGCTGGCCACGCCGCATTCGCAGCGCTCCGTCGCGCGGGTCTCGGTCGAGATCATGTGTGAGCAAAACTGCCTGTGGTTCGAAGACCTGATTGATAACTGCCGCGCCGCCGTACCGACAGAAACCCAGGTAATGGTCAAACGCGAGGACGAGCAGGCTTTTGCAGAGCTGAACGCCGCCAACCCGATCTTCGTCGAAGACGCCGCGCGGTCCTTCTGCGAAGCGCTGCAGCGCGACGCCCGGATCGGCGACTTCCGCGTGGTCGCGAGCCATCAAGAAAGCCTGCACAGTCATGACGCGGTATCCGTGCTCACCGAAGGTGACACATTCGCCGCCGAAAGCATCGACCCGAGACTATTTTCGACCTTGTTTCACGTCGGATAGTGGCGCTTAGTAGGCTCATGCCATTTAAGTATAGTCTGTGTTTTATTGCTGCGTCTCTCGCCCTGAGTACACCTCCCGTATCTGCACAACAGGGAGTCGAGGCGTCCTTGCCGATCATTGGGAATATTTCCGAGGACGGCAATCTTGTGACGCTGGATCTCACCCTTGTCAAAGAACCACGGGTCGGCAATGTCGCTGTCGAAAGGCGGCTCTTGGGCGAAAGTGGTGCTGAAAGCTGGCGTCCGCTTGCACCGGAATTGGGCTCCGTTCTGGGATACCAAGATGGCACGACCGAACCCGGCAAGGCGTATGAATATAAGGTAACGCGCAGCGCAAAAGATATTGTCGACGTGGGCTATTTTGCGACGGGGCGTGACATCCCAGCTGTTGAGCGGCGCGGCAAAGCACTGCTCATCGTCGACGAAACGCTCATCCAACCGCTAAAAAGCCGTTTGAGCCGTTTTGCGCGTGATCTGACAGGCGACGGGTGGGAGGTCGTCTTTCAACGCGCCCCGCGGGATAACGGAAAAGATATCCGCATCACGCTTGAACGCGCCGACGGCATTCGAAACTGGATCAAAACGCAATATCAGGATGATCCGTTCGACACCTATGCGACTATTTTGGTCGGTGGCTTGCCCTACGTGATGTCCGGCCGGGTGGGGCCAGATGGTCATGGCAAACGCCCGCATGCTACTGATTTGTTCTACGCTGATATTGATGGGCAATGGGGAGTGGCGCGCGACGCGGAAGGCAAGATTTTTGTAGTCAACGAACGGGTGCCCAGCGATTGGATCGAAATGCAGATCGGCCGCATCGATTTTTCGCAAAAAGATGCGGCCCCGTCCGATGACGAGGTGCACATTCTGCGTGCCTATTTTGACAAGAACCACCACTGGCGCAACGCATTTCTTGGCGACCTGCGCCAAGGCTACGGAAAGAGAAAGCATCTTGTCGTCGAACGTGATGGGCTACTCAACGTTTTGGGGCCCGACAATATCAGCGAGGGCGGCCATCACGACATTGGCGAGGAACAACCATGGCTTTGGGGCGCGGCTTTCGGCTCCAACAAGTTGACGCAATATCGGACCAAGTTCCGAAACAAGGCGGTGTTCGTAATTAATTTCGGCAGCCACAAGCAACAGATCGCAAAGCCAAAAAACACCTTGCGCGCGAGCCTGGCGCAACCTTGGTACACCGTCGCTGCAGGCTGGGGCGCTCGACCCGCCTGGCGGCTCCATCATATGGCATTGGGCGGCACGATCGGCGAGGCACATATGCGCACTGTAAACAATGGCCGCGCGGCTGAACCGTATCGCGAAAGCATGGATTACTTTCCTACGGGACGCTACCTGTGGCGCAACCCGATTTGGGTCAATCTCTTGGGCGATCCCACTTTGCGGGCCTTTATGCTGGCGCCACCTCAGGCCCCGGTTGCCACAATCGACGGCGACACCGTTCAGCTAAGTTGGGCCCCGTCGCCAGATCCCGATACACGCGGTTATCGCGTTTTTCGCGCCTCAGACGGTGGCCCTTTTGAGCGCATCGCCGAACTTGGCGCTGACGCGCGCGGCTATCTCGATGCCGAGGTCCCGGCAAACACGCGCTACATGATCCGCGCGCTGGGATTGAAGCAGGTCGCGGCGGGCTCTTTCTACACCTTGTCCCAAGGCGCATTCGCGGTGCCCGGCGCTGCGCAGATGGAAGCAGGCGATGTGGCGGTTCAGGGGCAGGCCCCCGCACCGATCCCATTGCCCTTGCGCGCCACCGACCCGGAAACCGGCCAAATGCAGGCGCCGATTGAACCACCCGCGTTCGGCACATTGAGCCTTGTCGATGGGCGCTGGTTTTACACCCCGGCGGACGGGTTCGCGGGCACCGACCAGATACGCTACACGCAATCGACTGACGCACATACCGATGCCGGGACGATCACGATTACCGTTGATGCGGCAGCACCCGATCCCGGTCAGTAAAACAGCTGCATGCTGGCCACACGGCGCAGGCCTTGCCGCAATGTAGCTTCGCTTTCAGATGGCAGCCCTTCGTCCAGCGAGAAATGCGGCACACGCAGGCGCAAAACGTTTTTGACAAGCGTGTCGCGCGCCATGGTCAGATTGTAAAAGGCGACCTGACCGGTGCCGGGGCGGGCGCGCTCTTGAGGGCAGAACACGATGAACAGACGGGTCGTGTCCTGCTCCGTTTCGCTGAACTGGACCGCCCCGCCCTCGCAACCTTCGACGAGATTGTTGATTGCTCCGTTGGCGTAGAGCTGCAGATCACCCGTGAGGGGGCGCTCGGCCGTCACGCTGTAAAGATGTGACCAATCGGTGAAGGTCTGGCCCTTGGGGATGCTGTGCCAGCGAAAGAAGTCATTGCCGTTCTGGGCCCGGCCTTGTTGGTTGATCACTTCGCTCTGCGCCTCGACCGAGCCTTCCGCAACCCAAGGCGGCGGCACGACCAGACTGGTGATCGACAGCGCGTCCAGCACAAAAGGCGGCCCGTCCTGCGCCGAGGCAGGCAAACCAAATAACAGACAACAAGCCAATAGCAGACGTTTCAAAACCGCCACTCCGAACGCGAGAACCCCACCTCTTGAGAGAGAAATTAACCAGCGATTGAGGCAGGAAGGCGGCGCGTGCGCCCGTCATTTAGGGTTTGGTAAAGAGAGGGTTAAGCCCCCTCCTCCGGACCGTCGGGCTCATCAGCGTATTTTTGAAAAAGCCAGCTCTGGCTCATGAAAAACGCAAACAGGGCTAGCGGGAAACCGAAGGTTTCGATCTTCACCCATGTATCGGTACTCATGGTACGCCAGACGACCTCATTGGCCACAGCCAGCGCGGCGAAGGCCGCCGTGAGCCGCTTGGTGAAGATCATCCAGCCTTCATTGGTCAGCGGCAGGAAGTCGTCCATGATATATTCAAGCCAGCTTTTCTTGAGCAAAAGCCCAAGGCCAAGGATGGCGGCAAAGAACCCGTAGACAATCGTTGTTTTGATTTTGAAGAATTTCTCGTCGTTGAACCACACGGTGAGCCCGCCGAAGAAAATCACCAAGATCGCCGTCATCACCTGCATCCGGCTGATCTTGCCGGTCAGCTTCCACAAGATCGCGATAGAGGCCAACAACACAGGCACAAAGGCGGCTGTCACGACAATAAAGCCGTCATACTCGGTCCCGCCAATGGTGTAGGTATTGTCCTTTAGCCGCGTGTAGGCCGCGAAAAACAACAGCACCGGCCCCAGATCAAGCGCCAGTTTTAACCCTTGGGAAATTTGTTTTTCGTCGCTTTTCTCAGACATGTGTCATCCCGCAAATTCAACCACCACGGCGCCTGCCGCGATCAACGCCATCAAGACCAAGCGGCGCGGCCCGACCTTTTCGCCCAGAACCAGCCAGCCGATAAGCGCCGCGAACACCGTGGACGTCTCGCGCAGTACCGCAGCCTCCCCCACTTTGTCGAGCCTTGTCGCCACCATGATCGACCCAAAGCTGAAAAACGCGATAAACCCGCCCAAAACCCCGCGCGCCATCAAAGGGCCCAAAGCGGGGCGGTTCGGATTTCTGACCCAAAGATAGCCAGCCACCCATGGCATGAAGAACAGCCCATCGATAAAGAAAAACCACGCAAGAAAGGTAAACGGGTCGGCAGTGGCGCGGATACCATAGGCGTCGTAGGTGGTATAAAGCGCCACGAAGAGCCCGGTCGCGACCGCAAGCCAAAGCGCGGGCACAAGCGTGGCACGATCCACCGTGATTGTACGCAAGTTGTAAAGCGCCAGCCCGTAGATGCCCGATAGCAAGATGCCCACGCCCAGCCATTGGCCTGCAGTGAAACGCTCCCCAAAAATCAAATAGGCGCCGATCACCGCAAAAAGCGGCCCCGTGCCGCGCACGACCGGGTAGACGACCGTGTAAGCCCCTTTGGTGTAAGCAAATCCCTGCAGCATTTTATAGATGACATGGATGACGTAGACGCCAGCAAAAATCGGCCACATATGCGGCTCCGGCCAGGGCACAACAAAAAGCGCTAAGGGCGCAGCCATCACGCCGTAGCTCAGATCAATCGCGCCGCGCGACAGCCAGGGATCATGCCGTCCTTTTTGAAGCGCGCCAAACAACGCGTGCAGGAACGCCGCGAGCAGCGCCAAGGCCATCGCCAAACTATGCCCGTCCGCCGTGCCTTCAAGGGAGATCAGCCAGTCGCTCATTTCGGACGCTTTGCGCAGCGGCTAAAGCTGGGGTGTGCGTGCTTTTGACAAAACGAAGCCATGAGGGTGCGTCGCAACGCTACTCCGCCGCGATGCCGGTCAGGGCTTGGGCAAATTCTTCAGGGTCAAACGGCGCGAGATCATCGATCTGCTCGCCCACCCCGATCGCATGGATTGGCAGGCCAAACTTATCAGCAAGCGCAACCAGCACACCACCTTTGGCTGTGCCGTCGAGCTTGGTCATCACAAGGCCAGACACATCCGAGATATTTTGGAAAACATCTACTTGATTCAATGCGTTCTGACCCGTTGTTGCGTCAAGCACTAGCAACGTGTTGTGCGGCGCGCTCTCGTCCTTTTTGCGGATGACACGCACGATCTTGGCCAGTTCCTCCATCAGATCGGCGCGGTTTTGAAGCCGCCCTGCGGTGTCGATCATCAGCAAGTCAGCGCCGTCTTCTTCGGCTTTCGTCATCGCGTCAAAAGCAAGGCTCGCTGGGTCGGAGCCTTCAGGGGCCGTCAGCACCGGCACACCGGCCCGGTCGCCCCAAACCTGAAGCTGCTCAACAGCCGCCGCACGAAACGTATCGCCGGCCGCGATCACCACCTTTTTGCCTGCCTGTTGGAATTGGGAGGCGAGCTTGCCAATGGTCGTCGTTTTGCCGGACCCGTTGACGCCGACCACCAACACCACCTGCGGGCGTTTGGGGTAAAGCGGCATCGGTTTTGCGACAGGCTCCATGATCTGTGCGATCTCGGAGGCCAGCAACTCCTTGATCTCTTGGGTCGACAGCTTTTTGCCGAACCGGCCCTCAGCCATATTTGCCGTGACACGTAGCGCCGTATTCACGCCCATATCCGAGGCGATCAGCAGCTCTTCCAGCGCTTCGAGCATATCGTCATCCAGCTCGCGCCGGATCACTGTTTTGGCCTCTTTGCGACCAAGAAGCCTGCCAAAAAGGCCCGGTTTCTTCTCTGTTTCAGACGCTGGCGCGTATTCCGATAAAAGCTCAGCGGCAGCCGGCGCATCCAAGCTAGCGGCGACATTCGCCTTTGCCTGTCGCAGTGCCTCGGCCTCAGCTTCGGCTTCTGCGTCGGCAGCTTCTTTGGCCAGGCGCGCCTCTTCGGCCTCTTGCGCTTCGCGTGCGGCTTCTTCTTCGCGGGCGGCGGTCTCGGCGGCCAAGCGGCGCATCTCTTCTTCACGGGCGGCAGCCTGTTCAGCCGCCTGGCGTTCGGCGTCGAGACGCGCTTGCTCGGTACGGGCGATTTCGGCCTCGCGGGCCTGCGCGGCCGCCTGCTCGGCGGCACGGGCCTCTTCCAACGCTTGCTCAGCGGCCTCGGCAGCTTTGGCATCAGCGGCGGCCTGTGCAGCCTCCTCCGCCGCTTTCAATTCAGCCAAATGTCTGGCCGCTTCGGCTTCGCGTTCCGCCGCCTCTGCCGCGGCCTTCTGTTCCGCAGCAACACGCGCACGCTCCTCATCGGCGGCACGCCGTTCAGCGGCAGCTCTTTCTTCAGCCGCAAGACGCTCCTGCTCAGCGGCCTCGGCTTCGCGCTTGGCGCGCGCTTCCGCTTCCAGCCGCTCAGCTTCAATCCGTTTTGCTTCTAGCCGTTCAGCTTCAAGCCGCTCTGCTTCAAGGGCCTCAGCCTTCGCGGCGCGACGCGCATCCTCAAGGCGCTGTGCCTCGGCTTGCTTGTTCGCGACCTCGGCCAACTCAGGCGCCGCCACCTCCTCAACCGCTTCCTCGACCCCGCCATCCGAGACGATTGCATCCAGCCCTTCGTCGAGCTTCGAGGACGACTTGAAGAGTTTGCTTTTGAGTTTCTTAAAGAATGACATGGCGATCCGCTGTTTGAGCCTAACCTCACCTAATACGTCGCGCGCCTAGTGAAAAGAGGGCCGGGGCAGCTCCGCGATGCGTCGCAATTTCTGGACAGTCGCGGCATCACAAGGCAGGTTACAGATAATTTGCGGCGGGGAGGACCCAATGAGCAGCACCGTTCGGAAAATCGCACATAAAGATGCCGCCGACACGCCAGAGTTTTTCGAAGCACCCTGGGGGCGATTTAAACCCACAAGGCTCCAACACAGCTTAATTGCACTGACCCGGAACTCGCCGCTCCAACGCGGGCGGCTGCGCCATAAAATGACAAACCTGATCACCGGAATGGGCCGCCCGCTCGATATTACCTTTCGCGGTCTCAAGTTCAGGATTGAAGGGCGCAACAACCTGATCGAATACGGGCTTCTGACGCGGCCCACCTATAATGGGCCAGAGCTAGATTTTCTTTGCGCGGGTCTGAGCGAAGGCGACGTGGCTTTGGATATCGGCTGCAATATCGGGCTCTATTCGATGCCCTTGGCGCGCGCTGTCGGGCCCACAGGCCATGTCCTGTCTATTGACGCAAATGCGGAGATGGTGAAGCACTTAAAATATCACGCGCAAGCCAATGATTTTGAACACATTACCGGTGTTCATAGCGCTGTTGGAGATCGCGCAGCACAGGTCGACCTCCTCATCCGCAGTGACGACGTCGCCATCGTGCGCGTCGACGAAACTGACGGCGGTGAGATCGCGATGCGCCCCTTGGCCGATCTTGTACGATCCGCCGGGCTGAACCGCGTGGACGCGTTAAAAATTGACATTGAGGGTCATGAGGACAAGGCGCTGGTGCCCTATTTCAACGAAATGCCGGAGCCGTTCTGGCCAAGCCGCATTGTGTTAGAATACATGGCGCCCGACGACTACCCCGGCTGCGCCGCCTCCTTCAAAGAGCGCGGCTACCGGCTTGTCGGGCGCACCAAAAGCAACTCCATGTATCTGCGCGCCTAAATCTCGTCTGCGAAATGCTGCATCACCAGCCGGATTGGGTTCGGCGCCGCCTGCCCCAGCCCGCAAATAGACGCGTCCGACATGGCGGTACAAAGATCTTCAAGAAGCGGCTGATCCCAGCTGTCTTTTTCCATCAGCTTGACCGCCTTTTCGCAACCGACGCGGCACGGCGTGCATTGACCGCAGCTTTCGTCTTCAAAGAACCGCAGCATATTCAGCGCAGCCGCTTTGGCGCTGTCTTGATCCGACAGCACAATCACTGCGGCAGAGCCGATGAAGGTTCCAAGCGGCTGCAATGTGTCAAAGTCGAGCGGTACATCATTGATTGTGCTCGGTAAAAGACCAGAAGAAGGCCCGCCCGGCTGGTAGGCCTTGAAGACATGGCCATCCGCCATGCCGCCCGCAGCCTCAATGATGTCCGTGATGGTCGAGCCTGCTGGAAGCAGGTAAACGCCGGGCGCCGCGATGCGTCCTGACACGGAATAGCTGCGCAGACCTTTGCGGCCATTCTTCTCGACCGTGTTCAACACCTCAGGCCCCTCACGGCAAATGCGCGCGATCCAGTGCAGGGTTTCGACGTTATGAACGAGGGTTGGACGGCCAAAAATGCCAACCTGAGCCACATAAGGCGGGCGGTGGCGGGGCATGCCGCGCTTGCCTTCGATGCTTTCGATCATCGCGCTCTCTTCGCCGCAAATATACGCGCCGGCGCCGCGCCGAAGATCGACATAGCCGGGCGCGATCAGTCCCGCAGCTTCAAGCGCCGCGATTTCCTTGGCCAAGATATGCAGAACTGCCGGGTATTCGTCACGCATATAGAGGTAGACCCGCTCCGCTTCGACGGCCCAAGCGGCGATCAGCATGCCTTCGAGGAAAAGATGCGGCTCGCGCTCAAGATAGTAGCGGTCTTTGAATGTGCCGGGCTCGCCCTCATCGCCGTTCACAGCCATGTAGCGAGGGCCCTCATTGCCGCGCACAAAGCCCCATTTTGTGCCCGACGGGAACCCCGCGCCACCAAGCCCGCGCAGCCCACTTTCCTTGATCTTAGCCTGCACCTCTTCCCAATTGCCATTGGCGCGCAAGTCAACAACAGCCTCATAGCCACCGCTTGAACGGTACTCTGTAAGGTCTTGATAATCAGGAATAACCGGATGCGTATGACCGCCTGAAATCGCGTCTTTCACCTTCTCGACAGTGGCATGGTCGATATGAGCGTGACCAAGCTCCAGCGTCGGCGCGGTGTCGCAGCGGCCCATGCAAGGCGCGCGTAGAACGCGTACCTCAGAGGCATCCAAACCGTCTTCCAAAGCGGCCTTCAACTGTTGCGCGCCTGCAAGCTCGCAAGACAGGGAATCGCAAACTCGGATCGTCAGTGCCGGCGGTGGGGTTTCGCCTTCTTTGACCACATCGAAATGGGCGTAGAAGCTGGCGACCTCATAAACCTCAGCCTGGCTCAACCGCATTTCTTCGGCCAAGGCCCGCAGATGCGCCGCCGACAGGCAGCCATATTTGTCCTGAATCAGATGCAAGAACTCAATCAGCAGGTCGCGTTGACGCGGGCGATCGCCCAGCAGCGCTTTGACCTCGTCCCACGCCTGATCTTCCAACTGACGGCCCTTGGGGGTGGTGCGCCCTTTGCCGCGCCCGGATTTCCAGACGCCTTTTTTGTCTTTTGAGTTGGTGTCCAGGGCCATGGCACAGCTCTCCCCTAAATTTCTTGGCACCCTAGCCACGGTATACCGCAGCCTACCATCACAAATACGACCAAAATCCCAAAGATCGCGCACCCCGTCATCCCCGCGTGTTCAAATTTTGCCCGTTCTGGCGCGGATCGGAAACAGACCACTCCGACGCGCGCGCTTTTGACGCTTTCCAATCGCAGCCGTCTTTGCAATGCTCTGTCCATGCGATGTTTATTGATCCTGCTCTTCTTTTTGCTCCCTGTGACGAGCTTTGCCCAAAGCGAGGGCGGCAAAAATTCTCAATCGGCCGAAAGGGTCATGCCCGTCGCCGAATTTGAAAGCTTCACAACCGGGACCACGCTCTATTTCAATCGCGGCGGGCGGCCATACGGCGCAGAGGAATATTTGCCCGACAGACGCGTGATCTGGACCTTTCTTGACGGGACCTGCGAGCGCGGGGCCTGGTTTAACGAGGGCGATCAAATCTGTTTCGTCTATGACAGCGCCACCGTCGCGCAATGCTGGCATTTTGTTGAAGCGGGCGGCAAAAAGCGGGCCCGCGTCGTGGGCGATCCGCCTGAAAAAGACCTCTACGTCGTGGGCCAGAACACTGAGCCGCTCACCTGCCCCGGACCGGGCGTCGGCGTCAGTTACACCCCAGCCAATTAATCATCAAAGAGCGAGCTTTGGGCAGGCGGCGGTGCCCCTTTGCGCTTTGTGCTTGCAGGTGCTGCGGCCAATTTGTGGCGCCCGTCTTTGAACTGCACCTCCAGAGCCCCTGCGCGCTTGGCGGCGGCCGTGTTGGTAATCACCTGATCGCCGTCCCAAACCACAGCGTAGCCGCGCTCCAGCGTCGCTTGATAACCAAGACTTTCGCGCATCCGGTCGAGCCGCGCCAGACTGTCGCTCCAGCCCCGGATCTGACGTGTCGCAGACGCCGCAAACGCATCTGACGCGCGTCCCAGCCGCTCGGAGGTGCGCAAGACTTCGCGCGTCAACGGCCCCGGCACCAATCCGCGTGCCGCTTGCGCCAAACGCGCACGGCCGCGCTCTGCACCCGTCGACAAGCTGCGATCCAAAAGCTCGCCCGCACGGTCCAACCGGCTGCGCATCGCGCTTGTCTGTTGCGCCAGCAAGCTCATCCGCAACGGCGCGGCAACGCGCTCAAGCAGCAGTCGTTTGGCCTGCGTCGCGGCGTTCAAGGCAGGTCCCAACCGCGCGGCCGCCGCGTCAAAACGCTGCTCTGCGGGTTTGGTGAGATCTTGCGCCCGGGGCAGCGCACGCGCCAGATCGCGCATCCGTTCCTGCCGTCGTGTGAGCTGGGTGCTGAGCGCGCGCGTCATCCGCGCCTCATAGTTTTCGACCGCAGCCATCAGATCAAGCCGCACCGGGACGGCCATCTCAGCCGCCGCCGTCGGCGTGGGCGCGCGCCTGTCGGAGACAAAGTCGATCAAGGTCGTATCCGTCTCGTGCCCCACCGCGGAGATCAGAGGGATCTCTGAAGCCGCCGCCGCCCGCGCAACGCTTTCCTCATTGAACCCCCACAGATCTTCGATCGAGCCGCCGCCACGCGCCACAATGATCAGATCAGGTCGCGGCAAAGCCCCGCCCGGCGTCAAAGTGTTGAAGCCTTTGATGGCATTGGTGACTTGCGGCGCGCAGGCCTCCCCTTGCACGGCCACGGGCCAGATCAGGACCTTGCGTGGGAAGCGGTCGCGCAAACGGTGAAGGATGTCGCGAATAACAGCGCCTTGCGGCGAGGTGACGACGCCAATGATTTCGGGCAGGTAGGGAAGCGGTTTCTTACGTTCCGGATCGAACAGACCCTCGCCCTGCAGCGCCTTTTTGCGCTTTTCGAGAAGCGCCATCAGCGCGCCCTCGCCCGCCACCTCGATCGTGTCGACATTGATATTGTAGCGCGATTGCCCCCCGAAGCTGGAAAGCTTGCCGGTGACAATGACCTCGAGCCCCTCTTCGGGAAGCTGACCCAGCCCCGCCACCTGCCCCTTCCAGGTGTTGCAGGAGATGACGTTGCGGTCGTCCTTCAGGTCGTAATACATGTGACCTGACCCGGCTTTCATGACGCGACCTATCTCGCCGCGCACACGCACGCGGCCAAATGCGCCCTCGAGCGTTTTCTTCACCGCGCCCGAGATTTCGGCCACAGTAAATTCAGGGGTGTTTTGACCAGGGGCGTCGTCGTCGAGCAGGTCCATGTGCTGCCTCTTGTGATGGGCTTTGTCACAGCTTAGAACGCAGCGAAAAGAAGGGGAAGCAGCCATGAACATTTTGATCCTTGGATCGGGCGGGCGCGAGCATGCTCTGGCCTGGGCGGTGAAGCAAAACCCCAAATGCGACCGGCTGATTGTGGCGCCTGGAAATGCCGGAATAGCGGCGCTGGCGGAATGCGCGGCTTTGGACATTATGAGCGGCGCTGCCGTGGCGGAATTTGCCGATGCGCAATCGATTGATTTCGTGATCATTGGGCCGGAAGCGCCTTTGGCAGCAGGGGTGGCAGATGCGTTGCGCGCTGCGGGGATCAAGTGTTTTGGGCCCTCCGCCGCGGCGGCCCAGCTGGAGGCCTCCAAAGCCTTCACCAAGGAGATTTGCGACGCCTCAGGCGCCCCGACCGCCGGATATGCGCGCTTCACTAAAGCGGTACCCGCGCGCGCTTATGTTGAGGCGCAAGGCGCGCCGATCGTGATCAAGGCGGACGGGCTGGCAGCCGGCAAGGGCGTGGTCGTGGCGATGACCTTGGCCGAGGCGCTGGCAGCCGTCGATGACATGCTCGGCGGCGCATTTGGCGATGCGGGCGCGGAAGTGGTGATTGAGGAGTTTATGGAGGGCGAAGAGGCCTCCTTCTTCATTCTCTCAGACGGCAAAAACATCCTGCCCATCGGCACCGCACAAGACCACAAACGCGCATATGACGGCGATGAGGGGCCAAATACCGGCGGCATGGGCGCCTATTCCCCAGCCCCGATTATGAGCGATGATGTGGTGGCCAAGGCCTTGCAAGAGATCGTGCAACCCACAGTCGATGAGATGGCCCGGCGCGGCACCCCTTACCAAGGCGTGCTTTATGCGGGCTTCATGATCAAGGGCGGCCAACCCCGGCTGGTCGAATACAATGTTCGCTTTGGCGATCCCGAATGCCAGGTTTTGATGATGCGGCTGGGTGCGCAGGCTTTGGACTTATTGCTCGCCTGCGCCGAAGACCGGCTGGACGCGGCGCGCGTGACCTGGGCAGATGACCACGCATTGACCGTCGTGATGGCCGCCAAGGGTTATCCGGGCGCGTATTCCAAAGGCTCCCGCATTGGCGGGCTGGATGTTGTCGCTGAAACCAGCAAGGCCATGGTGTTTCACGCCGGCACCGCCTTCGCGGATGATCATATCGTCGCCAATGGCGGCCGGGTCTTGAACGTTACCGCGCGCGGTGACAGCCTTGCTGAGGCGCAAGCGCAGGCCTATGCGATGGTCGATGCGATTGATTGGCCGGATGGGTTTTGTCGCCGCGACATAGGCTGGCGCGCCTTGAGCTAAAGGTGCGCGCGTCGCGCGCCCGCGATGTTTAAGTGCGACGGGGCTCTGCCCCCGGCGCTGACGCGCCTCCCCCGGAATATTTTCGAAACAATGAAGATCACTTGCATTCAAGTGCGGATTTAAGGGATGCGCGCCCTGAATGATTGCCTATTCTGCGTGTTGTGAGTTGACCACCGCGCAGCACCGTCGCCATCACATCGCGCCAATTGGCAGAAGCGGTGATCAGCTCCGGGCCGGTCCCGCAATCGCGAATACCGCCGCCAATGTCGCGCTCCCCGATGCGGTGATTGCTCAGCCCAGCCAAATCCGCCACCGGCGTGAGCGCACCGTCTTTAAAGCGCCAAACCCGCAAGGTTTTGGCCAGATGCGGCCGGTCAATATAGGCGACCTCCACAAACCCGTCGCCGTCGAGGTCAGCAACGCCAATCGGTGCCAGCCACCTGTTGCGAGTGCCGATATGGGGGGTGGCGGCGATCTTGCCGCTCTCATCGTAAATGGCCAGTTGGGCGCCGGTTTGCGCCTCACTTTCGACGACAATGACCTCATTGTCGCCGTCGCCATCGACGTCGTGCAGACGCGGGGCAACATCTTCGAACACGCGGGTCTCGGGCAGAATAAAGCGCGTGTTAGGGTGTCCGTCCCTTTTGAGCAGCAGCGCGCCGTATTCGATGTCGTCGCCAAGCACGCCATGCGCGTAGCGGCTTGTAGGCTCGGCATATTCCGCGCGGATGATATCCGCCTGCGCCCCAGCAGCGGCGGCCACAAGCGCTATCGCCAGACAAGCGCGGCGCGCGGATGGGCGCAAAGGGCGAGACGGCAGACGCCGCGCCCTGTTCAAGCCCACAAGCATCAGATTTGCTTTTCAGGCATCCTGACAATCAATCCGTCCAGCGCATCCGTCACTTTCAGCTGGCAGGTCAGGCGCGATTTATCCGCATCCGGCTCATAAGCGAAATCGAGCATATCCTCTTCCATCGCCTCTTTCGCTGGCAATTTCTCAACCCATGCCGCGTCAACATAGACGTGGCAAGTCGAGCAGGCGCATGCGCCGCCGCAATCAGCCTCAATGCCCGGAATATTGTTGTCGCGCGCGCCTTCCATCACGGTCAGCCCGTTCGACACATCCACGACATGCTCGGTGCCGCCAAACTCGATATAGGTGATCTTCGCCATCACGCCTCGCCTTTTGCAAAAATTACGCTTTGATGGGATTTAGGGCAGATTGGCGGCAGTTTCCAGCCCTCTCAGACGCGCGCCGTCATTCCATGCTTTGTGGGCCCGGACGCACATGGTACGCTCCCCCGGAACGCGCCGCATATAAGCCGCGAAAGAGACGAGTGAAGAATGAACCAAATCGCCCTTACCGGTCTTGTAATTGCGACGCTCGCCGCCTGCGCGCCCGTCCAGCAAAGCGACGTCACGACGCGGTTCGACACGAAACCAATCGCTCTTTTGGACACCCGCCCTGAAACGTCCGAGCCCGGGCAGTGTTGGGCCAAGCTAGAAGGGCCCAAGACCAGCCGCACGGTCGAAAAATTTGTCGAGGTGACACCCGCAAGGCGTGACGCGGCGGGCACAGAGGTCTCGCCTGCGATCTTTCGCAAGACCCAGGACATCGTGACAACGCCCGGGCCCACGCAGT
Source organism: Pseudomonadota bacterium (assembly GCA_039030615.1). Lineage (GTDB taxonomy): Bacteria > Pseudomonadota > Alphaproteobacteria > Rhodobacterales > Rhodobacteraceae > Litoreibacter. The sequence goes on along the minus strand of JBCCDV010000001.1, from coordinate 165,644 downwards.
ATTTTGAACGGGTCTGCGAGGCCGCTTTGACGCCCGCCTTCATCGGTGCGCTGCAACGCGCCTTGATCGCGCGTCAATTGCTTGAGGCAGATGTAAGCCAGACACTCGACACACCAACACAAGCGGCTATCCAAGACTACCAGACAGCAAAAGGGTTGCCCTCTGCCATACTCAGCCTCGCAGTGGCGCGCCAATTTGGGCTTGTTGAGGTCAACCGTCCCGATCCGGACGACGCTACATAAGACGGCGCCACATAAGACGGCGCCACACAAAAAAGGGCGCTCACAGGAGCGCCCTTTCGTCGTTTATGTCACAAAAGCCTTACTCGTCGTCGAGCGACAAAGCCACGAAGCGTGGATCGCCTTGGCGGCGGATCAGCATCAAGAAGGATTTGCGCCCCGCAGCGCGCGCCTCGGCGATTTTGTCCTCAAGATCAGAGATCGCATTCACCTTTTCCTGGCCCGCCTCAACAATCAGGTCGCCGGCGCGCAAGCCTTTTTCAAAGGCGTCGCTATCCTCAACAACCTCTTTGACCAACAAGCCCTCGGCAGTGTCACCAAGTCCAAGCTGGGTGCGAAGCTCTTCGTTCAGCACGGCCACGGTCATGCCCATGATCGTGCTCTCTTCAGGCACCTCACGGTCAGCCACCACCGGCACGGCTTGCGCCTCGGCCTCTTCGCGGCGACCAAGGGTCACGGCCAGGGTCATTTGCTCGCCCTCGCGGACCACCTCGACATCAACGGCTTTGCCGACGGCTGTGTTGCCAACGATGCGCACAAGCTCGCGGGTGTCATCGACGTCGCGACCGTCAAAGGTGACGATCACGTCGCCCGCCTCAATACCGCTGTCTTTGCCGGGGCCGTCGGGAACATCCGTTACCAAAGCACCGCTGACAGAGGACAACTCAAGCGCCTCAGCCACATCCTCGGACACGTCCTGAATGCGCACGCCCAGCCAGCCCCGGCGGGTCTCGCCGAATTCCTGCAGCTGGCCGACAACGCGCGTCACCACGTTCGAGGCCATCGAGAAGCCAATCCCGATCGACCCACCCGAGGGCGACAGGATTGCGGTGTTTACGCCAATAACGTCGCCTTCCATGTTAAACAACGGGCCACCGGAGTTGCCCTTGTTGATCGCCGCATCGGTCTGAATGAAGTCGTCATAAGCGCCAGACAGCTCGCGCCCGCGCTGCGACACGATCCCTGCGGAGACCGAAAAGCCCTGGCCTAGCGGGTTGCCGACGGCCAAAACCCAGTCACCCACGCGCATCTCGTCAGAATTGCCAAAAGCGACGAAAGGAAGGTCTTCAGGCGCATCCACTTTCAAAAGAGCAATATCCGTTTTCGGGTCGGTGCCAATCAGCTCCGCCACCAGACGCTCGCCGGAGAAAAACTCGATCTCGATCTCGTCAGCTTTGTCGATCACGTGGTTATTCGTGACAATGTAGCCATCCGCCGAGATCACAAAGCCCGAGCCCAAGGCCGAGGATTGGCGTGGCCGGTCGCCCCGGTTTTGGCGGTCGAGGAAGTCCTGGAAAAAATCTTCGAGCGGCGAGCCTTCCGGTACAATCGGCGCGGGTCCTTGATTGGCCCCCGCCACGGTGGTCGAGGTGGTGATGTTGACAACAGCCGGGCTGACGTCATCGGCCAGATCGGCAAAGCTTTCGGGCAGCGCGGCCTGCGCCACAAGTGTCTGCGCCATGACAAGCGCTAGCCCAACGGCCAAAGCTTGAAATGCACGCATCGGCACCGCCAATTGTCGCGTTTGCGTTAAAACGTGAGCGTTCACTTTGAGGCTCCTCCAAGAGAATGTTTGATTTCTGGCGCGGACGCATACCGAATACGCGTCCGCGCGCCTGTGTGACATAGGTGGGCCATTTTTGCCTTAATGCAATAGCTGCCCCCCTCGCGTGTCCTCAACAGGACGTGAGCCCCTGAAACACGTTTAGCGAAGGCCAAGGGCCTGTTGCGCATATCGCCAAAGCTGCGTGCGCTGCCCTGTCCGGCGCGCGCCCTCATGATTTGACACGCGCCGCGCGAAACCGCGCATCCGCCTCCGCGCTGCCATCATGGAACGACCCGAACCACTTGTCCAAAGGCACCGCGCTCTCCCCGAAATTTACGCTGTGGTAGCGGTGGTGCAGGTAATGCATCAGCTTTTCCTTCTTCACCGCCGCCTCGTCGCCAAAGACCAGCTCGTCAAAGCCGGAATGGCTGACCCCGGGCCCCAAAGCCGTGGCGACCCCGTTGAACATCATATGCAGCGGGTGCGAGGGCACGATCACATGGATCAAAAGGCAGCTGAAATAAAGCGCGTGCTCAACGGGGTGCATCGCCATGCCCGACCAAGGGCCGACATTGACATTCTTGTGGTGCAGGTAATGCACCGTGCGGTAGAGCGGCGGCCAATGGATCAGCCGGTGGATGCAGTAGAAATGGAAATTGCGCCAAAACGGCATCAACAATAGCCAGGCCACAAACCAAGCCGAGTTCTGCGCAAGGCTTGAGAAGGGCAGCGCCTCATTGGCGTAGCCCCACCAGAGCAGGACCTCAAACGCGCTCCAGATCACAATGCCGATTTGCGACCAGAACACATTGTCATACACCTGGTTGTTGAACAAAAAGCGCTTGTCCCGCTCCAGCGGCCAATTGGCGTTATACTTGGCTTTGCGCCCCTGTTTGCGCCAGCGGTAAAGCCACAGATGCAGCCCCCCGGTAAAGAGCCCAACCATCACCAGATTGCGCAGCAATATCTCCAGCGCCCAGCCGGGCCGTAGCTCCTGCATGCGCGCAAGCTCAGGCGTGAAAAACAGATAGGCTATGACCGTGATGCCCAGATAGAGCCCAAACCACGGCAGCAAGAACCCCGGCACCCCGAAAAACCACCGCGCAATCGCGCGCGGCCGGGTCGGAAAATCCAAAAGCGGCATAAATCGCACCGGCCCCTCCGGCCGCCACTCCCCCCGCCTGTCGCGGGTTTGCCCATGCTCGTCTGTTGTGTCGCTCATACCTGCCATCTAGAGCCTTACAGCATCAACGCGTCAAGGCGTCGGGCTCATATACCGCCACCTCAAAGCGCAGGAACGCCTGCTCGGAGCATCAGCGCGCCCTGTTTCACCATATTGCCAGATCTAGCAGCAGTGTCGCCGGTCTCTTCATGGGACAACCGGTGCCCGGGGCGTTTGGCGCGTAAACAGGACACAGGTCGTGGAGGTTAGCAATGCGGACTAAGCGGACTACGATGTGTCGTTCCGGCGCAGGTACCTTCGAAGAGCTTCCCAAAAGCTCTTTGACGGGAAAAAAGCAAACAAAAAGAAAATGAATGCACCAAATCCCGCCGTCCCTGAGGGCGCAAAGCTCACCATGATAAAGACTATGACAGCGTATGGAAAAAAGCGGCTGGGCAACTCGCGAAGGAAATTTCGGATTTCCGTCTTAAACTCATCTAGCTCGTCTCGCTTAGTCATTTGGCTCAGCTCATATTCCAATTGTTGTGTTTCGTATATCAAGTTGGAAAGACGCTACAAAGCCTAACACTTTGGGCTCGTTGCGGACATTGGCAACAGAGCCCCCACCGCAAACCCATCATCCCTAACCACCCCCTGCGTCAGCTCCCCTCACGCCCCAAACGCCCCTTTGGCCAGCCAGACCAGAAACACGCCGACCGCCAAACAGCCCAGCCCCAGCATCCGGCGTGTGTCCTCGGGGATCTCCGAGATCACCTTGATCAGCTCCTCCAAACGCGAAGGGGCCAGTGCGAACACCAGCCCCTCGACAACCAATACCAGCCCTAAAGCCAGCAAAATGTGGCTGATCATTGCGACGCTGCCGCCCCTTGGTCGGACCGCAGATAGTCAAAGAACGGATCATTGGGCGAGATCACGAAGCTCGAATTGCTGCCCAAAAGTCCGCGCTCATAGGCGTCCAGCGAGCGGCGGAATTCGAAGAACTCCTGATCCGCACCGTAGGCTTCGCCAAAGATCGCGTTGCGGCGCGCATCGGCTTCACCACGGATGATGTCAGCCGTCTTTTGTGCCTCGGAGACCAACTCAACCACCGTCCGGTCGGCCTGCGCACGCACGCGCTGCGCGGCTTCTTCACCACGTGCCCGTTCATCCGCGGCTTCGCGTTCGCGTTCGGCCCGCATCCGGTTAAACGTGGCTTCCAGGTTTTGCTCAGGAAGGTTGGTCTGTTTGAGCCGCACATCTACCACTTCCAGACCCAGCGGGCGCGCACGCGCACGGGCTTGGGCTGTGATACGGTTGACCAAAGCCACCCGGTCAGCGGACAAAATGGTGTTCGACGTCACGCCCTCAGCACCCAGAACCTCCCGGATCACCGGGTTCAGGATGCCTGCCAGGCGCGACTCGGCGGTCGCAAGGCCGCCCACGCCGACCGCTTGGCGGAACTGAACCACGTCGGAGATGCGGTAGCGCGCAAACGCGTCAACAACCAGACGACGGTCATCGGATGGCGTCACCTCGGTCTCGGGTGTGTCCAACGCGCGGATCCGGTCGTCATAGCGCACGACCTCCTGGATCAGCGGGATCTTGAAGCCAAGGCCCGGCTCTTCCTTCGTTTTGACGATCTGACCAAATTGCAGCACCAGCGCCTTTTCACGCTCGTCGACAATGAATACCGCCGACAGCGCGACAAAGAGGATCGCAAACAGGGCGATCAACCCAATAATACCCTTGCTCATTGGCTCGCTCCCGTGCCCGATCTGCGCAGCTCATTCAGAGGCAGGTAAGGGACAACGCCCTGCCCGCCTTCGCCGGAGCTGTCGATGATAATCTTGTCGGTCGCGCCATAAACGCGCTCGACGGTTTCCAGCCACAGGCGTTTCCGGGTCACTTCCGGCGCTTTCTGGTATTCCTCCAAAACGGCGGTGAAGCGCGCGGCCTCACCCTCGGCCTGGTTGACCTGCTGGGCGCGGTAGGCTTCGGCCTGCTCGAGCAGCTGGGCGCTGTCACCACGCGCTTTCGCCAGCGCTTGGTTCGAGTACGCATCCGCGCGGCGTTGCAACGTGTCACGCTCTTGCTCGGCGGCTTGCACCTCGCGGAAAGCGTCAATCACTTCGCGCGGCGGGTCGGCCTTGTCGAGGTTGAGACGCACAATGTTCACACCGGAATCGTACTGGTCCAGCGTGGTCTGGATCAGTTCGCGCACCTCGTCGGCAATCAATTCCCGGTCACGGTTCAGGATCGGCGCCAGCTCGGAGCGCGCGATAACCTCGCGCATCGCTGATTCAGACACCGCGCGGATCGTGTCCCGCGGATCGGCCAGATTAAACAGGAACTTCGCCGGGTCGTTGATGTTCCAAACCACCTGGAAATCGATGTCGACGATGTTTTCATCCGTGGTCAGCATCAAGCCACCATCGCCGCGCGCGCCAACACCGATATCTTCGGTTTGCTCGCGCGTCACCGGAATGACCTCTGCCGTGACAACCGGCCAAGGCGCAAAGTTCAAACCGGGATTGCCGGTTGAGCTGTACTCGCCCAGGAACAATTCGACGGACTGCTCTTCCGGCGCGACGGTGTAAAAGGACGAGAACACCCAAAGCGCAACGGCGCCCAGTGCTGCAAGCCCAAGCGTGCCTTTCGAAAAGCCGCCGCCGCCTTCGCCGCGCTGGCCCGTGCCATTAGAGCCGCCACCGCCTCTGCCGCCCATAAGGACGCGCAGCTGCTCTTGGCCTTTTTTCATCAGCTCGTCGATCTCAGGAATTTGCGGCTGATTGCCACCGCCCTGGCCATTGCCACGGCCTGGGCCGTTGCCTTTTGGCCTGTTATCCCTGTCATCCCCGTTGCCGCCGCTGCCGCCGCCGCCCCAGGGTCCGCCACTATTACCGGCCATTAAAGCTCCATTCTTTGGTGTCTTAAATCCTGTTGCCCTGTAATTGGGCGTTTCGCGCCTGATTTCAAGCAGATCTCACAGGTGTTTTCATTGTAACCAGCTCTTCGGACATGGTCGGGTGCACGGCGCAAACCTGGTCAAATTGCGCTTTTGTCGCCCCCATTTTGATGGCAATCCCTGCCAATTGGATCATTTCGCCCGCCGCCGGTGCGACGATATGGCAGCCCAAAACCCGGTCGGTTTCCTTCGAGACCACCAATTTCATCAAGACGCGGTCTTCCCGGTCCAGAAAGGCCTGCTGCATGGGCCTGAAGGATGTGCAGTAGATATCGATCGGCTCCTGATCGCGCGCCTCTTCTTCTGTCAGCCCGATGGTGCCCAGCTCTGGCTGCGTGAAAACGGCCGACGGGATCAGCTCATGATCAACCTTGGTCGGGTTCCCTTTGAAGACCGTCTCGACAAAGGCCATCCCCTCGCGGATCGCGACCGGCGTCAGGTTCACCCGGTTGGTCACATCGCCAATCGCAAAAACAGACGGCTGCGTTGTTTGGCTGTACTCATCGACAATGATCTCACCGCGACGGCCGATCTTGGCCGCCGTGTTTTCAAGTCCCAGATCTTTGGTGTTCGGTGTGCGCCCCGTGGCAAATAACACCTGGTCAAACACTTGTGTCTGCCCGTTGGAGGCCTTGACCCAAATCGGTCCTCCCTGGCCCGCACCATGGGAAGAGCGCAGCTCTGCCTCCACTTCCGGGCTGACCGCGCGCACCGCGTCGCTGGCGGTCATCAACAGTGTGTCATCCACATCCGCCTCGCGCATCATCTCGACGATATTCGTGCCCAGATGCAGATCAATGCCTTTCTGGCTCATCATTTCAGAGACGAGCCCGCGCGCCTCATCATCAAAACCGCGCAGCAACTGCGCGCCGCGATAAAACTGCGTAACTTCGACCCCCATCCCATTGAGGATACAGGCAAATTCGCACGCGATGAAACCACCGCCCACGATCAGGATGCGTTTTGGCAATTCTGGCAGATGGAAGATTTCATTCGATGTGATGCCCAGATGGTCATTGTCGATGCCCGGCAACGCGGGCCAACCGCCGGTCGCCACAAGTATATGCTTTGCGGTGATGTCCTCACCCGTGGCCAGCGTCACACTATGCGGGTCTTTGATGGTAGCGCGCGTGTCGTGAATGGTGACGCCTGAATTGTTCAGCAGCTTGCGGTAGATGCTTTCCAGCCGGTCCAATTCGGTTTCCAGCCGGGTTTGGAATTTGGGCCATTCGAAATCGCCCATCTGCACGTCCCACCCGTAGTCTTGGGCCTCGCCCATCGCCGCGCGGTAGCTCGAGGCGAAGACCATCAGTTTCTTGGGCACGCAGCCGCGAATGACGCAGGTGCCACCCATCCGGCTTTCCTCTGCCAGACCCACTTTGGCGCCCTCGGCCGCTGCAACCCGTGCCGCGCGCACCCCGCCAGAGCCGCCCCCGATGACAAACAGGTCATAGTCAAAGCTCATGGACATAATCCTCTTTCAGTCAGCGATATCGACAAACAGGTTGTCGGTCCCGGCCACGTCGATCTTTGATTGCTCGACCCGCCCGCTATTGATGTCGCGGGTTTCCACAGTCCCGTCGCCATGGCCAATCACAACCACGTCACAGATGTCGATGAAAAGCCCGTTTTCGACGACGCCCGGAATTTGGTTGAGCACCAGGCTCAGCTGGCGCGCGTTGCCAATCCGACGCAGCTGCAAGTCAATTATGTGGTTGCCCTCATCGGTCAAAAACGGCTGGTCATTGTTCATCCGCAAGGCGGAAGACTGACCCAGCACATCCAGATTGACCAGAGTTTCTTCGACGAGAGCTTGCGTTGTGCGCCAGCCAAAGGGGATCACCTCGACCGGCAAGGGGAAGGCGCCCAGCGTTTCGACCTCTTTGGCCGCATCGGCGATCACGACCATTTGGTCGGATGCCGTCGCCACGATCTTTTCCTGCAAAAGCGCGCCGCCACCACCTTTGATCAGGTTCAGGTTCGCGTCATATTCGTCTGCCCCGTCAATCGTCACGTCCAACCAACGCGCGTCGTCAAGTGTCACAACATTGATGCCCACCTGACGGGCCAGTTTGGCGGTCCGCGACGAGGTCGCTACGCCGGTGATCTTCAGGCCCTCATTGCGCACCATCTCGCCCAGACACTTTACCATCCAAGCAGCGGTCGAGCCGGTCCCCAGCCCCACTTTCATCCCGTCTTCCACATAATCAACCGCGCGCTTGGCCGCGACGAATTTGGCTTTGTCGATGGGGGAGAGGTTCGTGGTCATGGGCGGTCTCCGATTGGCAGCAGCGCAGCTATAGGCGCTTTGGGCGCGCGGCGCGAGACCCTGCGGTCAATTTCATGCAATTCGGTCATGTCAATGCGTCCAGCAGCACCTCAAGACACGCGCGCGGCACGATAGCCAGCACGTTATGCGTCTCGAGCTGCAGCCGCACCGGTCCGGTCACCTCATTCGATGTCCCGACCTGCCCCGATGGCGACAAAACCAGCCCGTCGATAGGGTATGCCAGCCCCACGCTGGTGCCCCGCGCCTCGCCCATCGGGAAAAGCGAAAACCGTGTGCCAAAGGGGAGCTCCAGCGTCAGATCGCGCGGGCACAAAAAGCAGACATCTTCCTCGCTGATCATGAAGACGCGTTTCTCGGGGAAACGGACAAGGCTGGCGCAAGCCGCGAGCTGATGGTCAAGCCGCCCACCGGTGAAGCCCACCGCCAGAATCGCGGGCGCATCGATGCTGCGCAGGCACTTGTCGAAATCCGTGCTGTCTTGCTCCGCAATGTGGTGGCGCTGTGCGGGCGCGATGGCCCGCTCGGCCGCCTCCGAGAGCGAATCCGTATCGCCAATCACCGCGTCAGGAACCACGCCTCCCGCCAAAGCCGTGTCGGCACCACCATCCGCAGCGACAAGAATCGGAGCAAGGTTAAGCGCTTGTTTTACATGTCTAAAATGTGTCGGCGCGGCACCCAAAAGTGTCAAAAATGTGGGACTGTGAACAATTATCGCCATATTGTAAGAATTAATGCGCGTTTTGAGGACAATCAGCAACGCTTGGCCCGGTGATTCCTGCGTAAAATTTAGTTTTTGTTTGGGAAGGTGAAATAGGCTGGGCTAGCTTTTTACCTGGGTTGGGAGAAAGAGAGCACACCGTGGTTGGTGACAATAAGATTTTAACAGTGTCCTACGGGACCTTTTCATGCACCCTTGAAGGGTTCGATGATCCGTTTTCGACGATGAAAGCGATCGCGGAATATTTCCGCGACCTGGCCGCCGAAGACCGCTTCTTCGGGGCGGAACCGCCCCAGCCGGATGCAGACATGCTGCACCGGATTGCGGAGCAGACAATTCAGTCGCGCGTCAATGCCGAGGTGACAGACAATTCTTTGGTCTTGCGCCAAGACCATGATGCCGCGCCTATCGCTGCCGCCGCCGCGATGACGCAGGCTGCACCTGAGCCCGCACCCGTCGCCGAGGTTGCACCAGCACCAACGCCCGCAGCGCCCTTAGATGGCGACTCGATTGCCGCCAAGTTGCAGCGCATTCGCAGCGTGGTCGCGCAAGAAGCCCAGGCAAGCCCAGACGCCGCGCAGTTCTACAGCGAAGATGAACACGCAGACACGTTCGCCTCTGCTGCCAACGCGCCGGTGGAAGAGCCTGTTGAAGACGTCACTGAGGAAACCGTCGCGGAAGAAGCCGTCGATGTGGCCGAACCAGAGATGGCGGCAGATGTTGCTGAAGACATGCCTGCCGAAGCGCCTGCTGAGGACGACGTAGAAGTGGCAGACGAAGCCGACACCGCCAAGGTGGAAGAGGTTGAAGCTGCACAAGACGCCGCAGCCGAGCTGGAAGCAGAAGACAGCGCGCCCGAACTGTACGCTGACGCGGCTGAGACCGAGACATCTGTAGAGGATACAGTTGAAACCGAAGCCGACGAAGTTGCTGAGCTCGACGATGATACAATCGCCAGCGCGCTTGAAGCGTTGGACGAAGCTGACGAGTCTGCAGAAGACAGCGCCGAGAACATCTTTGAAGAAGCCACTCCGCGTCGCCGGATCGTGGTCCAGAAGATATCCCGCGAAGATGTCGAGGCCGCTCAACAAGGCGACACGGACGCGTTGGAAACCGCCGATCTGTCAGAGGAAGCGGAAGCTGCCCTGATGCGCGAACTGGCCGATGTCGAAGCCGACATCGAAGACGCCACCGCGCAAGACAGCGCTGAGACTGAGGACGCGCCCGAAGCAGGTGTCTCCGAGGACGCCGTCGCGCCAGAGCTCGAAACCGCCTCTGAAGACACATCCGAGACCGGTGAAAAGGTCGAAGATGCTGAGACGGCTGCGGTCGACACCACTGAGGAGGTCGAAGACGCAGTGCTCGCCTCTGAAGAAGACCAAACCAAGCTTGAGGAAGCCCGCGCCGAGCGTGTTGCACGCCGTTCTTTGATCATCGAGACCGAAGATGCCGCGCTGAACCGCCTGATGGATGCCACCCGCACCCGGATGAGCGATGATGGTGAAGGCGCTGTGCGTCGTGCCTCCATTGCCCATCTCAAAGCAGCAGTGGCGGCCACAAAGGCCGACGACAGCATCGTGCGGGCCGCCGTCGCCGAGGAAGAGCGCGAGCTTGACCAATACCGCGACGACCTTGCCCGCGTTGTGCGCCCTGTGCGCAGCCGCGCAGTCGAAGGCGTCGAAGGCGAAGCCCGCCCAAAAACCCTGATGCTTGTCAGCGAACAGCGGGTCGAAAAACCTGATGACGAAGACGCAGTGGCCGCTGAGGCCGATGTACGTCCGCGTCGCGTAGCCACAGCTGGAAATCTCGCCCTGGACGAAGAGTTCGAGGAAGAGGCCGAAGGTGCGCTGCAAACCGGTGTCTCCGAAAGCTTCACCGATTTTGCCAAGCGTTACAAAGCCATGGAGCTTCCAGACCTTCTTGAAGCCGCGGCAGCGCATTACGCCTATGTCGAGAAAACGGAAGAATTCACGCGCCCAATGTTGATGCGCAAGATTTCGACCTTGTCGCTGGGTGACGTGCCCTCTCGCGAAGACGGCCTGCGTTGCTTCGGCGCGTTGCTGCGTGACGACAAAATCATCAGAAGCGGAAACGGCAAGTTCGTCTTGTCCGAAACGTCCCGCTTCGCTCCCGAGGCTCAGAGCGCAGCGGGCTAACCCCCGCTCCACTCAAAGCACCAACCACAAGGCGGGATGCGCGAAAGCGTGTCCCGTTTTGTTTGCTTTCTAAGAATAGATCCCAGCCTTGTGTCATCTGACTCAAGGCGCATAGTCTCATGAATATCTTACAGAGGTCAGAACGTGCCCATTTACGTAGAAGCCAGCATACATCTGACAATGTGTTGTATCTTTTTTTGGGCCTCTAAGATTTGGCAAAAACCCGCGCCGCAAAACGTGCCTCTGACGCGCATTAATGCGCGAATTCTCAGGAACTTTGGATTGCACTATTACGCCGAAAACGTCACCCCGATTATGTCAGTTTTATTTTTTGTCTTAAGTTTTTCAGCGCTGTTGCGAGGAGTAGCCCTACTGCTGCTGCCAAGCGAAGCCCTTGTAGATATATGATTTTACCTTGCCCATTTGGATTTTTAACGCTTACACGCATGGGACGGAGAACTTTTGAAAGCGACAGTAGCGTCCGTCGCGCTGCGCTAAATTACTGAATTAGCACCCAGCACTCTGACACAAATGTGAGCGCAGTTCAGGGTAATTTATTTGATTTCGAAAAACGCGAAAGACATATCCCGTTTATGGAATTTGTATTCGCATACCTCGCCGGGCTGTTGACCCTGATCAACCCATGCGTCCTGCCGGTTTTGCCGATCGTGTTGGTGAGCGCTCTTAATGCCAGCAAGGCCGGGCCGATTGCTCTGGCCGCTGGGATGAGCACCTCTTTCGTCGTCTTCGGCGTCTTTGTGACGGCCTTTGGCAGCTCAATCGGCCTGACGCAAGACGTGCTGGCGCAGATCGGCGCCGCCTTGATGATCGTGTTTGGTCTTATCCTTGTCATTCCACAATTTGCGCGCCAGTTCGAAACGGCCACGGCCGGGATGGCGGCCAGCGCGGATAGCGGTATGAACGCCATTGATGCGACCTCAATGCGTGGTCAGTTCTTGGGCGGTTTACTGTTGGGGACCGTTTGGTCACCTTGCATCGGGCCCACATTGGGCGGCGCGATCGCGCTGGCCTCTCAAGGTCAAAATCTGGGCTACGTCACGGTGATCATGCTCTGTTTTGCACTGGGTGTTTCGACGTTGATCATTGGGCTCGGCCTTGGCGCGCGCGAAGCGATCAGAAGCCGGGCGCAGGCGCTGCGCAGTTTGGCCGAACGCTCCAAGCCCATTCTGGGTGTGACCTTTATTGCCGTTGGTGTGGCCCTGCTTCTTCAGCTTCACCACTATGCCGAGGGCTGGCTGCTCAATGTCATGCCGATATGGCTGCAAGATCTCTCAGTCTCCATCTAGGAAGGAAACCCCATGCAAAGACGCCACTTTCTCGCAGCCATCATCGCCGCAACACTTGCGCCTGCCACGGCCTCTGCCGCTGAGTTTGTTGACTATAAGCCTGGTATGATCCAAGCGGCCCTCGCGGAGGGCAAGACGGTTTTCGTCGACTTCTCCGCGACGTGGTGCAGTACCTGCAAACGTCAGGAGCGCGTGATCAACCAAATTCGCGCAGACAAGCCCCAGTATGACGCGGCTATGACTTTCGTGAAGGTAGATTGGGACACATACAAACGAGACGATGTCACCACCTCACGCGCCATCCCAAGACGCTCCACTTTGCTCGTCCTGCGTGGCGACGAAGAACTTGGTCGTATTGTCGCCGGGACCTCAGCGTCACAGATCGAGGACCTGATGAAGACCGGGCTCTAAACCCCGGGGCCAGGCATTATTCCTGATCCGGGTCCGCCTGGCCAATGCCCTTGAACAAGAATTTCAACGGGATCGCCCAGACGATGCCCAGCCCGAGATAGATCAGCAGCTCCAACAAAAAAGACGGGCGCGGCAGCAGCCCAACCAGCGTCACCGCCGTCACGATGTAGACTGGCAGCCCCACGATCAACACCAGCAAGGAAAGCCGTTTGCGCGCTTTGTAGCTTAGGGCCATGCCCACCTCCGTTAGATCAATCCGCGAACGGGTCGGTCACCAGGATGGTGTCGTCGCGCTCGGGTGAGGTGGAAAGTAGCGCCACCGGACACTCGATCAACTCCTCCACGCGGCGCACATATTTGATCGCGTTGGCCGGCAAATCCGCCCAGGACCGCGCCCCTTCGGTGCTTTCCGACCAGCCCGGCATCTCTTCGTAGATCGGAACGCAGCGCGCCTGTTGGTCGGCCGCCGTCGGCAAATAATCCAACCGGGTCCCGTCCAGATCGTAGCCCACACAAATCTTCAAAACCTCAAAGCCGTCTAGAACGTCCAGTTTGGTCAGCGAAATCCCGGTAACACCCGAAGTCGCACACGTCTGGCGCACCAAAGCCGCGTCAAACCAGCCACAGCGCCGTTTGCGCCCGGTGGTGGTGCCAAATTCATGGCCCCGCTCGCCCAGCCGCTGCCCGTCCGCGTCTTCCAGCTCGGTTGGGAACGGCCCTTCGCCGACCCGTGTCGTGTAGGCCTTCACAATGCCCAGCACGTAATCGATTGAGCCGGGCCCCACGCCAACGCCCGTCGCCGCCTGCCCCGCAATCACGTTTGACGAGGTCACAAACGGGTAGGTCCCGAAATCAATGTCCAACAAAGCGCCCTGCGCCCCTTCAAACAAAATCCGCTCGCCGCGCTTCTTGCGCTCATTCATCACCTTCCAGACGGGCGCCGCAAAAGGCAAAATCTGCCCTGCGATCTCGCGCAGCTGCGCCAGAAGCGCGTCCCGGTCCACAGGCGCGATCCCCAAGCCGCGCCGCAGCGGGTCATGGTGCTGAAGCGCGCGGTCAACGCGGGCCTCAAGCGTCGCCTCATCGGCCAAATCCGCAACCCGAACAGACCGCCGCCCGACCTTGTCTTCATAGGCTGGCCCGATGCCGCGCCCGGTGGTTCCGATCTTGGTGCCTTTGGAGGCCGCCTCCTCCCGCGCGCGATCCAGCTCGCCGTGGATCGGCAGAATAAGCGGCGTGTTCTCGGCAATCATCAGGTTTTCGGGTGAAATCTCGACGCCCTGTCCGGCAATCGTTGCGATCTCCTTGACCAGATGCCACGGGTCCAGCACCACGCCGTTGCCGATCACCGACAGCTTGCCGCCCCGCACCACGCCCGAGGGCAGCGCATGCAGCTTGTAGACTTCCTCGCCAATCACCAATGTGTGGCCCGCGTTATGGCCGCCTTGGAACCGCACGATGATGTCGGCGCGTTCCGACAGCCAGTCCACAATCTTGCCTTTCCCCTCGTCACCCCATTGGGCGCCGACAACGACGACATTGGCCATAGTGATCCCTTTCGCGGATAAAACCCGCGCCCGTATAGCGGGGCGGTCCGGGCGGGGAAACCCTCAATCGCGACTGGAGGCGAGATGCGGGTTGCGCCAAGCCCGCCGCGCCATTACATACGCGCAAACACCGATAGAAGAGCCGCACGCCTCATGGAAAACATCGTTCTCACCGTCCACTTGATCATTGCGCTATGCCTGATCGGCATAGTGCTGGTGCAACGCTCCGAAGGGGGTGGCTTGGGCATTGGCGGCGGTGGCGGCGGCGCGATGACAGGCCGTCCCGCAGTTTCAGCGCTTGGCAAACTGACTTGGGTGTTTGGTGTGGCCTTCGTATGCACCTCGATCACCCTGACCGTGCTGGCCGCACAAAACAGCACTGGTGGCTCAGTTCTTGATGGCGACAGCTTGTTACCACCCACAACTGAGGGCACAGCGCCCGGCGATATTTTGTTGCCCCCGACAACGGGTGACGTGCCGCTCACGCCTCCTCCGATCAACGAATAATCCACCAATTCTAGAGGTCTGCAGGCAGGTCCACACGATATGTGGACCTGGACTGTTGCGATGCGGGCGCGAATCCTCTATGTCTTAAATCCCGTGAGTAAGGGCATCTGCGCGCCCTGAAGAACCAACAAAAACACTTGGAACGCGGGGCCGATCGTCACATGGCAAGATATATCTTTATTACGGGTGGCGTGGTGTCTTCCTTGGGCAAAGGGCTTGCCTCCGCGGCCCTTGGGGCGTTGTTACAGGCGCGGGGCTATTCGGTGCGTCTGCGCAAGCTCGACCCCTATCTCAATGTCGATCCGGGCACGATGTCCCCGTTTGAGCATGGCGAGGTGTTTGTCACCGATGACGGCGCAGAAACCGATCTCGACCTGGGCCACTATGAGCGTTTTACCGGTGTCGCCGCGCAAATGACCGATTCCGTGTCCTCAGGCTGGGTCTATTCAACCGTTTTGGAAAAAGAACGCCGGGGCGATTATTTGGGGAAAACCATTCAGGTCGTCCCGCATGTGACCAATGAAATCAAAGACTTCATTGCCATTGGCGATGATGACGTCGATTTTCAGCTCTGCGAAATTGGCGGCACAGTCGGCGACATCGAAGGCCTGCCCTTCTTTGAAGCGATCCGCCAGTTTGGACATGGGCGCCCGCGCGGCGATTGCATTTTTATGCACCTCACGCTGCTGCCCTATCTGGCGGCCTCGGGCGAGTTGAAGACAAAACCCACGCAACATTCCGTCAAAGAATTGCAATCCATCGGCATCGCACCCGATATTCTGGTCTGCCGGTCCGAGCATGACATCCCCAAGAAAGAACG
Source organism: Pseudomonadota bacterium (assembly GCA_039030615.1). Taxonomy (GTDB): domain Bacteria; phylum Pseudomonadota; class Alphaproteobacteria; order Rhodobacterales; family Rhodobacteraceae; genus Litoreibacter. The sequence goes on along the minus strand of JBCCDV010000001.1, from coordinate 149,976 downwards.
CGAAAAGCTGGCGCTTTTCTGCAATGTGCGCCCGGATTCGGTGATCGCGGCCTATGATCTGAAAACCATCTATGACGCGCCATTGGCCTATCACAAAGAAGGGCTCGATCAGGCCGTTCTTGACGCGTTCGGCATCTCGCCCGCGCCGGCCCCGAAACTCGATGTGTGGGAAGACGTCTCCGACCGGGTCCACAACCCCGAAGGCAAGGTAAAAATCGCTATTGTCGGCAAATACACCCAGCTCGAAGACGCGTATAAGTCCATCAATGAGGCCCTGACGCATGGCGGCATGGCCAACCGGGTGAAGGTCAAGATCGAATGGGTTGATGCGGAAATTTTTGACCGCGAAGACGCAGCTCCCCATCTCGAGGGCTTCCACGCCATTTTGGTGCCGGGCGGGTTTGGTGAGCGCGGGACCGAGGGCAAGATCAAAGCTGCGCAATTCGCACGGGAGCGAAATATCCCCTATCTTGGCATATGCCTCGGCATGCAGATGGCCGTGATCGAGGCTGCGCGCAATCTGGCTGGCGTCAAAAACGCGGGCTCCGAGGAATTTGACCATGAAGCGGGCAAGAAGCGCTTTGAACCGGTTGTCTACCACCTCAAGGAATGGGTGCAGGGCAACGCCAAGGTCAAGCGCAAGGAAAATGACGACAAGGGCGGCACTATGCGTCTTGGCGCCTATGATGCGGTGCTCAAAGAGGGCTCCAAAGTGGCCGAGGTCTACGGCACAACATCGATTGAGGAGCGCCACCGTCACCGCTATGAGGTCGATATCAAATACCGCGAAGAGCTTGAGAACCAGGGCCTGATCTTTTCGGGAATGAGCCCCGATGGCAAGCTGCCAGAGATCGTCGAGGTCAAGGACCATCCGTGGTTTATTGGCGTGCAGTTCCATCCAGAACTGAAGTCCAAGCCATTCGCGCCCCATCCGCTCTTTGCCGATTTCGTGCGCGCCGCCAAGGACGTGTCACGTTTGGTTTAACGCCGCTGGAAAACCGCGTTTGCAATGCTTACTATCGGGTTAACAAAACTCGAAAATCGCTTCTTATCAGCGTGTTACAAGAATCCCCGCATGCGGGGAATTGAAAGGACCACCATGCCCAAAGGATATTGGATCGGCCATGTCGAGGTCTCCGACCCGACTGAATATGAAAAATACCGCCAGGCCAACGCCGCCGTCCTAGAGAAATACGGCGCCAAATTTCTGGTCCGCGGCGGCAACCAAGAAGTCCATGAAGGCCAACAAAAAGCACGCAGCGTGGTGATCGAGTTCAAAGATTTCGAGACCGCCAAAGCGTGCTATCTCAGCCCCGAATACCAGCACGCCAAAACCTTCCGCGATCCGGTCGCGACGGGCGATCTTATCATCATCGAAGGATACGACGCCTGATGTTCGAAGCCCTGCTCAAAGCCCTGACCGGTGACGATGAAAAACCACTCCCCGAGACCGACGCCAGGCTCGCATTGGCGGCCCTTCTGGTCCGCCTCGCCCGCACCGACGGCAGCTATGAAGCGTCTGAGAGCGCCCGCATAGACCTGATCCTCGGCCGCCGCTACGGTCTTCATGACGCGGATGCCGCCACCCTGCGCGGCGAAGCGGAGACGCTCGAATCCGAGGCCCCAGACACCGTCCGCTTCACCCGCGCCATCAAGGATCACACCCTCCATGAGCAGCGCGACAGCGTCATCGAAGATATTTGGGAGCTCGCGCTCGCTGACGGCTCCCGTTCCGATGACGAAGACAGCCTAATCCGCCTCGTGGCGCCCCTTCTGGGCATCAACGATCGCGACAGCGCCCTCGCCCGCCAACGTGTGATCGAACGCCTGAACGGCTGAGCCGGTGATCGCGAGCTTTCCAATGTATGAGCGGCCCGAGACTTCAGCCGCCATAAACAGGCTTTGGTCTGGTCTTAGGAAAGCGCTCCGCGAGGCCGGTATCGATGAGGAGGCAACCTACCTGGAAGGCGCGCACAGTCTTGATCACTGGCGCGACCCGGCTTTGCTGATCTCGCAAACCTGCGGCATGCCCTACCGATTGCATCTTCACGGGCATGTCCATCTGGTCGGCAGCCCCGTATCGACTTTGTGCGACCCGCACGGCCAGTATCACAGTGTGATCGTCGCCCACAAAGACGACCCGCGTGACAGCTTCTTGTTGTTCGATGGGGCGACACTGGCCGTAAATGACGCGATCTCTCAATCCGGGTGGGCCGCGCCGGAAAACATGGCACGAGAGTATGGATTTCGTTTTGAAAGCGTCACGCTTACGGGTGGCCACCAAGCCTCCGCCCAGCTGGTGGCTGCGGGCGGCGCAGAAATTGCGGCCATCGATGCTATCACGTGGTCCTTGATCAAGCGGTTTGATCGGTGGGCAAACCAGCTCAAAATCATTGACCGCACGCCACCGACCCCGGCCCTGCCTTTTATCACCGCGCGGCAAGATTTGATTGATCCACTGTTCGACGCGATGAGCTGTGCCATTGCAGCGATGCCCGCACCCGATCAAGATCTGCTTTGCCTCAATGGCCTGACACAGATCGCGGGCGCGGCCTATCTTGCCGTCCCTTCGCCAAGCCTCCCTTGACGCTGGCGCAACGACAGGATCAAGCTGCACGACAGATTGCATGAGAAAGAACCGATGGACGACTGGCTAAAGCAACACCCCGAGATCAAGAGCCTGCGTCCTATCATCGCCGATCTAAACGGGCAGCCGCGTGGCAAACGCTTTCCCGCGCGCATGGGGCAAAAGCTTTGTGATAGCGGCATGCGGATGCCCCTATCCGTTCTGAACCTGGATATATGCGGCGACGACATCAAAGACAGCCCGCTGGTTTTTGCAAGCGGAGATGCCGATGGAGAGCTACGCGCGACCGAGCGCGGTTTTGTTCCCGTGCCATGGACGGAAAGCCCCGCAGCCCTTCTGCCCATGTCGATGTATCTCGAGGATGGACGACCGTTCGAGGGTGATCCGCGGCACGCACTTCGGGCCGTAGCAGATCGTTATAAAGCGCGCGACTGGACCCCCGTCGTGGCGACCGAATTGGAGTTTTTTCTTGTTGATGACAGCGGCGACACGCTGCGCCCGCCTCACTCGCCGCGATCGGGAAAGCGTCGGCACGGTGGAGAAATACTTTCTATGCGCGCCCTCGATGCGTTTGATGACTTCTTTTCGGAACTTTATGACGCGTGCGATGCCATGGACATACCGGCGGAGGCCACGATCTCCGAAGGGGGTGTGGGCCAGTATGAGGTCAACCTCACCCATGTCGCGGACGCGATGAAAGCCGCCGACGACGCTTGGCTCTTTAAACAACTGACAAAGGGTCTAGCGCGCAAACATGGGTTTGCCGCCACGTTCATGGCGAAACCCTACGCTGAGCATAGCGGTACTGGCATGCACACGCATTTCTCCGTCATTGATGCGCAAGGCCGCAATATTTTCGATGACGGCAGCTCTGAGGGAAATGACCAGTTGAGGCACGCAATCGCCGGCTGTCTTGCGGCGATCCCCGGATCGACTTTGATCTTTGCCCCGCATGCCAACAGCTACGCGCGCTTCGAGGCGGGCTCCCACGCGCCGACAGGCATTGGTTGGGGGTATGAGAACCGGACCGCCGCGATCCGGGTACCGGCCGGAGCATCAGCTGCGCGCCGTATCGAGCATCGCGTCGCCGGCGGCGATATCAACCCCTACCTTATGCTGAGCGTCGTGCTGGGCGCAGCCTTTCTTGGCATGGAAGACCACATGCAAGCTCCAGCCCCCATCACCGGGTCGGCCTATGAGGCAGGCTTGCCGCAACTTCCGACCCTCTGGGGTGACGCGATCGACCGGTTTGAAACGGACCCGCTCATTGCGCGCATCTTGCCGCAAGTTCTGATTGAAAACCTTGTCATGACCAAGCGGCAGGAGATCGCAATTGACGCGCGTTTGTCTGACGCCGACCGTATCGCGCTCTATCTGGATACTGTGTGACACGGCTTTTCAAAGCCGCATGCTCTGTCTAGAGTCAGAGTTACACCAACAATGAGGACCCCATGAAAATCGGCATTCTCGAATGCGGCCGCACCATGCCGAAGGTCGCCGCACGTCATGGCGACTTCCCCGATATGTTTGCACAATTGCTCGACGGTCATGGGTTCACTTTTGAAAGCTATAACGTCGAAGACATGCATTTCCCCGAAAGCCCCGATAGCTGCGACGGATGGCTTTTGACCGGGTCCAAACATGGGGCCTATGAGGACCATCCCTTTATCCCGAAGCTAGAAGCTTTCATCCGCGATGCCTTCGAAGAAGCGGTCCCGATGGTTGGGATATGTTTTGGTCACCAAATTATCGCAACGGCGCTTGGCGGACATGTCGAGAAATTTGATGGCGGCTGGTCCCTCGGTCTGAACGCCTATGAGTTTGAGGGTTTGGGCGAGATTAAGCTAAACGCCTGGCATCAAGACCAGGTCCTGCGCATACCGGACGGCGCACGAACGATTGCCAGCAGCGCGTTTTGCCAACATGCAGCATTGCTCTACGATAAACGCGCATTAACGATCCAGGCTCACCCGGAATTTGGTGGCGAGATCATTGGCCAATATGTCTCGCTACGCCGCGGCACGCTCGACTACGGAGAGGACGCAATGGATCACGCGGCAGCGCATCTCAGCGCAGACGATGACAATGCAAAGATGGCGAAACGGATCGCAGAGTTTTTCCTTCAAGAACGGGTGCCGCAGCATGCCTGAGCAATGGATAGACGCGCTGCCTGCGCCTGCAAAAACCTATCTTGATGGCAAAAGACTGGATGAGGTTGAATGCATCATTTCCGACCTGCCCGGGATCGCGCGCGGAAAGGCTGTGCCCGCTTCCAAATTTGCGCGCCAGACCAAGTTTTTTCTCCCCAATTCAATCTACTTTCAGACCATCACCGGCGGCTGGGGGGAAGCCGCTGGCGAAGACGGGTTTACCGAACCCGATATGGTGCTCAAACCCGATATGGAGACGGCGACGGCGGCACCGTGGACGGGTGACTGGACGTTGCAAGTAATCCATGACGCATACTTTCAGGACGGACGCCCGGTTCCCTACTCGCCGCGCAACGTATTGAAGCAGGTTTGCGCGCTTTACGAAAAGGAAGGCTGGCAACCGGTTGTCGCCCCAGAAATGGAATTCTTTCTGGTCGCGCGCAATATAAACCCGGCAGAGGCCATTGAGCCGATGATGGGCCGCTCTGGCAGACCTGCCGCTGCGCGCCAAGCGTATTCCATGTCTGCGGTGGATGAGTTCGGTCCGGTCATTGACGATATTTACGACTTCGCCGAAAGCCAAGGCTTTGAGATTGACGGCATTACCCAGGAAGGCGGCGCCGGGCAGTTGGAAATCAACCTACGTCACGGCGATCCGGTTAAGCTTGCTGATGAGATCTTCTACTTCAAACGTTTGATCCGAGAAGCGGCCCTGCGCCATGATTGCTTCGCCACGTTCATGGCAAAGCCCATCGAAGGCGAGCCCGGGTCGGCCATGCACATCCATCACTCAATAGTCGATGCCGTCACTGGAAAGAATATCTTTTCCGGACCGCGCGGCGCGGAGACGCCGGAATTTGCGCATTTTATCGGCGGGCTACAACAACATCTGCCTTCCGTCATTGCCCTGATGGCACCCTATGTGAACAGCTATCGGCGCTATGTGAAAGATCAGGCCGCACCGATCAATCTGGAATGGGGCCGCGACAACCGCACCACCGGTATCCGTATCCCTGTTTCCGAACCCTCAGCGCGACGGGTCGAAAACCGTTTGGCAGGGATGGACTGCAACCCCTATCTCGCAATCGCTGCCAGCTTGGCCTGCGGTTACCTCGGCCTCAAAGGGGCTACTAAGCCGCGCAAGATGTTCAAAGGTGACGCCTATGACGGCGATGAGGCAATCCCACGCGGGTTGTTTAGTGCTCTGAATTTGTTTTCGGACAACAAGGCGCTGGAGCCGCTGCTTCACCCTGAGTTTATTCGCGTCTATGCGATCGTGAAGGCCGCTGAATACGATGAGTTTTTGCAGGTGATCTCCCCGTGGGAGCGCGAGCATCTGCTGCTCAACGTATGAATCTGCTCGACGCCAATGACCGGCGTGGAGCCTATCCAAACAGCTATTATCACGCGAGCGCCGAGCCTTTGGCACCGCTCCCACCCCTGCGCGGACAGACAAAGGCTGACCTCTGTATCGTTGGCGGCGGCTATACGGGTCTTTCAGCTGCGCTTCACGCGGCCCAATACGGTCTAGATGTGGTCCTACTCGACGCGCAGCGCGTTGGCTTCGGGGCGTCAGGACGCAACGGTGGCCAAGTGGGCACAACTTTCAACCTCGACCCACAAGACCTTGCAAAATCAATTGGATTGCCGGACGCAAAGCGGCTCTTTTCGATGGCGCAAGACGCCGCCGCCCTCACCCGCGACTTGGCAACGCAACACGCGCCAGATGCGGGATACAAGACCGGCGTCATCCATGCAGACCGTTTTGATGCCGACGCGCGCCTTACCCATCGACGCCTTGAGGCCACTGAGCGTGAGTTCGGGGATACAAAGACGCGCCGTTTGGATCGCGACGAAATCGCCGCGCTTTTAGGGACCGATCTTTATGCAGGCGGTACGCTCAACTTGAGTGGCGGACACCTGCACCCTTTGCGCTATGCGCTTGGCCTCGCACGTGCGTGCCTTGCGGCCGGTGTCAAAGTGCATGAGCTTTCTCGGGTGCATCAAATCACGCCCGGCAAACCAGTTGTCGTGAAAACTGATCAAGGGCAGGTCAGCGCCAACCATGTCATCGTCGCGACGAATGGCTATGGAACCGGTCTCGACCGTGGAACGCGCGCGCGGGTGATGCCGATCAATAATTTTATCGTTGCAACAGAACCGCTTGGGGCCCTCGCCTCCACTATTTTGAGCGAGGACCATTGTGCATATGACGACCGGTTCGTTGTGAATTATTACCGAAAATCCGAGGACGGACGGCTGCTTTTTGGCGGCGGCGAAAGCTACGGATACAGGTTCCCGCGCGATATCGCAGCCAAAATTCGCAAGCCTATGCTGGCGGTTTTTCCGCAGTTGAAGAACACTAAGATCGACTACGCTTGGGGCGGCACGCTCGCGATCACGATGTCGCGCCTGCCCTATTTGGCGCGCTCAACCCCAGAGATACTTGTTGCGAGCGGGTATTCTGGGACCGGGGTCGCGTTGGCGGGCCTCGCCGGGAAATTGATGGCGGAAGCAGTGCAGGCGGACGGTGAAGGCTTCGATTTGCTGGCAAGCCTGCCGACGCCCGCCTTTCCCGGCGGCGGTGCTTTCCGTACCCCACTTTTGGCGTTGGCCATGAGCTGGTACGCGATGCGCGATCGGCTGGGCCTCTAGAAGGACTTTACCGACAAGCAAAACAGTGTTACCGAATTTCCGAAACTAGGTTTTCGAAATTAGGAATATATCATGCGTGACTTTCCGACTGAAGCCCCAGACCTCCACGAAGCGGAACCCATTCCCGCCTCAGCCAAGGCCGCGATTGAAGCATTGCTGCAATCGGGTGATTTGTTCAGGTACACGGCCCCCGAAAACGCGCCCGTCGCTCTTTTGGAAGAAGAGTTCGCAGATATGATGGGGGCAAAATATGCGCTTGCCGTATCATCTTGTTCTGCGGCGCTGTTTTTGTCGTTGAAAGCACTCGACCTGCCAAAAGGGGCAAAAGTTCTCATCCCCGCCTTCACCTTCGCCGCCGTCCCATCAGCCGTGATCCATGCCGAAATGCGTCCCGTACTGGTAGAGGTCGGGATGAACTACCGGATTGACCTTGCTGATTTTGAACAAAAAATTGTTGATGCCGATGCCGTATTGATCAGCCACATGCGCGGTCACACATCAGACATGGACGCCATTTTGAAATTGGCCGAGGCCTATGGGCTTCCGGTCATTGAAGACGCGGCCCACTCGCTCGGAACGCTTTGGAACGGACGCAAAATCGGCACGCTTGGTCATGTTGGTAGCTTTTCCTTTCAGTCATACAAAATGATCAATGCGGGCGAAGGCGGTATCATGATCACCGATGACGCGACACTTGTTGCGCGTGCTGTGATCATGTCGGGCGCTTATGAGCATAATTGGAAAAAGCACGGCGATATCGCTGAGGCCGGCGCGATATGGCAAAATAAGCTACCGCTCTACAATCTGCGCATGCAAAATCTGAGCGCAACGGTGATCCGCCCTCAACTGGCGGAACTGCCGCGCCGGGTCCGTGACGGCTTGAAGAACCACAACTACGTCGCTGCAAAGCTTCAAGCGAGCGGTTTTTTTGATGTGCCGGCTCCACTACAAGCCGAAACGCGCGCGCCGGACTCCATTCAATTCAACCTAATCGATTTTTCTCAGGATGAGGCTCGCGCCTTTTCTAAGGCCGCGAAAGCTCTTGCGGTCGGCGTGCAAATATTTGGGCTGAGCACGGATAACGCGCGGGCCTTTTGGAATTGGCAGTTTATTGACGGGACGTTGCCAGAGCTGCCGAAAACGCGCTCGATGCTCGCAAAAGCCTGCGATGTCAGGTTGCCCGTTCGTTTGAGCAAACCTGATCTGGACTTTGTGGCGGATGCTCTCATCCGCGCCGCGCAGTCTGTAAAGCCCTAGCCAAGCACGCGCATTTGATCTTCAAGCCATGGCATCCGGCCATGGCAAAACTCCAGTATCTCTTCCGAGATTAAAGGTCGTAGGCGATTGGCAACGCTGGCAGCCATGTTATGGGCGTCATCTCTCCGTGCAATGAGCGAGATCTGCCGGGAGAGTGGCGCAAAAGGCAAAGGAAACGCATCAACCCGGTCCATGAACCGCTTCGCACGCATGACACCCAGCGGGGTCAGAATGGTCCACCCCTCCCCGCGTGCCACCATAGCCATGATCGAATGGTAGCTATCGAGCTCAAACCGGTGTGACAAAACCAGATTGTGCCGCGTCAAATGCGCCGCGATTTGACGCCCCATAACATGGCGAGACGTGTACTGGATCAGCGGATTGGCCCGTAAGACATCCATCATTTTATCTGGGTTTCGGATCAGCCGTTTTGGGGCAACGACGACATAGGGATCAAGGAGCAACGGATGCGTCTCAAATGTTGCAGCGAGGTCGGCGGGTTCCGCTGTCACCGCAACATCCAGCCCGCGGGTTTCCAATTTGTCCAGCAGCCTGTGGCTGGCACCTGTCTCTAAAAGGAACTGCGCTTTCGGCATCGTTTCCGAAAGCTGCATCAAAAGCGCGGGCGTTACATCAGCATCGAAATCTTCGATCATGCCAAGACGTAGACGCACGCGGCTGGACATATCGGCGACAGTAAGCTCGGCAGCCGCTTGTGCCGCCTCGTTCAAAATCGTCTGAGCGCGTCTTAGAAACATCTCCCCCGCAGCCGTCATCGGCATAGGGCGCTCGGTCCGCTCCAACAGCCGCGCGCCGAGCGCCGTTTCCAGATTGGACAATTGCTGTGAGACGGCTGAATTGGACGCCCCCAAACGCCGCGCCGCGGCTGAGATTGAGGCTTCCTCGGCCGCAGCCACGAAAATTTCGACCTGCCAGAGCGTAATTTTGCCGGGAGTGTCGACCATATGTTCCACCTTTTATTCAAGACGGATTGCCCCGTCGCGTTGCACCCTTTAGCGTAATTTCCGACCTTCAGGGAGACCCCAAATGCGCGACGATACCCCCAATTCATGGGAAGCTCGGGCCGATGCCCATTCATTCTATGGCTTCACCGACCTTCCGTCGATTGAGGAGCGTGGTGCGGTTGTTTTGACGCACGGCACCGGGCCTTACGTGTTCGACGTGCATGGGCGCAAATATCTCGACGCCAATTCAGGCCTTTGGAACATGGTCGCGGGCTTTGACCATCCCGGCCTCGCTGAGGCGGCCAAGGCGCAGTATGACCGCTTCCCCGGATATCATGCGTTTTTCGGCCGGATGTCGGACCAGACGGTCATGCTGTCAGAGAAGCTGGTTGAGGTGTCGCCATTTGAGCGTGGCAAAGTGTTTTACACCAATTCTGGCTCCGAGGCGAATGACACGATGGTCAAGATGCTATGGTTTCTCGCAGGCTCCGAAGGAAAGCCTGAACGTCGCAAAATCTTGACGCGCAAGAATGGCTACCACGGGGTTACCGCGGTTGCCGCGTCGATGACGGGAAAGCCTTACAACTCGGTTTTCGGTCTGCCGCTCGATGGCTTCATTCACCTGACTTGCCCACATTTTTGGCGGGAGGGCCGTGACGGCGAAAGCGAAACGGACTTCACCGCGCGGATGGCGCAGGAGCTTGAAGATGTGATCGCACATGAAGGCGCAGATACGATTGCCGGGTTCTTTGCGGAACCGGTGATGGGCGCGGGCGGCGTCATCCCACCCTCAAAGGGCTACTTTCAGGCGATCCAGCCGATCTTGAAGAAACACAAAATTCCTTTGATCGCGGACGAGGTGATCTGCGGTTTCGGGCGCTGTGGCGAGGTTTGGGGCAGCACTGCCTATGAGTTTGTGCCAGATGCAATCATCAGCTCCAAGAACCTCACTGCCGGTTATTTTCCGATGGGAGCGGTAATCTTGGGGCGCGAGCTGACAGATAAGTTGCAAACGGCATCCAACGCGATTGAGGAGTTCCCGCACGGCTTCACCGCCTCGGGTCATCCCGTCGGCTGCGCGATCGCACTGAAGGCCATAGACGTGATTTTGAACGAAGGTTTGATGGAAAATGTGCGCGCGCTGACCCCTCGGTTCGACGCTGGTTTGCAACGGCTTTTGGAGCATCCAAATATCGGCGAAGCACGCGGCAAAGGCTTGATGGGCGCGCTCGAAGCCGTTCGCGACAAGGACACGAAGACGCCTTTTGAAAGCGACTTAAGCGTTTCGGAACGCATCGCAAATACCTGTACGGATCACGGCCTGATCTGCCGCCCGTTGGGGCAGGCAGTCGTCCTCTGCCCCGCTTTTGTGATGACGGAACCACAGATGGATGAAATGTTTGAGAAGCTGGAACTCGCGTTAAATCAGGTCTTTGCTAAGGTGGCTTAAGCCAGGCTACACAACCAAACCGCCGCAAAGAAGAAAGCGGATGCGACGACCACAAAACCGTGCCAGACCGCATTGGCGTATTTCAGGCTGTCCCAACAGAAAAACACCGTACCGATGGTGTAAAGCGCGCCGCCCGCAATCGCGCACCAGCCAGCTGCGGCTGAAATCTGGAAGATCGCGTAGATCAACGCGACGCTGATCCAGCCCAGACCGAGGTATAGATACAAGCCCATCCGGCCTGGCTTGCGCCACATAAACAGTCTGCGCCCGGCCCCATAGACCGCCAACGCCCAGACCGTCACCAACACGACATAGCTAAACGTGGACCCGATCATCACCACAAAAGGTGTGTAGGTGGCGGCGATTTTTAGGTAGATCGCGGCGTAATCGGCGCGGCGAAGATGCGCGCGCAGCGCCTCCCACGGTGTCATGTGATAGCAGAAGCTGGCCACCAACATTGTCATGAGCCCGAACCAATAGAGCCATAGGCTTGCGCGCACAGCGCCCTCAAGCTGGTCAAAATGGGATTGAAGAAAGACTGAGACCGCGACAATTGTCGCAACGATCCCAATCAAATGAACAAGGGCATCCGCAACTTTTTCTGATGTCGCGTAAACCGGGTACTCGCGAACTGAAACTTGTGACATGCCAAAAGCTTGGCGCAAATCCATTTAAAAATCGACAAGATGGATGGAAACACAGCGTTTACGAAACACTACTTCCCCATTTTGGATAGTGCGGCTTGCATATCTGCGAGCTGTTTTTTGATCTGATCCAGCTCGCTTTCGCCGCCGTCCTTATCATCATCGTCCATATCTTGCTGCGGAACAGAGCCAGCGGCCCAACCGCCCATCATTGTCTTCATGAAGGCTTCTTGCTGCTGCTTGATCTGATCAAAACCCGGCATGCCGCCCATGGGGCTGGACATGCTTTCCATCATCTTGCTTTGCCCGTCACGGAGCATGTCGAAGCTCGCTGCGAGAAAGTCAGGGACCATGGTTTGGGCGCCCTCGGTGTAGCTGCGCACCAGGTCCGTCAACACGTTGGTTGGCAACACGTTGTCGCCGCGGCTTTCACGCTCGGCGATAATCTGAAGAAGGTACTGACGCGTCAGATCATCACCGCTTTTGAGATCGACAATCTGCACGTCGCGCCCATCGCGGATGAAGCCGGAGATATCGTCCAGCGTGACGTAGTCACTTGTCTCCGTGTTATAGAGCCTGCGACTTGCATAGCGTTTGATAAGCAACGGTGTGCTGTCTGTTTGTGCCATGCAACCTCTCCCAATTTTGCAGTGCAGCAAACGCTAGCGCAGCCGCGAAAGAAAAGAAAGAGCTGCATCGCTATGCGCGCAATATAAAAAGGCGCGCCGAAATTGGCGCGCCTTTCTTATCAATCACGGCCCGTCTGGGAGGATTAGGACCGCAACACTCGTTACCCTTCAGCTTAGGCTGCTTTTGCAGCTTTCTTTGCTTGAGCAGTCAGGTCGTCAGTCGCTTTTTTAACAGCGGCAGTTGCCTCTTCGGAGGCGTCTTTGCCAGCCGCCATCAGCAGCTCAACAGTTTCCATTTGCGCTTTTTTCGCGACTTCAGCGAAAGCAGCCATGTGCTCAGCAGCGGATTCAGCTTGGGAAGAAGCGAAATCTGTGACGACTTTTGTGTAGTCAGCTGGCTCTTTCTGAGCTTTGGTGACAGTCGACATTTTCGCCAGTGTCTCTTTGGTGAATTTGGAGGACAGCTCAGCGGAAGTAGCCGCGGCATCTAGAGCGACTTTCGACATTTTTTCGTTGAAAGCAGCAGTTGTTTTGAAAGCATCGTTGAAGACGGCCGTGTCGATTGGGAATGCGGCGGTCATGTCAGCGAAGGCTTTGGTGAAATCAGCTTGTTTAGCCATTGTAGCGTCTCCTAAGTGGAGCCGATCCGCGGCCCCGTGTGTGTGTTGTCGTCTAGGGAATAGATAGTCGCCGCACTGCAGCATTACAAGTATTTTTTCTGCACTGCAGCAAAAAAAATACGAGCCGGATTTATCGTTATTTAGGAGGCACTTACCTTCGGCAACACGTAGCTGCCGGGTGCTTTTTCTAAAATAGGGTGCGATTTAATTCCGGGTTTGCGCGCCTTTACCTGCGCGCCTGAGAACGATTTGAGCCATGAATCCCACCTTGGCCACCAAGAGCCTTCATGAAAGGTCGCAGCCTCCATCCAGGTTTCTGGATCGCCACTCATATCCGGATTTGTGTAGTGGCCATATTTCTTCTTTGAGGGCGGATTGATGATCCCAGCAATATGGCCAGATTCCGAGACGATGAAGGTTTTGTCTTTTGAGCCAAATTGCGCAACGCCATTATAGCTGCCCTTCCATGCGGCGATGTGATCGGTCTCGCAGGCGATGGCGCACACCGGATGCTGCACCGTGTCAAGGCTGACCTTTTCGCCCAAAATTTCCATCTCACCGGTCGCGAAACCGTTTTGCTGACACAGGCCCCGCAGGTATTCGACGACAAAGCGCCCGGCCAGATTGGTGCTATCGCTGTTCCAAAACAGCAGATCAAATGCCGGCGGCGCCTCGCCCAGCATGTAGTTCCGAATGGCTGGCTGATAAATGAGATCGTTCGAGCGCAAGTAAGAAAAGGTGCGCGACATGAAATAGGAACGCAAATAGCCGGTCTCCTCGACCTGCCGCTCAATGCCATCGACAAAGTCATCATCAAGGAACACCGCCATTTCGCCTGCATCGGCAAAATCGGTCAGCGTCGTAAACAAGGTCGCCGATTTAATCGACGCGTCACCGCGCTTGGCCATCAGAGACAAAACCATCGATAGTGTCGTCCCGGCAATGCAATAGCCAACGGCGTTGACCTGGCTTTGTTTGGTGATCTTCTTGACTTCATTCACCGCGGCAATGAAGCCGTCTGCCACATAGTCGTCCACCCCGACATCCGCATAGGTTTCATCCGGGTTGACCCAAGAGACAATAAATAGCGTGTACCCCTGATCCACGATCCATTTGATCAAAGAGTTCTTCTCTTTGAGGTCCATGATGTAGAATTTGTTGATCCAGGGCGGGAATATGACCAGTGGGATCGCGTGCACCTTTTCGGTCGTCGGCGTATACTGGATCAACTCAAACATACGGTTGCGAAACACCACAGCGCCATCGGTGGTCGCGATATTGCCGCCTACCTCAAAGGCTTCTTCGTCGGCGAGGCTGACCAGCAGGTCGCCTTCGTTGCGTTCAATATCAGCGACAAGGTTTTGCAGCCCCCGCACCAACGACTCGCCATCTGTCTCGATCGCTTTTTCCAACGCATCCGGGTTGGTTGCGAGAAAATTGGTCGGCGCAAGCATATCGGTTATTTGTTGGGCAAAAAATGACACCCGCGCTTTGTCTCTGCCTTCTAGCCCATCCAAATCCCCCATGGCATCTGTGATAGCCGCGCTGGAGTAGAGGTACTGCTGCTTTATAAAATTAAAGTACGGATGCGTGTCCCAGAGCGGGTTGTTGAAACGCCGGTCAGACGGCCCGGTGTCTTCTGGCGGAACCAGTTTGCCATGCGCCAGCTGCTGCTGCGCATCAACGTAGTGTTTGAGGGATTTGCCCCAATAGCCGACTTGCTGTTCGATAATCTTAGCGGGATTCGCCATCATCTCCGCCATGTATGCAGCGGCGGCTTTGACATAAAGCTCTTGCCCCGGCCCTTGGAGCCCCTGATCGGCCCCTTGCCGACGCCCCATAGCCGCCGTCAAACGCTTCGTGAGCTCGTCCATAAGGGCCATATTGCTCTTGAGGCGCTCAAGACGCTCTTCGGAAAGTATCTCATCTGATTGAGTGGTTTCAGTTGTCATCGAAATTCTTCCGCTCTAGAGTGAATGCTGCACCTGCATAATCGCCTTAACCGGGTCGTAGCGATCTGACGCTATTTTGAAAAGATGCAGATTTGGCATTGCGGCTATGATAGCTGCGAAAGGAGGCCGATGTGAAGTATATGGCGACTTACGACCTAATGGAGTCGATGCGGCTTACAAATCAATGGCTTGGCGCCACGGCGCAGGCCTTCGGCGCGCACCCTGCTGTCGCCATGGCACCCAATCCGATGTACCGCATGCTCGATGCTTGGGGTCAGGTCACAGAGCGCGCATTCGCCCGTATGGTCGCGAAGCCGGACTGGAACATTCCGTCGGTTGTCGGTGAAGACGGACGCGACCACCTGGTCGAAATTGAGACCGTACAGGCCCGTGCATTTGGCGATTTGATCCGGTTTAAGGTCACAGATCGGCCTGAAAAACCGCGAAAAGTTTTGCTCGTTGCCCCAATGTCGGGTCACTACGCCACACTATTGCGCTCGACAGTTGCATCACTTTTGCCCGATGCCGAGGTCTATATCACCGATTGGCACAATGCGCGCGACATCCCGGTCTCTGAAGGCAAGTTTGATATTGAAGACTATACTCTGTACTTGGCTGATTTTATTCAGGAAATGGGCCCAGACACGCACGTAATTGCGGTGTGCCAACCCGCGCCACTTGCTTTGGCGGCAACTGCCTACCTCGCCGAAGTTGACCCAAAGGCGCAGCCCGCAACACTAACACTGATTGGCGGTCCAATTGACCCAGACGCAGCCGCGACGGATGTCACAGATTTCGGTCGCCGTGTCACCATGGGCCAGTTGGAGCAGTTTGCTTTGCAACGCGTTGGCTTCAAGTATAGCGGGGTCGGCCGCATGGTGTATCCCGGCCTGCTGCAGCTGCAATCCTTTATGTCCATGAACGCTGAGACACATAGCAAAGCGTTTTTTGAACAAATTTTACGGACCGCAAAGGGCGAATCCAGCGATCACGACCGTCACAACAAGTTTTACGACGAGTATCTGGCCGTGATGGACATGACGGCGGAATTCTACCTCTCAACCGTGGAGCGTGTGTTTAAGAAACGCGAAATTGCGCAGAATCGTTTTATCGTAGATGGCAAAATGATTGATATCGGCAAAATCACTGATGTCGCTGTCAAAACGGTCGAAGGTTCGAATGACGACATTTCCGCGCCCGGCCAATGCGTAGCCGCGCTCGAAATGTTGACCGGGCTGCCGGATTCGAAAAAAGCCAGCCATCTTGAAGATGGCGCGGGTCACTATGGGATTTTTGCCGGGAAAAGCTGGCGCAAAAACATCCGCCCACTTGTTTTGGATTTTGTTGACGCCAACAGCCGGTCCAAGCCTAAGGCGCGCAAAACCAGTAGAGCTGCAAAGAACGTCACGCCACTTAAAGCAAGCGGCGCACGGTAGCTAAAGTCGGTCCAGCCAGCGCGTCATTGCGCCCGTCACTTTCTCAGGCTGCTCAAGCGTCGGCAAATGCCCTGCTCCGTCAATGATAACGAGCTCGGCCGGTTGAATGAGTTCCGCCATAAACTCATGCCGGCGCACAGGGCAAAGCGCGTCATCGACGCCGCATAAGATGAGCGTTGGGACATGCAGTTTGCGCAACGTTGCCTGTTGATCGAAACGCTTTTGTAGCGCGCGGGATTGACGCAGAAACACGCCTTCGCCTTGATCAAGCGCCATTTCCAGCACCAAATCCAGGATTGCGTTGCGCTGCGGCGTATCTGCCAAATAGGCTGGCTTCATCTCTTCACGCATGACCTCAGGAAGCAAACCGGCCATAACGCGTGCGATTTGCGGATCGCGGTTCGCCGCAACCTTCGGCGTCTCAGCGAGCGGGTTGGTATCCATCAATGCCAAACGGCTCACCCGTTCCGGTGCTAGGCGCACTACCTCCATCGCGATGATCCCGCCAAGCGACAGGCCCGCAAGCGCGAACCTTTCAGGCGCATCGCGCAACACATCGCGCGCAACGGCTTCGATGGTGTCATGTGCACCAACCGGCGGCAGATGAATGGCGCGGTCTTTGCCGAGCGCCTTGATCTGCGGGCCGAAAAGCCGCGCATCGCACATCATTCCTGGCAGTAGGACAAGAGGTTCTCGCACCAAAGGCCGCAGCACAAGTGGATCACTCACAGCCGATTGCTCGCGATTTGGGCTCCCTCTACGAGCGATCCAAGTTTGGCGTAGGCGATCTCAGGGTCAACGGCTCCAAATCCAGCAAATGTTCCAAAACCACAATCTGATGACGCAATGACGCGTTCAGCGCCCATAAAAGGCAGGAATCGTTCAAGCCGTTGCGCGACCACTTCGGGGTGTTCCACAAAGTTTGTGGTTGAGTCTACCACGCCAGGCACCAGAATTTTATCGTCGGGTATCTCGGATGCATGGTCGCGGAACACAGTCCATTCATGGGCGTGGCGCGGATTAGATGTTTCAAACAAAAGCTGCGCTGCGTTGACGCTCATCAATGTCGGGAACACTTTTTCCATATCGATATCGCAGACATGCGGGCCTTCATAATTGCCCCAACAGATATGGACACGGACCCGGGCAGAATCGATCCCGCTGAGCGCATGGTTTAACGCCTCCACATGGGTCGCCGCGATCTTCAGAAATTCGTCATCGCTAAGATCACCAAAGAGCATATGGCGTGACAGAGCCAGGTCAGGGCAATCGAGCTGCAAGTACAGACCACTATCGACGATTGTGCGGTATTCCTCTGCCATGGCATCGGCCAAGGCCGCCAGATATTCGTCGCGAGAAGCGTAGAAATCATTTTGCAAAAACAACGAGATTACGCCAGGCGACGCGGCGTTCATAAACCCTTCGTTCGCGCCATGCGTGGCCATGCCGGCCTTGAGGTTTTTGATATCGGCCAAAAGCTCTTCCTGACCTTTGGATTTCACCTCCCCCGTGCACATCGGCCGCGCATATTGCGGCGTTCCGCCATCATCGGCGAGCCTTTTGAGGAAAGAGGGAAACAGCTTTAAGTCTCCCGGTGCGTTGCGTGGGCTGTCGCCCGAAAACCCCGTGTATCGATCCTTGACGTAAGTCGCATAGCTGATCTTAGACGTCTCGCCATCGCTGACCACGCCGATACCGACATCCGTCTGCTTTTGAACAGTCGCGTCGCAGGCCGATGTCATCACCGCATCGAAAGCGGATTGGTCATAGTCCTGCCCGTTTTCACGCGCGAAGATCATATCCACGACCTCTTGCGTGCGCGGTAGACTACCGACATGGGTGGTTTTGATGCTCATGATGCTCTCCCTCGTTTTCCGGAAGTATCAACACGAAAAAGGGAGCGCGAAAAGCCCTAACCGGCGGTCCAGCCCCCATCAACAAGGATCGAGGTGCCTGTCACAAGGCTGGACGCGTCGGACGCCAGATAGACCACCGCTCCCATTATGTCGGCCACTTGGCCCACGCGGGGCAGCTTAATCTTCTCGTCAATCCAAGCGCGTTTCGCCGGATCTGCGAATGTCGCCTCGGTCAGTGGTGTCAAAATGAACGTCGGGCAGATCGAATTGACGCGAATATCATCGGGCCCAAATTCAATCGCCATCGCTTTGTTGATCCCTTCGATCGCATGTTTGGTGCCGCAGTAAACGGCCCGCTCTTGCCCGCCAACATGGCCCATCTGACTGGAGATCTGAATGATCGATCCCCCGATACCTTTCATGCCAATTGCCGCTTGCTGCGCAAGGAAATAGGCCGCCTTCACATTGATTGCCATGACCGCGTCATAATCAGCCGGATCGGTGTCGACTGTTTTGGAGTGCCGGGCGAGGCCCGCCGAATTGCACAGAATGTCGAAAGGCCCCTCTTCAGCGAACACCGCTTTGACCGCCGCCAAATCTGTCACATCAAGTGCGACCCCGTCGACCGAAAACCCGGCCTGCCGCATCTCAGCCACAGAGGCGTCGACGGTCTCCTTGTCACGTGCCGCGATCACGACATGTGCGCCCGCCTCCGCCAAAGCGACGGCGCATGCCAAACCTATTCCGCGCGACCCACCCGGTACAAAAGCACGTTTGCCGTCGAGACGAAATGACGGGGTCTTGGGCAAGCTCATAGGGACACTCCTTTATACTGTGCAGGGATACCCGGTTGCGCGACCCCACGGAAGGGCGGAAAATCGGCGTAACGGGCTTGGCGTGTGGGAAGCGGTTCTTCCGGCTCTGCCCCCGCCGCCAAAAGCTTGCCACGCGGCGCGATATAGCTCGAGATCGTACGGCGTGGCACGGGTTCCCAGGTTAAGTTAAAGGCCGCAAGTTTCGGGAAATACCATTGCTCCGAATAAGGGAGGTGGTCGTGGATCCAATACGCCAA
The DNA here is from genome assembly GCA_039030615.1 of Pseudomonadota bacterium. Taxonomy (GTDB): domain Bacteria; phylum Pseudomonadota; class Alphaproteobacteria; order Rhodobacterales; family Rhodobacteraceae; genus Litoreibacter. The sequence goes on along the minus strand of JBCCDV010000001.1, from coordinate 130,703 downwards.
GTCGCGCCAGTCACGGCCTTCGGCGTATTGATCTGCAAACCATGGGATCACGATTGAGGCCCCACCGATCCGCGCGTCCCCCTCAGCACGGTCCCATATATGGCACTCGCCTGGATAGTCGTTGCGCGCGCAATTGAGTTTGTTTTCATTACCAAAGCGGTTGAGCGTCGGCGAGCGATAGCCTGAGCGGACCGAAACGCAGCCGAATGTTTCATGGAGCGGGTCAAGCAGTTCGGAACAAAACGCGCGCCCAACTTCTATGGCGAGCTTCGGATTTTCGGGGATGTTTTGCTTTTCATGAAAGCTGGAAATCTCGGAATAGAGAAACTCCCGCATAAAGAAATATTTCGACAACCGCACCCGGCCCAGCGTCTCCAGCGACCACATCGAGGCCGGTTGGCGCATCAGCTATACCCGTTCCAGCGAAATGCACCATCTGCCCGCAAAGGGGAAAAAGGATTAAACGCCACCTCCCAGAGATGGCCGTCAATATCTTCGAAATAGCCGTGATGTCCGCCCCAGAATACATCTTGAGCAGATTTCAACATCTTCCCCCCAGCTTGTGCAACCAACCCCAGCACCGCCGCGACTTGTGATTTCTCGCGGACGTTGTACGCCAATGAAAGCGCCGCGCGGCCTGACAGAGTACCGGGCTTCAAGCCCAGCTCTTCCTCAAGCCCTGCGCGTGGATAGAGGCCAAGCGTCTGCCCAATAAGATCAAAAGCGATGACACCATCTTGGCTTTCGACACGCGTCCAACCCAAAGCCTCATAGAACTCCGCAGACCGTTCCATATCTTCGACGCCCAAAGTGATCAGGCTCACACGTTGCTCTAATGTCATGGCAGCCCCCTTACCCAGTTCACAATCAATTCTGCGGTGCCATCGTTCTGGCTGGGGCTCAGAATATCACCCGCAATCACATGGTTGAACGGGTCATCCTCCGGCCCCATGATACGCGACGCCAGCGTGACCATACCGCCCCATTTTGTACTCAGTGCGCGCGTGGTTTCGGCATCAACCACAGCATCCTCATCGGAGAACACAAAAAGCGCTGGCGTTGGTACATCAGCGTAATCCGCTTTGCGCGCGTGCCGCACAATTGCAGCCATCGGGATCAAAGCGGTCGTTGGGTAGATTGTCGTCCAGTATTTGGCGTGCCCCTCGTTTTGGGGATCAAAGCTGCGCTCGGCCCCCGCCAACAATGTGCTTAATGTGCGCGCCAAGGGCCATTCCAGGATGGTCGCAGTGGGATTCTTTATACGGAAGTTTGGGGATACAAAGACAATGCCCTTCACATTTTCGCGCAGATCCGGGTTCCGAGCCGCAATCGCCGAGATCGTGCCGCCCGTCGAAGTGCTCAGAACGACAACCTCTTTTCCAAGCCTGCGCCCGATGGCCAATGCCTCGGCCATGTCTTCAATCCAGTCGCCCGCCGTGGGTTCAGTCATCGCCAAACCGCTACGGCCATGTCCGCTCAGCCGCGTGTAGAAAAGGTTGGCACCCAGTTCGTCCGCGACCATATCTGGGACGGGTCGGATTTCCTCGGATGTCGCCGAAAAACCATGCACGTAAATGACCGCCAATTCGGTTTGTGCACCACTTTTGCCAGCCCAGATGATCCGCTTTTCGACCCCTTCAGAGATATCATCGAACCGCAGCTCGGACTGCTCCAAATAGACATCAAGGTTTTCAGGCAAGACGCGCGGGTCAAACGTGATCTGAGTATCAACGGGCTCACGCGGCCAGAACACCCAGATCGCCACCAAAGCGATGAACAACCCAAGAAGCACGCGGCCCAGCCACTTGCCGAAGGCTCTCATCCTGTCACCTCGATCACATTGCGTATGGCATCCTCAATCAGCTTCAACGCGTCTGGTTCAGAAAATCTGTGATCTCCACCTTTGAGCACGACAAGCCGCATGTCGTCGCCGCTTGCATGTGCGATGAGGCGCAGCGCGACCGACATGTCGACATCCGCGTCGTCCGTGCCCTGCAACATACGTGTCGGAAACGGGAGAGTAAGTGGTGAGCGTAGAACCAAGTGATTGCGCCCGTCTTCGATCAGTTTTTTGGTGATAATGTAGGGCTCGCCATATTCTGATGGCAGAGCCACCTGCCCGGCTTCAAGTTCGGACTTCTGCAGATCTGAAAACCCTCCCCACATGCTGTCTTCAGTAAAATCTGGAGCAGCCGCGATGGTCACGAGCGCTGCGATTTTTTGAGGCATGCGCTTCGCCATGAGCAGTGAAATCCACCCCCCCATCGACGAACCGACCAAAATTTGCGGTCCTTCCGTCAGCTCGTTGATGGCGGCCTCAGCGTCATCGGCCCAGTCTCCGATGCATCCCTCCGTAAACTCTTCTGAAGATGAACCATGCCCAGAATAGTCGAATCGAAGGAAGGCACGGTCCTGTGATTGCGCCCATTCTTCCAGATGAATGGCTTTGGTGCCCTCCATATCGGATTTGAAGCCACCCAAGAACACCAGCCCCGGACCGTCCCCCGCGCTTCGATGGTAGGCGATCCTGCGGCCCGATTTTGTCTGCAAAAACGATGGCATAGACGCCCTCCCTCTTTAACGCCGAACCCTAAGCAAACGGGCGCTCGAAGGAAACAAGAAGATCATACCCTGTGATTTTTTTAGGTGACCCTCTTGTCACGTGAGTATTTTGTCACCTATAAGCGAATCCATGGACGCGGTTTTCAAAGCCCTAAACGACACGGCACGGCGCAACATTCTGGACAGCCTTCGAGACAAGGACGGCCAGACCCTGAGCGCGTTGGAGGCCCAGTTCGACATGACCAGGTTTGGTGTCATGAAGCACCTAGGTGTGTTGGAGGATGCAAAGCTGATCACGACCAAGAAAGTAGGGCGTTTCAAATACCACTACCTGAACGCCCTGCCCTTACAGGAGGTCATTGACCGCTGGATTGAGCCGCTGCTGGCCAAACCTGTGGCCCGCGGCGTCCTTGATTTGAAAGCACAGTTAGAAGGAGCTGCTCAAATGACTGACACACCTGATTTCCGCATGGAAACCTATATCCGATGCACACAAGACGCTTTGTGGGACGCCCTGACCGACCCCGAGCAGGAAGCCCAATACCATTTTATGTGCAACAAGATCGAGCGGCAGGGCAATCAACTGATCTACTACACGACCGAAGACAACATCATGTTGATCTGCACCGAAGTTGAGAAAGACCCAAAGTCGCGCATCCTGTCTACCTTTGAGCCGCGTTTCAGCGGCGAAGAAGCCCCACATTCCCAATTCGCCTATCTGATCGAAGTGGACGGTCCGTTCTGCAAACTCGCGCTGGAACACTACACAATTCCACCCGGCCATGAGGGCGTGAAAGACGGTTGGCACCGCATGTTGGCTGGGTTGAAAACCTATCTCGAAACGGGTCAAGCCGCCAAATTTGGCCCCGCAGCAGAAAGCGCATAGGCAATGGATTTCCCAACCGAGCTGGGCATCCTGACATGCCTTTGCATCCTCGCAGCAAGCCTGTGGATGCCCTATATCATTGGCGTGAACACCGCGCCGGAGGGCTCTATTCCGGCGGAGGCGCCAGACGGATTCACCCGCCCGCCCGATCCGTCGTTTCAGCGCCCTTGGGTGCATCGCGCCTATCGCGCACATCTCAACCTGTTGGAACAATTCTTGCCCTTCGCGGTGATCGTGCTTTTGCTGGATCGGGTTGGCGGTTTTTACGCGGTGACCTACTGGACCTGCATTGCGTTCTTGTGGCTGCGTGTCGCCCATGCTGTGGGCTATACGACCGGATGGACAAGGTTCCCGGCGCGCCCGATCATCTTTACACTTGGATGGATTTGCGTGCTCGTCCTCGCCAGTCAGGTTTTCATGGCGCGTTAGGTCATTGCCCAACGTTGAAACAAAAAAACGGCGCCTCATTCAGGCGCCGTTAAATATGTAATCACCAGTGTTCTGCACGATTAGCCGCCAATATAGGCCTCAGCCCTTGGGCGGTAGAACACCTTTTGATTGTGGAGCCGACCCAATAGATCATGTGTGCCAAGCGCTGCCTTTTTGTTGGCCTCACAGCCGTCATGGGCTGCCTCCGACATATCCCGCTGCTTTTCGCGCAACGCGTCTTCGATCAGCTCTAAGTCGTCAGGGGTCAATTCGAACGTCGTGTTATAGGCTGGCATTTTTTGGCTCTCGCGGTTTGTTTCCGATGTTTCCTATAAGCGACATTACACCAGCAAATCCCGCGAGTCGCAATGCCAAATTGTCGCAAATGACCCCATAAATGTCGAAAATAGCGCATACCGCCGCATACCGAAACCTGCGCTTGACGCTCACCGGGGCGACTGTAATAAGCCAGTTACATAACCCGCAACCGGGCGTTTTGTAGGCGCCAAACAGACGAGGAGCTCGCCCCAGATGGCCTCAATCTCCCTGACATTTCCCGACGGCAACGCACGCGAATACGAAGCCGGCGTGACTCCGGCAGAGGTCGCAGCCTCAATCGCCACATCACTGGCAAAGAAGGCGATTTCCGCGACCGTCGATGACCAGCATTGGGACCTGCAATGGCCCATTGAGCAAGACGCCTCAATCGCGATCAACACAATGAAAGACGAAGCCCCGGCCCTCGAGCTGATCCGCCACGATCTCGCCCATATCATGGCGCGCGCGGTGCAAGCGATCTGGCCAGACGTCAAAGTCACCATAGGCCCCGTCATCGAGAACGGTTGGTACTACGACTTCGACCGCGCTGAGCCGTTCACCCCAGAGGACCTCGGCCTGATCGAGAAAAAGATGAAAGAAATCATCAACCTGCGCGACGACGTCCGCACGGAAGTATGGGATCGCGCCCGCGCCGTAAAGTTCTATGAAGACAATGACGAGCCCTACAAGGTCGAGCTGATCGACGCCATTCCGGGCGATGAGCCATTGCGCATGTATTGGCACGGCGATTGGCAAGACCTCTGCCGTGGCCCGCACCTACAACATACAGGCCAAGTACCGGCCGACAGCTGGAAATTGATGAACGTTGCAGGGGCCTATTGGCGCGGTGATAGTGATCGCGCGATGCTGCAACGCATCTATGGCGTGGCGTTTCAAAACAAAGAAAAGCTCAAAGAATACCTTCACTTCCTTGAAGAAGCGGAGAAACGCGACCACCGCAAACTGGGCCGCGAAATGGACCTCTACCACATGCAGGAGGAGGCCCCGGGCCAGGTTTTCTGGCACCCAAATGGCTGGACCATCTACACAACGCTGCAAGATTACATGCGCCGCCAACAACGCAATGGCGGCTATGTCGAGGTGAACACTCCGCAAGTGGTTGACCGCAGGTTATGGGAAGCCTCCGGCCACTGGGAGAAGTACCAGGAAAACATGTTTATCGTCGAAGTGGACGAGGATCATGCCCGCGAAAAGGCGGTCAACGCGCTCAAGCCGATGAACTGCCCCTGCCATGTTCAGGTCTATAACCAAGGCCTGAAATCTTATCGCGATTTACCCCTGCGCATGGCCGAATTCGGCTCCTGCGCCCGGTATGAGCCATCGGGCGCCCTACACGGCATCATGCGCGTGCGCGGCTTCACCCAAGATGACGGCCATATCTTCTGCCGCGAGGACCAGATAGAAGCCGAAACCGCTGTCTATATCGACTTTCTCTCGTCCATCTACAAAGATCTCGGCTTTGAAAATTTCCGTGTCAAATTCTCGGACCGCCCGGAAACCCGCTCCGGGTCGGATGAGGTTTGGGACAAGGCCGAGGCGGCGCTGTTGTCAGCGACCCGCGCTGCCGGCATTGAACCAGAGATGAATCCCGGCGAAGGCGCGTTTTATGGCCCGAAACTGGAGTTCGTACTGACCGACGCGATCGGGCGCGATTGGCAATGCGGCACCCACCAGGTCGACTTCGTCCTGCCCGAACGGCTTGACGCGACTTACATCGGTGAGGACGGCGCCAAACACCGGCCTGTCATGCTGCACCGCGCAACCTTGGGATCGTTCGAGCGGTTCATCGGCATCTTGATCGAAGAACACGCCGGCAAGCTGCCAATGTGGCTCGCGCCCCGTCAGGTGGTCGTGGCCTCGATTGTGTCGGACGCGGACGCTTATGTTCAGGAAACCGTCGCGCAACTCAAAGCCGCAGGCATTCGCGCCGAGGCCGATATTCGCAACGAAAAGATCAATTACAAAGTGCGCGAACATTCCCTTGCCAAAGTCCCGGTCATCTTGGCCATCGGCAAAAAAGAAGTTGAAGACCGGACGGTCACTTTGCGCCGTCTTGGCGAAAAGCACACGAAGGTCGAAGCGCTTGATGCCGTGGCGGCAGCCCTCGCGACCGAGGCTACGCCACCAGACTTACTGTAGTCGTCAAAGAAGGGCGTCTTGCACGACCTTCTTCCATCCCAAATAGAGCTGATCAGCCTCAATGACAGGGCGTTTCATCAAGGTCGGATGGGCGGCCAGAAGGCGTGTCATTGGTTGTGCGCGCTGCGACTCATCCAGCCCACGCCACGTCGTCGAACGTGTATTCATAAGCGTATCGCCGAATTTTTCAGCAAACCGATTTAGGTCCGTATCGCTTAAAGGTTCGGCCCTAACGTCGACGAACTCAACGTCATGGCCGGCCGCCTCCAATGATTTCAATGCCTTACGGCAGGTATCGCAGGTTTTAATACCGTAAAGTCTCAAGAAAGGAGCTCCTTTTTGCGCGTCATTCCGGTTCGGCGGTACTCCGCCTAGCCCTTTTCTGGCAGGGCTTGTCGTTGCATTTTTACATTAACCAACTATGTTCGCCTTGTGACACAGACTTTACGTTTCGGCCCACTTCTTCAAGCGGATGTCAAAAGTAAGACTGACAGCCACCAGTCCGCCGGATGATCTGGGCGGAGAAAGAAGGAGTAGCGGTATGGCCACTGGCACCGTAAAATGGTTTAACACGACAAAGGGATTTGGCTTCATTGCGCCCGACGATGGCGGCAAGGATGTTTTTGTGCATATCTCCGCCGTTGAACGCGCTGGAATGACCGGTCTGCGTGACGACCAAAAAATTCAGTATGAAATGATTGAAGGCCGCGATGGTCGTCAATCGGCAGGCGATCTGGTTGCCCTCGACTGATCTAAGACCGTAAATTTAAGCGGAAAACCGTTGGCCCAAAACGGTAACGGTTTTCCGGACTTAGGTGCGACGCGACTTGCGCCGCGCTAGACACGCAATGAAACCAAGTGACCCTACCAACAGCGGCAAGCTGTTTGACAACGGGACTTGGGCCGCAACACGCGACATTGTTACATCCGAGATAGACCATTGGCTGAAGCTGCGTTTGAACAACGCGCCAGTGTAGCTTCCCCCTCCAATCATTTGCGGACCGCCATCCCAATCCTCATAGATCTCGCCTCGGATAAGGTCGAACTGTGTAGACACGCGAACATGATCCGTCAGATCGACGTGAACGGGCATCGCGAGCGGCCCGTGATACGCCCCTTTACAAGCAAGCACGTATTGGCATTCGGCGTATATCTCGTGGCCGCGGCGGTAGACCAGTATCGTTTCATCCACAACAGCGCCGGGGACGGCGGCATAAGGGGTGCGGTGTTGAGGGGATCGGGCGGTGTGCCAGGTGCCGTTGGCGGCGCCGCTGGGCGTCCCGTCATCTTCGATCAGGTACATGATCCGGTCTAGACGCAGCTTAAACTTGATTTCTAAGACATCCAGAGGGGCCGCAGCTGCCGTTGAACTGAGCCCTGCAACCATCAGAAAAATATAAACAAAACGCATAACGCACCTACAGGTTTACCAAAAAAATTAAGAAGTATGAACACGCTCAAAATGCGAAGCGTGGGCAGCTTAAGCAACTGTTAAGATCCATTATGATTAACGCGTGGGGGCCATCGCCAAGTGCGCGCACCCAGCGTAATCACAGCAAAAATGGACAAATCCGCGCCCAGAGACGTCACCGTTTTGTCCAAAAACCGGCCGAGTTCGTGACTATCACAGCGGCAACGTGAGGATGGGGGCAGCAGCAATGTCCAGTTTGTTCAAAGCGCTTGGCGTGGTGATGATCTTGATCGGGGTGCTGGATCTGGGCTTGCAAAGCCTTGGCATCAGCCTGTGGCGCATCGCGGGGATCGAGCCGTGGCGGATCATCGGGAACCGGACATATGCCTTCGCGATTGGCTACGGGGCCCTGACCATTTTCGTGGCCAATTACCTGAAACGAAAGCGCGACAAACCGGTGACAATCGTGGACCTGTCCGACCCGTTCATCGGGGCGGATGCGCATTACGTGACGCGCCCGGTGGAGAACATTTCGCTGCAGGTGGAGCTGGCGGCGGTGGCGCGGGCGACGCTGTGGGGCGCGCTAGTGGCGGGTCTGGCGCTGGTCGCGCTTTTCCGATTTGCGCCCGGCATGGAAGCCGTCCTGTTCCCGCTATCAGAGAGCACAATATCCAACCAAACGCGCCGCGCACTGGTCACGGGCGCGGTGCTGGCGGTGGTCTTGCCGCTGCTCTTTGGCATGTTCGTTCTGCGGATGCGCGACGGGGTGAGCGTAACGGCGATGGTGGCAGGCTGGATGGTCACGGCCCTGCTGCTCGGTGCGGCGATGCTTGAAACACCACTCATCGGCAAAGCGCTTTATGGGCAGGAGTTCATGGCCAGCCTCCACCGCCAATTGGGCCACCCGGAAGGTCTGCCGCCCGAATGGAGCGCAGAAAAAGCCCTGGTGGCGCGGCTCAAACAAATGCAACGGGCGCGACGGTTTCGTTAGGGGAATTCTTTTGGTTGCGTCGAGTGAACGGCTCTCACGACGATGACGCAATATCGATAGTAACTATCACCCATCAATTCAGTGTGCCGTGCCCGAACCGGGGGGTTCAAGCCGGTTCGGAAAGCGTCCGGTGGACGGTTTCAGGCTTGAACGGGCGGAGCCCCGGGGTGCAACGCGCCCGTCCGTGTGGGGGTGAGGCAGGCTTCTCGGAAACGGTCCGGGGGACCGTTTCGCCTGACGACGGACGGAGCCCCGGGGATGCAGATGTGATCCTTCTGATCTGAGCGCCGCGCCCGGACCGAGGGTGGGGGCAACGCGCCCGCCCGTGGGGGCGGTTCGGGCGCGGCACGATCTTTGATCGTGCATGGCGAATAGGATTGCTCACACGCGAAGCCTTCGTCAACCGTCAAACAATAGAAGGATATCACCGGCCAGCATGTAGGTATAAGCAGCGTATCGCTCAGCTTCCATTCGATCAGCAATATCCGTATGGCTGCCCTTATTTGCAGCTCCATACACCGCATCTAACCTCTCACCCAGGAACCTCAGATGCGACCCAACAACAGCGTCAAAGCTCGCACTTTCGTTCTTGTCTTCAATAAACGCGATAATTCGATTGATATAATTCTCTTTGCCTAGCTTGATCTTGATTTGTTTGTCATTTCTTGTGGTGATCCGATCCTCCTGCGGAGGAAAAACACAATCTGCCAAATCCTGAAAAATTCTTCTACAACTATGAACCGCATTGGCCCAGTTCTCTTGATTATCAGAAGCTAGGCCCTCGAATATAGAAGAAAATCTCTTTACTGATTTGGGTAGGTGTTTGGAAACTAGCTTATCAGCGTTAGCCCTTAAGCCTTCAAATGCTGTATCTAAAATTTCTGAGTATTTCAGCAGAGTTTGAACTTCAGCAAGATACTCATGTATCAGGCTTCTACGAGAAGAAAGTCGAGCATTGAAGTCAGAAATTTGCTTGCGAGCCATTTCGCGTTCGCGCCTGTTTCCCATCGGCGCTGATACATATTGATTAGGATTCGCCGAAGATATCGAAGCAGGGGCATCTGCTGACGCCGAAAGATGGGCTGTTGCAGAGGCCACTTGACCTTCAATCACCTCAATGGATTCTCCATACCCATATTCAACAACTTCTTCATTTTTTTTATTCGTATAGAGCCGGTTGGCGCGCCGCAGCAAATCCCAAATATCAGACTGAAAGCCGCCTGGATTTTTTGGGTAGCCAGAGGACTCATATGAAAAAATCTGTCTACTATCTTCGTCTCCAATAAGGCGCGCCAATCTACTTGTTTTTAGAGCAATTTGGCCGAGTGGAATTCGAGAAAGTTCAATGTCAGAAAGCGCTTCATCACACAGCCTGAGAGCGTCTTCTTTTCGTTGGTTACTCAACCCAATTATTTCTATCAAGGACTCAGCCTCTCAAAGTCTGATTTTCTAACCACCTACTTCAAAACTCCCTCAAACTCCCGCCATTCACCCTTGCTCATCCCCGAGATCTCCTGCGTGACCTCCTCGCCTGCCAGCATACGGCGCACACAGTCCAGCGCCTTCCCGGACAAAGTCGCGCCGCCAAGACGGTAGTCCTCAAAAGCTCCATAAGCCGCGGGGACCCAGTCTTTGACCACGTCGCAGATGGCGTCGGCGTAGACACGGATCTCGTATTGGGCGTGCGCATCCGCGCGTAGCCGCAGGAAGTGGAAGAGGTTGTGCAGGTCCACCTTCCAGTACCATTGGGTGTAGATGTTGGCGGGCAGGTTCATGCGGGCCAGTTCACGCGCGAGGCCTTGTTGGCCCCCGCCTTCAGAATTGGTGTCGCCGATCATTTCCTCGTAGTGATCATAGGCGCGCATGCTGTCATCTTTGAGGTAGCGCAACACGCGGTCGGCCTCTTCGCCTGTGAGCGCCTCGCCCCGGCCCTGATTGTTGATGACGGATTGGGCGGCGAGGTGTTCGGGCGCGGGGATGTAGAATTCGCGGTCGAGGATCGAGTAGCGGGCGGAGTATTCGTTGACGTTGGCGGTGCGGTGCCGGATCCATTGCCGTGCCACGAAGACGGGCAGCTTGACGTGCAGCTTGACCTCGCACATCTCGAAGGGCGTGGAGTGCCAGTGGCGCATGAGATAGCGGATCAGCCCCTCGTCGTTTTGGACGGATTTGGTGCCCTTGCCGTAGCTGACGCGGGCGGCCTGACAGATGGCGCTGTCGTCGCCCATATAGTCGATGACCCGCACGAAGCCGTGGTCGAGCACCGGGATGGCCTTGTAAAGATGCGCCTCCATGCCCGGCACCGTGGCGCGCAGGGTTTGGGATGTTTCGCTGCGCAGAGCGTCGATGTCTTCCTGCTGCTCGGGGGAGATGGGCATTGCGGGGCCTCTTCATTGCATCTGTGAAGCCACATATTGGGGGCAAAGCGGGTGGCAGATCAAGATAATGTGGTGAGTTATCCCCAAGAGAATGGCGTTGCAGCGCGCGGCGAGGGCGGGCAGATTGCGAGCCATGGCAGATTGGGGCACACGCGCGTTGGAACATCGGCTGGGGGAGCGGCTGCGCGCCTCGCTGCCCGGCTGGGCCTCGGAAACGGTCATGTTTTTCGCCAAACAGGCCTGGGCTGCGCTGTTTGGGCTGTTGTTTTTGGCCGCACTCATGATCTCGAAAGCGGTGTGGCAGCCGGACTGGTGGATCACCCGGTTTGACGGGCTGTTCCTCTTCGCCGTACTGACGCAAGCGTTTATGCTGTGGAGCCGATTGGAGAATTGGGACGAGGCGCGGGTGATCGTGATCTTCCATTTGACCGGCACCGTGATGGAATTTTTCAAAGTGGCGCAGGGCAGTTGGTCCTACCCGGAAGAAGCGTGGATCATGATCGCAGGCGTGCCGTTGTTTTCGGGCTTCATGTATGCCTCCGTCGGCAGCTACGTGGCGCGGGCGACCCGGATTTTCGACATGCGCTACGCCCCCTACCCGCCCTTGTGGCTGACCTTTGTGTTCGGCGCGCTGTGCTACATCAACTTCTTCGCGCATCATTTTACATACGACATCCGGATCGGGCTGTTCATCGCCTCAGTGGTGATCTTCGGGCGCACAAAGGTCTGGTTCTTTGCGGGCAAAACGCCCCGCTGGATGCCCATGCCCTTGGCCGCGCTGATGTGCGGGTTCGTCCTGTGGGTGGCCGAATTCATCGGCACCACTGTGACGGCGACCTGGGTCTATGCGGGGCAAGCCCGCTGGGAAATGGTGAGCTTTGCCAAAATGGGGTCTTGGTATTTGTTGCTTTACGTGGCCTTCATCACAGTGACGCTGGTGAGCCGCGGGGCCTTGATCCACCACGCCATCAGGCCCGAGGATCGCGACGAGATAATCGGCGCAGAGGCTGGCCCGCCGCGGCCCGCAGACTAGTTTGAAATGAAATTGGGAGAGACCAGATGAAAATTGAGTTTTTACACACGATGGTGCGGGTCAAAGACCTCGACGCATCGATCAAGTTTTACGAGCTGCTGGGCCTGAAAGAACGCCGCCGCACGGATCACGAAGGGGGCCGGTTCACTCTGGTCTTTATGTGCCCACCGGGCCAGGAAGACGGCCGCGCTGACGTGGAGCTGACCTACAATTGGGATGGCGACGACGCATTGCCTTCCGACAGCCGCCATTTCGGGCATCTGGCCTACCGCGTCGAGAATATCTACGACAAATGCCAGGAGCTGATGGATGCGGGCGTTGTGATCAACCGCCCCCCCCGCGACGGTCATATGGCCTTCGTGCGCTCGCCTGACAATGTCTCTGTCGAGCTGCTGCAGATGGGCGAGAGCCTGCCCGCGCAGGAGCCTTGGGCCAGCATGGAAAACACCGGTAGTTGGTAAAGCTACTTTGCCTGTGCGCAGCCCTTATCTGGGCCGCGCCAGTGAGCGCAAACTGCCGGTTGGCGCTTGCCCTGGGCATGGATGTCTCAGGCTCGGTTGACGCGATCGAGTACCGGCTGCAGCTGGATGGGCTGGCCAATGCATTGCTGAACGCAGAGGTACAGGATCAAATACTCTCCGCCCCGGAAACCCCGATCTGGATCGCGGCCTATGAATGGGCGGGGCTGGGCAATCAACGGCTGCTTATTCCCTGGACCGCACTCGACAGCGGCGCGACCCTTGCGCTGGTCGCGGATAGGTTGCGCAGAGCGCAGCGAAGCGAAGGGCCGCCATCCACCGGCTTGGGCGAGGCGCTTTTTTACGGCGAGGCTTTGTTTGCGCAACGTCCGGGCTGCTGGGGCTACACGTTGGACATCTCGGGCGACGGCAAAAATAATGTCGGGCCTGAGCCTGATGCCGCCCGCCTGTCGTTGGCCGGTCGCAACATTAACGGGTTGGTCATAGGCAGCGATCTGAGCGTGGGTCGGGACGAGCGGCAGATGGAGATCATGGACCTGTCAGCCTATTTCCGAAAACTGGTCATAAAAGGCCCCGGCGCTTTTATCGAAGTGGCACAAGGGTTCGAGGATTTCGAGCGGGCGATGACACGGAAACTTCTGCGAGAGACACGCGGCTTGGCGATTGGGGCAGTCAAGTGAGGCGCGCTGAATGATCACACTGATGCCAAACCAAGCTGGCAAGGCAACCAAAATACCAGTTTAAGTCTTTTCACCTCAAAGATGTCGGCTATAGCGGGAAAAACTGAGCTTTCGCTGCGCTTGCGCCAATGACCGCAATGAGTTTAGGAGGACATTCGTTTCCGGACCAGACGCTGGACACCGCCAAGTATTGATAGCTTCCCGAGAAGGTCGCCTGCTCAATACCGACAACTCTCTATTCCTTTACATCAGGTTTTCGATTTTGAATGCGTCTGCTTCAGCAAGCACCCATTTCTTGAACGCTTCTGCTCCCGGTTTCGTCGTCTTCTTGGACGCACTCAGCAGATAATATCCAAAGCCCTCGAGCTTTTCGCGAAACGGTATGACAAGTTTGCCTTCATTCAACTCGGTTTGAATAAGTGGGGGCTGGCTCAAGGCAAATCCCAATCCATCCATGGTCGATTTGAGGCGCACGTTCGCATCAGAGATGACCCTTTTCTTTCCCGTGTGCTCAGGATCAAGGCCGCATTTTCGCAAATATTCTGCCCAAAAATCATTGTGCGGATCGTCGCACAGCAATGTTGCTTTGTTCAGATCAGCCGAAGACCGGACACGGGATTTGCCGTTTAGCTGTGATGGCGCACAGACGGCCACAAGCGGAACCTCTAGCAAGGGGATCGCATGATAATCCTCCCAATCCCCATTTCCCCAACGGATTGCAAAGTCCACATCGCGCACCGCAAACCCGGGATCATTGACCGCATGCGTCAATTCCAAGTCGACGCGCGGGTTTTTGTCGATAAAGCGTCCCAAGCGTTCAGTGAGCCAGCGCGCGACAAAATAGGTAGATGCAGCCACGATCACTTTGCCCGTGCCCCGATCGGGTGCGATATGCTTGATTTCGCTGTCCAAATCACGAAGCAGCTTGTGGGTGGTTCGATACAGAGCCTGCCCAGCCTCTGTAAGAATGATCTTTCGGGTGCGCCGCTCAAAAAGGGGAATACCCAGTTCCTTTTCCAACTGCTTGACTTGATAGCCGATCGCACCGGGTGTCAGGCGCAATTCCTCACCAGCGACAGCAAAGCTGCCAAGGCGCGCCGCTGCCTCAAAGGCATGAATTGATTTCAGTGAAGGTAAATTTTCAAACACAGCATACCTGAAAAAATTTGCGCCATGATAGAGCAGTTCTTTTGATTTGTAAGACCCGATCTGGCCTCAGTACGTTCGAGGCAGGGTAACGGCGCAACGACTTGCTCTTGTAGACCAGTTCTACAGCAAGTCGCGTTGCAGGAGGAGGAGACCCCAATGAAGCTTATAAAATCAATGACTTCGCGTCGGCGAAGCACAGTTCTTGCGAGCGGACTAGTTTTGTCCATCGGTGCGCAAGCCGCGATAGCAGAAGACATCCGGTTCTGGACAACTGAAATTCAGCCTGACCGTCTTGCCAAGCAAGAAGCTATGGCCGAGGCTTTCGAAGCTGAGACAGGTATTTCGGTCTCGATCATCCCTGTCGAGGAAAGCGACCTTGGCATCCGCGTGACGGCGGCTTTTGCGGCCAGTGACCTTCCAGACGTGATCTATCACCCTTTGCAGTATGCACTGCCATGGGCCGAGGCCGGGATCCTCGATACCGCCGCGGCCTCTGAGGTTATTGCGCAATTGGGGGAGGCAACTTTCACGTCTGGTGCGCTTGGCATGGGCGAAGTTGATGGCGAATTTGCTGCGGTGCCGGTTGATGGCTGGACCCAGTTTTTGGTGTACCGAAAGGATCTGTTCGATGCGGCGGGACTTGAAGCACCGGACAGCTACGACGACATCGCGGCGGCCATGGTCGCGTTGCATAACCCGCCGGAGCTCTATGGGTTTGTACCCCATATCAAAGTTGATGACGCGTCGATGTCACAACAGCTGGAGTACATTTTTTTGGCCAACGGCCTCAGCCCTGTTGATGAAAACGGCGTCAAACCCTTTGACGAAGCAGCCACGGTCGAAACTCTCGAGTTTGTAAAGGCACTCGCCAAAAACGCACCCGCGGGTGACCTATATTGGCAGAATTCGCGGGAGCTTTATCTTGATGGCCGCACAGCGATGATCATGTGGTCCCCGTTCCTTTTGGATGAATTGGCTGGGCTTCGCGACAGCGCGCCACCCACGTTCAATGGCGACCCTACGACGCGCGAGCTTGCCGCGGCCAGCGGGTTTACGACAACGATCTCTGGCCCGTCTCATGAGGCAGGCGCAGCTTGGGCGGATGTTCGGTTCTTTGGGATCACCGTTGATGCTGACACGGACGCTGCGATGAAATTTGTGGCCTATTCGATGGAAGAAGGTTACATGCAGACGCTTTCCATCGCGCCCGAAGGCAAGTTTCCGCTTCGTTTGGGAACAGCCGAGGCACCAACAACTTTTGTAGAAGCTTGGTCCAAGCTCGATGTCGGTGTTGATCGTCGTGCGCCCCTTTCAGAGCTTTATCCGCAAGAGCAGATCGATGTTTTGGTCGCCGGACTTGATGATGGCCAAAGATGGGGCAATTCAGAGGGCCAGCTGGCGATGGCATCCAAAATCCTTAATAGCCAATTCATCAATCGCATTGTCCGCGAATTCATTGATGGGGACATCGACGGACCAGAAGCCGTATCTGCCCTCAACGCTGAACTCGCAGCATTCGAGTAGGCAAGGGCCAACCTATGAGAGCGCGCTTTGTGTTGCGCCTTCCGAACAAGGTCTAATCCCTTTGCCACGTAGAAAAGGGGTGCCGCCTCCCTTACGGCGCCCCTTTTCTTTGTAAGGACACCAAATGTCTGACATCGCCAAACTGAACCCTGACTTGCGCGTTGCGCTCGAAGACAATCAAAGGGCAATGGACGGCCTGGTGGACTTCACTCAAATGCCGCCTGAGCACGGACGCAAGATTGAGCTGGAGCAAGCAAAAAGCCAACGTTTTTTGATGCCCAAAGTCGCCTCAGCTGTTGAGATCAATGTGATGTGTGCTGATGGGTTGCCTCTGAAAGGCTTGCACGTTACGCCCCCCCATCCAGGTGACGGCATCATCTTATATTTTCATGGTGGAGGCTGGGCCTTCGGCAGCCATGTGACCCATGAAGACCCCGTCCGCCGGCTGTCACTCGCCACTGGTCTGCCGGTTTTGTCCATCTCTTACCGTTTGGCCCCAGAGCACCCTTTTCCAGCAGGATTGAATGATTGCATATCCGTCTGGCGCGCGCTCAGCAGTGGAAAGATCATTCAAACGAAAAATGATGGCCCCCTCGTTCTCGCAGGCGACAGCGCTGGTGCAAACCTTGCGCTCGCAACTATGCTCAACGAAGTTGAAGTGGGCAATGTGCTGCCTGATGCAGCTTTGCTTTTTTATGGTGTGTATGGTGCGGATTTCGGCACGCCTTCTTATCTCCGGTGGGCCGGCGGACCCGTTCTTACCCGCGCAAAAATGCAGCGTTTTTGGGATTGGTATTGTCCGCGTCCACGACGACAAGACTACCTTGCCGCGCCTCTTTTGGCACCAATCGAGCATCTAAGATCGCTGCCAGAGCTTTTTATTTCTGCTTCAGAAATCGACCCTCTGCTCTCGGATAGCGAACAGCTATATCGTCTACTTTCCACAGACGCGACCCGCAACGATACGTTCGAACTGTGGCCAGGAATGGCGCATGGCGCTCTTGGTTTCGCAAATCGCGTGGAACAAGTTCGCAACCACCTCTCGGAAGTTGATCAGTGGATTCAGAGCAGATTTCAAATTAAATCTATCTAACGGTGACACCTTTGCATCTTTAAGCCTGCTCAAATCGCCTCACAATAGTCTGGCGGTTCGCTTTGGCTGCTTCAGAAAATTGGCACAGGATGTGACCTTCTCAGCCAAACTCTCGCCATTAGATACTTCGCCATTGGTTTGAACGGTCGCTTTAAGAGATCCAGCCTACGAAATCGAGCGTAGGCTTTAGGCCTGCCTCCCTATTGCCAATGTCGGCTTCTACGGTATGTCTGCCATTTGTGCGCTGCGCAGCATCCCGTACCATGGGCTCAAAGCCGTCATTGCTAACAAGTGTTCAGCCTATGGGCTAAGCCGCCTCTTCATCCTCAGAGAGCTGGCGGTGCCAGAGTTGGGAGTAGCGGCCCTCGCGCGCGAGCAAGTCGTCATGGGTGCCGCGCTCGGCGATTTGGCCGTTTTCCAGCACGACGATCTCATCGGCATGAGAAATTGTTGAAAGCCGGTGCGCGATGGTCAGAACAGTTCTGCCAGCGCCAAGGCCTTGCAGGGAGTCCTGAATATCGGCCTCCGTCTCTGTATCAAGTGCGGAGGTGGCCTCGTCCAGCAGCAGGATCGGTGGGTTCTTTAGCAGCGTCCGGGCAATTCCAACACGTTGTTTTTCGCCACCCGAGAGCTTCAGGCCACGCTCCCCCACTGTCGTCTCATATCCGTCGGGCAAGGACATGACGAAATCATGGATTTTGGCGTCCTTGGCGGCTTTTTCGATCTCCGTCCGCGACGCTTCGGGGCGGCCATAGGCGATGTTATAAAGCACCGTGTCGTTGAACAGCACCGTGTCCTGCGGCACGACGCCGATCTGGGCGTGCAGGCTGTCTTGGGTAACGTCACGGACATCCTGACCGTCAATGCTGAGCCCGCCGCCATTCACGTCGTAGAAGCGGAATAACAGCCGCCCAATGGTGGATTTGCCCGAGCCTGACGGCCCAACAATGGCGACGGTTTTGCCCGCCGCAACTTTCAGCGAAACGCCCTGCAAGATGGGTCGCGCGGCTTCGTAGCCGAAGAAGACGTCCTTTAGTTCGACCTCGCCCTTGCTCACTTCCAAGGTGGCCGCGTCGGGCTTGTCCTGTACTTCTGCCGGTTGACCCAACAACTCAAACATCTCGCCCATATCAACCAGCGACTGACGAATTTCGCGGTAGACCGTCCCCAAGAAATTCAGGGGCATGGTGATCTGGATCATGTAGGCGTTCACCATGACGAAGTCGCCGACGGTCAGAACGCCGTTTTGAACGCCAATGGCGGCCATGACCATGACGGCGATCAACCCGCCGGTGATGATGACGGATTGGCCGAAATTCAGGAAGGCCAGCGAGTAGGAGGTTTTCAGCGCAGCGGCGACATATTTCTCCATCGCGCCATCGTAGCGGTCGGCCTCCCGCTGTTCGGCCCCGAAATACTTTACAGTCTCGAAATTGAGCAGGCTATCGATGGCCTTTTGGTTAGCGTCAGTGTCCTGATCATTCATCTCCTTGCGCTGCTTTACGCGCCATTCGGTGATCGCAAAGGTAAACCACGTATAAAGCCCGAGCGTGATAAGAACGACGACCAAGTACCAGATATCAAAGGCGAAAGCCAAGATAACCCCAATCATCAACAGCTCAAGAATGAGCGGCCCGATGGAGAAGAGCAGGAACCGCAAAAGGAACTCGACGCCCTTGACGCCGCGCTCAATGATACGGCTGAGCCCACCGGTTTTGCGCGTGATATGGTAGCGCATCGACAGGCGGTGAATATGTGTGAAGGTCTCAAGCGCAAGTTGCCGGAGCGCGCGTTGGCCAACCTTGGCAAAAACCACATCGCGCATTTGCTGGAAGCCCACATTCATCAAGCGCGCGACACCGTAGGCGATGGTAATCCCGATCGCCCCCGCACCGAGCATCCAAGCCGGGCCCGGCCCCTCGCCCGCAAGCGCATCGGTCGCCGCACCAAACAAGGGCGCGGCCAGCACGGCAATGACTTTGGACATCAGCAAGAAGCCAAGCGCGATCACAACGCGGCGCTTTACCCAAGCGTCATTGTCCGGCCAGAGATAAGGGATGACGCGCTTCACCACGCGCCAGCCATCTTTTCGCAGATCCTGGTTCAGGCGTTCGTCGGAAACTTCTGTGGGCATAGCGGGGATTTAATCTGGCTGCTGCATCGGACCACAGTATGTAGGCCCAGTCTCAGCCAATTGCCAGCCCCGCCGCGCGATGCGGCCCCGAGGCCGGAGCCGCATCAGAGTGTTTTAGGCAGTTTCAGTTGTTTTCTTGGCTTTCGACGCCGTCTCTAATTTACGGGTCTCCAGCGCCAGGCCGACGCCAGAGGCGCGCAGGGACTTATTGAACGCGCCCAAATCCATACCCGCCGCCTGCGCCATGGCCAGCATCGCCGCCAGACGTTCGGGGTTCAGCTCTTCGGGGATCAGCGCGCCGACGGATTGTTCAAGCTCCAACGCGTTGCCAAGCCCGGGGAAAACGAGCCCGGTTTGCGGGATGATCTCATTGAGCGCGGCACCAGATGCGGTTGGCACGGAGGCCTGCGTCTGGTCATTGATCGTCCCGTCCTCGCCAAAATAGGTGGCGCGGTTTTGCGGCGTCAGCAACACCTGCACCGGCCCATCAGCCTGCGGTTCGAACCCAAAAATCGGTCCAAGCGGCCCTTGCGAGATTTGCAGCTGCGCAGGCAGGCTGATCTCGACATAGCCGCGGGCTTCAAAGTTGGGGGTTGGCGGCGGGCAGCCCGGCATCGCGAACGGATCGCTGGGCAGCACCGCCACAAGCGCCGTCGCGCAGGCATCAATTGTGACCAGCGGGTTCAGGCGGAACCGCTTGGCCTCCGCCGCGCCTGACAGCGCGAAGTCGAAATTGTTGTTGTCGTCAGGCGTGTCGACAATGACAAACGTATTGTCAAAAAGCGAGCGGTCGGGGTCCGTCGTCGATGACGTGATGTAGTCGAGCCGGAAAGACAGCGGCTGATCTTCGAGATTGGTGATTTCAAGGAAGTGACCCTGCAAGACGGTATCGACGGGGCCAGCTGGAGATTGGGGTTTGTAAATAAGCTCAAAATGAGAGACTTGCATCGAAATGCTCCTAAAAAATAAGTACATTGAAAATGGGCGGCCGCTTAAAATAAGCGCGGCAGCATAGGCATTATACCATATCTTTAGGGCATCCCCAAACGGACCGGCGAAGAGACGCCTACCTAGCCTTCGGGCAACTCAAAGATCTGGCCGGGGTAAATCAAATCAGGGTCGCGGATCAGGTCGCGATTGGCTTCGTAGACGCGCACATATTGCGTGCCATCGCCAAATCGGTCACGCGCGATAGCCCAAAGCGTAAAGCCTTTCTGCACCGTTACGGCATTGGCGCGGGTCGCCGCTTCGGCAACAACTTCTGGCGTTTCGCGCTGAAACGGGGTTTCGACACGGCTTGTGACGGCACCCTCCGCGTCCAGCTCATCGATGCGCAGCTTGTAGATGCCTGCATCGATCTCAGGCAGCGGCGCATCCCACGTGCCGTCAGGTTGGATTGGCACCGTCTTGATCACGGTGTCGTCGACATAGACACGGGCAAAGCTCTCGCCAGCACCGCGTCCAGAAAGTGCGACTTCGCCTTCTGCATCATAGGTGATTGTGTCGATCACGAGGTTGGCGACCTGCTTTTCATCCTCGGCGGGTGCGAGCTTTGGCGCAACAGGCTGCGGCGCGGGTTGCAGAATTTTCACGCCACTTTCGTCTGCCAGTACAATTGTTGGGCTATCGGCAATTTCGGGCTGGTCGGGCTCGGGCGCATCTCCGTCCGCAATTACGACCGGCGGTTCACTGGTCGCGACGTCTCCAGTGGCTTCAGCTTGAACCCCGGTTGCTGGGTCTTGGGCTGAGGCGGTGTCAAGGCCTTGATCGTCCGACGCCGCGCTATCCGCATTGGTTTCGGATAGCGAGGCAACTTGTTCTTGGGTCGGCGCGGCGTCTTCGGAAACCGGAGATTGAGCGACGTCTGTCGCTATTTCCGCATCATCATTTGCATCGGTCGCCGCTGCAGCATCCGTTACCGTTTCATCCGAAATAACGGGGACGGAGGCAGTGTCGGAAACATCCAGGCCTGCGCCTTCTTCGGCCAGCGCAGTGGCTGTATCTGGCTCCGCCTCAGCCACGACCACAGGTTCGGGCAAGGCAATCGGTGCAATCAATACCGTCCCGGCGGAGGCGATCACCTCACCGGAGGCGCTATCGAACTCTGCTGAGAGGCTGCGCGGGTCGCTTGAAGGGGCCAGATCAAAAAGGGCCACGAACTTGCCGCTCGCATCCGCAACGGTTTCAGCGAGCGTTTCGCCGCCTGCCATCAGCCGCACGGTCGCGCCAGGGTCTGCGGAGCCCGCAATAACAGCACTTCCGGTCGGGTCGATCCGCACCAGATCAAAGGTCGGCGAAACCGGCGCCGGCGCTTCTGGCTCGACCTGCTCAGCAATTGTCTCTTCCGAGGGTGCGTCTTCAGCCTCACTGGTCACTGCGGTGTCGGCAACAGCCGTCTCTTCTGCGCCCTCGGGCTGGGAGGCCACAACGGTCTCTGTTTCAGATTTGGGGGCGGGCTCAGGCGCGCCCTCAGATATGTCTTCTTCCGTAGATTGCCCTTGTACAAAGACGAAAAAGACCGCCAAGACGATGGCCGCAATACCCGCAAGTAACAACGCGTTCGCGCCATTGACTTTCATTCCTGGCTGATCGGCCATGGTGTGATCCTTATCCCCGTAGATGACCCCTTCCCCAAGGGCTGGCAGCGCCCGAGATACAGGCCTCGCTTGCACGTTACTAACAGGCCCTTTACCACATAGCAAAACACCTGACATCACGAAGCTTGGAGAAGCGATGAACCAGCAACACCTGAAATCGGTCTGCGTTTATTGCGGCAGTCGCTTTGGCGCAAAACCCGCATACAAGGCCGCCGCGCAAGAGCTCGGAACGCAGGTGGCGCAGAACGGTTGGAGGCTGGTTTACGGCGCGGGGGATGTCGGCCTGATGGGCACCGTTGCGCAAGCCGCGCAAGACGCCGGCGGAGATGTTTTCGGCGTCATCCCAAAGCATTTGGTCGATCTCGAGGTCGGAAAACGCGACCTGACAACCCTTGTGATCACCGAGAATATGCATGAACGCAAAAAGGTTATGTATATGAATTCAGACGCAATTATCGTGCTTCCCGGCGGTGCCGGTTCGCTGGATGAATTGTTCGAAGTGCTGACATGGCGGCAACTGGGTTTGCATCAAAAGGCCATCTATCTGCTCAACACCGAAGGGTATTGGGACAAGCTGATCGCATTGCTGGATCATGTAATTGAAGAAGGGTTCGCCGACGCCAGCTTGCGCCAGTTTGTGACGGTTACCGCAACGCCTGACGCCCTTGCCGAAGAATTGAAATCTGACCTCCGCTAACCCTTGCTTTCGGCTTCGCCAAGTTGTGATGCGACGATTTTGAAACCGGCTGCTAAGCTTTAACCAGAATCAAAAATAATTGGGGAAGTAGAATGTATCTCAAACAGCTTTTAGCGGCCGCTCTGGCCGCAGCCGGGCTTGCGGCGCCCGCGGCCGCCGCCGAGGGGACGCGTGTCCAGATCACCGGTGAGATTATTGATACGTGGTGCTATTTCTCAGGCGTCATGGGCGGAACCGACGCCGTGGTCGGCTCAGCGCATCATACTTGCGCGCTTTGGTGCTCCGCCGGTGGTATTCCCGTCGGGCTCTTGGGGGACGATGGTGAGGTTTACATGGTTCTCAAAATTGAGGGCGACGACCAATCAGCATCCGGCGACACGCAAATGACCCTTGCCTCGCATGAGATCGTCGCCGACGGCATGCTCTATGAGCGCGACGGGTTGAATTATCTGGTGGTCGAAAAGGTCGTCGAAGATCGCGGCATCACCAATCTCAACCATGAAGACTACGGCGTGGTGCCCCCATTCGCCATTCCGAAACCAAAGAAGTGAGGGATTTGACATGAAACGATTGATCGCCACGCTCGCCCTTCTCGCTACACCTCTGAGCGCGCAGGACTTTTCCGAAGGATCAAACGCGCGGGAATGGAACCTTTATGCCGAAAGCCCCGCCACGTTTGAGGCGACCGTTGTGGACCTGCTTTGCACGGTCGCGGGTGACTGCGCCAATGAGTGCGGCGACGGCCGACAGCTTGGTTTGTTGCGCAGCGTCGATGACGTTCTTGTCTACCCCAACAAGAACTCACAGACGTCGTTCAACGGGGCGGCCTATGACTTGCACCCTTATTGCGGCAAGCTCGTCGATGTCGATGGCCTGTTGATTGAAGATGAAGACATCCCCGGCGCGACCAACATCTACCTTGTTCAGACAATCAAGGAAGCGGGCGCCGCTGATTGGGCCAAAGCCAACCAGTGGACCAAAGTTTGGGCCAAGAAACATCCTGATGCCAAAGGCAAAGGACCTTGGTTCAGGCGTGACCCGCGCGTTTTGAGCTTTATTGAGGCAGACGGCTATCTTGGCCAAGGCCTGAGCCCAGAAGAGGCCTATGAGATCACGCAATGATCAGGGCTGCGCTTCTTAGTTTGGCCATAGCAGCCCCTGCCCTGGCCGAAACACCCCTGCCGTTCGATTTGGGCGGCGATTTTGAGCTAACCAATCAGTTCGGGCAAACCCGCACGCAAGCGGATCCGGACGGCAAACCACAGCTCTTGTTCTTTGGATACGTCAACTGTCAGGAAATCTGCTCAGCCGTCTTCCCGATGATGGGCGAAGTGGTCGACGGATTGCAGGCACAAGGTCTCGACGTCACGCCGGTTCTGATCACAGTAGACCCGGCACGCGACCAGGTAGACACGATGGGCGAAAAACTGGCCGAGCATCACCCCGATTTCGTCGGGCTTACGGGCAGCGCGGAGGCCTTGCAAGTGGCCTATGACGCCTATTCCATCGAGACAGAGGAGGTGTTTTATGATCCGGAATATGGCCCTGTTCTGGCGCATGGCAGCTTCGTCTATTTGCTCGACGGCGCGGGCAAGTTTCTAACGCTGGTGCCACCGATTGTGACCCCTGAGCAAGCAGCCGGGATCATCTCCAAATATGTCGGAGAAACCGGGTAATGGCCTCAAAACTGTCGCGCCGTGCGCTTTTGACAGGCGGCGTTTTGGTCATGGGCGGCGGAACGTTCTACGCCGTCGGCGGGCAGAACCTGTTTTACGAGGTGATCACCGAGGCATCCGCCGCTGAGGCATTGGACCCCGAAATAGCACATCGACTGGCTGGCGAGCGCAAAATCATTCTCGTCGACATTCGCAGGCCCGATGAATGGGCCAAAACCGGCTCCGGCGAACATGCGGTGCGGCTCGATTTGCGGCGTGATGATTTTATTGCTGAGCTCGACAAGTTGGTTGCAGGTGACCGAGA
Organism: Pseudomonadota bacterium; assembly: GCA_039030615.1. Classification (GTDB taxonomy): domain Bacteria; phylum Pseudomonadota; class Alphaproteobacteria; order Rhodobacterales; family Rhodobacteraceae; genus Litoreibacter. The sequence continues at coordinate 106,202 of JBCCDV010000001.1, read as the reverse complement.
TGCGCCGTTGGCGTTGATCTGCGCGCGCGGGGTTCGTTCGGCCCGCGAAAACAACAAGCTGATCGCAGCTGGATTTACAAACGTCATTGATGTGCCAGAAGGCATGCTGGGCAACGCCAAAGGCCCTGGGTGGATCAATCGCGGCCTCCCCTTGAACAAGGACCCTTAAACATGATGCGTGCCATTCTTTCCTCGGCCCTCGCGACCTGCCTTGCAGCGCCAGCTTTTGCCGGTTGCGCGGAGTTGGAAGACACCTGCAAGACCCCACTGGGCGAATACCATATCAGCCTTCCTCAAGGCGTCGAAAACCCACCCGTTTTGATGTTTCTTCATGGCGCGGGCGGCAGTGGGAAAATGGCCATCGGGATGAAAGCAGCGCTTGAACGTGGCTATGCGTTAATCGGCCCGAACGGGATCAAGCGGCCCGGCTCCCGCTTCGGCTCCAGCTGGTCTTTCCACCCAGAACGTGAGGAGATCCGTGATGAAGAGGCCTTTCTGCGCCAAGTCATCGCCGATGCGGCTCAGAAGCATGGCGTGGACCCTGACCGCATTCTTATAGCGGGGTTTTCCATCGGCGGGTCGATGACCAGCTATCTTGCCTGCGACCACCCTGACATCGCGTCTGCCTTTGCGCCCGTCGGCGGAAGCTTTTGGCGCCCTCATCCCGCGCTCGACGCCTGCGCCGCGCCTGTTCGGCTTCTCCACACCCATGGCTGGCGCGACATGACCGTCCCTTTGGAGGGGCGGGTCTTGGGCAATGGAACAATTGCACAGGGCGACGTGTTTTACGCGATGCAGGTTTGGCGCGAGACCAATGGATGCAACAATTACCGCGCGACCGAGTTTGCGTCAGATGACCGGTTTTGGCGGCGCGGCTGGGACAATTGCGAGGCCGGCGCGCTTGAACTCATTCTCCACCCCGGCGCGCATGGCGTGCCAAAGGGCTGGTCTGACATCGCAATTGATTGGTTTGAAGGGCTGGATGCAGAGGGCGGTTAGGCCGAGAGCGGGCGCGCCTATTCCGCGGCCACGCGTTCCGCGTCCAAAACGTCATGCATCTGTTTACGCTCTCGCCTAGCTGCGCGAATGATCGCCGGGGCGTTGAAGACCTCTGCGGTGCCCATCTGACGCGCCATCCATTTGTGGCGTGTCAGCTTTAGCCCCGACAGCATCGACAACGGGATCGCCCCGAGCAAACTGACCGCGATAGGCAGCAGCCAAAGCGTGATGATGCCTTCCCACATGCCCACAAACAAAGCTGCACCCATAACGGTTTCCAAGGCATGAAACTTGATATGGGCTATCAACGAATAGCTGCCGCCAGCGCGCGCCTGCGGCGTCCAGACCTCTTTCAATCCAGCATAAGTGCGCCCGACAGCCAAGGTCTGTTGCACCATCAAGATCGGCGCATAGAGAACTGACACCACTATCTCGGTCACAAAGCTAAACGCGAATTGTAGCGGACCGCCCAGATCTCGCAGACTCAAGCCCGTACGGCTGATCGCGGTCGCACCCAGAAACTTCGGCGCGAGCAGCATTCCGTACATAAATAGCAGGATGAAGACGTTGTTCACGGCGCTCATTTCTGGCCATGAGACTTGCGGGTTTTGCCCGGTGAAATAGCGGATGACGTTTTCTTCCGCGCTGACGCCCATAACAGCCCAGACGGTGAGCAGCGCAAACCATGCCGGGCTGAGCAAGTAGCTCATTGCACCATGAAACAGGTGAAACCGCGTCGCTGTGTGGAAGCCCTTGGAGCCCAAAATGTTGAGGTGTTGCAGATTGCCTTGGCACCAGCGCCGGTCGCGGCGCACATAGTCAATGAGATTTGCCGGCACTTCTTCATAGCTGCCCTTGATGCGCGGCAAGAAGCGCACCGCCCAACCGGCGCGCCGCAATAGCCCAGCCTCTACGAAATCATGGCTGAGGATCAGCGCGCCTTTGGAGCGGAACGTGTCGAGCTTGGGCAACCCGGCCGAGGCCGCAAAAGCCTGCGTACGAATGATGGCGTTATGGCCCCAGTAATTGCCCTCCCGGTCTGACCATGTGGCAAGCCCTTCGGCCAGCACCGCGCCGTACACCGTGTTCGAAAACTGCTGAACCCTGCCAAAAAGCGTATCGGCGCCAATAAGTTGGGGGACCGATTGAATAAGACCAGCCGACGGGTCTGCGGACATCTCATCTGTCAGCGCAATGATTGCTTCCGCGCTCATCAAGCTGTCGGCATCTAGGACCAACATGGCCTCGTAGCCTCCGCCCCAATGCTCGACCCAATCGGCAAGATTGCCAACCTTGCGATCGATGTTGTCGGCGCGCCTGCGGTAATGGAGCTGCAAATCAGGCCCAAGCCGCGTTTTCAAGGTTGCAAAGGCCTGTAATTCAGCCTCCGCAATCGCCTCATCGCGCGTATCAGACAAAATGAACAACGTGTATTCATGCACATGCGGACGTTTCGCAAGTTGCGTCAACATCGCGGACGCATTTCCAAAAACGTCGCCCGGATTTTCGTTGAACACCGGCACCAACAGCGCCGTATTGAGCGGGCGCGCCACGGTTTTTGCACGCTGACCAGCGGGCCGAAGCAGGTTGAAAATCCCAACCGTCACAGTCGAAACCGACAGCGAAATCCAGAAAAACGTAACAGCCACAAGCGCGATCAAGGCTGTCTCAAATGCGTTGAGCCCGTCCATTGCGAAGAAATCTGTGAAGACGGCGATTAGGCCCAACGTCGTTAAGATGGCAGGGACAAAGGTAAGCAGCCGCCATGCCCACACTCTCTGACCTCTATCAACGCCCGGCGCTTTGCCATCGAAATAGGCGCGACGCAGGTCTTGTTTGGGATGCGCCAATGGGCGCTCGGGTGGCATGAAGCTTGTCAAATCGTCCACCGGTAGAGCCAGACCTCGGTCAGGGAGGTGCCATCTTTGACAAGTTGGACCCGCAACTCGGCACCTGTGGCCTCACCGGGGTCAAATTTGAAGGCAAGCCGCAACCCACCCGTGCCGGGATTGCGCTGCAAAACCCCGTCGGACACGGTTCCGCGGTTTGATGAAATAAAGCGGGTTATGTCGTCCAAATCTTCTCCGAACGCATCATGGTCGGCGAAATCAACGGTGATGATCTGGTATGGCACGGCTTTGTCATAGCCCTTACCGATGCGGGTATTCAGCACGGATGCGACGTCGCGGGGGCGTGGCGGCTCCCCACCCCAAGCCATTGTGTAAGCGAAATTGTGCGCCGAGCCGGGCTTCATTGGCTCCCTCGGGCGCCAGTAAGCAACAATATTGTCGTAGATCTCTTTGTCAGCCGGGATCTCGACCAAAGTGACAGCGCCTTTTCCCCAATCAGCGCCGGGCGTGATCCAAAGCGACGGACGGTTGTGATAGTGCGCCTCTAGATCGGCGTAATCCTCAACATCGCGGGCGCGTTGCATCAGGCCAAAGCCGCGCGGACCATCATCGACAAAGCTTGAGATCTCCAGCTCGGTCGGGTTGGCAAGCGGACGCCACAGCAATTCGCCCGCGCCATTCCAGACCATCAAGCCTTCGCTGTCATGCACGGCGGAGCGGAAATCATCGAAGCGCGCGCGGTTGGTCTGATCAAACAAGAACATGGAGGTCAGCGGCGCGATGCCCACATGATCACATTCCTTGCGCGGGAAGAGTGTGCAATCGACCTTCATCTCGGCGGGCAGTCCCGGCGTAATTTCGAACGTGTACGCCCCGGTGACCGAGGGGCTATTCAGGATCGCATGGACCTTGGTCATCCGCTCACCCGGATCGGCGGCCTCGACATAGAAATGGGTGAATTCCGGGAATTCTTCGCCCGATGCGTCGCCGGTGTTCAGCGCCAAACCACGTGCGGACAACCCGTAATTCTGGCCGGTGCCAATGGCGCGGAAATAGCTGGCCCCTTGGAAGACGAGGAATTCCTCAAAAATCTCAGGTGTCTTCAGCTCAGCCCGCAACCGGAAGCCGGAATAGCCCATCGTGTCGTCAATCGGCAGGTCGGGGAATTTATCGGTCTTGTCGAAAAGCGAGATATCAAAGGCCAGCGTCCGGGCCATGCCGCTTTCAACGATGTTGATCTCGACCGGGCGCGGGAAATACAGGCCAGGGTGGAAAAAATCCAAGTGGAATGGACGCTTGGTGTCGGTCCACAGACCTTTATGCGAGTTGAACCAGATCGATTTATACTGGTCATAGGTCAGGTCGCGCCATTCCTTTGGCACCTCGCCCATGGGTGCGTAAGGCTCAGCGGCTAACCTCCGCGCCTTGTCCAAAAGCCAGGCGCGGGAAAAGCCCTGCGGCTCCCCCTTGAACATCGGCAAGGCGTCAGCGCGGCCCGCCACCGTGGCCGCCCCGAGCATGGTCAAAAAGGCGCGGCGCGAAAACATCATTTGGGCTTCACCCGCCATGGCTGGCCTTTGACGAAGGCCACGAAAAACGCGACGCCGACCAATGCCGCGCATCCGATCAGGTTGCCGGTTGTCACGCTCAATGTGGACCGCCCGATCTGGTCGTAGGCGAACCCCAACACGCGGGCGAAGACCATCGAGAAGACGAAGACGGCGAGCGATTGCTGGCCCACTTTCATGATAATGGTGACGATCCCGTCCCAAAGGCGTGACAGCCCCCCTGCCCCTTTTGCGATCAACCGATGCCCTCCGACGCCTGCGACCACCCAGGCCAGATAGGCCACGGACAGGAAGTGGATGTAGCGAAAGAGGCCAAAGTCGGATTTGGTGATCCATGCCTTGTTGGCAACGCGCCATTCGATGACCGGGTTCCCCTCAAACGCGAGGCCAAACCATTCGCGGTTCACAGCGCGCACCCCGATATTGGAGAGCGGGATATTGGCAATCACGATCACAGCGGCAAGCGCGATCAGCCAGAATTTAACCGGCGGTGCCGGGATCCAGCCGCGCATGAACGCAAAGCCGGTGAAGAAGACCAGCTGCCAGCCAAACGGGTTGAAGAACCATTCGCGGCCCGACCAAGGCTCCGCCGGAAAGTTAATCGCCAGATGGTCGGCCCCCAGCCAATTCAGGATCGTGCCTTGGGCAAACAGCCAGACCGTCGCGATGACCGCAAACATCAGGTAAATGTTGACCTTCGACAGCGCCATCACGACCGGCATCATCACGAGGATCACCATATACATGGGCAGGATGTCGAAATAATTCGGCACATAGGTCAGTGTGAAAATCCCGACCAGTTGGTCCGCCGTGGTGGATACGATCTCCCCGCTGCGGGTCACACCGTCAAAGAACGGCACAAGGTTCAGCGTGCCAATATAACGCTTCTCGAAAATGCCAAAACTGTCCCAAAAGGCCAGCATCATCGCGATGAAAAAGAACATCCCGATATGCGCCCAATAGACCTGCCAAACCCGGTAGCCGACGCGGGCCGTTCCCAGCGTCCAGCCGGCCCGGTCATAGGTGCGGCCGAAGGCGATGGCCGACGCCATGCCGGAGCAGAACACGAAGATCTCGGTGGCATCTGAAAAGCCCCAGCGCGCCGGGATCCAGCTGGTGAAAAAGTTGCCGGGGGTATGGGCGAAGAGGATAATGAACATCGCGATGCCGCGATAAAAATCCAAACGCGGGTCGCGGGTCGTCACACCTGACGTGCCGGATGCCGCAGCCGAAACCGGCGCGCCCCGAAACTCTGGAGTGGTCACAGCCATAGTCATCCCTGCAGCAGCCCTTACTGCTTATTCCGCAGGCACGCGGTCCGCGCAACCCGCAGCATCGCGCCCCTCAGAAATTAAAGCGACGCGGGCCTGCGCGTATCCGTCTTCGCGCCCTGCGCGTTTGGCGGTGCGCTCGTTCAAAATGGCCTCGGCATGATCAAGGTAGCCAGCGCGAATGCCCGCATCGATTGTGAGCCGCTCAAACACGTCACGCTGCGCGTGGGAGCCACCGGCCTGCTGCATCGTTTGGCGCGCGCGGCGCAGGTTCAGAAAGGCGGTTTTGAAATCCGCCTCGCCGAATGCTTCAAGACCAGCCGCCGCGGAAAGGCCCGGCACATCCATCAAAGCATCCATCTCACGCGACTTCGCTTTGGCATCGCGGTGCATCCGGCCCATCAGCTTGGTGACCGCCTCCTTGCGCTCGCCGCCAATGAGCGCGAGCAGATAATGCAGGTCCGCAAAGATCAATTGGCCGTCTTCAGTACGATTTGCCGAAAGCTCCGCCAGCTCTTCCCAACGGTCGCCGACGTCAATGCCATCAAGCTCAAGCCGTGACAGCAACGAGGTGGCGTTCGAAATATCTCGGTAGTCGTCGGTTTTGTCCTGACGAATTTCGGTGTCATAGAGGACCAGCACCGTATCGGCTTCGCCAAGGTCCAGATGCATCAAAGCTTTGTGCCACCACACATGATAGCGGAAATTGTTGCAATGCGCCCAGGCTTCTTCACGACCGGTCAGCCATTCAATCCCGCCGCGCGCATTGGCGGTCATATCATAGACATGGGCAACTGCATGAAGACCCCACGCGTCATCCGGGCTGATGGCCAACCCCATACGACCGACGGTTTCGGCGCGAGAATATTCGCCGGTCTCTTCCAGCGTGAAAGCGTGGCAGCCCATCATGTAACCGCGTCCAACATGGTCAGGCCCATAGGCATGCATGACGCGTTCGATCGAGGCACGCATCCCGGTTCCGTCGCCCAACACAAACCGGATAGCATGGGACAATTTCATAGCAAGCGTGTCGCCCGGCTGCGTGTCCAATACCTTCTCAAGATGCGCGATCGCAACCGTCGGCTGGCCTGTAAGAAACGCCTTTAAGGCGGATATGAAACACTGTTCGCGCGGTGTCACAGGTGTGGCCATCGCTGACGCTTCAGCGAGCCCGAGCGCTTCACGCGCGGTCTCGATCAGCTCAGAGCGTCCCAGCAGGAGATAGAACATGCCTTTGACCGCATAGCCCAAGGCAAAATCGGGCGCCTCATCCAATGTGGCCACAAGATGGGTTGGCGTCGCGGCCCCGTGCGCCATGAAGGCCAACAGTGTTTGGTCCCAATGCGAAGCGGCGGTCTGAGATCTCAGGCTGGTGTCCTGGCCGAAAACGTCTTGATACATGTTGGGTCCTGATCCTTCTGCTCCCGCGACTTCCGCCGCCCCACCTGCATAACGACCCGCCTTATGCTCGGTAAACGGCGGAAAGCCCCGCGTCACGGACATGTGAGACAGATCACAAAAGCTGTGAACAGCGAGGGGGAAATTGTGATGATGGGCAGCAGGTTACAGCCGAAACTGTCTCAGTTTTTGGCAGAGTCCCGCCCTATGGCGGTCAACTGAGGCAGATCGCTCAGGATTTGGGCAGCCACGCGATCCGCCCATTCCGCGTAAACCACGGGCCCGGGGTGAAACCCATCTGAAGACATCAAACCATGCAGGCCCAAATCCGCAGAAATATGCGTAACACCTTGCTTAGCGCTTGCGAGATCGGCCAATCCGGCATCATAGCGCTGGCCTTGCCGCCCCAAAATCCACCGCAAAACCGGCGGCAAAAGCGGGAAATCAGAGAGGCGGGGTATGCCGGAAACGTAGATGTGGCGCACCCCGAACTTGGAGCGCAACAGATCCCACATCAATTCCGTATCTTCCAGCCAGTTTTCGCGCGATGCGCGCCGCGTGATGTCGTTTACACCCAAAGCCGTCACCGCGATATCGTAGTGAGCCGCGGGAATTTTCACCAACCGTTTGAACATAACCCGGGTCGTGCGTCCGGTCTTGGCATCCAAAGCCCATTCAAGCTTCACCTGCGGGCTGAGAAGCCTTTGCAAATTGCCGCTCAACGCTTGATCTTGATGCGACGTCCCGACACCCGCGGCAGAACTATCACCCAAAATAAGCATCCGCAGCGGCGCGCCTTGGCCGGACACGCCCCGGCGCGGCCCGAGTGGTTCCGGCAATTGCAAGGCCGTGCGTCGCAACCAGGCGCCTTGCGCAACCAAATAGGGGAACAGCGCGAACTTGACGGCAATTTCAGGATGGAACCGGGCGTGGAGGCGAGGCAGCTGCATGGGCTCAAGATGCTACATTTGGTTAATTGAACACTAAACCAAGCGTGCGCAGCGCGCATCAAAAACGCAACGTCGTTTACTCAGGCTTTCGCAACCTGTCTAAAACTTGCGCAGTGTCTTGCCCAAAACGCGGCGGTGCGCGGCGGTAGCTGACAGGCGTCTTTGACAGGTTGAGCGGGTTGCCGATCAGGCTGACTTCTTTGCCCGCGACGTCTTCACGTGCCATTTCAATCTTCATCCCACGCGCGGCCACCTGATCCGTTGCAAAAACTTGCTCTAACCTGTTTACCGGCCCGACAGGCACTTTGCGCGCCTCCAACCCGGCCACAACCTCCGCCATACGACGCTTGGCCATTTCGGCCTCCAGCTCGGGGATCAGGCTGTCGCGGTTCTCGACCCGGTTTGCATTGATCGCATTCGCACCTTCGGCCAATTCGGGCCGACCGAGAAACTCACAAAACCGCTCATATTGGCTGTCATTGCCAACCGCAACGATTACATGCCCATCCGAGCAGGCAAAAGTTTGATAAGGCACGATCGTCGCGTGCTGGTTGCCCCGTCGCGCGCGCGGCTTGCCGGTCGTCAAATGCGCGACGCCCTCATTTATGAGCCAGCTCACCTGCGTGTCGACCAGTGCCACATCGATATGCTGCCCCTCACCCGTCTGGTCGCGATGCCTCAGTGCCGACAAGATGCCCACGGTCGCATAAAGCCCGCAGACCACATCGGCGACACCCACAGCGACCTTCATCGGCTGCCCGTCCGGCTCGCCCGTCAAAGACATGATCCCACCATAGCCCTGCGCCATCAAGTCATACCCCGGCTTGTCGCGGTTCGGGCCCGTTTGCCCAAATCCGGAAATAGAGCAGTAAACCAATCCCGGATGTAGCGCCAAAAGACTATCGTGATCCAAACCGTACTTTTCCAAGCCACCGGGCTTAAAGTTCTCGATGACGACATCGGCGCGCGCCGCAAGCGCTTTCACCAAGGTCTGCCCCTCGTCGGTGGCAATATCGGCAGCGACCGAAAGCTTGTTGCGATTGGCCGACATAAAATAGGACGACAAATCCGTTTGCTGTCCGTCAACTCCCTCAACAAAGGGCGGGCCCCAGGCGCGCGTGTCATCTCCGCCGGTTTTGGGGTTCTCGATTTTGATAACCTCGGCGCCAAGATCGCCCAAAAGCTGCGTGCAGGTGGGCCCCGCCAATATACGGGAGAGGTCAAGAACGGTCAGACCGTCAAGCGCGCCTTTGGGAAACATCGTGGTGCCACTTTCGCGTAATTGAAGCGTGCCGACCCTGTCGCGGGGCCGCGCGGAGGTCAAGCGCCCCGTGGGTGTAACGACGCTAGCGCGCAGCCGCTTGGGCAATGGCTTGAAAGATCGCGTCTAGCTCTTGCGCAGCCAAGGCCAAATCAGGCCCGGCTTCTTCCACGTAGGGTGCGAAAACGAAACTAGGGGTCTTATACGAAAGCGTCGCGCTGCCATCTGAGTTTTCGGTCACGTAGACCCGGATCGGGGCCTCGATCATAGCGGGCGTTGACAGGTTCAAAATGCGGACCGCAAAGACATTGTTAAAGAGCCCAATCACCCGGTTGCCCGGGATAGTGATCCCTCGGTTTTTGGCGGCCCCGGTCGGCCCTGCTTGCGTCACGACGCCCATTTTGTTCGATTTTGCCGCCGCTTTCACATCGTCAATCAGCTCAGTGTAGCTTTTGTCGCTGTCTATCACGGCCCATCCCGCCCGTGGGGCCATCTCCGCTTGGGCGCCAAAACCCCAGACGCCCGCAAGTAAAATCAAAAAGCGCAACATAGGGTCTCCATTTGGTCAAAAATACTCACGTCGAACCATGTCAAACGGCGCACCCTCAATCCAATCACGATCCCGCCAGCCAAATGCGGACATACAATCATGCGCGCCCGACAGGGCGCACCTTTGGATCAACCCCTGCGCACAGTCACAAGTGTAATTTCGGGCATCACCCCAAAGCGCAAAGGAACAAGCGAGCATCCCAAGCCGGCCGAGACCACCAAATCCCGACCCTCCTCTATCCGGTGCCCATAAGCATAGCGGCGCCCGTAATGTGACGGGATCACAGGCCTTGTGTCGAAAATCTTGATCTGCCCCCCATGCGTATGGCCCGACAACACCAGATCAATCGGCCCATTCAGATCACGTTTCGGAAGTTTGGGAAAAATATCGGGCTCATGGGCCAAGAGCAAACCAAAGGCCTCGAAGGGCACATCATGCAACGCGGCGTCCAGGTCATGTGCACTGCAATGGTCGCGCCTCTTGCCCTCATAGGCCCATTGGCTGTCGATGCCTGCAATCCAGATATGGCTGGGATGATCGAGCTGCACCGCCTCATTGCGGAGCACCGTCATGCCGGCCGCGCGCAAGAGTGGGACGCATTCCGGCTCAGAGCTTTCGCGGCGTTGCGTGGCTTTGTCATCCCACCAGTCATGGTTGCCGGTCGTCGCAAACACGCCAAAGGGTGCGCGCAACTCAGACAACACCTCGACCAGCGCTGGCAACGGCTCGGGCGTCATCCAACGATTGTCTTGCGCCCGCAAATCGCCGCCCATGTAAATCAGATCTGGCTTTAGCGCATTGGTCTTTTCGACCACCTCCGCCACGCGGGACAGCGGCATAAACCGCGCGTCGGCATGAATGTCGCTGACAATCGCAATCGTCAGGCTCTCGCCCGGCGCGAATTTCGGCGTCAACACGTCGTGTTTGATAACCTTGATACGCGTATAGGCCCCCCACCAGTAATCAGCGAAGCCCTTAAAAAAACCTGCCCGATGCGGATCGGACAGGTTTCTGTTTTGTGATTTCGTCACCTGCTTACATGCGCGAGGCGACGTTTTCCCAGTTGACCAGATTGTCGAGGAAGTTGGTCAGGTACACAGGGCGTTTGTTGCGGAAGTCGATGTAGTAGCTGTGCTCCCACACGTCGCAGCCCAGCAGCGCTGTCTGGCCAAAGCAGAGCGGGTTTACGCCGTTCTCGGTCTTGGTCACTTTCAGACCGCCATCGGTGTCCTTGACCAACCAGCACCAGCCCGAGCCAAACTGACCAGCGCCTGCGGCAGAGAATTGCTTTTTGAACTCATCGACGGAACCGAAGCTGTCCACGATGGCCTTTTCCAGCTCAGACGGCATCGAGGATGTGCCCGGCCCCATCATTTCCCAAAACTGATTGTGGTTCCACAGCTGCGAAATGTTGTTGAAGATACCATTCTGCGCGACGGCAGACGCGTCATAGGTTCCCACAATAATCTCTTCGAGGGACTTACCCTCCCAATCAGTGCCCGCAATCGCCGCGTTACCATTGGTGACATAGGCGTTGTGGTGCAGGTCATGGTGATATTCCAGCGTCTCCTTGGACATGCCGTTATCGGCCAAAGCGTCATGAGCGTAGGGAAGTGGTGGAAGTTCAAAAGCCATATCGGGCCCCCGTGAAGTTGTGCTTGGTTAATCCTGCCCTTTAAGTGAGCGCGCGGGCGCGCCGGGTCAAGCCAATTTGCGCGCCGAAGCCGATCCAATCACGCAAATGGTCTTTGCTTCGCGACAGTTGCATTCATTGGCATGGCCCGCTTGAGTAGATGAGACGCCCAGAAGCCGGGAAGACGCTCTTCTTGCGTTCATATAAAGTCGCCTCGGCCGTGGAGGCAAAACACACGAAAGACTGTCGTTTTTTCTTGAGAATTTGCGTCGCTTTGTCAGGATTGGACGCAGTGCCCGCGACCCGTTTCACCCGGTTGCCAGCGCACTGAGTTAGCGGTGAGTGAAAAACGTTTTCTCTTTTTATAGAAAACGGCCCGGTAGTCCGTTTCGTTCAAAACCGAAGCGCCGCGGCTCGCCATCGCCCGACGTGGGAAACCATTCACCTCCCACACCAATACCAGTTTCGCATCGCTATCGTCGCGAACCTCTGCAAAAACAATGCTTTGACCTATGGCTTGCGAGATGGGATCGATCACCTTTGCCCTGAGCGTGCTGCGATCCACCTCGAAAGTGATCCGTTCAGGAATACGCCATTCCTCGCTTGCCCCTTTCGTAATCTGGCAAGTCAAAGTGAAACCGTATCCCACATTCGCAAAACCACATATCAACGCGAAGCAAAGTGCCGTGCGCGCAACCTTTAAATCAATCATACGAGCCCTCGATCTTCTTACAGCGTCCAACACCACGCATGCCTTTCCCTGAGCTGCCACCGGAAATCTTGCGCGAGACAAAATCGGCGGAGATCTTGATCTCCAGCTCTTCGACGTCAAGACGCCCTCGATAGATCACTTGCGGGTAATATGCAGTGTTTTCCCGGGGCATCAGTTGGTTCGGCACGCCGTGCACAGTCCAGCTGAAAAGGATGTCGTCTTTCACGCGCCGATCATACTTGCCTCTTACAGCGCGTTTTCCGGCGGCCCGAATAAAATCATCGCTGATGATTAAATCGCCATTGTCGAACACAACTTTAACCGTCGGGGAAATGGCAGCATTCTGCCCGCCAGTTTTTGTTGGCACCACGCTGCATTGGAAGGTCATTGCTTGGACGGCACCGCTCCCAATAGCAAGGAAGACCCCGCAAAAAATTGAAAAAATACGTTTTCTCATATCAACTCCGAACTAAAAACTGAGCCAACACGTATTCAGCCTGCAGCGGCGAAGCAAGAACAGAGTCAAAGATGAGTTAATTTGTCTCGACCAACGGAGCGGTCGAAGATGGTTAAATTTCAGTCCCCGGCATCGCCGCACGGCCCAAAATCCCAAAGACATACTCCGCGGCGGAGCGGAAACAGATCAGCTCCACGGTCTGAGCATCCGGCATCCAAAAAGCCGCCGGCGTTTGCGCCAATCTGGTGCGGCGGAAATCGCCGGTTGAAAATGCCTCGGGCGACATATCGACCGGCGCAAGCTTGGAAATGACCTGCCGCGCATTCGCGCCGGTGACCCGAAACACCGCCCGTGCATCTGACACATTGGCCACCAGAAAATGCGTTCCCGCCAAGGCTTCGTTCAGTTGGGTAACGCCCGCCTCCGCGACAGAGTGATCGCACAGGATCAAAAGCTCGTCAGGGCTCATCCAGGCCACGGCATAGTCACCTTTGGCCTCGCAGTGCCGCACATCGGGCACCGTGCAGCCCGTCAGGGATTTGACAGCTTTCTTGAACCCGGCATCCGCCAAATCGCCGCGCAGTGTGATCATGCCGCGCAGGCCTTGTTCCGCGACCCGGGCGAAGCCGTCAAATGAAGCGTCCTGCAAAGCGCTGACCGCGTTAGACATTTTGCTTCTCCCCGGTCTTGTCATAGAACACCGGATCAACGATCCGCGCATGAACCTCTTCGCCATTCAGTTTCGGGAAGCGGATCACCTCGCCCATCCGATCTGGCCCGTTGAGGACCAACCCCATGGCAATGCCGCGCTCCAAATTGGCGGAGTAATACGTGGAGGTCACACGCCCCTGCGTCGAGCGTTGACCGTTTTCATTCGTACCTTCGGCCGCAGCGTAAGCGCCATCCGGAATGACTGAACCGTCAACCGTTTCAAGCCCCACGAGCTTCCAACGCTTGGGGTCTGTCATGTGGATACGCTCTTGTGCGCGTTTACCCAGATAGTCGTCCTTCTTTTTGGACAGCGCCCAATGCAGCCCCAAATCCTGCGGGATGACCGTACCGTCCGTCTCGTCCCCGATCATGATGAAGCCCTTTTCGGCGCGCAAAATATGAAGACATTCAGTACCATAGGCGGTGACGTTGAACTCTTGCCCGGCCTCATGAAGCGCGTCCCAGAAAGCGCGGCCCTGGCTCGCGGGCACTGCGATCTCGTAGCTCAGCTCGCCCGAGAAAGAGATACGGAAGACGCGTGTGTCAAATCCGCCGATTTGGCCTTCTTTCCATTCCATGAAGCCCAGTGACGCTTTGGAGACATCCATGCCGCCCAGCTTTTCCAGCACCTTGCGCGCATTCGGTCCCACAACGGCGATCTGCGCGTATTGCTCGGTCAGGTTGGCGGTGTAGACTTTCCAATCCCACCATTCGGTCTGCAGCCATTCCTCCATATGCCCGTGGATGCGCGACGCCCCCCCGGTGGTGGTGTGGCAGAGCCAAGTATCTTCATCCAACCGCGCGACGACCCCGTCATCGCTCAGAAAACCATTTTCGGAACACATCAGCCCGTATCGGCATTTGCCGGGTTTCAGGTTGGACATCATGTTGGTGTACATCATGTCGAGGAAGCGGCCCGCGTCAGGCCCCTTTACGATGATCTTGCCAAGGGTCGAAGCATCAAGCAGCCCGAGGCTGTCGCGCACGGCTTTGACCTCGCGGTTGACGGCATCCTCGGTGGTCTCATTGGGGCGCTTGTAGCAATAGGCGCGGCGCCAATGGCCGACCGGCTCCCACTCCGCGCCGTTCTCTTCACCCCATTGATGCAGCGGGGTTTTGTCGATGGGCTGGAACAGCTCGCGCGACGCTTCCCCACCGATGGAGCCCATGGAGATCGGGTGATAGGGCGGCCGGAACGTGGTAGTGCCCACCTGCGGAATGTCCGCGTTCAAACTGTCAGCAAGGATCGCCAAGCCGTTGATATTGCTCAGCTTGCCTTGATCAGTTGCCATGCCCAACGTCGTGTAGCGTTTGGCATGCTCGACGCTTTCAAAGCCTTCTTGGGCGGCCAGTTGCACGTCAGAGACTTTGACGTCGTTTTGATAGTCCAGCCAGGTCTTGGAACGCAGCTTGTAACTGGCCCCTTGCGGCATTTTCCAGACCGGGGCAATCGGGGCCTCCTCCCCAGCGGAGCCTTTGGGTGGCGTACCCGCCCCCGGCGTCCCACCCAGCGATGTGACAACGGATTTAGCGGTCGCGTCGGCATCCTCAAGCGCGCCTTGCGTGCCCATCACCCCGTTCGCACTGCCAATGACAGAGACAAAGCCCTGCCCCTCAGCGCCTAGCGGTGGTCGGTCCGGGTCGGGGCGGAAATGGGCCTGCGCGTCATCCCAGATCAGCTTGCCGCCGCAATGGGACCACAGATGCACCACGGGCGACCAACCGCCCGACATGGCAACCGCATCACAGGCGATTTCTTCCAAAACCGCGCCTTCGCCAGCTTGGGCACACAGGCCAATACCCTCAACGCGTTTTCCGCCTTTAACCATCGCAATGCCTTTGCCGGTCTCAACGCGGATGCCGGCATCTAGCGCCTCTTGCATCACTTGGCCTCCACCCTCAGGGCGTGCATCGACGATAACCGGAACATCAAGGCCGATCCCTTTCAGAATCAAAGCCGTGCGGTAGGCATCGTCATTATTTGTCACAACGACGGTGCGATCCCCGCTCGATACGCCGAAATTCACCGCATAATCGCGCATGGCGCCGGCCAGCATGACGCCAGGAATATCGTTTCCAGCAAAAGAGAGCGGACGCTCAATCGCGCCGGTTGCGGTGATGATATGTTTCGCGCGAATGCGCCACAGCCGGTGGCGCGGCGTTGCCGCCGGCGCCAGATGGTCGCCCAAACGCTCGTACCCTAGCGCATAGCCGTGATCGTAAACGCCAGCACCCATATTGCGGATGCGCAGCGTAACATTGTCCATTTTTTCCAAAGCTTGGACGGTGTCATTGATCCATTCTTCAGCGGGTTGCCCATCAATCTCAGCACCATCAACTGACGCGCGTCCGCCCCAATGCGCGGTCTGCTCCAAGAGCAGAACCTTTTGCCCAATTTCGCCTGCGGCCCTGGCCGCTTGCAGTCCGGCGATACCACCGCCGATGATCAAGACATCCGCAAAAGCGTAGTAATGCTCGTAGATATCCGCGTCGCGATCCTTCGGCGCTTTCCCAAGGCCCGCAGCTTTGCGAATGAACGGCTCAAACAGGTGCTTCCAAGCGGCGCGCGGATGGATGAATGTCTTGTAGTAAAAGCCTGCTGGCATGAACCGCGCGGCGTAGTTGTTGACCACGCCCACATCCATTTCAAGCGACGGCCAATGGTTTTGCGACGCAGCTTCCAGCCCTTCAAAAAGTTCGGTGGTTGTGGCGCGAGCATTTGGCTCGAAATGCCCGTCGCGCCCAAGGTTTATGAGCGCATTGGGCTCTTCCGGGCCTGCAGCGACTATCCCACGCGGGCGGTGATACTTGAAAGAGCGCCCCACAAGCATCTGATCAGAGCCCAGCAAAGCCGATGCCAGAGTATCACCGGCAAACCCCTTCAAGCGGCGACCGTTAAAGGTAAAATAAACGGCCTTAGATCGGTCGATCAACCGCCCACCTTTGTGCAAACGCGTGCTCATGAAAACGCTCCCCAAGACCAACCGGGCCGCTTTTTCGAAATCTTCTCGCGCAGCTCTTTGGGCGGTTCAAGCGTTTGCGCCGGATAGGTTCCGAACACCTCAAGCGTGACGGTGCAGCGCGCAACGTGAAACCATTTCCCGCAGCCATTGGCATGCCGCCAACGCTCGAAGTGAACGCCTTTGGGGTTCTCCCGCATAAAAAGATAGTCCTCAAAATCGGCATCGTTGGACCCAATCGTCTCACGTTTGATATGGGCCTGACCGCCGGCCGCAAGTTCGGTCTCATCGGCATCAATGCCGCAGCAAGGACAATGGAGGATCAGCATGCGCGGGGCCTTTCAGCACGCAAAAAGGCAGCCGCGCAAACGCGACTGCCCATTAAAGCGTAAGTGGTAGTTTCGGTGGTGGCCTTATTCTGTGACGGCCGGAGCGGCTGCGTTTGGATCAGCCAATTGGCCCTCGACGAGCCCTGCCGGCAAGTTAGGCGCCTCACCCGCGCCCATGAAGGCAAGCGCAAGGATGAAAATCCCGATGAGAACCGCTGCGACAACGAGTGCTTTGCCGCCCAGTGCTTCGTCATGCGTGCTATAGTCTGACATTGAACGTCCTCCAATTGAGTGACGCCAAGATCGCAAAGCCTCGCGACCGCCTCAACGGCAACGCGCGAAACACGCATTTTTCGGCTGCTGACAGCCAAAACCTTTGACGCAGGCTGGCAGACTATCGCCCATGTAGCGGTACCGGCGGTTTTCGGCGCAAAATGGGGCATTGTCAGGCTGGACATTTCAGTGTGCCACCCCGGCTGCGACGGACTCGTCAATGAACCGTCCCTCTTGAAATCTGTCGAGGCCGAACTCTGCCGTTAGCGGCGAATACCCCTTGGCCATCAGCTCCGCGAACCCCCAGCCCGAGCCCGGGATCGCCTTGAAGCCGCCCGTGCCCCAGCCACAATTGATAAAGCAATTCTCAAGCGGCGTTTTGGAAAGTATGGGCGACCGGTCGCCCGTGACATCCACAATGCCACCCCATTGCCGTAGCATTTTGAGACGCGAGATCATTGGAAAAGTCTCGATCAAAGCTCGCACCGTTTCCTCAATATGATGGAAGGATCCACGCTGCGTGTAATTGTTATGGCTGTCCGTGCCGCCACCGATGACCATCTCACCTTTGTCAGATTGCGACATGTAGCCATGCACCGTGTTGGCCATGACGACGATATCCATGCACGGCTTAATTGGCTCTGAGACCAACGCCTGCAACGCCACGCTTTCGATCGGCAAACGGAAGCCCGCCATATCAGCAACGTGGCCCGAATGCCCCGCCACCGCGATCCCCAGCTTGTCGCATCCGATATGGCCGCGCGTCGTATCTACGCCTGTGACCTTGCCGGCTTCTTGCGTCACGCCTGTAACTTCGGTTTTTTGCAAAATATCCATGCCCATATCGGAGCACGCCCGCGCGTAACCCCAAGCCACCGCATCATGGCGCGCCGTACCGCCGCGCGCCTGCCACAGCCCGCCCATCACCGGATAGCGCGGACCATCAATATTCATAATCGGGCAGATTTCTTTTACTTTAGCGGGGCCAATAAATTCCGTCTTCACACCTTGCAGAGCGTTGGCATGCGCGGTGCGCTGGTAGCCGCGCACTTCGTGATGGGTTTGGGCCAGCATCAAAACGCCGCGCGGGCTAAACATGACGTTGTAGTTGAGGTCCTGGCTCATCGTCTCGTATAGCGAGCGGGCTTTCTCATAGATTGCCGCCGAGGGGTCCTGCAGATAGTTCGACCGGATAATCGTGGTGTTGCGCCCGGTGTTGCCGCCGCCAAGCCAGCCTTTCTCGATCACCGCGACATTGGTGATGCCAAAGTTCTTGCCGAGATAATAGGCCGAGGCCAGCCCATGGCCGCCTGCCCCAATGATGATCACATCGTATTTTTTCTTGGGCTCGGGCGAGGCCCAGGCCCGCTCCCAACCTTGATGGTAGCGGGCAGCTTCACGCGCGATTGCAAAGGCGGAGTAGCGTTTCATTGGCATATCTCGAAAGCTGGCAGTCTGGGATTGGTTTTGCGACAGGATCGCCGCGCCCGACGCCCCCCGCGCGACATTAAATGCGCGTCTTCCGACATGTCCAGTTGCCCGCCCGCGCCCTTATGCCGCGCAAGGTGGACTTTGCGGGCGAGGCATGGGTATTTGGGGCCAATTTAAGGGGGCTTTCTATGGGCGAGGTTTTTGACGATATCGCGCAATTCGCGCAGGCCGTTGGGCCGATGTCACCTTTGGCGGGCCTTGATCTGGGCACAAAGACGATTGGCGTCGCAGTCACGGATGTGATGCAAAGCGTCTCCACCCCTTTGGAAACGATCAAACGCACCAAATTCACGACAGACGCGGAGGTGCTTCTTGCGATTTGCACAAAACGCGCCATCGCAGGCTTGGTGTTGGGATTGCCATTGAACATGGACGGGTCGGACGGGCCACGCGTCCAATCAACACGTGCATTCGCGCGTAATTTATCGCGACTGACCCCCTTGCCGATCGCATTTTGGGACGAACGACTGTCCACCGTTGCCGCCGAACGCGCGCTGCTGGAGGCGGATACGTCACGCAAACGTCGCGGAGAGGTTATTGATCACGTCGCCGCGGGGTTTATCTTGCAAGGTGCGCTGGATCGTATGCGCCACATGAGGCAGAGCAACTGATGGATGATCTTTGGAAACGCGACGAGGTTGAAAGCCCATGCATCAAAATCTGCGTTATTCATCCCGCCGAACGACTTTGCACAGGTTGCCTGCGCTCGATCGATGAAATTACGGTTTGGTCAAAGCTGAGCCCGGACGCGCGCAAAGCGATTATGGATGAGCTGCCCTCGCGCGCACCACGCCTGAAAAAGCGCCGCGGCGGGCGCGGCGCCCGTTTGGGTGAGTGACTTCGTCAGCAAGCGAGACAAAAGATATCGCGGGCACCTGAAAGGTGCACCTTTGGATCCCGGCTGGCTCCGCGCGCTTGCGGGCGGTAACAGATGCGCATGACCAGATACGAGATTTTCGCCACCGCGCCGCCGGGGCTAGAACACTTCTTGCTTGAAGAAATACGCGCGCTCCGTTTTGAAGGCGTCACCGCTTCGCCCGGAGGGGTCACTTTCAAAGGCAGCTGGCCCGATATCTGGCGTGCCAATCTGGAGCTGCGTGGAGCAAGCCGCATCCTCGTGCGCATCGGGCAGTTCATGTCATTCCATCTCGCCCAGCTCGACAAACGCGCAACCAAATTCCCATGGGCTGATACGCTGCCGTCAGGCCTGACGCTTAAGGTCGATGTCACAACGCAAAAATCCAAAATCTACCATGCAGGCGCCGCGCAAGAGCGGTTGGAGAAAGCTTTGCAGGCCAACGGCTACCAGATCAGCCCGGTGGCCGATGTCACGCTAAAGGCCCGTCTCGACGACAACAAAGTCACTCTGTCGCTCGACAGCTCCGGCGACGGGCTTCACAAACGCGGCCATAAACAGGCCATTGGCAAGGCGCCAATGCGCGAAACACTGGCCGCGCTGTTCTTGCGCCAAGCGGGCTTTGATGGCTCCGTTCCCCTTCTTGACCCCATGTGCGGCTCCGGCACCTTTCCGATCGAGGCCGCAGAGATATCTCTCGGCGCGCAACCCGGCCGCTCACGCGATTTTGCCTTCATGAAATTTGCGGGCTTCGAGCCTGAGGCATTCGAAGCACTACGCCGCCCCCTTCCCGCACCCAAAAGCCCGCCCCGTTTCTTCGGCTCGGACCGCGACGCCGGCGTTGTCCAACACGCCCAGCAAAACGCGGACCGCGCAGGCGTCGCGCCGATCTGCCAGTTTGAGAAAAAACCTGTCTCCGAGCTTACGCGCCCAAGCGGATCACCAGGCCTCATCATGATCAACCCGCCCTACGGCACGCGCATCGGCAATAAAAAACTGCTCTACGCGCTGCACAACTCTATCGGGCAAGTTTTGCAGGAGCGGTTTCGCGGCTGGCGCGTCGGGATCATCACATCGGAAGCCGCGTTAGCCAAAGCGACCGGCCTGCCTTTCAAGAAACCATCTGCTCCGGTGCCCCATGGCGGCCTGAGAGTGCGGCTTTTTCAAACCAGCGCGCTTTAAGCCAACCAGTCTGCGATATCAGAAAGCTCGGGCCGGAAATAAGCGATCATACGGCCCTCCGACGGGGCCTCAGCCCCCTCCGCCCATGGCGCGACCCCGTGCAAGGCGAGCCGGTCGATCAAATAAGCCTCCCCCGGTTCGGCGTGGACCGTCACGCGCGGGCAAGTCTCAAAACACACCCGGCGCGTGGCCTGATAAATCTCCGTCAAATCCACAGACCCCCACTTTTGCGGCGTTACCTCTTTCAAGGCGTCTCTGAATGCCGCGCGCATGATTTGGTTGCTGCCCTCCCACACAACCATCGGGCTTGCGTCTTTCGAGGTTAGCACCAGTGGAAGACCAAGCACGAATCCATGCGGCTCATGAAGATGGCGTCGGCGGGCCTCGCCGACAGGAAGCAACCCATCCACATGCGCCGCATCCCGGTCGCGGCGAAACCGGAAGGCAGCGGCACTTTCCCCTTCCATTGGTTGCGGGTAGCCCGGGTAGATAATCGACAGCTGCGCCTTGTCCCAATCCTGCGGTCCAAAACGATCCATAATTAACCTAATCACGGCACCATCGAGCGCCGGACCGCCGCGAAGCCTTCCAGCGGCGTCATTGGGCAAAATGTTGACACCTGCAAACCAAGTGCCGCCACAGCGCAGCCAAGCCGCGATATTTTGTTCGTTTTGTGCAAGCGCGCTCGCGACACCAGCAGCGTGATCTACCCAAGCGCGGAGCTTGGCGTCTTGGTCAAACCTGCACCAACCGCGCGCGTCCAAGTCGCTCTGCGCGCTCATTCTGCCGCATGATGCGTAGCGGTCACAGGCTCCAAGGCCCGCAAAACCAGATCACTATTCGCGCCTTCCTTGGAGGCCCCTTCAGACAGCACACGTCGCCAGCCACGCGCGCCCGGACGCCCGGCAAAGAGCCCTAGCATATGACGCGTGACCTGATGCAGCCGCCCACCCTCTTTCAGGTGCGCGTCAATATAGGGAAGCATCGCAAGAGCCACATCATGCGGCGTATCAAAGGGCGAAGCGCGCCCAAACACTTGGCTGTCGGCTTGTCCCAAAATATCCCACGGTTGGTGATACGCGGCGCGCCCAATCATTACGCCGTCGACATGGCGCAGCTGGTCAACCGCCTCCTCGAGCTTGGCGACCCCGCCATTGATCGACACATGCAGTTCCGAAAACAGCGCCTTCATTCGGTGCACCAACGCATAGTCCAAGGGTGGTACTTCCCGGTTCTCCTTAGGGCTGAGCCCTTGCAACCACGCCTTGCGCGCATGGATCGTCACACGCCGCACACCCGCGTCAGCAATCCGCGCCAAAAAATCGGGCAAAACGCGTTCTGGGTCCTGATCATCGACACCAATTCGGCATTTCACAGTCACTGGCAGAGGCTGCGCCGCGATCATCGTTGCGACGCAGTCAGCGACCAAGCCCGGTTGCTCCATCAGCACCGCGCCAAAACAGCCCGATTGCACCCGGTCGGACGGACAGCCGACGTTGAGGTTGATCTCGTCGTAGCCCCGCTCGGCCCCAATCTCAGCGGCCTTCGCCAACTCTACCGGATCCGAACCACCCAGCTGCAACGCAACCGGATGCTCCGCCGTGTTAAAATCCAGCAAGTGGAGCGCGCCCCCGCGCACCAAAGCAGGCGCCGTCACCATTTCAGTGTAAAGCAGCGCCTCGCGCGACATCAGCCGGTGGAAATACCTGCAATGCCGGTCGGTCCAATCCATCATAGGAGCAACCGAAAGGCGCGCAGCATGGGTGATCAAATCGCTCGACATAGCCCGCAGGTAGCATTCCGGTGCGGTCATTTAAAGACCTTGTGCACAGGTCGCAGGCTCAGGCAAACTGGCACGACGCCAATGCCAAGGACTATGCATAGATGACCCATGCCTTGTTGACCCAAACAGATATTGAGACCTTTCAAAAAGAAGGCGTGGTGCTGGTAAAGGGGCTCCTTGCCGGTTTTGTTGATCTCATTCGTCAGGGCATCGCTGAAAACATGGCGAACCCGGGCCCTTTTGCCGCTGAAAACCTGAAAGAGGGGGAGGCTGGCAGGTTCTTCGACGACTATTGCAACTGGCAGCGCATCCCTGCCTTTGAGCAGGTCATCCGCGAGAGCCAAGCCGCCGTTGTGGCCGCGGATCTGATGGGATCAGACAGCGTGCAGCTTTTTCATGACCACGTGCTCGTCAAGGAACCTGGAACATCAAAGCCCACGCCATGGCATTCGGATGGGCCCTATTATTTTACGTCCGGGCTGCAAAACGTCTCCTTCTGGGCACCGGTTGATCCGGTGCGGGAGGCCTCCCTGCGCTGCGTTGCGGGCTCCCATCTTTGGCCCAAACCCGTGCTTCCAACGCGCTGGCTTTCGGAGGCCGCGTTCTATCCCGATCAAGATGCCTATATGCCGGTTCCAGACCCCGACGCGGAGGGTATGAGCGTCCGTGAGTTCGAAATGGAGCCCGGTGATGCGGTCGCGTTCAACTTTAACACGTTGCACGGCGCCCGCGGCAACGACGCCAAAGCGCGGAGGCGGGCCTTCTCGCTGAGGTTCGTCGGGGATGACGCGCGCTACACGGAACGGCCGGGCCCGACATCGCCCCCTTTTCCTGGTCACAACATGGTCGAGGGTCAGCGCTTGCGCGAAGATTGGTTCCCGGTGCTCTATCAGCGATAAAGCGCAATCGCGGAGACCGCGATATCGGCTTCAAATTCTCGACCAATTGCAACGATCCCGACCCGCGTCAGACGGTCTAGGTCAAGGGGTATCTCGGTGCGGTGCGCTATAAATGCACTGAAGGGAACCTCAACGGTTTCCCAACCCGGCCCTACGACTATTTCGGTGCGGTAGCTGTGCCAGGGCCGCGCTAGATCAGAAGTCCGCAGGCGCACGTCATAGGCCTCGCCATTGCCAAAAAGCGTCATCCGCAAACCGCGCCAGGCACCAGCGTCAGACGCATCAAGCGTTGTCGCCATTTGAACAAAACCGCCATTGTTGTCGAGCGAAACACTGCCCGTCAGCCGCGCCGCCGCGCGCCCCTCAACGCTCTCCGCGCCGACCATGCCGGTCGAAACGCCGCCCATAACGGTATCAGCGACAAACTCCCATTCTGCGTTTAGCTCAAGCTCTTCGGCCATCGCAGCCCCGTTGATACAAAGAAGAAAGGCCAACCATTTCATCGCGCCGCGCGGTACCAAGCGGCCAGCACGGCACGGTCGTCGGACGGCAATTCCGTGATATTGGCGGGCGGCATGGCATGGCTGACGGCTGACTGCAGATAAATCTCGCGGGCATGGCGGGCGATGTCGCCATCGGTTTCCAGGTAAACGCCTTTCGGCGCCCAATACATGCCGTCCCAAACGGGTTCGCGCGCGTGGCACATTGAACAACGCCCAAGCACGATATCGGACACCTGCTCAAAACCGTCGGCTTTGGCAAAGACCAGCTCGGCCTCACTTAGAGGGCGCGCTTCCGCCTCCTCCCAGCTTTCCCCGGTACCTGCGGTCGACAACCATGCAACGGCAAAAAACAACAAAACCGTCGCCCCTATCGTCCAGCGCGGGCCCGAGCCTGTCATATGCATTGTGTTGAAGTAATGCCGGATCGTTACCCCCATCAAGAAAACCAACGCCGCGATGATCCACGCGTATTGCGTCGCGAAAGCCAGCGGGTAGTGGTTGCTCAGCATCAGGAAAATCACCGGCAACGTGAGGTAATTGTTATGGGTCGAGCGCAGCTTGGCGATCTTGCCGTATTTACTGTCCGGCGTTCGGCCCGCCTTGAGGTCCGCCACCACAATACGCTGGTTCGGCATGATGATAAAAAACACGTTGGCCGACATGATCGTGGCCGTGAACGCGCCCAAATGCAGCATCGCCGCCCGGCCCGTGAACACCTGATGATAGCCCCATGACATGGCGACCAGCATCACGAAGAGAAGCACCATCAACAGCGTTGGCTGCTCTCCGAGCGGCGATTTGCACAAGAAGTTATAGATCACCCAGCCAATCGCCAGCGACCCGGCGGAGATCACAATCGCTTGCCACAGCGCCAAATCCGCGCGGGCAGGATCGATCAGATACAGCTCCGCGCCCGCCCAGTAGACGACCATCAACAAAGCCGCCCCTGAAAGCCAGGTCGCGTAGCTTTCCCATTTGAACCAGGTCAGATGCTCCGGCATGGCGTCGGGCGCCACCAGATACTTCTGAATGTGATAAAAGCCGCCCCCGTGAACCTGCCATTCTTCGCCATCTGCTGGACCGTCAATGTCGCGGTTCAGGCTCAGATCGAGCGCGATGAAGTAGAAGGACGAGCCAATCCACGCGATAGCGGTGATGACATGCAGCCAACGGATCGCGAAAGCGAACCAGTCCCAAAGGATTGCGAGGTCATACATCTAGCTGCCCCGGTAGGTCGAAAAACCAAAGGGCGAAAGAAGCAGCGGCACGTGGTAGTGATCTTGCTCAGACATTCCAAAGCGGATCGGGATATCGGACAGAAAACGCGGCTCCTCAGGCGGGGTTCCGGTGGCATCGAGATAGTCACCGGCGCTGAAGATCAGCTCGTAAACACCTGTTTTAAAATCCTCTTCCGGCAAAATGGGCGCATCTGTGCGTCCATCGGCATTGGTCACGGCTTCCGCGATCTTTCGGTGGGAATTTCCCGAAACGCGGTAGAGCGTGATCTTAACCCCTTCGGCGGGAACGCCGCGTGCCGTATCCAAAACATGCGTTGTTAAATAGCCTGGCATCTGCGCCATCCCCCGTCGTTCTACCGCTTGTTGCGGGTTACCGATTGAGCCTAGTGTGACGCGGCTGGGAAGAAAAGGGTGGGCTCTGAAAATGACGCATAAGATCAAGGCGATGCCACTCACGGCAGCAGAATTTGCACCTTTTGGCGATGTTTTGGACTGTGCTGGCGCGCCGGATAAGCTCATCAATGCGGGGCTTTGCGGGCGCTATCACGATCGTGCGCAGCTTGAGTTTGACGGCGGTGCGCCCGGCATCAGCCTGTTCAAAGCCACCCCACGCAGCCTGCCCTACACGCTTGATCTGATGGAGCGTCATCCGCACGGCAGTCAGGCATTTGTTCCGATGTCAGAGCATGGGTTTCTGGTCTGCGTCGCCCAGGACGCCGGTGACGCCCCCGGGGTGCCAGCAGCGTTTTTGACCGCGCCCGGGCAGGCAATCAATTTTCACATGGGCACCTGGCACGGCGTGTTAACGCCGCTTCACGCGCCCGGTTTGTTTGCTGTCGTTGACCGGATCGGGGATGGCACCAATCTCGAGGAGCACCATTTCTCCGAGCCTTTTTTGATCGTCGGTTAAGAAACAAGTTTAAAGGATAGTTCCGGCAGGTCGCCGATGCCCGCATGCACCTGCGCGCCCGGCGCCAAAGCCGCGACACCAGCCGGCGTGCCGGTCATGATCAAATCCCCCGGCGCCAAAGCGACCAGCCCCGACAGATGAGCGATACAATCGGCAACCGGCCAAATCATTTCGGACAAATCCGCGTCTTGGCGCATCTTACCGTCGACCGACAGCCAAATCCGACCGCTCTCAAGGCTGCCTGCCGCGCTTAACGGCACAAGCGCCGCCATAGGGGCAGATTGGTCGAATCCCTTTGCCATGTCCCAAGGCCTGCCCTTCTTCTTGGCCTCCGCCTGCAGATCGCGCCGCGTCAAATCGACGCCGACGCCCGCACCCCAGACATGCGACAGCGCAGCGCCAGGCGCGATCCCTGTGCCACCGCGCCCAATGGCCACAACCAGCTCGATCTCGTGATGCAAATCTTGCGTGGCGGGTGGATATCGGACCTCCGAGCCATTCTCGACAACCGCATCGGCGGGCTTCGAAAAGAAAAAAGGCGGCTCCCGCGTGTCATTTCCCATCTCGCGCACATGCGCCTCGTAGTTGCGGCCGACGCAGAAAATACGCCTCACCGGAAAACGCGTCGTCTGCCCCAAAATGGCGATGGAGACTTGCGGCGGCGGATCAATCGCATAGTCGGTCAAAGGCTCGCTCCTGTCTACGTTGTTGGCATTTGTGTTTTGACAGAGCCGAGCCGGACCGCCTAGACCGAAAGCCAAACTCTTAATAAAGGGCCAATATGTTCCGAGCTGCTTTCTTCGCTGCGCTCATTTACGCAATGCCATCAGGCCTCTACGCACAGGAGCAGGATTTGATCAACGCCGCGAGAGCAACGCTGGCAGGCATCCAAGAAAACTCTTTCGCTGCAGATCGCGAATATTGCGGTATGATCGGGCGCAACCCGCAGGGCAACATCGTCGTCACGCGCCCAAACAAAGGCCGGCGTGACAGCTGCCTCCCGCGCTCGTTTTACAGCGATGATATCGAAACGCTGGCCTCCTACCACACCCATGGCAGCTACGATCTTGAGGCAGATGCTGAGGTCCCTTCGTCCGATGACTTGCTCGCCGACAAAGCCGAAGGCGTTATCGGTTTCGTCTCCACCCCGGGTGGTCGGTTCTGGATCACTGAACCTGATGCGGATCGCGTGCGCTTGATCTGTGGGCGTGGCTGCCTACCCCGCGACCCCGATTACGAGCCCGTCTCGGAGGGCGAATTACGTGACGTTTATACCCTTGATCAACTTCTCGACCGGGAAGAAGGGATTGACGATTAGTCAATAACATCCAACTATTGGGCAGGGGAATTGGGAGCGGACACGGAATGAAGGCACTTATTGCGAGCACGACAATCGCTATTCTGGCCGCCAGCGGTGCGTGTCATGCTGCCAGTGCGGCCTTGATCGAAAAAGCTAAAATGGCTCTGTCATCGATCCAGAACTCTTCCTTTGTCTCCAATCGCGAATATTGTGGCATGATCGGGCTCACCAAAGCCAATGAGCTGATCGTCTCGCCGGCCCGCAGGGGTCGCACGGCGGGCTGCGACCATCGTGGTTTTGCGGACCGCACCATAACCCCTGTTGCGTCCTATCACACCCATGGCGGGTTCCACGCCCACCATGACAGTGAGGTGCCTTCCGTTTCCGATATCGACATGGATTATCACAACAAAGTGTTCGGCTTTGTTGCGACGCCCGGCGGACGGATGTGGATGGTTGACTACCGGGACCGTAGTGTGCACCAGATTTGTGGCCTCGGCTGCCTGCCGCAAGATCCATCTTTTCATGAGCATATGGCCGGCGAAATCCCAACATCAATGAGCCGCCGCGAGGTTGCGCAGCGCAAAGGCGTCGGCGGGCCACGCCACCTCAGAGCCCGCATGCTAGCTGAGAACGACTCGCAACAAGATTGACTTTTTGAGAATCATTCGCATATAGAGACTCAGGTTCAACACTGAGGATGCTATGCGTATTTTCCTATTCGCGGCCGCAATGGCCCTTGCGACCCCGGCTCTCGCTGCAGACAAATTCAAAGCCGTCACAACTTTCACAGTTATCGCCGATATGGCGCGGAACGTCGCTGGCGATGTGGCCGAGGTTGAAAGCATCACAAAGCCCGGCGCTGAAATCCACAATTATGCGCCGACCCCACGCGATATCCTGAAGGCGCAGGACGCTGACCTGATCTTGTGGAACGGGCTCAATCTTGAGCTTTGGTTTGAGCAGTTCTTCCGCAACCTCTCCGACGTGCCGTCTGCCGTTGTGACAGACGGGGTTGAGCCGATGGGCATTGCCCAAGGGCCCTACACCGGTAAACCCAACCCGCATGCCTGGATGTCGGTGGACGCGGCGGTGATCTATGTTGACAATATCGTGGCGGCATTCTCTGAATATGACCCTGACAATGCTGTCGTCTACGAAGCGAATGGCGAAGCCTACAAATCCGAAATTCTGAGCATTATCGGTCCCTTGAAAGAACAAATTCTAGCTGTCCCAGAGCAAGACCGCTGGCTCGTCACATCGGAAGGTGCCTTTTCGTATCTTGCCCGCGATCTCGGGCTAAATGAGCTTTATATCTGGCCCATCAACGCCGACCAGCAAGGCACGCCAAGCCAAGTACGCGCGGTGATCGACACGGTACGCGAAAACAACATCCCGGTTGTGTTTTCTGAATCCACAGTCTCCCCCGCGCCCGCACAGCAAATCGCGCGCGAGACCGGCGCGCGCTACGGCGGCGCGCTTTATGTCGACAGCCTAAGCGCCGCAGACGGTCAGGTGCCGACCTATCTGGACCTTCTGCGTGAAACGACATCAATCATCGCAAATGGCTTAACCAAGTGAACGCAGAAATGCAGGCGGCCGGCCTTTCGGCCACCAACATAACCGTCACCTACCGCAACGGGCATACAGCCCTACGCGATGCCAGTTTTGAGCTGCCCACCGGGACCATCGCGGCCTTGGTGGGCGTAAACGGGTCCGGCAAATCCACATTGTTCAAAGCGATTATGGGCTTTGTTCCGACGTCGAGCGGTCAGATCGCCGTCCTGGGTGGCACCGTCAAAGATGCGTTGAAAAGCAATGTGGTAGCCTACGTTCCTCAAGCCGAAGAGGTCGACTGGTCCTTCCCGGTTCTGGTCGAGGACGTGGTGATGATGGGCCGCTACGGCCATATGGGATTTCTGCGCCTGCCCAAACCGGCTGACCACCGCGCCGTCGAAGACGCGTTGGAGCGTGTCGGCATGTCTGATTTTCGCAAACGTCAGATTGGCGAGCTGTCAGGCGGGCAGAAAAAACGGGTTTTTCTCGCCCGTGCGCTCGCGCAGGACAGCAAGGTTATTTTGCTCGACGAGCCTTTCACTGGCGTCGATGTGCAAACCGAGGATGAGATCATCAAACTCCTGCGGGAAATGCGCGATG
Source organism: Pseudomonadota bacterium (assembly GCA_039030615.1). Taxonomy (GTDB): domain Bacteria; phylum Pseudomonadota; class Alphaproteobacteria; order Rhodobacterales; family Rhodobacteraceae; genus Litoreibacter. Next base: position 76,961 of record JBCCDV010000001.1, on the reverse strand, counting down.
AGGGACGCGTGATGCTCGTCTCGACCCATAACCTTGGCTCCGTGCCCGAATTCTGCGACCGCACCATCCTCATAAAAGGCACGGTGCTCGATTACGGACCAACCGCTGAGATCTTTACCTCCAAAAACCTAGAACGCGCCTTTGGCGGCGTGCTGCGCCATTTCGTGATGCAAGGGTCCGATCTTCACGAGGATGACGATGATACACGCCGCCTGACCGTCATCTCAGATGATGAGCGGCCCTTCGTGATCTACGAGGACCATGAAGACGCGAAAGACGGGGATGATGGAAAGCCTGTTTGAGCCATTCACCTATACCTACATGCTCAACGCGATGTGGGTCTCGGCGCTGGTAGGCGCGGTTTGCGCGTTTCTGTCCGCATATCTGATGCTCAAAGGTTGGTCGCTGATCGGCGACGCGCTCAGCCATTCCATTGTTCCGGGCGTTGCCGGCGCCTACATGCTTGGCCTGCCCTTCGCGCTTGGCGCCTTCATCGCAGGTGGGCTGGCAGGCGGGGCGATGCTGTTTTTGAACCAGCGCACGGGGCTCAAAGAAGATGCCATCATCGGCTTGATCTTCACCTCATTCTTTGGGCTCGGGCTGTTCATGGTCTCCATCGCGCCGGCGGGCATCAATGTGCAGACCATAATCTTGGGCAATATCCTGGCAATTTCGCCAACCGACATTTTGCAGCTGGCGATTATCGGTTTCGTCTCCCTCGCCATTCTTCTGGCCAAGTGGAAAGACCTGATGGTCACCTTTTTTGACGAAAGCCATGCCCGATCCATCGGGCTGAACCCCGACCGGTTGAAGCTGATGTTTTTTATCCTGCTGTCTGCCAGCACGGTCGCGGCCCTTCAGACGGTCGGCGCCTTTCTGGTCATCGCGATGGTCGTCACCCCCGGGGCAACGGCCTATTTGCTGACTGATCGTTTCCCGCGGCTGCTTGCTATGTCTGTCATCATCGGCGCGCTAACTTCGTTCTTTGGGGCCTATTTCAGCTATTTCCTCGACGGGGCAACGGGCGGCGTCATCGTGTGCCTGCAAGCGTTGATCTTCGCGCTGGCCTTCGTTTTTGCGCCCAAACACGGGATTTTGGCGTCGCGCGCGCGCGCAAAAGGGGCGGCATAATGGACGATCTGCTTTTGCCTTTCCAATTTCCATTCCTGCAAAACGCCTTCCTGATCACGATCATGCTGGCGATCCCGGCGGCCATTCTGTCGTGCTTTTTGGTGCTCAAAGGTTGGTCACTGATGGGCGACGCGATTAGCCATGCGGTTCTGCCAGGCGTCGTTATCGCCTATGTGATTGGCATCCCGCTGGTCATCGGGGCTTTTGTCGCGGGCATGTCTTGCGCGCTGCTGACCGGCTATATCGACGAGAACAGCCGCGTCAAACGCGACACGGTCATGGGGGTCGTCTTCTCTGCGATGTTTGGGCTCGGCATCGTGCTCTACACCAAGATCGAAAGCGACGTGCATCTCGACCATATCCTCTTTGGCAATATGCTGGGTGTCAGCCCCTTTGATCTCTGGCAGACCGGGATCATCGCGGCCTGTGTCACAGCTGCGCTGGCGATGTTTTGGCGTGATTTGCTGCTGCATGCGTTTGATGAGCAGCAGGCCCGCGCCTTGGGAATGAATGTACGGCTGCTGCATTTCGGGCTGTTGGCGGTGATCTCTTTGACGGTCGTTGCCGCGCTGAAAGCCGTTGGCATCATCCTCGCCATCGCCTTTCTGGTGGGCCCGGGCGCTGTCGCCTTTCTGGTAACGCGACGGTTCGGGCAGATGATCTTCGTGTCTATCGGCGTCGCGGTTTTCTCAAGCGTGGCAGGGATTTACGCCTCGGTCTTCATAGACAGCGCCCCGGCCCCGACGATCGTTCTGTTCATGACCGCGCTGTTTCTACTAGCATTTGCCAACAGCGTCCGGCGCTACAGGCTCGCGTAGCGCCTCATCGCCTGCGCCGCTTACCCCTTGGCGCGCCCCGCGCTTTTGCCTAAAGCTTTTCACATGAACAGATATCCCCGAGACTTGCGCGGCTACGGACCCAATCCGCCCGATGCCAATTGGCCCGGAGGCGCCAAGATCGCCCTTCAGATCGTCCTCAACTATGAGGAAGGCGGCGAAAACAATATCCTGCATGGCGATAAGGCGTCCGAAGCCTTTTTGTCCGAAATCGTCGGTGCCAGCGCTTGGGACGCGCAGCGCCATTGGAACATGGAATCGATCTATGAATACGGTGCGCGCGCGGGTTTCTGGCGGCTTCACCGGCTTCTGAAAGACCTGCCTGTCACGGTCTACGGCGTCGCCACCGCGCTCGCTCGCTCACCCGAACAGGTCGGGGCGATGCAAAGCGCAGGGTGGGAAATTGCAAGCCACGGCCTCAAATGGATCGAGTACAAAGATTTCGCCGAAGACGAGGAACGCGCCCATCTCGCCCAAGCCATAGCACTGCACACCGAGATCACAGGTGCGCGCCCGCGCGGCTGGTACACGGGCCGCTGCTCGGAAAACACGCTGAGGCTTGTGGCCGAAGAAGGCGGGTTTGACTATTGCGCCGACAGCTATGCGGACGACTTGCCCTATTATGCGCGGTTTGGCGAAAGGGACCAATTGGTGGTGCCCTACACGCTCGATTGCAACGATATGCGTTTTGCGACGCCGCAAGGTTTCAACTCCGGCGACCAGTTTGAGACCTATCTGCGCGACACGTTCGACGCGCTCTATACTGAAGGCTCCGACGGCGCCCCTAAGATGATGTCTATCGGGTTGCATTGCCGCCTTGTGGGCCGACCGGGCCGCATCCAGGCGCTCAAAAGGTTTCTCTACTATGCTCAAGGCCATGATGGCGTTTGGTTCGCGACACGTCAGCAGATCGCCGAGCACTGGCGAAAAGAGCATCCGCCCGCCCCAACAAATCGGCCTTCACAGATGGACGAGGCGACCTTCATCCAGATCTACGGTTCCGTTTTTGAGCATTCGCCCTGGGTCGCCGGTGACGCGTGGAAAATGGAGCTCGGCCCGGCCCATGACAGCGCCAAAGGACTGCACGGCGCGCTGGTGCGCGCCTTCCGTGCCGCTCCGGCACCGCGCCGTCTCGAAGTGCTCGACGCACATCCCGACCTCGCCGGACGGCTCGCAGCCGCGAAGCGTCTCACAGCAGAAAGCACGACCGAGCAAGCCTCCGCCGGGCTCGATGCGCTCAGCGATACGGACCGCGCCACCTTCACCAAATTGAATGAGGATTACACGCTAAAGCATGGATTTCCTTTCATTATCGCCGTACGCGATCACGACAAAGCCTCAATCCTTGCGAGTTTCGATCGCCGGATCAACAACACCAGCGAGATCGAGTTCGAAGAGGCCTGCCGCCAGGTCGAACGCATTGCGGCGCTGAGACTAGAGGACATGTTTCGATGAACGATTCTGTTAAAGAAGCGCGCAGCTATTACGCGCCCCGCGGCGGGTTGCCCGACCCCAAAACACGGGCACATGACCGGTCTGTCTTTACGAATGCCTATGCTGTGATCCCACGGGGCGTGATGTCGAACATTGTGGCGTCCTTCCTGCCCGGTTGGATCGGGTGCCGGGCATGGATTCTCGCCCGGCCCATGACAGGGTTTTCGGAAACTTTCGCGCAATATCTGATCGAGATGATGCCCGGTGGTCTCTCGGACCGTCCAGAGCCCGACCCCGGCGCTGAGGCTGTGCTCTTTGGCCTGCGCGGCGATATGGTGTTGGAAATCGAAGGGCAAACTTATGTGTTCCGCCCCGGCAGCTATGCCTATATCGCGCCCGGCACCGACTGGCGTATACTCAACCGCCATGAAGGGCGCTCCAATTTCGTGTGGGTCCGCAAGCGGTATGAGCCGCTCGAAGGGCTGCCGGCACCCGACACATTCGTGACCCATGACGATGATGAGCCGGTCCACTACATGACGGATGAGGATCGCAACTGGGCCACAACCCGTTTCGTGGATCCGGGCGACATGCGCCACGACATGCATGTCAACATCGTCACCTTCCTGCCCGGTGGAAATATCCCTTTCGCCGAGACCCATGTGATGGAACATGGGCTCTACGTCCTTCAGGGCCGAGGCGTCTACTACCTCAACGAGGACTGGGTCGAGGTGGAGGAAGGCGACTTCATGTGGCTCCGCGCCTTCTGTCCGCAAGCCTGCTACGCATCAGGCAAAGAGCCGTTTCGCTACCTCTTGTACAAAGACGTCAACCGCCACCCGAAATTAACGTTAGGCTGAGTGCAGTCTTTGCAAATGCGCCCAATAATTAGGCGCTTGCGCAACTTCTGTGCATCAGCAATGCGCACAAAACGTTACGCGCGCTAAAATACTCTTCTATTTCAGTCAGAATCAGAGCCATGGTGGGATGGGACAAGCGGCAAATGCCGCAAACAATGCTACGGGGGATACCACTCAAATGTCTGACGCAACACTAAATGGGGACTATTCGGACCCGAACACCACGCCGCCACTGGCACAAACCGTACCGCTAGGTTTGCAGCACGTGCTGGCAATGTTCGCCTCGAACGTCACACCTTCCATCATCGTCGCAGGTGCCGCTGGGCTTGCTTTCGGCTCAGCCGAACAGGTCTATCTGATCCAGATGGCAATGCTGTTTGCAGGAATTGCAACTCTGTTTCAGACGGTTGGCGTCGGCCCCGTCGGGGCGCGCTTGCCGATCATGCAAGGAACATCCTTTGCTTTCGTGGGCGTTCTTGCAGGCGTCGCGGCCACCCAAGGCTTGGGCGTCGCCCTGTCGGCTTGCATCATCGGTGGCATCATCCATTTCTTTCTAGGCGGCGTGATCCAGCATCTGCGCTGGCTATTTCCGCCTCTGGTTACGGGACTCGTTATTCTGGCGATTGGGCTCTACCTGATCCCGGTCGCGATCAAATACGCTGCGGGCGGCGCAGCAACCTTCCAAATGGAGGCTGAAAGCTTCGGCTCCCTCAAGCATTGGTCTGTTGCGCTCACCGTGGTGATCGTCAGCTTGGTGCTCAAATTCTTCACGAAAGGCCCTTTGTCGAACTCAGCAATTCTGATCGGGCTTCTGGCAGGGTACGTTTTGGCTTTCGTGCTGGGGATGGTCAATTTCGGCGCCGTCGGCAACGCGGCTTGGATCACTTCAATTCAGCCCCTGCCCTATGGGTTTGAATTCTCCCTGGGTGCGGTGATCGCCGTCACGCTTGTTTCGATTGTTTCCGCAATTGAAACGGTTGGTGACTGTTCCGCAACAACCAAAGCAGGCGCGGGGCGTATCGCCACGGACAAAGAAATCGCCGGTGCAACCTATGCGGACGGCCTCGGCACCGCGGTTGCAGGCGTCTTTGGCGGATTGCCGAACACGTCCTTCAGCCAAAACGTGGGGATTGTCGGCATGACTGGGATCATGTCGCGCCATGTGGTCACCGTTGCAGGTTTGATCATGATCCTCTGCGGGCTCTTGCCCAAGATCGGCGCCGTCATCGCTTCTATGCCGTTGCCCGTCTTGGGCGGCGGCGTGATTGTGATGTTTGGAATGGTTGCTGCTGCTGGCCTCAATATGCTGACCGAGGTCAACATGAACCGCCGCAACATGATCATTATCGCCGTCTCGTTGGCTGCAGGATTGGGTCTGAACCTTGTCCCAAGCGCCGTACAGTACCTTCCCGGCGTTGTGAAAATCCTCATGACCTCTGCGGTGGCACCAACAGCCATTGTGGCAATCGTGCTCAATCTGGTGTTGCCAGAAGAGGTCTGAAATCCACACGAAATTAAGAACGGCCCGCCTGAGTGCGGGCCGTTTCTGTTTGCAGCCTTGGATTTGCCTCCTCGGCGCGCTACTCAATGCGCAAACCCCAGAGGAGCGCATTCGAACATGCTGAGCTGTTTTAAAAGTTACGACGTCCGCGGCAAATTAGGCGAAGAGCTGAATGTCGATATCGCCTATAAAATCGGGCGCGGCTTTGCGGTGGCGATGACGCCGGGCACCGTCGTGATCGGCTATGATGTGCGCCCTACCTCTCCCGAACTGGCCGAAGCGCTGACCAAAGGGTTGCGCGACGAGGGCGTCGATGTAATCGATATCGGCCTATGCGGCACCGAGGAGGTTTATTTCGCGACCACGCACCTTGAGGCCGGCGGCGGTTTGATGGTGACCGCTTCGCACAACCCGATTGATTACAATGGGATCAAAATGGTGCGCGAAGGCTCACGCCCCATTTCAGCCGCAGATGGGCTGGGTGAGATATCCGATCTTTGCGAAAAAGACGATTTCGGCCCAGTGACTGGGCAAGGCAGCTATACTCAGAAAGACCCACGCGATCCTTACGCGGACCGCATTGTAAGTTTTGCAGACCTGCCCGCATTGAAGCCTATGAAAGTCGTGGTGAACGCGGGCAACGGCGTCGCGGGCCCGTCCTTTGACGCAATCGCAGATAAGCTGGCAGAGGCCGGCGCGCCCTTTGACTTTATCCGGCACAATCACACGCCCGATGGCAGCTTTCCCAACGGCATTCCTAACCCGCTTCTGCCTGAGAACCGCGCTCAAACCGCAGACCGTGTCATCGCTGAGGGCGCGGCCATGGGAGTGGCTTGGGATGGCGATTTTGATCGTTGCTTCTTCTTTGATGAGACCGGGGCCTTTGTGGACGGCGAATATGTTGTGGGCCTCCTTGCTTCGGCCTTCCTACCCAAATACCCCGGCGCCAAGATCATCCATGACCCGCGCGTTATCTGGGCATTGCTTGACCTGGTCGGGGATGGTGACGGCGAGGCGGTGGTGTCGAAATCCGGTCATTCGCATATCAAAGCCAAAATGCGCGAGGTCGACGCGGTCTATGGCGGCGAGATGTCGGCGCATCACTATTTCCGCGACTTTATGTATTGCGACAGCGGCATGATACCGTGGCTCCTGGTGGCCGAGCATATGTGCCGCACCGGCCAACCGCTGTCGGCCTTGGTGGCGGATATGCAGGCGCGTTTCCCATCCTCGGGCGAGATCAACTTCAAGCTCGACGACAAGCAGCCTGCAATCGACGCGTTTGAAAACACATATGTTGCGCAAGCTCAAAGCGTTGACCGGTTAGACGGCGTTTCCCTCGACATGGGCGACTGGCGGGTCAATCTGCGCCAATCCAACACCGAGCCGGTGCTCCGCCTCAACGTCGAGGCAAAAGGCGACCGCGCGCTATTGGCCGAGAAGGTCGACGAAATAAGCGCCTTGATAAGAAACGCTTGATTGGGTCTGCCGCAGTCACGCGATGTGTTAACCGCAAGGTCTAGATGGCGCTTTTCGCATGCGAAACCTTTTCGCGTAACCTATTGACCTTCGGGCCTCGGGTCGATGCGCCATTGGCATAGCAACAGGGCAAAATAACGCCAAAGGTTAACAGAAATGCGGATTAGCCGCGCAGCTGATCGACAAGTTGTTTCATCTGATCCAGCTCAATTGCGCCGGGCACAAGCTGGTCGCCAAAGACGAAAGCAGGCGTTCCATTGAGACCCAAAGCCTGTGTCAGCTGCCGGCTCATGTCGAAATGCGCATCGACCTCCGCGCCTTCCATATCGGCGCGCAGCTGGTCGATATCCATGCCGAGATCATCAGCGATACTCAGCACATTGGCTTGGCTCGCGCGACCCTGCTGACCCATCAGAGCATTGTGAAACTCTTCATACTTGCCCTGCTTACGAGATGCCAATGCGGCGCGTGCCGCGAACACGCTTTCCTCGCCCAAGATTGGCCATTCGCGCATCACAACGCGAATATTGCTATCGCCGTCCACCAGTGCTTGCACATTCGGGAAAACGCGGCGGCAATACCCGCAATTGTAATCAAAAAACTCGACGATGGTGATATCGCCATCCGGGTTGCCCAGCACCGGCGCGTTAGGATCATTTTTCAAGGCGCCCATCTGACTGGTGAGCGCGGCCGCAGCGGCTTCTGCCTGTGCCTGCTCCTCACGCGCTTGCAGGGTTTCGATGGCCTCCATCACAATCTCAGGATTGTCACGAATGGTTTGAAGGATCAGCTCACGCAACGCATCCTCATCCTTGCCCTGGGCCAGCACTGGCCCGCTTATCAAAGCGGCACATGTCGCGGCGAAAATAGCTCTCTTCATAGCAGGAAGCCCCATTAAAAATCACGTTTCAAAACGTTGCTGTGAGGGTGCGGCGTCACTGACGAAAAGTCAAACGATCCTAGCATATACGGGCGATCACGTGACGGTGAGATCGCCTTTGTTTTCTTGCGCTGCGAAGGATCGTGCAAGATGGTGCACGGGCTTAATCAACCAGAACTGTTTCGCCGTCACATGATGCTGCTCCGCTTTCTATTGATCGCTTTGATCGCCCTGCCCAGCCTGGTCAGCGGACCTGCTGTTGCGGGAAGCTCGCTCAGCTATCAAAGCGAGCGGATCACCGCGCGGCTGATCACGGCAGAAAACGGGCTCGCCCCTGACACACGCGTTATCTCCGCCGCACTGGAGATCACATTGGCCGATGGCTGGAAGACTTATTGGCGCGCGCCCGGTATCGTCGGCTACCCGGTTGAGATCGATTGGACCCGCTCCGCCAACCTCGCAACGTCCGAGCTGCAATGGCCAGCCCCCAAGCGTTTTGAAGCGTTTGAGATCGAAAATTACGGGTATGAAAGCGCGGTTACCTTTCCGATCCGCCTCAGCGCTGAAACGCCGGGTGAGACGATGGTGCTGAATGCCGATATCAATCTGCTGGTTTGCGCCGATCTCTGCGTGCCTGAGATCTTCTCATTGTCCATGGTGCTACCCACCGGCGCGACGATAGACCGTAACGCAGGCGCGCTTATCGCTGATGCCGCCGCCCGATTGCCGATCGATGCAGCGGTCTCTGATATCGAAATCACCGCGGCGGGCTTGGACACGGACGCAAACCGACTGGAGTTGAGCTTCAAAAGCGACGCGGCGTTTCAAGACCTGAGCGTGATCCCCGATATGGGGCTCGACGCGGCCTTTGGCCCGCCAGACATAGCGCTCGGACCCGACAGCAAAACAGCAAGCGCTGCCTTCGATATCCTCTCGCTGCCGGCCGAATTGCCGCCACTGCGTATTGTGGCAACGGACGACACCCGCGCCGTGGAATTTGCGCCTACGCTGTCGGACGCGTTGCCCATGACCGGAGCGCAGATATCACTTGCGTGGGTTTTCCTTGCGGCCCTCATGGGCGGCCTCATCCTGAACGTTATGCCCTGCGTTTTGCCGGTGCTGACGATCAAATTCGCCTCCGTTTTAAAGGCCGGCGGGCAATCGCGATCACGCATACGGGCAGGTTTTCTGGCGACGACACTGGGCGTTTTGTCTTTCATGTGGCTGCTGGCCGCGATCCTGCTGGCGATCCGCGCTGGCGGCGGCGCCGTTGGCTGGGGCATCCAGTTTCAAAGCCCGCATTTTCTGGCCGCTTTGGTCGGATTGATCCTGCTTTTTGCGGCTAACCTCTTTGGGCTGTTTGAATTCGCCTTGCCGCAAAGCTGGAACACCAAGCTCTCTAACACGCGCAGTGAGGGGCTTGTCGGCGATTTCGCCACGGGCGCGCTGGCCGCAGTGCTTGCGACACCCTGCTCTGCCCCATTTCTAGGCACCGCTGTGGCGGTCGCCTTGGCTGGAAGCGCGCCCGAGACGCTGGCGATTTTCACCGCCCTCGGGCTTGGACTGGCATTGCCTTATCTGTTGGTGGCCCTTTGGCCCGGACTGCTACGTGGATTGCCGAAGCCGGGGCCTTGGATGATCTGGGTGAAATACGCCATGGGCCTACTGCTGCTGGCCAGCGCCGCGTGGCTGATTTGGGTGTTGAGCGCGTTGGTGGGAACGCTCGCCGCTTTGTTGGGCTTGGCCTGTTTTGGTTTGGCGGCCTTGGTCATGTCAGGGTGGAAGCACGGGCCCCGTTGGGCCGGCGTCGCGGTGCTGGCGCTTGGTGGTGTGATGCTGCCCGCCCTGATCGCACAGCCGGTGGAGGCCACGGCCAAGGCCGACGACCCGATCGGCTGGACCGATTTTGCGCCCTCCGAGATTGCTGCGTTGATTGACGACGGCCAGGTCGTCTTCGTCGACGTGACCGCCGACTGGTGCCTGAGCTGTAAGGCGAATAAGCGTCTGGTTCTAGACCGGGACCCAGTGCTGGACGCGCTGAGCGACGATGATGTGACCCCGATGCTGGCCGATTGGACCAAACCTGACGCGGCCATCTTGGACTATCTGCAGATGAATGGGCGCTACGGCATTCCGTTCAATATTGTCTACGGGCCCGACGCGCCGCGTGGAATTGCACTGCCGGAGATTTTGACGCCGGGTCTGGTGATTGACGCGATCGAGGAAGCTGGCGGCTAGTTTTCCCCGCCGAAACGCTTAAGCCCTTCTTCAACCAACCTGCGCTGCGGATTGTCAGTGGGCAGGTCGGCTATCAGCGGCTCCGCGTTTTTCAGCGCCTCAAAGGCGCGGTCCTGCTCACCCATCACGACCAGCGCACGGGCCAGTTGCAGCCAGCCGTCAAGATCGTCCGGCGCGTCGTCCAACCGCGCTTCCAAACCGTCGACCATGGAGCGAATGAACGCCTCGCGTTCTTCGGGCGACATATTGGCGGCGGCGGCGACGTCTTCTTCGCTGGGTCCGCGCGGCACCTCAAACTGCGGCAGGTCTACCGGAGCGAGCCCGATCCGCGCACCCATTTGGTTTGCTGTTTGCACGAAGGTCGGGATCCAAGGCGCAGGTGCGCTTTGCTGCGCAACGCGGTCGAGCAGCAATTGCCGCGCGGCAGCCGTCTCACCGCCTTGTTCCATCTCAATCGCGAGGTAGTAGCTGGCCGCCGGATTTCCTGCATCAAGCTCAACCGCACGGGCTATAGCGGTGCTAGCGCGCGGGCTGACGATGCCATTTTCTGCGCTGATCAGCGCCTCGGCATATTGCGACCAGGTGGCGGAGGTCGCATCAGGGCGTTCGACCACTTGGGTGAAAGCTTCCACGGCTTGTGCCGGACGGCCCATATTCATCAAAGTCGATCCCAGAAGGACCCAGCCCCGCGTCTCGCCGCCTTGCGGATCAGCCTCAAGCCGGGCGCGCAGCTCGGTTATCAGCGCTTGAAGCTGGCGCGCATCTTGCTGTTCTTCGCCCCGCTCCGCAAAGGGGATCGCGGGAATATCGGGGCTGCCGATCTGCGTGTAGAGCGCCGCGGCCGCCAGTGGAACGGCAAGGGCGCTCGCAACGATGGCACGCTGGCCGCTGCTCTGGCGCGCGCGATCTTTATCGCCTGACAAGGCGAGCATCCGGCGCTTGATCTCAACGCTGGCGGCGCGGGCTTCCTCGGCGCTGATCAGTCCGCGCTCTGCGTCACGGTCGAGTTCAGCGAGTTGATCTTCATAGATTGCCATCGCCTTGGCCTGCCGCCCGCCCGGGTCGGTCTTTGAGCTGCCAAGCGGCCATATCAATGCAAGCACGGTCGCCACGGCCATCATTGCAGCCAACACCCAGATCATGATTTGTCTTTCAAAAGCGCGTCTATTTTGGCCTGTTCCTCGGCGTCCAGTACCGGAACAACCGCATCGCGTTTTCGGTAGAGCGTTATGACGACGGCAAGAAAGCCAAGCACCAAGATCACAAATGGACCGAGCCAAAGCGCGTATGTGGAGGGCTTCCATGGCGGGTTGAACAACACAAAATCGCCGTAACGCAGAACAAGATAGTCAAAGACCTGCTGATCTGTGTCACCGGCGACGAGCCGTTCGCGGATGATCATCCGCAGATCACGCGCAACGCCTGCGTCCGAACTGTCGATCGGCTCATTCTGGCAAACGACGCAGCGCACCTCGGCACTGATGGCACGGGCCCGTTCTTCAAGCACCGGATCATCGAGAACTTCGTCCGGCTCAACGGCGAATAGCGGCATGGCGATCACACAAAGCAGAACAAGCAGGCGCTTCATTGCGCAGCCATTGCGGCATCCACCGCCTCTTGAAACCGGCGCTTGCCGTCGCCAACGATGGGGCCCGCGAACCGGTGAACGACCACCCCATCTGCATCCACGATAAAGGTCTCAGGCACGCCCGTGACGCCCCATTCGATCCCCCCGCGACCGCTATAGTCATAGCCAATACGCGCATAAGGATTGCCAAGCTCATCAAGCCAGGCAACGGCATCTGGGGCTTTGTCCTTGTAGTTGATCGCCACAAGGCGCAGGTTTTGGTCCTCCACCATGCGTGTCAGGATCGGATGCTCGGCCCGGCACGGTCCGCACCAGCTGGCAAAGACGTTGACCAGCGTCAGCCCTTGCCCCTTGAGGTCTTCGGTCTTGAGCCCGGGCACTGCAACCCCCTCCAATGCGCCCAGATCAAATTGCGGAACTGGATTGGAAATCAGGGCAGAGGGGATTGCGTTTGGATCGCGCCCGTCCCGGAGGCCCCAAAGGGCAAAGGCACCAATGATGGCGGCGACAACAAGGGGAAGGGAGAAGAGAAGGCGTTTCATTGGCACTTACTCAGCAGGGGTCGCGCCAAGAGGCGCTTTGGCACGCGGTGCGCCGACCCTGAGACGCCTGTCCGACAACGACAGCGCGCCGCCCAGCACCAGCATCACGGAGCCGATCCAAAGGAAATTCACCAACGGCTCGTAAATCAGGCGCAACGTCCAGAGCCCTTTCGCCTGCTCAGAAGCGGGCTCGGCGATGGAGACGTAAAGATCGCCCGCAAGCGTTTGACGGATATCGCTTTCGGTTGTTGTCGATCCAGCCACCGGGTAGAGGCGGCGCTCTGGGAAAAGCTGTGTGACGAAATCGCCTTCCCGGGTGACATTGAGTGTCGCCACCTGGGCGATATAGTTCGGGCCGCGAACCTGGTTGATCTCGACGAACTCGACGTCAAAACCGGCAATTGGCACGACCGTGCCCGGCTCCGCGAAGCTGACAGTGTCTTGCTTCCATGCGCTGGCCCCAATCGCGCCCATCATCAAGACCGCAAGGCCCAAATGGGCAAGGCTCATCCCGTGGCTGGCGCGCGGCTGTCTCTTGATGCGCGCCCATGCGCCCGGTTGAAACAGCTTGGCGCGGCGGGCCCAGTCTTGGATCGTGGCCCCGATCAGCCAAAACGCGATACCCATCGAAATCGTGGCCAGAAGCGGGCCGCCATGCATGAACCAACCCACGACCAGCGTGGCAACCAGCACCAAAACGCCCAGCCATTTCAGCCGCGCCAGCACGCCCGGCAGGTCCGCGCGTTTCCAGCTGAGATGCGGACCGAGCCCCATAACGAGGATCAGCGGCAGCGTTATTGGAATGAAAGACGCGTTGAAAAACGGCGGGCCGACTGAGATCTTTTCGCCCGTTATAGCCTCAAGGAAAAGCGGGTAGAGCGTGCCGAACAGCACCGTCGCCGTGGCCGTGGCGATGAGCAGGTTGTTTATCAAAAGACCCGCCTCGCGTGAGATTGGCGCGAAGAGCCCGCCGCCTTCCATTGAGGGCGCGCGCCATGCGAACAGCGCCAGCGAGCCCAGGATCGAGATGCCGAGCAATATCAGGATATACATGCCGCGTTCTGGGTCGACCGCGAAGGCATGGACCGATGTAAGAAGCCCCGAGCGGACAATAAATGTTCCCAGCAGCGAGAGTGAGAAGGTCAAGATCGCCAAAAGGATCGTCCAGGCTTTGAACGTGTCTCGTTTCTCGGTCACGATGGCGGAATGCAGCAACGCTGTACCCGCCAGCCAAGGCATGAAAGAGACGTTTTCGACCGGATCCCAGAACCACCAGCCGCCCCAGCCAAGCTCATAATATGCCCACCAACTCCCCAGCGCGATACCGCCTGTCAGCGCCATCCATGACACCAAAGTCCAAGGCCGCACCCAGCGGGCCCAGGCCGGATCCACGCGGCCCTCGATCAGGGCCGCGACGGCGAAGGAGAAGACAATCGAGAAGCCAACATAGCCGATATACAGAAGCGGCGGATGGATCGCGAGACCGAAGTCTTGCAGCAAAGGGTTCAGGTCAGTGCCGTCCAAGGGCGGCGGAAAGACCCGCTCAAAAGGGTTGGAGGTGAAGATCATAAAGCTGAGAAAGCCCACGGAAATCCAAGCTTGTACGCTCAATGTGCGCGCCTTCAGCCCATCCGGGATGTTCGACCCCAATAGTGCCACCCCTGCCCCGAACAGCGCTAAGATCAGCACCCACAAAAGCAGCGATCCCTCATGGTTGCCCCATGTGCCTGCAACCTTGTAGATCATGGGCTTAAGCGAATGAGAGTTTTCGACAACATTCAAAACGGTGAAATCGCTGACGATATAGGCCTGCATCAAAGCCCCGAAGGCAAACATACATAGCACCGCCTGCGTGACCGCCGTGGCCTGCCCGCTGGCCATCCAGACACTATTGCCACGCGCCGCGCCCCAGATCGGAATAACCGATTGGACGAGGGTCGCCATCAAGGCGAGGGTAAGCGCGAACTGGCCAAGTTCTGGGATCATCGGGTCCGTCCTGCTGCGTTACGTGGTAATGAATGCCTTCTACCCAAAAGGTCAAGACGGGGCACCGCGACCATCTGCCCTCGCTCATAACATCTGCGTTAGAATGTTGCATGTTCTGAATAGACTTGAATACGTATTCACCGCTGCTAAACTACGCAGAACAGGACATTTGCGGAGGCTCGATCATGGCTGTTGAATACTTAAAACGCGGAAAATCTGAAGCTGATCGCCAAGATGATGACAGCAAAGTGCGCATGGTTGTCGAAACCACCCTGAAAGACATCGAGATGCGCGGCGACACGGCGGTGCGCGAGTTGTCCGAAAAATTCGATGGCTACTCCCCGACCAGCTTCAGACTGTCTGAAGACGATATCGCGGCGCTGATGGCTAAAGTCTCCGACCGCGATATGGCCGATATTAAATTCGCTCAAGAACAAGTGCGGGCCTTTGCACAGGCACAGCGCGATTCCATGCTGGATATCGAGGTCGAGCCGATGCCCGGCGTGATCCTGGGCCATAAAAACATCCCCGTCCAAAGCGTCGGCTGCTACGTGCCGGGCGGCAAATTCCCGATGGTCGCCAGTGCACATATGTCGGTCGCAACCGCGTCCGTCGCAAAAGTACCGCGCATCATTGCCTGCACCCCGCCCTTCAAAGGGGAGCCGAACCCGGCGGTCATCGCTGCGATGCATTTGGGCGGAGCGCATGAGATTTATGTCCTTGGCGGCATCCAAGGGATCGGCGCTATGGCAATTGGGACTGAGACGATTGACCCTGTGCATATGCTTGTAGGCCCCGGCAACGCCTTTGTGGCGGAGGCCAAACGTCAGCTGTTTGGTCGCGTCGGCATTGATTTGTTCGCAGGCCCGACCGAGACGATGGTGATCGCCGATGACACGGTCGACGGGGAACTTTGCGCGACCGATTTGCTGGGACAGGCGGAACACGGGTACAACTCCCCCGCTGTTTTGGTCACGAATTCGCGAAAGCTGGCAGACGACACGATGTCGGAAATCGAGCGCATTTTGAAGATCATCCCCACGGCAGATACAGCGTCGAAATCCTGGGAGAATTACGGCGAGATCATCCTGTGCGACACCTATGAAGAAATGCTTGAAGTGGCCGATGATATCGCGTCCGAGCATGTACAAGTGATGACCGACCGCGACGACTGGTTCCTTCAAAAGATGACCTGCTACGGCGCGCTGTTTCTCGGCCCGCGCACCAATGTGGCCAATGGCGACAAGGTGATCGGCACCAACCACACGCTGCCCACCAAGAAAGCCGGGCGCTACACCGGCGGTCTTTGGGTAGGCAAATATCTGAAAACGCATAGTTATCAGAAGGTCACCACCGATGAGGCTGCGGCCGATATTGGGGCTTACTGCTCCCGCCTGTGCCTACTGGAAGGGTTTGTGGGCCACGCCGAGCAAGCCAACCTACGGGTGCGCCGCTACGGCGGATTGAACGTGCCTTATGGCGGCCCTGCGCCCTACAAGGATGCGGCGGAATAGCGCTATGCCCAGTGTTAAGGTCACATCCCAAGACGTGGCGCGCCTTGCGGGCGTGTCGCAGCCGACGGTGAGCCGGGTGTTTACGCCCGGTGTCAAAGTCTCCAAGGCCATGGAAGACAAGGTCCGCCGGGCCGCCGATGAACTGGGCTACCGGCCCAACACTCTGGCGCGCTCGCTGATCACCGGGCAGTCGATGACCATCGGGCTGATCGTGGCCTATTTCGACAACCCTTTTTACGTCGAGGCACTGGAAAAGATGAGCCGGGCGTTGAAGGACAAGGGCTACAACATCATGATCTTCATGGCCGCAAATCACGCAGGCGATGTGGATCAGGTGGTGCATGATCTGCTCGATCATCAGGTGGACGGGATCATTCTGGCCTCCGTCTCGACCTCCTCGGCACTGACGGAACGGCTGCATGAAGAGGGCGTGCCGCTCATCTTGTTCAACCGTGGCCACGAGGATAAATCGCTCAGCGCCGTGACCTCCGCCAATACCGCTGGTGGGCGCAAGGTCGCTGAATTTCTGCTGGCCGGCGGTCACAAACGTATTGCCCATATTTCAGGCTGGCAAGGCGCTTCGACGGGGCGGGATCGCTGTGCTGGCTTCGCCAAAGCCCTAAAAGAAAAAGGCGCGGAGCCGCATGCAATAGTCGATGGGCTCTTCTCGCGCGAGGCCGCCGCCGCAGCGACGCGCAGCTTCTTTGCAACGGGCGAAAGCCCCGATGCGATCTTCGTTGGCAATGACCATATGGCCTTCGCTGTCATCGAGGTTTTAAAGGGCGAATTGGGCCTTGCGATTGGTCAGGAAGTGTCTGTTGTCGGCTATGATGACGTCGCCATGTCGGCCTGGCCCAGCTTTGATCTGACGACAGTGCGTCAACCGGCAAACCGGATGGTCGACGCCATCGTCTCGCAGCTGGTCGCCCAAATCGAAGGCCGCGCGACGGAGCCGCGCCAAATTGAAATTGATGGCCCTCTGATCGTCAGAGGGTCAGCCCGCAAACCAGAAGGATGGGTCGCATGAGAGGTTTTTCAAACAAGTTCGAGGACCTGCCCGACTACATCCTAAAGATAACCCGTGAGATTTGGGAAGATCGCGGGTTGGCTACTTTGAACGAGTATTATGCCCCTGACCTGCCGATGCGCTTCCCCTCAGGGCTGGTGACAGGAAACCAGAATGTGATCAACGGAACCATGGCCACAATTGCCGAATTCCCGGACCGGGAGCTTTTGGGCGAGGATGTGATCTGGTTAGGCGATGAGGAAGCCGGATTTCTGTCGTCGCACCGCATCCTTACCACCGGCACACATCTGGGCCACGGCGCGTTTGGCAAACCTACGGGCAAGCGGTTCCAAATCCGGGCGCTGGCCGATTGCGCCGCGAAAGACAACGCCATCAACGACGAATGGCTGATCCGCGATGTCTCCGGCATCGTCAAACAGCTGGGCAAGGACGTGAAGAAATTCACCCGAAAGATGATTGAACGCGAAGGCGGCCCGGAGGAAGCAACCCGACCCTTCACCCCGGCAGATGATGTCCAAGGGCCCTACACCGCGCGCGGCAATGACAATGAATGGGGCCAAAGGCTGGCCGATATTCTGGCGCGGATCATGGATAAGGATTTTGCCGTCATCCCCGCGGAATATGACCGCGCTTGCCACATACATCACCCGGGCGCACGCGACAGCATCAGCCATAGCGGTGCGGACCGGGCTTGGCTGCCGCTGCGCTCGTCTTTTCCGAATGCGATGTTTGCGATCCACCACCAGATCGGGCGCGAAGACGCCATGATGAGCCCTCGGGCCGCCATCCGCTGGTCCCTGACAGGCAAACATGACGGCTACGGCCTGTTTGGCGCCCCTTCCGGCGCAGAGGTCCATGTGATGGGTATCACCCATGCCGAGTTCGGGCCTTGGGGGCTGCGCCACGAATTTACGTTGTTCGATGAGGTGTCGATCTGGAAACAGATCATGATCCATCAAGGCTGAGGCCAAACCCTAGCTGATCCAGCTGGGCACGCCTGTCGCGCGCCACATCGAGACGCGGCCTTGGCCATCTTCGCTGAGCGCAAGGGTCGCGCGGAGCAAAAGCGCGATGCCGTCCTCTGAGCGTTTCGGAAGTGCGGAGGCCGAGATCGGCTCACCAACGGTGATCTTGTAGGGCTGGCGCGCCTTGTTCAGCGTCTCGTAAAAGAGCGTGATGTCGCGCAGGCTTGGGTGGATCAGGTCCAACGCGTAAAACAGCGCGGAATTGCGTGCCTGAATGTGAATGGGGATGACAGGCAGATCAAACTTGCGTGCGATCATCGCGGCCGAGGCCATCCAAGGCCGCTCGTGCAACGCCAATCCACGCCGTTTAGCCAGCCGGCCCGAAGGAAAGATCACACCGAGACGCCCCTGCGCCACCGCCGCACGCGTATATTCCATCGTCTCGCGGGTTTTGCCCACGCTACGCTTGCCTTGTCGCCACTCCACCGGCGCGATCATGGCGCGCAGTTGCGGCAGCACCCGCAAGATATCAGCATTGGCATAGAAGAATAGATCGGGTCGGAGCGTGGCAAGTATATGGTTGAGCATGATCCCATCGGCCACACCGGTCGGGTGATTGGCCACAACCAAGGCAGGTCCATGGCGTGGGATGTGATGAAGGCCTGAGACAGTGACCTGGTCCGCCAACAACGACGCCATATGCGCCATGATAGGCTGCGCTGCTTGGTGACGAAGCTTCGAGGCGATTTTGACCGTGTCGCGATAGCCAAGGCCCGACATGATGGCGCGGCGCACAGCATGCGTCG
This sequence comes from Pseudomonadota bacterium, assembly GCA_039030615.1. GTDB lineage: Bacteria > Pseudomonadota > Alphaproteobacteria > Rhodobacterales > Rhodobacteraceae > Litoreibacter. The sequence goes on along the minus strand of JBCCDV010000001.1, from coordinate 58,174 downwards.
CCATCCCTGGGCGATAGAGCCAGGGCGCGCGCTCTGCAATCAAAGGATCAATGCGCCGTCTCATGAGCCGCATAAACCATCGCGGGAAAACAGTTTCATGACAGAAAGCCAACAGCGCTGTGACAAACGAGATGCGGCGCGCAGAGATATGCGCGCCGCAATGTCTTGCCGCTCAAAGGCTGTCGAGATGGGTCGCGCGCTTCAGGCTATACAGCGTTATACCTGCAATTGTCAGGGTCAAAGACCAAGCGATGAACGCGTAGTGGTTCATCGCAACCAGCGTCATGAGCCCTGCGTGAAACAAATGCGCGGTTGCCATGGCCAGACCCGCATTCACAGCATCTTCGCCAAAGCTCGTCTTGCCTTTGGCTTTCAGCTTCACCTTGCGCTGCCAGATGTAGGCCTCTGACAAAAAGAGCACGAAATTCACCAACAGGTAAGCCGCGCCGATAAGCCCGAACACCATGGGCATCTGCATATGATCGATGTGATGATCCATTGAAAATCCTTAAAGCCCACCGATGGCGCGAGCGCTGACATCAAATCTCAACGCCACGGCCACCTGCCCTTGGCTACGGGGAGCGTGCTAAAAGGGTTTGATTACCAAGCTAGAAACCGACAGTGCGCACAGACCGCACCTGCGCAACGGGTCAGAACGGCCAGCGCTCTGGGCCTTGGTCGAGCCGGAAGACGTGAGCGGCGCCCTCTTGGGAGAAAAGGGACCGCACCAAAGGGTCATGGCCAGGGATGATCAGTTCCGGCTTTGATGCAAGTTTATGCAACCGCGCAAATCCGCGCATCATGTCTTCCAGATCAACAACGATGGGAAATGGCTTGTTTTCAAATACGTTTTCGTAATAATGCGTCGCGTCTGATGCGAGGCAAAGCCAGCCCGCCTCTGTTCTCACCCGTACGGCCTGCAGGCCACGCGAATGCCCGCCAAGGCAATGGACGGTGACACCATCTGCGACCTGCCCGTCGCCCGCGTGAAACACGCAGCGCCCCGAATAGACCCGTTTGACGGCCTCGCAGACATGATCAGCCGTAAATGGCATTTTGAGAACGTCGTGGCACATGCAGGGGCCTGTGGCGTAGGCCATTTCGGCCTCCTGGAGGTGGATCGTGGCATTGGGGAACAGATGCAAGCCGCCTGCATGGTCGTAATGCAGATGGGTGATGATCAGTTGGGTGATGTCCTCTGCCCTTAGCCCCAACGGTTTCAGAGCCTCGCGCGGGTCCATCTGGATGGGGCGATCGCGGGCTGCGGCTTCTTCGCTGTCATAGCCCGTGTCGACCAAGATGACCTCGTCACCTCGGCGCAGGACCCAGATAAAGTAATCCATGTCATGGGGCGCGTCGTGGTTGTCATCAAAAATAAAGCTGTCCGCACGGATTCGCGCGTTGCGTTCCGCGTATTTCAGCGCGTGCACCTGCCATGGCCCGCTCACTGGGCAACCTGCGTGTAAAGGCGGACGTCTTTATCCGCGACCATATCGGCAACCGCTGCATCAAAGGCCTTGAAATGGGCGGAGGCGAGATGCGCCTGAAACGCTTCTGCGTCTCTATAGAGCTCATATAGGAAAACCTCCCCGGCCCTGCCTGGATCCGTGCAGACATCGAATTGGTGGCAGTCAGGTTCCTCGTTTAGCGAGGTGCGAGCATTTTCATGCATCAAGCGAAGAAAAGCACCCATCTGCCCGTCTTTGATCGTGAAGGTGACGGTAACTGCATACATATCCGGGGTCCTCATGGTGCCAATCTAAGTGAACCCTGAAACCCCGGATTTCGCAAGTCATTAATGTATGCATTACTTTATGCGCAACTTACTCAGCCGCTTCCAGATACTCCCCCATCGGCGGGCAGGTGCAGGTCAGATTGCGGTCACCCCAGGCATTATCCACGCGATTGACAGGCGGCCAGTACTTATCGACGCGAAACGCCCCGGGCGGAAAACACCCGGTTTCGCGGCTATAGGGGCGATCCCAATCGCGCACGAGGTCTTCCATTGTGTGCGGGGCGTTTTTAAGCGGGTTGTTGTCCGGGTCCATCGCGCCGGCCTCAATCGCGCGGATTTCATCGCGAATGCCGAGCATGGCATCGACAAAGCGGTCCAATTCCGCCTTGGTCTCGGATTCCGTGGGCTCGATCATCAACGTCCCTGCAACCGGCCAAGACATCGTCGGCGCATGAAAGCCGCAATCAGACAGCCTTTTAGCGATGTCATCCACCGTGACATGGGCGCTCTCAGCAAAGGGCCGCGTGTCGATGATGCATTCATGCGCCACACGCCCCGAAGGACCTTTATACAGCACGTCAAACGCCCCTTCGAGCCGTTTGGCCAAGTAATTCGCGTTCAAAATCGCAACCCGCGTCGCTTGCGTCAGCCCGTCACCGCCCATCATGAGGCAATAGGCCCATGAGATCGGGAGCAATGATGGCGAGCCGAAAGGTGCGGCACTCACGGCGCCCTCACCGCTATTAGGATCACCAGGTAAGTGACTGATAAGATGCGCTTTCACCCCAATCGGACCCATACCTGGCCCGCCGCCGCCATGCGGGATACAGAAGGTCTTGTGCAGGTTCAAATGGCTCACATCGCCGCCCAGATCGCCGGGACGGCTTAGCCCCACCATGGCGTTCATATTGGCACCGTCGATATAAACCTGACCGCCCGCGTCATGGGTGATCTGGCAGACCTCCACCACGGTCTCTTCAAACACACCGTGGGTTGAGGGATAGGTGATCATGCAGCCAGCAAGGTCGGCCTTATACTGTTCCGCCTTCGCGCGGAAATCGTCGAGGTCTATATCGCCGCGATCATCGCAGGCCACCGCGACCACTTTCCAGCCCACCATCTGGGCCGAGGCCGGGTTGGTCCCGTGCGCATTCATCGGGATGAGGCAGACATTGCGATGTCCCTCGCCCCGCGCGCGGTGAAAGCTGGCGATGGTTAAAAGCCCGGCATATTCGCCCTGCGCCCCGGAATTGGGCTGCATCGAAATCGCGTCATAACCAGTGACGTCACATAGTTTCGCTGACAGGTCCTCGACCATCTCTGTGTAGCCTGCGGCCTGATCTTTGGGGACGAATGGGTGTAGCAGCGAAAATTCGTCCCAGGTCACCGGCATCATTTCCGCCGCCGAATTGAGCTTCATCGTGCAGGAGCCCAGCGGGATCATCGCGCGATCAAGCGCAAGGTCACGGTCGGCCAGCCGGCGCATGTAGCGCATCATCTCCGTCTCCGCCCGGTTCATGTGGAAGACCGGGTGGCTCAGGTAGTCACTGGTGCGGATCAGCTTTTCCGGCACGTGATAATGCGGGGTGTAGTCCTTGTCAGCGCGCTCAATCCCAAAGGCGCGCCAGACGGCCTCGATGGTCTCTGGCCGGGTGCGTTCGTCCAAAGTGATGCCGACTTGGGTTGCACCCACTTTGCGCAGGTTGATCCCTTCTTCCACGGCCGATTTCATGACGGCGGCTTGCAGCGGGCCGACCTCGACCGTGATCGTGTCGAAGTAGCTACGCGGGCGTACATCAAAGCCTGCGTCTTTCAGACCTTCGGCAAGACGCGCGGTTTTTCGGTGGATGCGCTGCGCGATGGCTTTGAGGCCTTCGGGGCCATGGAACACGGCATAAAACCCGGCCATGACAGCCAGCAAAGCTTGAGCGGTGCAGACATTTGAGGTCGCCTTCTCGCGCCGGATATGCTGTTCGCGGGTTTGCAAGGAGAGCCGATACGCGCGGTTGCCATGGCTGTCGACGGAGACGCCGACGATGCGGCCCGGCATGCTGCGCGCATATTGCGTTTTGGTTGCCATATAGGCGGCGTGCGGGCCACCGTAGCCCACCGGGACGCCGAACCGCTGCGTGGTGCCGACGGCGATATCGGCCCCCATAGCGCCGGGCTCTTTGAACAGCGTCAGCGAAAGCGGATCAGCTGAGATGATGCCGATGGCCTTCTGAGCGTGAAGCGCCTCCATCTGCTGGGTAAAATCGCGCAACCGGCCATGCGTGCCCGGGAATTGGAAGATCGCGCCGAAGACCTGTTCGGCATCCAGCGCGTCGGGGTCGCCGATGATGATCTCAATCCCCAAAGGCTGGGCGCGCGTCTTCATGACAGAGATGTTTTGCGGGTGGCAATTCTCATCGATGAAAAACGCCTTTGACTTCGATTTGCCGACACGGCCGGCCATGGTCATCGCTTCCGCGCAGGCGGTGGCTTCGTCCAGCAAAGAGGCATTGGCGATGTCGAGCCCGGTCAGGTCCGTGACCATCGTCTGGAAGTTTAGCAAAGCTTCTAGCCGACCTTGGCTGATTTCCGGCTGGTAAGGCGTATAGGCCGTGTACCAGGCCGGGTTTTCAAGGATATTGCGTTGGATCGCAGGCGGTGTGACCGTTCCGTGATACCCCTGCCCAATGAGCGAGGTCAGGACTTTGTTCTTGCCAGCCACGCCCTTCATGTGATGCAAAAGTTCCCGTTCCGACAGGGCCTTGCCAAAATCGAGCGGCGCTTTCTGGCGGATCGGTTCCGGCACCGTGTCGGCGATCAGCGCCTCAAGGCTGCCCGCGCCAACGAGCTTTAACATGTCGTCCATCTCAGCGGGTGACGGCCCGATGTGGCGGCGATTGGCAAAATCATATGGCAAGTAGTCGGTCGGTGTGAAGCTCACGTCATAAACCCCTTTAAGCAATCATCTTTTTGTAGGCAGCTTCGTCCATGTACTCGTCCATGGGCGACAGATCGGAAGGCTTCATCTTGAAAAACCATGCCCCCTCCATCGGGTCATCATTTACTTTGCCCGGCTCATCAGCGAGCGTTTCGTTGATCTCGACGATCTCGCCGTCAAGCGGCGCGAGGATATCGGAGGCGGCCTTCACGCTTTCGATGACGACGATCTCGTCATCCTTGGACACAGTGTCGCCAACATCGGGCAACTCGACAAAAACCACATCGCCAAGCTGCTCAGCTGCGTGATCGGTGATGCCGACGATGATCAGGTCACCCTCTTCGCGGAGCCATTCATGTTCTTCTGTGAATTTCATTGCCTATCTCCTTGTTATCTCTTGAAATTAGCTGGGGTGAAGGGAAGCTTTGCGACTGTCAGCGGAAGACGTTTTCCACGCAGTTCGCCCCAAAGCTGGGTCCCTGGTTGATGAAGGCTGTCGGCGACAATCCCCATAGCGACAGGGCCGCCTACCGTTGGCCCAAAGCCCCCTGATGTGACAAATCCGATCTGCGGGCCGCCTTCCTCGTGCTCAAACAATTCAACGCCCTGCCGCATCGGCGCACGCCCCTCGGGGCGCAAACCGACGCGGCGTCGGCCGACACCGATTTCAAGAGCGTTGAGGATCGTGTCAGAACCCGGGAAGCCACCTGCGCGCGCGCCACCCGTTCGGCGCGATTTCTGGATGGCCCATTGAAGGGAGGCTTCGACCGGGTTTAGGTCCGCATCCATATCTTGACCATAGAGGCAAAGGCCGGCCTCCAACCGCAGCGAGTCGCGCGCTCCGAGACCGATCGCCTCAACGCTCTCATGCGTGAGAAGCATCTTTGCAATGGTTTCGGCCGCCTCGGAAGGGATCGAGATTTCAAAGCCGTCCTCACCCGTATAGCCAGAGCGCGACACCCAAGCTTCAACCCCGTTCAGATCCAGCGTTTCAACATCCATAAAGCGCATTTTGGCGGCTTTCGGGTCTATCGCTGCAAGTACCGCTTCAGCAGCTGGACCCTGCAGCGCAATAAGCGAACGATCCGTGATTTCTTCAATCGTTACAGCCGGTTCCAGTGCCGCTTTCATGTGGGCTATATCGGCCTCTTTGCAGGCCGCATTGACGACAACGAATATATGGTCGCCTTTGTTGGCGAGCATCAGGTCGTCCTCGATCCCGCCCCTATCATTTGTGAAAAAGCCGTAGCGTTGTCGGTTCTCTTTCAAGCCCAGAATGTCGACGGGGATAAGCTGTTCCAGCGCTTTGGCGGCCTGTTCGTAGCTGTCGCCACGTACAATCACTTGGCCCATATGGCTGACGTCGAACAGCCCTGCCTTCTCACGCGTGTGCTGATGTTCTTTCATAACGCCAAGCGGGTACTGAACTGGCATGTCGTAGCCTGCGAAAGGCACCATTTTCGCGCCTATAGACAGGTGCATCGCGTGCAGTGGGGTGGTTTTGAGATCGGCCATTCAGCGCTCCGGCATCAAAGGCGCAAAGCTGGCTTCGCGCGGGTGATGCCCCCTCTGTCCTTTGGCCTGAGATCGCTATCCCTTCGGCGGACGCATCACACGCCACTCTCCAGAGTTTTGGTATCTACGCCGGTCCTTTGGCCTGAGAGTTTCCGGGGCGGTTGCTCCTTCGGCATCGAGCGTGCTCGATTCTCCCGTCGTTGATGTCGGTACATTAGGCATGTTTCCGATACGAAACAAGCGCCGTTATTTCAAAAATTTGGCAACCAGCGGCGCGCCAAGAATGACCACAACAATACGGGTCAAATGGTGCGTGACAACATAGGCCAAATCAACGCCGGCAACGATTGCCAAAACCGTCATCTCCGCCTGCCCGCCTGGCGAAAATGCCAGCAAGGCGGAAGCCTGCGGGGCGAGGCCCAGAAACACGGCCGCTTCGGCAAAGAAAAAGGCGATGACCAGAATGATAAGCGTATAGCCAATGGCCGATAGCACGACGCGCCTCAGCTCCGCCCATGTAACCCCCACATATTTGACCCCAATGCTGAGACCAATGAAATACTGTGCAAGCAAAATCGCTTCGGCAGGCGGGCGCGAATGGATAAGGCCAGTAAGGCTGGCAATGGCCGCGAGAATCATTGGCCCTAGGATCGAGGCACCGAAAAGCCCGATCTTTTTGGCCACCCACCACCCCGCACCGGCAAGCCCGGCCATGATCAACAACTCATTTAGCGGCAGCTCGCGCGCGGCCGCACCAATCGGCTGGTCAAGCGACAGGCCAAGCCCAAGCGTCATAACCACCGGCAAAGCCGTCACCACGATCAACACCCGCGTGGCGTGCAATAGAGACAAGTGGCGCACGTTGCCGCCCGCCTCCTCCCCGAACAGGAGCATATCTTGCAAGCCGCCCGGCATGGCCCCGTAATAGCTTGTCGCTTTGTCGAGCCCGCAGACACGTCGGAAAAACGGGTACCCCGCGAGGCCAATGACCATGATATAGGGCGGGATCAACATCAGCGATGTCGCCATCTCGGGCACGCGGCTGATGACATCAGGCGTGATCGATGCGCCAACAGCCACGCCCAAAATCGTGCGCATCGCGTCGCCTAAAACGGGCGGACCTTCGATGCGCGCGCCCAATAAAGCCGCAACAAGGCAAATAAACATTGGCCCAAGCAGCCAAGGCAACGGGAGCGAGAGGAGAACGAAGACAAGCCCACCGAAGAAAGCGAGCACCAGCGTGGCAAAAATCCAGAGATAGTTTCTGTGAGAAAGTGTCTTTGACATTCACGGCTGCTCGGCTTTGGTCGCAGGCCAACCCACAACACAAGAAGCTTACAGCGCTTTACGCTGGGGGGCTACACGCCCGCTTGAGTTTCTCCCGAAATGGCCCGCGCATAGTCTGAGAATTCATCGATCTGGTCTTGTCGTGGCATGACGCCTGTGAAGGCGAAAAGATAGCCCGGCACACGCGCGAGACGGTCTTCGAGGGTTTCGTTCAGCTCCAGCGCATAATACCCGATCTGTTGGTAATAGAGCACGCGGGCACGGATATCTGCGTCGGCCTCCGAATAGCCATGGCGCGCGAACATGCGCGCGACGGCGTTCTGGCGGGCCGCGTCGCTACGATCGACCACGCGCCGCACAGCCCCATCACGCCGCGCCCATTCCCGGATTGCAAAATCAAGCTGATGATTGAACCCGTCAGGATTGACCACGCAACGAAAGAAGTTGTTCAACGCGTCGACGATGTCATCTGCAGGCAGTTCACTATGGGCGACCATGATGCCAGTATTCGTCCGCTCCCACTCGGCGAGCAGCTGTTCCAGCAGGTCCTTGCGGCTTTTGAAGTACCAATAGAAGCTGGATCGCGACACGCCCAAACGCTCGCCAATCGTCAGCACCTTCACTTCGGACATGCCGTCGGAGATGAGCAAATCCATCGCCACGTTCAGCCAATCCTGTCGGGTGACCTTGGTGTTGCCGGGCAGTTCGCCTGTTTCCTGCATCAGCTTTCAGGCGGGGCGCCGCCCGCCTCGCTTCGTTTGGCGATGAACGTCTTCAACGCGCCGATACGCGCGGGATCGGCGGGTGGTTGATAGTTGGCCGCAACAATATCTTTCCACACCTGCGTCGCGCGGTTTGACGCGCCTTGCGCGCCTGCCTCGTTCCAGGTCCCAAAATTTGCGTAGTCATGAACAATCGGCTCATAGAACTCGGTGCTGTAACGCTCCATCGTTTGGGGCGCTGCGAAGAAATGGCCTGACGGGTCGACATGGGACAGCGCGTTTTCAAACCCGATCTCATCGCTCCCCGCGGCGCGCCCGGCGCACAGCTCAGCCACCATGTTCAAAACCTCCACATCCGTGACGATCTTCTCGTAGGACACGCTTAAGCCGCCTTCCAGCCAGCCCGCCGCGTGGATCACCACGGTGGAGCCCGCCATAAGGCAGCCCCAAAGCCCCAACTGGTTCTCATTCGCCGCCTGCACATCGTTCATGTTTGACGCGGACCCTGCGGCGGAGCGCCAAGGTAACCCGATCAACCGCGCCAGCTGGCCGGCAGCCAGAGAGGCCTGAAAATGCGTCGGCGTGCCAAAGGCAGGCGCGCCTGACTTCATGTCCACGTTGGATGTGAATGTGCCATAGCAGATCGGCGCGCCGGGCTTGGTCAGCTGGGTGAGCGTTATTGCGGCAAGCGCTTCAGCATGTGACAGCGTGATCGCACCCGCCACGGTGATCGGGGCCATAGCCCCCATCAGCGTGAAAGGCGTTACGATGGACATTTGGCCATGCTTGGCGAAGTCGATCAGCCCTTGCGCCATTGGGATATCAAGCGTGCGCGGCGAGTTGGTGTTGATGATCGTGTAGCAATGCGGATTGGCGGCAAATTCGGCATCTGACAGCCCGCGAAAGTCGCGGATCATCTCAAAACAATCCATCACCTGCGGCGTGCCGCGCGAAAAGACGAAGGGGAATTTGTCGCTATAGGTGAGCTGCACCTCGGTCGTGAAATAATGGCGCAGATGGGTTTGAACGTCCTGCGGTTCAACGGAAGGCGAGAGCATTTGCAAAACGTCAAAATGTTGGTTGAGCTGCGTGTATTCGCGGTAATCGCGGGCGGAGCCGGGGCGGCGGCCACGTTCCAGATCGGTCGCATGCGGCGCGCCAGCACCGGGTTGGAACATGAGCGATCCAAGCTCTAGCTTCAAATCGCGATGCCGGGCCCCGGCACGGGCCGAGATGGATTTGGGCGCAGTCGACAGTGCCGCCGCAACCATGTCGCGACCGATATAGACCATATCACCATCAACCCGCGCGCCGCCCTTGCGAAAGGTGTCGACCGCCTTGGGCAGTAGGACGCGCATACCCAGCTCTTCTAGTGTCCGCAGAGCTGTTTCATGCATGTTTGTGATCTCGTCGTGGGAGAACACATCCATTGGCGGGAAGGGGTTTTTTAGCTGGTTGTAGTTGGTTATGCGGGCGGAGGGTGTGGCCACCCCTGCCCGCCTACCGCTGCGCGATTTACGCACCGCGCATCGCCTTGCCCGCCGGGTCATAGGGCGAAGCTGGAATGACCTTAGCTTTGCGTTCTTGCCCTACGATATGGGCCATTAATTCGTTGCCTTCGTTCGCGCAATCGCTGTTGATCATCGCCATAGCCAGCGACTTGCCGGTTGTGTGCCCATAGCCACCCGAGGTGACAAAGCCCACGCGTTTGTCGCCGTTCCAGACCGGTTCATACCCGCTGGCGTCAGCATCTGTTGCGTCAATCTCAAGCGTTACAATCACCTGATCGGGGGTGCCGGCGTCGCGTTCTTTGAGCGCCGCCTCGCGTCCGACAAAATCGCCCTTGTCCCACGCGATCCAGCGGTCCATGCCGGTTTGACCCGGCGTATAGCCTTGGGTGAACTCCGCCGACCAGATGCCAAAACTTTTCTCCAGCCGCAAAGACAGAAGCGCGTTGAACCCGTATTCACGGATGCCCAAATCTTCGCCCGCGGCCAAAAGCATCTGGCGCAGGTTGATATGTTCCTCGGCATTGCAATGGATTTCATAGCCCAGCTCGCCCGCGACCGAGAGTCTGCCAATTTTGACACGGAGAAGCCCGAGGTCGAAATCGCCGCAGCCCATGAAGGGCAGATCGCTGACGGTATCTTGGGTGAGTTTTTCGATGACTTTCAGGCTGTTGGGCCCTGCCAGCGAAAAGCCAACGGTGGTGTCGGCAATATCACGCACCGTCACGCCGTCCATCATATGGTCGTCGAACCAACGCATATGCCATTCGCGCAGGTAGTAGCTGCCCATGATCCAGTAGGTCCCATCTCCCCAGTTGAAAATGGTCAGATCACCTTTCAGCTTACCGGTCTCCGACAGCATCGGCGCCAGTTTGGCCCGGCCCGGCTTGGGCAGCTTGGAGGCCATGACATGGTCAAGCCAAGCCTCGGCGTTCTCGCCCGTGACCTCAAACCGCGAAAACCCGGTGATGTCTAAGAGCCCGACGGTTTCGCGCACGGCGCGGCATTCCTCCGCCACGATCTCATGCGCGTTGGAGCGTTTCAGTGACGGCGTTTCCTCAAACCCTTGCGGCGCAAAATACAGTGGCACCTCCAGCCCGTAGCTGGCGCCCCAATGCGCGCCGGCGGCGGTCATGTCGCTATAAGCACCGGCCATTTTCAGGGGCCGCCCCGCTGGCAATTGCTCGTTCGGGTAGGTCATCACAAAACGGCGGGTGTAGAATTGCCCGGTTGTCTGGCGGATATATTCGCGGTTCTCCGCAAACTTGCCGTAACGCGCGACGTCCATGCCAAAGACATCCGCCTCCGGCTCTCCGTGGATCATCCATTCGGCCAGTGACTTGCCAACGCCGCCGCCCTGCAAGAAGCCTGCCATCACCGCGCAAGCGCACCAGTAGCCGGGCTTTCCGCGCACCGGCCCCACCAGCGGGTTACCGTCAGGCGAGAAGGTAAAAGCCCCGTTCACCCATGTTTTGACGCCGGTATGTTGTAATGCTGGATAGCGCTCAAACCCCAAGGTCAGCTCATTTTCAATCCGGTCGGTCTGTTCTTGAAAGAGCTCCATCCCGTAATTCCAGGGCGCGCCGTCCATCGCCCAATGCTCATGGTCGATCTCGTAAATGCCCAGCAGGATGCCCTTCTGGTCTTGCCGCATATAAGTGAAACCTTCGAGGTCGACGGTCATCGGCACCTCGAAATCTAGCTCTTCCAGCTCTGGGATCGTGTCGGAAATCAGGTAGTGGTGCTTCAAGGGTGACACCGGCAGCTCAATTCCCGCCATGCGACCCACTTGTTTGGCCCAAAGACCCGCGGCATTTACGACATGCTCGCAGGTAATCGTGCCCTTGTCGGTGACAACCTTCCAACCATCCTTGGTCTGGATCAGTTCCTCGACCTTGGTGTGCTCTTGCACCGTCGCCCCGCGTTTCTTCGCCGAAATGGCATAGGCATGAACCGTTCCGGTCGTATCGACATAGCCCTCTCGGTCGGCCCACATCCCGCCGATAATTCCGTCGGTGGAGATGATCGGACAGGCTTTCTTAATCTCCTCCGGCGTCATCAGGTAACAATCCTCAATACCGATGGATTGGAATGTGCGATAAGCCGCTTGCAGCCATTCCCAGCGATCGGGGGTGCCCGCCAATGTCATCCCACCGGTCATGTGAAGCCCGATGGACTGGCCAGATTCTTTTTCGATCTCAGACAGCAGATCAATCGTGTAGGCCTGAAGCTGCGCAATGTTGGGGTCCGCATTCAGCGCGTGAATGCCACCTGCCGCGTGCCAGCTGGAGCCGGCCGTCAGCACGGAGCGTTCAATCAAGCAGACATCGCTCCAGCCCAATTTGGCCAGATGATACAAAACGGAGGTGCCAACAACGCCGCCCCCAATAACAACGACTCGGTAGCTCTCATTCATGGCAAATCCTCCCTGATCTCGGTACGCCGATGACGCTAGAACTGGTTTTCGCGCGTGTCTAGACAGAAATGTCCAGAAACCTGATTTACCCGTCTGAGACGCCTAGGGCTTTACATTTTCGTACATCCGGCGAATTTTAGTGGGAATGGAAAGAACAACGCGCAAAGCGGAGAGAGCAGCCTGATGCAAATTGCCCTACATCTCGGCGCACATTGCACCGATGATGGCCGCTTGTTGCGCTGTTTGCTGCGCAATACCGACAAGCTGATTGAGCAGGGCATCCTCGTGGCCGATCCCAATCGCTACCGGCCCATGATCCGCGAGGCGCTTCAGGTCCTCAAGGACGCTCCCCCCTCGACGGAAACCGAACAAACGCTCATCGACGCAATTCTTGATGACGAGGAGGTCGATCGGATCGTTCTCAGCCACGACGCGTTTCTTGGCGTTGCCAAACGCGCCATCGAGCGCAACGTTTTCTACGTTGGCACCGGCTACCGTATGCCGCGTATTCGTAACCTGTTCGCAAGCTGTCAGATCGAGCTTTTCCTAGGCATTTCAAACCCCGCCACCTTTATTCCGGGCGTTTTCGACAAATCGACCGATGAAAATTTTACAGCATTTCTGGGCGATACGGACCCGCTGCGACTGCGATGGTCAGACCTATTGTCACGGCTGTCGGAAATCATGCCCGGCGCGCCGATTACCGTCTGGTGCAACGAAGATACGCCCCTGATCTGGCACAATGTGCTTCAGCAAGTCTCAGGCCATGATGAGTTTACCTATCTCGACGGGCGGGACGATTTTCTGGCCAATCTGATGACTAAAAACGGGCTTGCGCGGATGCAGTCCTACATGGAAGCGCACCCGCCACAAAACGAACGCCAGCGACAACGTGTGCTAGAGGCGTTCTTGGAAAAATTCTACCGAGAAGACGCGTTGGAGGAAGAGGTTGATCTGCCTGGTTGGACGTCAACCTATGTCGATCAGCTTACCGAGGGCTATGAGGCGGATATAGATGTGATCCGTCAGATGGCGCATGTAAATCTGATTGAGCCGTAGCCCTAAGTCACATCCCGAGCGCTTCTTTATAAAGCTCTAGCACCGCTTCTTCTTCGGAAATGTCTTGCGGGTCGCGTTTGCGCATCGCGACGAGCTTGCGCAGAACCTTAGTGTCATAGCCGCGACCCTTGGCCTCCGCCATCACTTCTTTCTGTAGGTCAGCGAGGTCCTTTTTCTCCATCTCCAGCCGTTCAAAACGCTCAACGAACTGACGCAGCTCGTCGGCGGTCACGCGGTAGGTACTATCAATGACGGATGTGTCGGACATGGGGCTTCCCTTGCTTGAAACGCGGCGGAACCCATGGGATATATCGCCCCGGCGCAGGCATCAAGCGCCGATTGACGGGCGCGATACGACCGCGCTAATAGGGAGCCAATCATGTTCTACCTGATCCCCGTTGGGGCCATAATAACGCTGGCAGGGCTCGCCCTTTTGGTCTTCTGCATCACCAAGGTCAGCAAAGCCAAAAAGGCCGGGCTCAGCGACGACGAGATGCGCGAGGCCCTGCAATCAGTGGTGCCAATGAACCTTGGCGCGCTGTTTCTTTCCGGGCTCGGTTTGATGATGGTCATAGTTGGCATCATGCTGAGTTAAGCTGGGATTTCAGCCATTTATACATGACATGTGCATCCACCAGCCCCTTTTCAGGGTGCTCAAAAACACTCGGCAGCTTGCCGATAGTCTCAAAGCCCAGCTTGTGCCAAAGCGCTATTGCGCCAAGGTTTGTCGCGAGCACCATGTTGAATTGCATCGCTCGGTAACCCAGCTCAAGCGCCTTCTCTTGCGACTGCACACACATCGCGCGTGCGACACCCCGCCCCTGTGCGCTAGAGGCCGTGACATAGCCACAATTGCACACATGCGCGCCGCCGCCTTGGGCATTCGTCTTCATATAGTAAGTGCCAAGCAGCGCGTCGCCATCTTCCACAACAAAGGTCGCACGTGGTGTCTCACACCACATGACCAAGGCCTGCTCACGCGTGGTGGTCCGCGAAACGGCATAGGTCTCGCCTGCACGAAACACAGGCTTCAGCATCGACCAGATCGCGTCATGGTCCTTGGGTGTTGCGGCGCGGATAATCATAGCGCGAGAATAGAAACCGCGCTGCCGCGCGCAAGGTCATTCGTGACTTGGTGTGCGCGGCAAGTCTGGTCTAGGTTCCAAAAAACAGTCGGGAGAATGTGATGAAACGTTTGCTACTTGCGCTGCTCACCCATGGGGCCACATTGGCCGTTGGTTTTGGGCTTGGCATCTATTTTTTGCCAATCCTAACAGCGCCCGACGCACCTGAGGCGGCGATCTTAGAAGAAAGCGCGCGAAACGCGCTTTTCACCGCAGAGCTGACCCGCGATCTTCGCGGCAGCGATCTTCTGCATTGGGGTGAAGGCACGATCAGTATCACGGCTACCCAGATCGTACATGAAGGTGCACTTGCGCCGGGGCCCGACTACAAACTCTATCTGTTGAACGAGTTCGTGGAACATGAGGATGAGTTTAATCCGCTCAAGGCGACAGCAGCGCTTATTGGCGACGTAAAAACTTTTGACGGCTTTCTCATTGATGTGCCCGAAGGCGTCGATATCGCGGCTTATACGACGGTGGTTGTGTGGTGCGAAAGCTTCGGAGAATTCATCACAGCGGCCAAGTATCAATAGCGGCGTTTCTGATTTGGAACCTGAGTGTTTCCCGTCAGAGCGGAAGATTTCAGTTACAATACAAGCTGGTAGCTGTCATTAATCACATATCGACCGCGTTTGGTTACGGTCGATGTGTAAAAGTAACGAGTGTGGGAATGTCCAATGGCCTATTCAACCATAATAACTACGTCTGTCGTATTGTCTTCGGTGATTGTTTTCGCCGAACTCATTCGGATCGTGCTCAAGTAATTGCGCCTCAGCACAACGGGGTGGCCAAATAGATATCTGGACCACCCCGCCGCTGCTCAAAATCGTTTCTTAGCTTTCCTCCGCGCAACCGGGAGCGGCATAAGCCCATCCATGTCGCGCTGAACCGCATTCAGCAGCTCGAGATGTGCCTTGTTTTGCACTTTCTTTTGAGCAGGCCTGCTTTTCACTTCCGCAAAAAGCGCGGGCACTGCAATCCGAATTTGAGGTGGACGAAGCGGCAGCCAAGTCGGTTTAAAACTGTCTAACTCTTTGTTTGAAAACTTCATTTTAAATCCCCCTACCAGGTGGTGGTGCAGGTTCTTGCCCGATCAAAGAGATGAAATTTAGGGGGAAGAGATCAATCTTTTTTACCTTTCTAAGCGGCTTACTGCCGCGCAAATCGCAAGTAACTGTTTTTTAACGGTTTTTATTTGCCGACCAGAATCAAACGTTAACGCCGACGTGGCGTCACGCCTCCGATGCACCCAAAAAGTCCGTTTCTCGAACGGAAACAATGCCTTAGAGAAGGAGTTATTGTTTCTGATTCGGCGATGAAAAACGTCGCCGGAATCGCAAATTGGTACCCGCGATTCTCAAATTTTATCTACGCTTGATCGCCCGGTTAGAGGCGCGCGCCGGTCGCTTTGTCGAACAGATGGCAGATGGAAGCAGGCACATTGGCAGCAAAGCTATCACCGATCTCCGCCCGGAACTCCTTATCGGCTTTGACCGCCATCAGAGCGCTGCCAGATTTGACAGTGATCATCGTCGCATCCCCCAGTAGCTCCATCGAATAGACCGGTGCCGTGATCTCAGGCGCGTCCCCGGTTGCAACAGAAGCATCCTCCGCACGGTAGCCCAGCGTGACGGCCCCGTCTTGGCCTGTCAGACCTTTGACCTCGATATTGGGCGCGGTAAAGGTGCCACCTTTCAGCTCCCCATCGATCAGGTTCATCGCCGGGTTGCCGATGAAGCTTGCCACGAATGTATTGGCCGGGTTGTCATAGATGTCAGTCGGCGTGCCAACTTGCTGCACGATCCCCTTCTCCATCACAACCACGCGGTCGGCCAAGGTCATCGCCTCGATCTGGTCGTGGGTCACGTAGATCGTGGTGGCCTGTAGTTCATGGCTGAGGTTCTTGATCTGCGCACGCGTTGACACCCGTAGCTTGGCATCAAGGTTCGACAGAGGCTCATCCATCAAGAACACCTCTGCTTTGCGCACGATGGCACGGGCCAGGGCCACACGCTGGCGCTGCCCGCCCGACAATGCCGCCGGCTTGCGCTGCAAAAAGTCATCCAGCTCCACCATTGCGGAGGCGCGCATGACACGGTCATGATGATCGGCCTCTGGCACTTTGCGCACCTTCAGCGGGAAGCGGATATTCTCATAAACAGTCATGTTCGGGTAGAGGCCATAGGACTGGAACACCATCGAGATATCGCGGTCCTTCGGCTCGATATTGTTCACGACGCGGTCGCCGATCCAAATCTCGCCCTCGGTCGGGTCCTCCAGCCCTGCGATCATCCGCATTGTGGTGGTCTTGCCGCAGCCTGATGGGCCCAGAAGCACCAGGAACTCCTTATCCGGAATGGTCAGGTCAAAATCCTTGACCCCTACAAAGCTGCCCCAGCGCTTGTTGACGTTTTTGAGTTTGATTTCAGCCATCTCGATCAGCCTTTCACGGCGCCGGCGGTCAACCCGCTGACAATTTGACGTTGGAAGAAGAGCACCAGCACAAAGAGCGGTGCGGTGGCCGAGACCACGGCGGCAACGGCAAACATCACGTTGCCTTCCGTCTGGGTCGTGCCAAGGAAGGCCGCAATAGCCGGGATCATGGTGCGGTTGCTCTCCTGCAAGACAAGCGCGGTCACGACAAAGTCGTTATAGGCCAAGAGGAAGGAGAACAGCCCCGTCGTGATCACCCCCGGCCACATGACCGGGATGATAACGTGCCGGAAGGCTTGGAACTGCGTGCACCCATCTACCTTGGCGGATTCGTCGAGATCCTTCGGGATCGATTCGAAGAATGAGTGCAGCATCCAGAGCGTGAAGGGCTGGTTGATCGCAACAAGCACGATGATCGCCGTCGGCAGAAAGCCCCAGATATTCCAATCAAAAAAGAGCGGTAGATAACCTGAGACCAGCGTGAGCTGGGGCAGCGCGCGGAACATCAAAGCGATGATCAGCAGCCAGAACACATATTTAAAGCTCGACCGCGACAACGCGTAGCCGCCCAGCGTCCCGATGGTCAGCGAGGTTGTGACCACACAGACGCAAACGATGAAGGTGTTGAACACATTGCGCCAGAATTCTTCCTGAATCCACGCACCGTAGTACCCCGCCCCCGTGAACGTGCTGCCATGCGTTTCCTGTGTGCGGTCGCCGGTGATGGCGTTGGTCCAGTCATTGACGGAGAAAAAATCCAGCTCGACTTTGAAGCTGCCCCACAAGGTCCACAGGAACGGGAAAGCCGCGCAGATCAGCCAGACCACGATAAAGCCCACCAACAAGATTTGCAGGCCAATGGGTTTGCGTTGTGCAATCGAACTCATATCAGTGACCCCCTTTAAAGTCGCGCCAAGTGCGCACGAGCACAGGGGAAAGCAGAATGGCGATGCCGATGATGGTGAGCACCGAGGTCGTCGCCGCAGCAGATAGCTGCTGCGTTTCGCCACCAAGATCGTTGAAGATGATCCAGCTAAGCGAGGTCGCATGCGCCTCCGCATTGAAGCCGATGATCGGTTCGAACACACGGAAATTGTCCATCAGCTGAATGAGCGCCACGAAGGTCACCAGCGGCATCAAATGCGGGATCACCACATACCTGATCCGTTGCCAGCGCGTCGCCCCGTCGATCTGTGCTGACTCCAGCGTGTCCTGCGGCACGGTTTGCAAACCAGCGTAAAACACGACGAATGCGAAGGGCGCGGAGGACCATATTCCGTACACGATCAGCGAGACCCACATCAACGGTGTCGAAGCTTTTACACTGAGGGTTGGATCGTTCGCCAGATAGGAGATCAGGTTGCCCAGAACGCCCCGGCTGTCGATCATCCAGAACAGGATCAAGGAGCCAACCAGCGGCGTTACGATCATCGGCAGTAGCGAAAAGAAAATCACCAACCCTTTGAGATGCCGGTTGAGCGAGTTGACCCCGACTGCGATTGCAAAGCCAAGGGCGATCAAAACCGGCGTGCACACAAAGGTGTAGGTCAGTGTGAATGCGAGCGCGCGGTAGAAGGGAAGATCGCCCAGCTCTTTGAAGAACGCGCCAAGACTGTCTGTGCTCCGCCACGCCTCACCGACTTCCGAAAACGCAAGATGGCCCCGATCTTTGTAGATCTCCAGCCCGGCAAAGCGACCCAGAGGCGCCGCGTCGCGCAACATGTTGGTCGCTTCCTGATCAATCGCCGTTTCAACCGTGCAGCCAAATGGCCCACAATTCTCGGTTTCCACCAACACCGCCTCATGCGGCAGGAACACGGATTGCGTTAGGATTGAGACAATAGGGAATGCGATAAACAGCAGCATCGCAGCCCCGGTCGGCAGGAAGAACCAGAAAAAGGTTCTGTGTTTCATGGAATGTCCCCCGTTGTGCCGCGGCGCCGAAAATAGTGGCTTGCTGAGCGGTTGTTAGGGGCGATCGCGCCGCCCCCAACATATTTTCAGGAAAGTTCCGCTTACTGCAGGAAGCCGTTTTCTTTGGCCGCCGCGCGGTAGGCTGCTTCGACATCACCCAGTGCCTGCTCAGCGCTTTCCTTGCCCAGCATGAAGTCGGTCAGCTCAGCACCAAGTGCCGTGTGCATCAGCCCCATGTAAGGGAGCATTGGGTAAGGGATGGCACCGGCTTGCGCTGCAGCAAACACGCCTTGAGCGGCTTCGGTCGGCTCATAGCCTTCCAACAGCCAAACGGCTTGCTTGGCGGTTTCTGCATCCGACAAGATGCGATCCGGATTGATCCCGTTCAACATCGCAAGGAACGTGGCTTCTGCATCGGCATCAGGGATGTTTTTGGCCACTGTCCAGCCGTCCCACCACAGTGTCGTTGCGGGGGTCGAGCCGCCGCCAACGGTCATCGGAGCGGCCCCTTTGGTGCCGTCGATCACGTCTTGCGGTGTGCCTTCAGTATCTGTCAGCACAGCGGCGCGAGAGCCCCACATATTCATCAAAGCAGCGTTGCCGGCGCGCCATTCCGCACCTGCACCGTTTGAGTCGTGCGTCAAAAAGTCGGGGTTCATGTATTCCGACAGGGCCTTCATCATTTCCAGCGCCTTCACGCCGGCTTCGGAATTCACGTTCGGCTCAGCGCTGCCGTCTTTGAAATGCGACCCGCCGTAACCCAGGAACATGTTGTTGAACTCTTGTGCGAGGTTCCAACCGGCTTTGTAGGCGCCTGTGATCGGGTTCTCAGAAATGCCTTTTTCGCGCAGCACCTTGGCGGCATCCAGCATTTCTTCGTAGGTTGTTGGCACGTCAACGCCGGCCGCTTCCAGCTGGTCCGCGCGGTACACAAGGTGCTGAGCGTTCGCCATGAAGGCTACGGCCATGGCTTTGCCATTGACCGTGATGATCTGGTTTTTCTGCAGATCACCGCCATGTTTGGCGATCAGGTCGTCCAACGGGCGAAGGACATCATTGTTCATCAGCGCCACGATCGAGGAGTTCGCGACGATGGCAGAGGTGTATTCCGCCGGGTCGCCCTGCATACCGGCCAGGTTGATCTTCTGGTGGTCGGCGGTCAGGTTCGTCTTCACCTCTACCCCACCGGTGCAGGCGACCGCGCCGGCACCAACAGTTTGAATAGCTGGGAATTCGTTGCCAACGATGCTAACGCGTCCCTCTGAGATTGAGCAGCCATGCCCGTCTGCAAATGCGGTGCCCGCAAATGTCAGCGCAGTGACACCGCTTAGCAGAGCAATTTTCATATGTTTCATAGTAGTCTCCCTTTTGTCTTCACGACTGGATCAGAACAGCAGCCGCCACTTTTTTCAACGCCTGAGCCGGCGTTTCTTTAATCCTTGAATACGTATTCTGACGACAGATTCCTATTTTGGTCAAGCCAGTTCCTAGGAATCTGCCTTAAATTTCTGGACCGCATCTGTCTCACTTGGTGAAACTCTCGCGCTCCGCCGCCTTTTTGCGCAGAAGTGAGGCAATTTCGCAAAAGACAGGGCCAGCTTTTTGCATGTGTTCCAAGCCCCGTAAGATTTCAAAGGCCCCGACCCGGTTTGCCTGATACATCGGGCCGCCTTTTTCGCGCGGGAAACCCATTCCGTGCACCATCGCCGTATCAATATCACCTGGGGTTTGGGCCGTGCCGTCCTCCAACAGCGCGGCACCTGCGTTGATCAGCGCCGCGATTAAGCCGTTTTGTATCTCCGAAGCGCTTGAGGGAGCGACGTCAATGCGCTTTTCACGACGCTCGGCGACCAAGAGATGCATGACCTCTTCATTTGGGGTGGCGTGACCGGCTTGGTGATATTTGTAATATCCCTGGCCAACCCGTCGCCCGACGCAGCCCGCCTGCACCATGCGCGACGGAAGCAACAGAACCGGCGCCGCCCGCGCCAAGCGTTTCGCCTGAATCAAATCCACAGAGGCGCGATCTTGCATTTCATATGGCCCCTGCGGCATCCCATATACGCGCATTGCAGTGTCAACCTGATTGGGGCTTGCCCCTTTCAGCAAAAACGCGTCCGCCGCATCAAGGTAGGCCGATAGCATCCGGTCGCCGACAAGACCCGGGCGCGATTGGCACCGCAGCGGTCGCTTGCCCATCCTCTTGGCCAACTGCAAAGCTGCGCCGACCGCTTTGGGCGCGACATCATCCGTCACGCCAATTTCGACAAGGTTCAGACTGTTTGTCGGGGCAAAAAAGTGAAGCGCTAGGGACTGCGCAGGGCGCCCTGTCAGTGCCGCCAAAGCGCCCGGTTCTTGGTCTGAGCGGTTGGCACAAAGCACGGCGCTCGGCTTCGCGATCTGTCCCATTTTGCGCAGCACGGTTTCGCGCAAGGTAACGTTTGCCGAGACACTTTCGATGATCAGGTCGCTCTGCCGCACAGCCCCCATATCCGTCGTTAGGTTCAGTTTTGAAAGCCTGCCCGCGCCTTGAGTTTGGGTGATGCGTCCGGCCTGTGCCTCCCGCTCATAAAAATCGCCAATCCGGTCAAGCGCCAAGGTTACGCCGGCCTCGCCAGGCGAAACGAGTGTCACGGGCAGCCCGCAATTGAGGCAGGCAATGGTAATCGCGATACTGATAAGGCCCTCGCCCACGATCGAAACACTTTCAACCGGCGTGGCATCTACACCTTTCAGCTCTGGGAATTTCTGCGCCAGGCGTTCCGCGAAAAAAGCATAGCGCAAACCGATCGACGCCTCAGAAGCGAGGCAATCTGCGAACGCCTCCTGCTCCATTTGCAGCGCGGCGTCAAAAGGCACAAGCAATGCCGCTTCGACGCACTCGATGATCCACTTGCTTGCTTCGGCGTCTTCTTTCAGCCCCACGCGGGCAGCAGAGGTCGCGGCCATGAAATCGACGCCGTCTGACAAATGGTGGCGCAGATACCGAGTAGCACGAGGCTGATCAAGTTCAGGAGCCAGCATCATCACCGTCTCGCGCAGATCGCCCTCGGCAATGCCATCTATCAACCCGAGTTGCTGCGCGCGTTTCGCAGGGATCGGGTCACCTGTCAGCATCAAGTCCAGCGCATCGCGCACAGGCATCAGCCGCGGCGCGCGTTGCGTCCCCCCCGCACCGGGAAGAAGCCCAAGCTTTATCTCAGGCAGCCCCATCTGGGTACCCGGATGCGCAATTCGGTAATGCGCGGCCATCGCCAGTTCCAAACCGCCGCCCAGCACCATTCCATGAAGCGCTGCTATCACAGGTTTTGGGGACGCCTCGATAATATCACAGAGCTCGGGCAGCGATGGCGCGCGGGCGGGCATGTCAAATTCGTTAATATCGGCGCCCGCAGGAAACGTGTGTCCGTTCGCCGCCAGAATAATCGAGCTGACGGCATCATCATGCAGCGCCACTTCAAACGCCGCTAAAATACCCAAACGCACCGCATGTCCCAACGCGTTAACCGGCGGGTTTTCTATGGCGATCAGGGCGCGGCCATGGCGTCGTTCCAATCTGACGGGGTGCTTCATGTCAGGTCTCCGTCAATGATCCGGTTTGCTTGGCCCGCCAGAACCGGGATAGCCGCGGCATAGGTTTTTGCCGTTTCGGGGTTTGAGGCGTTGCCCTTTCGCGCCCGACTGACGACCCCTTCCAAGATTGCCGCAAGCCGGAAAAATGAGAAAGCCAAATAAAACGCCCAGTTATCGGGCGGCAAAATCCCGCGACGCGCACAATAGTTTGCGACATACGCCGCCTCTTCCGGAAGGCCAAGTGCTGCCCGGTCCACCCCACCAAGCCCGCGCATTCCACCATCATGCGGCAACCGCCATTGCATGCATTGATAGGCCAGATCAGCCAGCGGATGGCCGAGCGTGCTCAGCTCCCAATCCAGAAGCGCCAATACGTGCGGTGCGTCGGGCGCAAAGATCATATTGTCGAGCCGAAAATCGCCATGCACCAACGCCACCTGTCCGTCATCACTGGGCACATGCGCTTCAAGCCAACCGATCAACCGGTCCATCTGCACGTTGGGTGCCGCGCGGGAAGCCAGGTACTGCCGCGACCAGCGATCCAATTGGCGCACAAAGTAATTTCCAGGCTTGCCAAAATCTGACAGTCCGGCTGACTCGACATTGACCTCATGCAGCGCGGCCAAGACCCGATTCATCTCATCATATAGTGAAGCGCGTTCGGCTTTGGGCACGTCAGGCACCGCCGGATCCCAGAAGATACGCCCATCAACAAGCTCCATGATGAAAAATGCGCGGCCCAAGGGGGACACCTCGTCCTCCGCCAGCGTAATCATCTGCGGCACGGGCACCTGACTTTCAGCCAATGCGCGCATGACGCGAAACTCCCGTTCCACAAGATGGGCTGATTTCAAAAGTGGTCCGGGCGGTTTGGCGCGCAAAACAAATGCCTGCGCTCCGCAGGTGAGTTTGTAGGTCGGATTGGATTGTCCCGTTGGAAATTTCTCCAACGCGGTTGCGGGCGGCAGCTCTGGGGCATGTCGGGACAGGAACTCAGACAACTCTTCTATGGAAATATCGCCCATGAAAGAGACCTTAACCACAAGCGCAGGATTGACAAGCACCCGCCGCCCCATAGGCTCCAAACCTTAAACAGCCGCAGTAGGAGCCTTCATGAACCTCGGACCCAGCGACCGACTTTTGCCGATCCGTGACGCCGTAGCCGCCATGGTGCACGACGAGATTGCACCAATGGAGGCACCCTATTTCGCAGAGGTCGAAATCGGCGATCGCTGGGGTTTCACCGACAGGCAAACCGAGATCATTGAGGTCCTAAAATCCAGCGCCAAGGCGCGTGGTCTTTGGAACCTCTGGTCCGCGAAAACGGGGCACAAGCTCAGCACTGTCGACTACGCCTATCTAGCTGAGGAGATGGGTAAGACCCATCTTGCGCCCGAGACATTTAACTGCAACGCGCCCGATACCGGCAATATGGAAGTGTTTGAGAAATACGGCAGCGACGCGATGAAACAAGATTGGCTCGGCCCGCTTTTGGATGGCAAGATCCGCTCCGCCTATCTGATGACAGAGCCGCAGGTGGCCTCGTCAGACGCCACCAATATCGCTCTCAGCTGTACTCGTGATGGTGATGAATACGTCCTAAACGGTGAGAAATGGTGGGCCACCGGCGCCGGTGATCCGCGCTGCGCCGTCTACATCGTTATGGTCCGCACGGCATCCGACGGTCCAAAACATCAACGACATTCTATGATCGTGGTCCCGTCAAACATGCCGGGTATCGAAAAGCTGCGCGCCATGCAGGTTTACGGCGATGATGAGGCCCCGCATGGTCATATGCATATCCGCTTCACAGATGTCCGGGTGCCTGCCGAAAACATGCTCCTTGGCGAAGGCCGCGGCTTTGAAATCGCGCAAGGCCGACTTGGGCCCGGCCGCATCCACCACTGCATGAGGGCCATCGGCATGGCCGAACGTGCGCTTGAATTGATGTGCCGACGCGCGCTGGAGCGGTACGCGTTTGGCAAAAAGCTGGCCCAGCTTGGAGGAAATTACGACTATGTCGCCAACGCCCGGATGCAGATTGAACAGGCCCGGCTGCTTTGTCTGAAAGCCGCGTGGATGATGGATCAGGGCGACGCCCGCGCAGCCGCCCCATGGATCAGCCAGGTCAAAGTTGAGGCCCCACGTATTGCATTAGAAATTACCGATCAGGCCGTTCAAATGTACGGCGCGCAAGGCATCAGTCAGGATACACCGCTTGCACGACAATGGGCGCATTTGCGCACGTTGCGTTTGGCGGACGGACCAGATGCGGTGCATCGCAGGCAAGTCGCGCGGGACGAATTCAAAAAATATACTCAGGAAAAAATGTAGGCAGGTCGGTGGCCGCTCAGACGGGCATGTTGTCGAACATGTCGTCGAACTCATCATGGCGCGTCTCCGACAGTCTCGCGCGTTTGGAGTAGCTCGATTGGCCGCGTTGAATGGCGTCTTTGACCTCGTCGAATTTATCAGGATCGGCAATAAGGTCGCGAAGCGCTTCATCCAATTGTACGGCGTTAAGTTGGGTCATTTAATCCTCCCAGATTGATGTTTGGCTACACATTTAAAGTAGCATGTCTCTGGTCCCAAAAATAGACGCGAGCCATTAATTCTCACGGATTCGGCTGAAAAAATGGTCTGAATTAACCTTTTGAGCCGTTTATTGCTTATTTTAGCGGCATGGCCTTAAGACTTTCTTGGCAAAGCCAAGGCCCATTCTTGATCAAAACGCAGCATACAATCGCATACAAATTTTGGGTTGCGACATCGCCAAAGACAGGCCTTAACTCGCCGAGGTCAAAAACGGAGGACAACATGCCTATCGACTGGATATGGGGGCTGATCGGCGGCCTGATGATCGGTAGCGCGGCTGCGCTGTTTCTGCTTTTGAACGGCCGTGTCATGGGCGCATCTGGGCTCTTGGGCGGGGTCGTCGACGGCTCCCAAACCGGCTCCGCGCGGACAAACTCGGTAATTTTTCTAGTGGGCCTCATAGGGGCACCGGCGCTTTGGCATGTCTCCCAAGGAGCGCCCGACACGCATCTTACCTCAAACGTCGCGGTTCTGATCATTTCTGGGTTTTGTGTCGGCATCGGCACAAGAATTGCCAATGGCTGCACCTCAGGCCATGGCGTTTGCGGCATCTCGCGCTTGTCGCCTCGCGGCATTGTCGCGACCGTTGTCTATTTGCTCGCGGGCGCGTTCACGGTCGCTCTCGCGCGGCATGCATTGGGTTTGATCTGATGCGCGCGATCGTCTCTCTGACCGCAGGCGCGCTTTTTGGCATGGGCTTGTTGATCTCCGGAATGACCGACACGCGCAAAGTACAAGGCTGGCTCGACATTCTGGGTCATTGGGACCCAACGCTGGCTTTCGTTTTGGGCGGCGCCATAGTTCCGATGGCATTGGCTTGGCGCATCGCTGGCAAACGCCGCCATGCGATCCTCGGCGGCCCATTGTCCGACCCTGCCACATCAAAAATCACACCCAAGCTAGCCATAGGGTCCGCGCTTTTCGGGGTCGGTTGGGGACTGTCAGGCCTCTGCCCCGGTCCGGCGATGGCATCGCTCAGCTATGGCGGATGGCAGGGCTTGGTCTTTTTCGTCGCGATGATGGCCGCAATGATGGCGCAACCCCGCGTGACAGCCGCTATCGCAGGCGCTAGATAAACAAATATGGACATTCGCCCCCTTTCCCCCGATTTCGCCGTCTCGCCCCAAATTACGGTGGTCGATGTCGCCTTGCTGGCAGAGGCCGGCTTCACACATGTAATCTGCAACCGCCCTGCGTTTGAAAGCGCGCCCGAAGACGGGCCAGATGCGATACGCACTGCGGTCGAAGCCGCTGGCATGGGCTGGACCGACAATCCGCTTGTCGCCAATCAACTGACATTGGATCACGTTGAAGCACAAAAAGTGCCGGGCAAAGTCTTCGCCTACTGCGCCTCCGGCACGCGCTCCGCTATCCTTTGGGCGCTCTCCCAAGCCGGGGAGATGGAGACAGATGCGATCATGGAAGCGCTCGATAAAGCTGGCTACCCGCTGGCGGGCCTGCGCCCACAGGTCGAAATGCTTGCGCAGCAAAAAGCCACGCCCTAGCTTGCGTCTATGACAAAAACTCCAGACCACCGTTGGCACGATATGGGCGGCGACGCCGCCGGGCCGATCCCGACCGATCAGCACGATTTTGCGCTTTGGGAAAAGCGCGTCGATGCCCTTATGATCCTGGGCTCGGCGCGGGGCCACTTTACCGTGGACGGCCTGCGCCGCGCGCTCGAAGATATGGGCGAGAAGGCCTTTGAAGACATGAGCTACTATGAACGCTGGATCGCAGCCATCAATCAAAACCTGATCGAGGCAGGCGTCTATTCCCTCGAGGAACTTGGCGCGAAGATGGAAGAAATCCGGGCGCGCGGTGACACCTACGGGGCCGCCCAAGATGTATAGAACCGGCGCCCAGGTACGCATCCGGTCCTTCTGCCCACCCGGCCACATCCGCACGCCGCACTATTTACGCGGCAAAACCGGTGTGATCGAGCGCGCCCTCGGCCCATACGAGAACCCCGAACAGCGCGCCTACAAATTGCCCGCTCCTGAGCGGCAACTCTACCGCGTTCGCTTCTCGATGCGCGAGATTTGGGGTGAAGCAGCCGAACGGCCGGACGACACGCTGGACGCCGAAATTTATGAGCACTGGATCGAGGCCGACCATGCCCCATGACCATCACGACCACCTGTCCCCGTCCGGCCATCCATACCGGGCCGACAATGACGGCCCGCTCAGCTATTGGCAGTTGATGGAAATCGCCGTGCGCGAGCTGTTGATCGAAAAAGGCGAGGTCACGAGCGCGCAAGTTGCAGCGCAGATAGACGCGATGGATGCGCGCCACCCGTCCAATGGTGCAAAAGTCGTGGCGCGCGCCTGGTCCGATCCGGCCTTTTACGAAGCGTTGATGGCCGATGCCGCAAAAGCCACATGCGAGATGGGTTTCGATATTGGTCCAATGAACTTGGTTGCCGTCGAGAACACCGAAACGGTGCACAATGTCATCGTCTGTACGCTGTGCAGCTGCTACCCGCGCAACTTATTGGGCCTGCCACTCGACTGGTACAAAACCCGCGAATACCGCTCCCGTACGGTCAAGGAGCCACGCAAGGTTTTGGCTGAATTTGGCGTAGAATTGGGCGCAGGCGTAACCTGCCGCGTCCATGATAGCACTGCGGATATGCGCTACATCGTGATCCCGGCGCGCCCCGAAGGCACGGAAGGCTGGGACGTTGAGGCGCTCGCAGTGCTGGTCACACGCGACAGCATGATCGGCACGGGGCTGGCCAAGCAGCCCTGACGCTTGTGATTGCCGGGCCACGGATTTATGTGGATGCCGTGACAAAGGCGAGCGGGACAAGCAGCACAAATGGCATTGGGTGAAACAGCAACGGGGCGCAGGGGCTGGTCTGACTATGCTTCCAACCTCGCCATCCGCGCGATGATCGGAGCGGCCATGTTGGTACCCTACCGGCTGCGCGTCCCAATGGTAGGATGGTTGGTTTCGAGGGTGGTGGCTCCCTTTGCCGGCTACAGCAAGCGGGTCCGTGAAAACCTCGCCTATACCTGCCCGGAGCTGCCCGAGGCAGAGATCAAGCGTCTGATGCGCGCCGTGCCTGACAATGCAGGCCGCACACTGATCGAGATTTATTCCGGCACAACCTTCACCAAACGCTTCGCCGACGCACCGCTTACCGGACCGGGCGTCGCGGCCCTCGAGGCGGCGCACGCAAATGGCCGTCCCGTCGTCCTCGTCACAGGCCATTTCGGAAATTACGACGCCCCGCGTGCGGCACTTATCGCCAAAGGATTCAAAGTGGGCGCGCTCTACCGCGAGATGAACAACGGCTACTTTAACGACCACTACGTCGCCGCGATTTCCAAGATCGGCACACCAGTCTTTCCGCGCGGCCGCCGCGGGCTGTCGGGCCTTTTGAAGTTTCTGCGGGCCGGAAATATGGGCGGTTTCCTGATTGATCAATATATGGGCGACGGCGCCGAGTTGCGTTTCTTCGGAAAACCCGCTCCGACCGCCCTGTCTGCGGCAGAGCTTGCGCTAAAATACGACGCGCTGATTGTGCCGACCTACGGCATAAGGCAAAAAAACGGTCTGGATTTTGAGGTTGTCTGCGAAGCACCGGTCCCGCATGGGACGCCCAAAGAAATGACGCAAGCGCTTAACGATTCACTCGAAGCTTTGGTGCGCCAGCACATGGACCAATGGTTTTGGATTCACCGCCGCTGGAAGCCCGAACTTGAGGCTTGGCGCAAGCAGACCTACGGCAAACCAGACGACTAGTCTATCTTCTGCGCCGCGAGGATCGGGCCAACGGCGCCGTCTTGCACGATCACAACGGCGGGTGCGCTACTGTCAAATTCAGCTTCCACGGCGAGCGGGGCATCCCCGTCCCATTTGGTCAGCAGCACCCAGTTGGTCACGACATTGTGGTAGGTCAATTCGCGACCAGCATTTTCGCCGCGTTTGATTTTCACGGTTTTGGACGGGCTAAATTGCACAAGATATACCGCCATCGGACCGGATACGCCCTCCGGCACATCAGCGGCGACACGCAGCGCGGTCTCGGCGCGTTCAATCGAAAGGCTCACGGGTTCCGCGACTTGCGCGTGTTTGGCGATCAGCTCCGCGAGCTTCATCGCTTTGGTGCCGACAATCTGTTCTTTGCCGTCTATCACCATCTGCGGGGTATAAATCATCGCCGAGCCGGAGCGAGCGGCATACCCTCTTTGCCGCTCGGTAAAGGCCGGGATTGCAAACTCGTCTTTCCAGCCAAGATAATCCCAGTAATCAACATGCAGCGACAAGGCGATCACGTCGTCGCGCGCAACAAGCTCTTCAAGAAGTGCATCCGCGGGCGGGCAGGAATTGCACCCTTGCGAGGTGTAAAGCTCCACCACCACATCGGCCGATGCCGCAGGGGCAATAGCCAGAAATCCGGCAAGGACAGGGATAAACAGCCTGCGCATGTGCGCTCCTTTTTCGTTCGCTTGAGGCAGAGCTAACCTGACGCCCGGACAAATACCAATCAAGCCTTCGCGAGTAATTGTCATAACCAGCGGCGTGTCGCGGCGAGGTAGCGCTCGGCTTCTGTTCCGAACTGCGCGCGCAGACCCTGCTCTTCCGGCACGGCAAAACGGCGATCCAAAACCCACCACAGCCCTGCCACCAAACCAAGCCCCAACGGCTGCCCCCGCCCGATGACTGCACCCAGCAAGATGACCAGTAGCGCCAGATAGATTGGGTTGCGGCTGAACCGGAACGGCCCTTCGACGATCAACACCTGTGCGTCGTGATGCGGTTCAATCGTGGTCTTGCGTCGCCAAAACCAAACCGCCGCCCATCCGATCACGAAAAGACCCGCACCAATCAACGTCCAACTCACCGAGGTCGCGAATGCGCCAACACTAAAGCCCGGCACCATGCGGGCCAACGCCCAATTCAGCACCAAAGCCAAAGCAAGCCAAAGCGGCGGCAAATCAGGGAAGCCTTTCATTGGTTTTCGCTCACTCCAGACGAAGCGAAGCCGAAGTCAAAGCGCCCCAAAACAGAAACGCGCCGTTTGCCCGGTCCCATCTTATGCCGCAGCAAGATCGCGCAGCACGTAATGCAGCACGCCGCCATGTTCGATATATTCTTTCTCGATGGCGGTATCGATGCGGCATTTCAGGGTGATTGCCTTCACGCTGCCATCGGCCATCGTAATCTCGCAAGGAACGCTCGACAAAGGCTGCAAATCGCCTTCGAGCCCTGTAATGCTCACCGTCTCCTCGCCGGTGAGGCCCAGCGACTTGCGCGTGTCACCGTTGGTAAACTCGAATGGAATCACGCCCATACCTACAAGGTTTGAGCGGTGGATGCGTTCGAAGCTCTCCGCAATCACTGCCTTCACACCCAGAAGCGCCGTGCCTTTCGCGGCCCAATCGCGCGAAGATCCAGCGCCGTATTGCGCGCCGCCAAAAATCACCAAAGGCGTGCCCTCGGCCTGATGCGCCATAGCGGCATCAAAAATCGACATCTGGCTGCCATCCGGGCCCTTCGTAAAACCGCCCTCAACGCCTTCCAACATCTCATTCTTAATCCGAATATTGGCAAATGTGCCGCGCATCATGATCTCGTGGTTGCCCCGCCGCGACCCGTAAGAATTGAACTCGCGCGGCTGAACCTGACGCTCGACGAGATATTTGCCGGCAGGCGTCGATTCCTTGAATGCGCCAGCGGGCGAGATATGGTCCGTCGTGATCATATCGCCCAGAAGCGCCAAAACCTTGGCGCCTTTGACATCGGAGATCACGCCCGGCTCCGCGCCCATCCCTTGGAAATAGGGCGGGTTCTGCACATAGGTCGAGGTCGCAGGCCAGTCATAGGTCTGGCTGTCGGTCGTTTCGACACCCTGCCATTTCTCGTCGCCGGTGAAGACTTCGGCATATTTCTCCTGAAACGCCGCGCGGGTCACAGTCTGCTCAACCAGTTCCGCCACTTCTTGTGAGTTTGGCCAGAGATCTTTCAAGAAAACGTCATTGCCGTCTTTATCGGTCCCAATCGCATCTTCAGCTAAATTAATATCCAGCGTCCCTGCCAAAGCATATGCCACCACCAACGGCGGCGACGCCAGATAGTTGGCGCGCACATCTGGGCTGATCCGGCCCTCAAAGTTACGGTTCCCCGACAAAACAGAGGTCGCAACCAGGTCACCTTCTGCAATTGCATCCGAAATCTCTTTCTGAATCGGGCCAGAGTTGCCGATGCAGGTTGTGCAACCATACCCCACCAGGTTGAACCCAATAGCATCGAGGTCTTCCTGAAGCCCGGCAGCTTCCAGGTAGGCCGACACAACTTGGCTACCTGGCGCAAGAGAGGTCTTTACCCATGGCTTGCTGTCCAGTCCCAGCGCACGCGCTTTGCGCGCCACCAACCCGGCACCGATCATCACATAGGGGTTTGAGGTATTGGTGCATGAGGTGATAGAGGCGATCACAACCTTGCCGCTTTCCATCGTGTAGTCTTCGCCTGAGACAGGCACTTCCTTCCCCATCGGCCGTTTGAACGTCTCCTCCATTTCGCGCAGGAACGCGGTGCCACCATCGGTCAAGGCGACAAAATCTTGTGGCCGCTTCGGGCCAGAAATCGCAGGCACAATGGTCCCCATATCAAGGGCCAGAGTATCGGTGTAAATCGGACGATATCCCGCGTCGCGCCAGAACCCGTTTTCCTTGGCATAAGCTTCAACCAGTGCGATTGTCTCTTCTTCCCGTCCGGTCGTGCGCAGATACCGCAGCGTCTCCCCGTCGATCGGGAAAAACCCACATGTCGCGCCGTATTCGGGGGCCATATTGCCGATCGTGGCGCGGTCGGCCAATGGAAGCCGATCCAGCCCCTCACCAAAGAATTCAACAAACTTGCCCACCACGCCTTTCGCACGCAACATCTCGACAACTTTCAACACCAGATCAGTGCCGGTTGTCCCCTCCATCATCTCGCCCGTCAGCTCGAAACCGATGACCTCCGGGATCAACATCGAAATGGGTTGACCCAGCATTGCCGCTTCGGCCTCGATCCCACCAACGCCCCAACCAAGCACAGCCGCGCCGTTCACCATGGTTGTGTGACTGTCAGTGCCAACGAGGGTATCAGGATAGGCCACCATTTCGCCCGATTGGTCGACATCCGACCAGACCGTTTTGGCCAAGTATTCCAGGTTCACCTGGTGACAAATGCCTGTGCCGGGCGGCACAACGCGGAAATTGTTGAACGCCGATTGGCCCCATTTTAGAAAGGTATAGCGCTCCATATTGCGCTCATATTCACGGTCCACGTTCATCTGAAACGCGCGCGGGTTGCCAAATTCGTCGATCATAACCGAATGATCGATGACCAGGTCCACCGGGTTCAGCGGGTTGATTTTTTCCGGGTCTCCGCCGAGCGCGACCAGCCCGTCGCGCATCGCCGCCAAGTCCACAACCGCTGGCACACCGGTAAAATCTTGCATCAACACACGCGCCGGGCGGTAGGCGATTTCCTTAGGATTTTTACCGCCTTGCTTGCCCCAATCCGAGAAGGCTTTGATGTCCTCGACGCTCACCGTCTTGCCATCCTCAAACCGCAGCATGTTTTCGAGCACAACTTTTAACGCCGCCGGCAGATTGGAGAACGTGCCCAACCCGGCATCTTCTGCCGCCTTGATCGAATAAAAGGCAAAGCTTTTGTCACCGACTGTCAGAGTTTTGCGAGTTTTGGCTTGATCGTGGCCGACGGAAATGGGCATGGGCTGGCTCCTTGCAGGCAATGGCTTGGGCGAATGTTTCCTGCCCTTTGGTACCCCCAAGGGGCGCGCAGGATCAAGGGAAACCGGCCCTAGTGCTGCCATATCTGTACCTGCAGAAAACCGCTTGGGCTTCCACCCGCAGGCCGTTTCGGCTATGCGCAAACCCATGGAATTTTCCGTCGAAGATGTGGCCTGCCGGCGCGGCGAGCTGACCGTATTGAGCGGCGTGGCTTTCACGGTGCGGTCCGGTCAGGCACTGGTGTTGCGCGGCCCAAACGGATCGGGAAAGACCACGCTGTTGCGTTGCCTCGCGGGCCTTACACCGCCTGTCGCAGGACATATAGGTTTCACCGCCGATCAGGTCGCCTATACGGGCCATGCCGATGCGTTAAAAGCACAATTGACTGTCGCGGAAACCTTGCGCTTTTGGGCGCAGGTCTTTGGCGTGCCCGAGATTGACCAAGCTGTCACGCAGTTCGCGCTTACACCGTTGCTAGGCCGCCGAATAGACACGCTGTCAGCGGGTCAAAGACGTCGGGTGTCGCTCGCGCGGCTCTTGTTGTCCGGCCGTCCGATCTGGGCGTTGGATGAGCCGACAGTCTCGCTCGACACTGACGCTGTGATACAGTTTGCCGCTGCGGTCACAGCGCATTTGGATAGTGGAGGTGCCGCCATTATCGCCACCCATATTGATCTTGGTCTGGCTGGGGCACGAACGCTTGACGTCACGCCGTTTCGCGCCCAAGCGGACCAAACAGATGATCCTTTCCTGTCCGAAGGTACGCTATGATCGCGCTGCTCAGACGCGACCTCGCCCTTTCGATCCGGGCCGGCGGCGGGTTCGGGCTGGGCCTCGCCTTCTTTCTAATCCTTTGCGTCCTTGTCCCGTTCGGGGTCGGCCCCATGCCAGCGCTCTTGGCAAGCATCGCACCGGGCATCTTATGGGTGGGTGCACTTTTGGCAGCGCTCTTGTCGCTCGACCGTATTTTCCAGCTCGACTTTGAGGACGGCACATTAGAGGTGCTCGCCACCGCCCCGCTGCCACTTGAAGGTGTCGCACTGACAAAAGCGCTCGCCCATTGGATCACGACGGGTCTGCCGCTCACGATGGTCGCAGCACCTTTGGGGCTGTTATTGAATTTGCCCGTTGAGGCGGTCCCGGCACTGGTGCTTGGGCTCGCACTCGGCACGCCGGCGCTCTCAGTCATCGGTGCGTTTGCGGCGGCGCTTACGGTTGGCTTGAAACGCGGTGGCTTGCTGATCTCGCTGCTGGTATTGCCGCTTTATATGCCAACGTTGCTTTATGGGGCCGATGCCGCGCGACGCGGGGCAAGCGGGTTGGACCCAAGCACACCGCTGCTGCTTCTCGCCGGGATCAGCGCGGCCTCCGTGGCCCTGATCCCTTTTGCAGCCGCCGCCGCACTGCGCATGAACCTCAGATGAGCGCCAGTCTAACAAATCCGTGCGCGCCGCCGCGCCGCATTGAAGCCTCCGGCACGCTCCAGTAGAGAACGTTTATGTCGATTTGGAAGTATGCCAACCCCATGCAGTTTATGCGCAGCACCGAATGGCTGCTGCCGATCTTCGCCTATGCCGCCGCAGCCTGCCTCGTTACCGGGTTGGTGTGGGGGTTCTTTTTCACGCCGGATGACTTCCGTCAGGGCTCCACGGTCAAAATCATCTATCTGCATGTTCCATCCGCGCTGATGGCGATCAACGCTTGGTTCATGATGCTCTTGGCCTCATTGATCTGGCTCATTCGCCGTCACCACGTCTCAGCCTTGGCCGCGCGCGCCGCGGCACCCGTGGGCTTGGCCATGACTGTCATCGCGCTTTTCACCGGCGCGATTTGGGGTGAGCCCATGTGGGGCACCTATTGGGCCTGGGACCCGCGACTGACATCGTTCCTGATATTGTTTCTGTTTTACCTCGGGTATATCGCGCTTTGGCAGGCGATCGAGACACAAGACACCGCGGCCGATCTGACATCGATCCTGTGCCTCGTGGGGTCCGTTTTCGCGGTTCTGAGCCGTTACGCCGTGAATTTCTGGAACCAAGGTCTTCATCAGGGCACTTCCGTTCCCGTAGCCACCGGCGGGCGCTCCGTGGCAGATGTGTTTTTCGTGCCTCTGGTCATCTCGATGATCGGGTTCGGGCTTTTGTTCGTAGCACTTGTTTTGCTGCGCACGCGCACTGAGATCCGCCACCGCCGCCTGCGCGCGTTGCTGGCCCGCGAAAGAGCCGCGCAATGATGCCCGATCTTGGAAAATATGCCGACGCTGTCCTGTCGGCCTATGCGGTATCTCTTCTACTGCTTGCGGCAATCATTGTGATTTCCATCTGGCGCGCCAAAGCCATCAAACGGCAATTGGCCGAGGTAGAGGCGCGCAGCGCCCCTTCCCCGGCCAGCTCTTCTGATAAATCAGTCGATACTTAAATTAGTAGATGTAGCGAATTTGGTCGCTCCAATAGCGTTCCATCCGGCGCAAGGACGCATTGATCTCTTCCATGCCGTCGCCGCCCAGAAGACCGCTTTTTTCCATGCCTTCGGCGTGACGGGTGAATAGGTCTTGAACGCTATCGCGAACCTTGCGGCCCTTTTCGGTCAGGCGCACGCGCACCGAACGGCGGTCAATCTCACATCGTTGGTGGTGCATATACCCCATCTCAACCAATTTCTTGAGATTGTAGGACACGTTAGAGCCCTGATAATAACCGCGCGATTTCAGCTCGCCCGCCGTCACCTCATTGTCCGAGATGTTAAACAAAAGCAGCGCTTGCACGGCGTTGATGTCCAACAACCCCAATCGCTCAAATTCATCCTTGATCACGTCCAAAAGCAGCCGGTGAAGCCGCTCCACAAGAGCCAAACTCTCTAAATAACTGGTCATAAAATCGCGGGCATCCGTTTTTACAAACCGTTGTTGAATACTCATACTAATCTCCGTGGCAATCCGCTCGTTGCACGGTAATTAATCGAGAAGGTTTGAAAATTCAGTTAAACGAAAGCCGAGATTGAGAAAAAATTTTCAGCGTTTTAGCGCGGCGCCGTTTTTAACCACGTGATCCATCAAATCTGCAAACCGGCCCGGCGTCGCGACCTGACCAGATGCCCAGGCATACATGTCATGATCATTCTCGCTTAGCATCTCGTCATAGAGCGCCAGATCGGCGTCGCTGAGAGTGCTCAATCCCGCCTCGGCAAAGCCTCCCAAGATCAAGTCCATCTCCTTGATCCCACGTCGCATCGAGCGCAGCTTCAAGCGCCGCTCTCGCGTCTCACGCGGCTCATCATGGCGAGGTTCTTCGCGCATCAGCTGGTCTCCATCGCCTTGACCAGACGTCGCTCCATGCGCCCCATCCGGTCAGCAAGGTTTTGCATCTCGGACTTTGTGCGGCGCAGATCAGCCAGTAGCTCGGACATGTCGCCCGTATTTGTCCCCTCCGGCGAAGGCTCAGGCGGGCCGTCACCTTCGCCCGTCAGCAGCCACCGCATGGAGACATTCAGCATGCCCGACATCATCTGCAGCTTATTGGCACGAGGCTCGCCCAGATCTTGCTCCCAGCTGCGCAGGGTTTTCAATTTCACACCGAGCTTTCGTGACAGGCTTTCTTCCGTCAGGCCCATCGCCTCGCGGGCGGCGGTCACACGGTCGCCAAATGTGGCGCTGTCATTGTGAAAATAGTCTTCGTGCAAGTCGGTCATATCAGCCCTTCGCATAGCGGGTCCGCCCGGACGTTTCCGCGCTTGTAGGCCCGCCTGACCCTCCGTAAAAGCTCTGGTGACTCTATGCAACCTGACGAGGCG
Source organism: Pseudomonadota bacterium (assembly GCA_039030615.1). Lineage (GTDB taxonomy): Bacteria > Pseudomonadota > Alphaproteobacteria > Rhodobacterales > Rhodobacteraceae > Litoreibacter. The sequence goes on along the minus strand of JBCCDV010000001.1, from coordinate 21,823 downwards.
TCACATCATGTCTTTCCTGTCCGAAACCCTCTCCCGCGTAAAACCATCGCCAACAATCGCCGTGACCCAGAAGGCGGCGGAGCTGAAGCGCGCGGGCAAGGACGTCATCGGGCTGGGCGCGGGCGAGCCGGATTTCGACACGCCGCAAAATATCAAGGATGCGGCCGTGCAGGCCATCGCGGACGGCAAAACCAAATACACAGGCGTTGACGGCATCCCCGAGTTGAAAGAGGCGATCTGCGCCAAATTCAAGCGCGATAATGATCTCGACTACGCGCCGTCACAGGTCAGCGTCGGCACCGGCGGAAAGCAGGTGCTTTATAACGCGCTGATGGCCACGCTGAATGAAGGCGACGAAGTCGTGATCCCCGCCCCTTACTGGGTGTCCTACCCCGATATGGTACTGCTGGCAGGCGGCACGCCTGTTGTCGCCGAAGCCTCGCTACAAACAGGTTTCAAGCTGACCGCGGACCAATTGGAAGCGGCCATCACCGACAAGACCAAATGGCTGATCTTCAACTCACCCTCCAACCCAACTGGCGCAGGCTACACCTGGGACGAGCTGAAAGAGCTCACGGATGTGCTGATGCGCCACCCACATGTCTGGGTGCTCACAGATGATATGTATGAGCACCTCGCCTATGATGATTTCAAATTCTGCACCCCCGCGCAGGTGGAGCCACGCCTTTATGACCGCACGCTGACCGTCAACGGTGTCTCCAAAGCCTATGCGATGACCGGCTGGCGGATCGGCTACGCAGCGGGGCCGGAAAGCTTGATCGGCGCCATGCGCAAGGTGCAATCTCAATCCACGTCAAACCCCTGCTCGGTCTCGCAATGGGCCGCGGTAGAGGCGTTGAACGGCACTCAGGACTTCCTTGCCCCCAACAACGAAAAGTTCGTGCGTCGTCGCAACTTGGTGATCGAGATGCTGAACCACGCCGAAGGTATCTCCTGCCCAACGCCGGAGGGCGCCTTCTATGTCTACCCTTCTGTTGCGGGCTGCATCGGTAAAACCTCAGCTGCGGGCACTCTGATCAAAGACGACGAAACCTTCGCGACCGCCCTGCTTGAAGAACACGGCGTAGCTGTCGTCTTCGGCGCGGCTTTCGGGCTCAGCCCCAATTTCCGCGTCAGCTACGCCACCTCAGATGAGAATTTGAAAGAGGCGTGTTCGCGCATACAGGCATTCTGCAAAGGGTTGAGCTGAACACATTCTGGCGCCCAGCTATTTGCGTTTGAGCAAGCGGCCGCGCGCAGGAGCTGCGCCCAGAAATGAGGACGTGAGCCCAATCAATCGGGTTTGGAGCCGCACTCAATCTCTTCCAAGAGATGAGCAAACCCTGCGCCATGCATGTCGCGGTCTTGGCGCGTGCCTTGAATATTGGGGCGCGGAAAGCTGAGTTTGATCACATCCAGGTCGCGCAGTTCAAACCGAAGGATATCTTCCGGATCGACACTATAGAGCGGCGCGATGACATCAGGCGTGACGCATTTCTCAACCTCGTCAAAGCTGCCATCCTGGCGACAAAAGATGTCGATGGTAATCCAGAACGGGCCGGCATTCTTGGACCGTATTTTGTCAACCATATGCTTGAGCTGCGCCATCAGATTTCAATGACCTCCAACGCAAATGCCTCCATCGGGTCGTCCAAGGTTATAACGTGGTTAAGGCAAAACTCGTAATGCGCGCCGCGTTCAATCTCGGCGGGAGAGAACGGAAAGGCGAAGGTCGGCATCGGCTCATCGGGCGTTAAAGGGTAATGCAACAGCGCGGGGTTCAAGAGCTTTGCGATCTCGGTGGCGCGCGACTGCTCGTTTGCAGTCACAATGGTCATCACGCCGATCTCGCCAGCGCCAATCGAGCGTGTCTCAAGGTCGCCGAGCGTGGCGTTTTGACCAATCAGCCTAAACTCAACCACAAAATCATCTTCTTGCACGGGCTCAAGAATGTCGTCACGTATCAATGCCAGCCATTGCTCAACATGGGCGACGTAGCGCGGATCGCGCACCAGCGTGAGCGAAACGGTTTGAAACCCAACCCGGCGGGCCCCTTCAAGCTTGACCGTATATGTATCGTTGGGGACCCAGACGCTGCCGGTGACATGCGTGCTGCGGCCCTTCGCGACATAAGTTGCGCCTTCGACATTAAGATGTCCGCCGGGTTCATACAGCACAAACGGATTGCTATTTTCGTAGAGCATGTGCGCGGACACCGATCTCGGCGTTGCTTGCCCTTCATCGGCCATTGGCGTGACGGTGAAGCCTTGCGCATCGAAGGTGATCATGATCGTGCCAGCATTGGGGTTGGTCGTCGCAAGCGCGCCGCATTCCCCAATCTTTGCGCCGTGCCAAGCGGCACCGGCGTGGCAGCCGCGTGCAAGCGGCAGGGCTGCAATCACCGCCGTGTCTGTCGTTCGCCCTGCAATGACAATGTCTGCCCCGGTGTCGAGAGCCGCTTGAATTTGCTCAGCGCCGGCTAGTGCTACAATGTTGGTGCAATCGTCGATCAAGGGCGCATCTATCGGCACCTTTGGGGCTAGAGGCGTGATCTGGTCCCCTCCCAGAGCTGACTTTACGCGAGCGGCAGGTTGTCCCGATTTCAAAACGGCGACGGTCAGCGATTGGTCCAGTTCTGACGCCAGCTCGCGTGTAATTTCAAGCAGCCAATCCACCGCGCTGTCTGCGCCGCATGTTCCGGCACTGCCGATCAGCAGCGGGACATCGATCTGTGCGCGAGCAATCATAAGATCGCGCCATTCCGCTTTTGTCGAGGCGCGGGAATACTTGCTGATCCCCTGCCCCAGATAAGACGGCCCGCTATCCGTTGACCCACCATCGATGGCAATAATGTCGGGGTTCGCGGCCAAGCCATTGGCTAAAGCCCCGCGATCATACTTCAATCCCAGCGCCCCTGACGGGATCAGGACTTTGATCATTTTCGGGCTCCTCTCGCCGTCGTTTTCGCAACTTGCCTTTTAAAAGCTCTTGGCGCAAGCTTCCGGGCAGATAGCCATAAGGCTTCTGAACGGGAGGAAATAATGAACACTTTTGAACTGGGCCGTCGTGCCCTGATGGCATCGGCGTTGGCCTTCGGACTTGCGGGTTCTGCCGCAGCTGACGGGCACCAGGTTGTTGACAGCATCCACTTTTTGATCCCCGGCGGCGCCGGTGGTGGCTGGGACGGTACCGCACGTGGCACGGGCGAGGCTTTGACCGGCGCGGGGCTTGTCGGATCGGCATCTTATGAAAACATGTCAGGCGGCGGCGGCGGCAAAGCGATCGGTTTTCTGATCGAAAACGCCGAAAGCAACCATGGCACTTTGATGGTCAACTCGACCCCTATCGTGATCCGGTCGCTGACGGGCGTGTTCCCGCATAACTTCCGTGACCTGACCCTCGTTGCAGGCACCATTGGCGACTACGCTGCAATGGTTGTGGCTGCTGATAGTGAAATCAGCGACATGGCAGGTCTCGTGGCGGCCTATGACGCCGACCCATCCAACACAGCGATTGGTGGCGGCTCTGTTCCGGGCGGCATGGACCATCTTGTTGCAGCGATGGTGATGGAAGCTGCAGGCAAAGACGCGTTGAATGTCAAGTACATCCCTTATGACGCGGGCGGCAAAGCCATGGCAGCGTTGCTGTCAGGCGAGATCAAGGCGCTTTCGACTGGCTTTTCTGAGGCTGTGGCCTTGGCTCAAGCAGGCGAAGTCAAGATCATCGGCGTGACCTCCGACGAGCGCGTGGCGGCTATGGACAGCGCGATGACCATGAAGGAACAAGGGATCGACACCTCCTTCGTCAACTGGCGCGGGTTCTTTGCGGCCCCGGGCCTGCCGGCCGATAAGCTCGCCATGTATCAAGACGCCATCATGAAGATGTATGACACACCTGAATGGGAAGACGTGCGCGCGCGCAACGGCTGGGTCAACATTCATAACTCAGGCGATGACTTCAATTCCTTCCTGGAAGACCAGGAAAAGGTGATTGGCGATCTGATGAAGAAGCTCGGCTTCCTCTAAGACATACATTGAGGTGGCTTTGACCACTTTCAGATGCGGCCGGGCACCCGCCCTGCCCATCCTTTTTGGGGGGATGACATGGCACTAGATCGATGGATTGCGCTTGCGCTGCTGGGAGTGTGCCTCGCCTATGGCTACGCCGCCTGGTTCACGATGGACGGATCAATGCCGCCGATCATGCGACGGCTTGCGGTCTGGCCCTCCTCCTTTCCCAAGGTTCTTTCAATCATCGGCATTGTGCTTTGCCTGCTTGTCCTCAGCGGCGTCGAGAAATCAGAGATCAAACCGGCCGATGTCGATTACCGCAAATTGCACGAATACCACCTCGGCCAGGCGCTTCTGCTGCTAGGCCTTATGGTTGCTTACGCGCTTTTGCTGCGTCCTGCCGGGTTCCTGTTGTCCACAATGGGCTTTCTCATAGGCGGCTCCGTCATTTTGGGGGAGCGTCGCTGGGTCATTATGTTGATCGTCGCGGGGCTCGCGACGGTGGGTATTTGGTATTTGGTGCAAGAGGTGCTCGGCATCTTCCTGCGTCCCCTGCCCTATGCATGGGGGAACTGAGCCATGCTTGAAGGTATCATTCTGGGCCTTTCGACGGCTCTTTCATTTCAAAACATCGCAATGGTCATCGGCGGCTGCCTGATCGGTACCTTTATTGGGATGCTGCCCGGTCTTGGTCCGATGTCAATCATCGCGATAATGATCCCCATTGCCATCACCATCGGCGACCCTGCGACCGCGCTGATCTTGCTTGCTGGCGTCTACTACGGCGCGATCTTTGGCGGCTCGACGTCTTCCATTCTGCTCAACGCCCCCGGCGTCGCGGGCACGGTTGCCACCAGCTTCGACGGCTACCCGATGGCCCGACAAGGCAAGGCCGGAAAAGCGCTGACCATCGCGGCCATCGCCTCTTTCGCGGGCGGCACTATCGGGGCAATCTTGCTGATGATTTTCGCGCCGATGCTGTCCTCAGTCGCACTTCTGTTCCACTCCGCCGAGTATTTCGCTTTGATGGTCGTGGGCCTATCCGCCATCGCCGCCTTCGCGGGCATCGGTCAGGTCTCCAAGGCGCTTTTGATGACCGTGTTGGGCCTTATCATGGCCACCGTGGGCGAGACGGCGCAGTTCAACGCGCCACGCTTCACCATGGGCATGATGGACCTGCAGTCAGGCTTTGGCTTCATCACGCTTGCAATGGCGATGTTCGCGCTTCCCGAGGCTCTGTATCTTGTGCTCAAACCGTCGCGCGGCGCACAAGGCGACAGCGGCGCAATCAAAGACCTGCGCATCACGCGGGACGAGGCAAAGAAAATCGCGCCCGTCATTGGTCGACAGTCGTTCCAAGGCTTCTTCATCGGGGTACTGCCCGGCGCCGGGGCCACCATCGCCTCCTTCCTGGGCTACGCCGTCGAGCGCAACATCGCCAAGGCTGACGAGCAAAAAGAATTCGGCAACGGCTCCATCAAAGGCCTCGCCGCTCCGGAAACCGCCAACAACGCCGCATGCACCGGGTCGTTCGTCCCGCTGCTGACATTGGGCATCCCCGGCTCGGGCACCACAGCCATTTTGCTTGGCGCACTGATTGCGTTGAACGTCACCCCTGGCCCGCGCCTTATGGTCGATGACCCGCAGATCTTCTGGTCGGTCATCATCTCGATGTATATCGGCAATTTGGTGCTCCTGATCCTAAACCTGCCGCTCATCCCCTACATCGCCAAAATTCTAGCCGTGCCGCGCAACTTCTTGATCCCGTTCATCCTGTTTTTCACCCTGATGGGGGCCTATATTGGCCAGAACAACGCAACCGAACTCCTCATCCTTGTTGGCTTCGGGATTTGTGCAACGATCTTCAAATTTGCGGACTATCCGCTTGCGCCATTGCTCATCGGTTTCATCCTAGGAACGATGCTTGAAGACAACTTTACGCGCTCCATGAACCTATATGACGGCGCCAGCTTCGTCTGGGAGCGGCCGATGACTCTGGGCTTGCTGATCGTAGCTGTCGGTCTTGTTCTGCTGCCAAGCTACCGCGCGCGGCGTGCGCGCGCCCGCCAAGACGGGGTGGCTGACGGTGACTAAACCACTGTCGGGCATTCGTGTGCTCGACCTTACAAATGTATTGGCCGGTCCGTTTTGCTGTCATCAACTGGTCCATTTCGGCGCTGAGGTCATCAAGGTCGAAGCCCCGCTGCGTGGCGACCTCGCCCGTCAGCTGGGCGCAGATGCCGAGCTAAACAAAAAGGGCATGGGCGTTTCTTTCCTGGCCCAAAATGCCGGCAAGAAGTCGGTCACCCTCAACTTGAAGTCGGATGCAGGCAAAAGGCTCTTGAAACGTCTTGTCGCCAGCGCCGACGTTCTGGTCGAAAATTTTCGTCCCGGTGTTATGGCGCGGCTTGGTCTGGACTACGATGTCTTGCGCGAGACCAAACCAGAGTTGATCTATTGCGCGATATCCGGCTTCGGCCAGGACGGACCGTGGGTCGACCGGCCCGCATATGACCAAATTATCCAAGGCGTCAGTGGTGTGATGTCGATCACGGGGGACGCGGACAGCGCCCCGTTGCGCGTGGGATACCCTTTGGCTGACACTGTGGGCGGAATGACAGCGGCATTCGCGATCACTGCTGCACTCAACGCGCGCCCGCGGGGGACGTTTATTGATATCTCGATGCTTGAATCTGTGATTGCCACAATGGGTTGGGTCGTCTCCAACCATCTCATCGCAGATCAAACGCCCGCACCCCGTGGCAATGAGAACTGGACCTCCGCCCCGTCGGGCGCGTTTGAAACGGCAAAGGGGGTGCTCAACATCGCGGCCAATAAGGATGAGCAATGGGTTCTCTTAACCGACCATCTGGGCCTTGCACCGCTGCGTGACCATCCCGACTACCAAACCCGCGAGGACCGCAAGCGCAACCGCTTCGCGTTGAAGACCGCGCTGGAGGAGGTACTGACAACCAAACCAGCCCAACATTGGTCGGATACGCTCAATAGCATCGGAGTACCTGCAGGTGTGGTCATGCGCGTGCCAGAAGTATTAGACGCGCCCCAAATCGCGGACCGCGGGTTCCTGGCAGAGTTCGATACAGTCCCCGGCGTGGGACGCAGCATACAGACAGTGACCACAGGCGCGAAGCTCGATGGGGATGCGCCGAGCGTCGATCAGCCCCCTCCCCAGCTGGGGCAAGACAATGTCGCGATTTGGGGTGAGCTCGGCCTGTCGCCAGAAGAGATCGCGGACATGGAAAAGAAAGGCGTGATATGAGCAGTTCGGACGTCGCAGACTGGTGGGAAACCTCCATTATCGATATGGAGCCCGGCCGCATCGATATTCGTGGGCGACCAATCCAAGACCTGATCGGTGCGATTTCCTTTCCGCAGATGATCTGGCTGATGCTGCGGGGCGATCTTCCGAACGAAGGGCAAGCGCAGCTGTTGGAGGCCGCTTTGGTCGCCGCCGTTGATCACGGCCCACAAGCGCCATCAATTGCCACGGCGCGCATGGCGATCACCTGCGGCGTCGGGTTACAGAACGCAATGGCGAGCGCCGTCAATACGCTGGGCGATGTGCACGGCGGCGCAGGCGAGCAAGCGGTTGAGCTGTATCATTTGGCCATCACCAACGGCGTCGCGGAGGCACTGACGCAATGGCGCTCGCAACATGGATCAATCATCCCGGGCTTCGGGCATAGGTTCCACAAACCGCGTGATCCGCGCGCGCAGCGCCTGCTCAGTCTGGTCCGGGATGCCGCCGCAAATGGTGTCGTATCGGGAGAGTTCGCGGACATCGCTGAGGTCGTTCAATCCGAACTTGAGCGCGAAAAAGGCAAACCTATCCCAATGAATATCGACGGTGCGACAGCCGTCATTTTCGCGGAGCTGGGCTTTGAGCCGCCACTTGCGCGCGGTTTGTTTTGTCTTTCGCGCTCCGTTGGCATTCTCGCGCATGCTTGGGAGCAAAGCCAAAAGGGCGAACGCAACAAGGGTCCGACCCCGCCACATTATCGCTGGACCTATTCCGAGTAAAACACGCAACAATCGCCGATTGTCCCGTGCATGTGGCCTGCGGGTAAGCAATTCCTGACCAATCTTGGCATTTCGACGGCAGGCATGCGTCGCAGATAGTTTCCTTTTTGCTTTAAAATCAGTGAGTAAAGCCGGAAATCGCGACCAGTACAATTTTCAACAACCTTGCCTAAAACTTTTCAAAAAACCCATATTTGGACACAATTTCCGCCCAATTCCTCGGTTTGTTTCGGGTCAGTAATTTAGGACAGAGTGCGGTGTGTGCTCGTTCATACGGACTGCTTTTCGGCCAAGCATTTGGTGGTGGGTCCAATGTCCTGAAGAAAATTGGAGAGGAGACAGACTGTTATGTACAGCCTAAAGAAACGACTAAAATCTTCAGCAGCGGGTTTCGCCATGGCGACCGGCATGCTGGCAGCAACGGCCGCATTTGCGGACCAAGTAACCCTGAAATCAACTGACGGCACGATCAATGTTGTAGGTGAGTTTATCGAATTCGCCGATGACAGCTACATCGTCCGCACAGCGCTCGGCGATCTGCGCATCAACGCGAGCCGCGTTGTGTGTGAAGGCGCTGCATGCCCAACGTTCAACGACGTCACAGCAGGCGTGAACATCATCGGGTCCGACACGATCGGCCTCGGCATGATGCCACTTCTGATGACCGGCTACGCAGCCGCGATTGACGCAGATGCTGAGCTGACCAACCCATCGGCAGGACAGTCTCTGGCGACAATCATCGACGACGGTGGTTTCGGTGACGAAGTTGGCTCCTACCTGGTATCGTCCACAAGCGACGACGCTGCGTTCTCTGCCCTGCTCGAAGGCAGCGCACAGATCGGCATGTCCTCGCGCCGGATCACTAAGGATGAGGCACGTTCCCTGCGCGCTGACGGCGCCGGCAGCATGGTGTCGCCAAGCCAAGAGCGCATCATCGCGGTCGACAGCATGGTTGTCGTAACCCACGCGTCGAACTCGGTCGACACGCTGAACATCGATCAGCTTCGCGCTGTGTTCTCGGGTGAAATCACCAACTGGTCGCAGCTCGGTGGCCCGGACAAAGACATCAACGTCATCGTTCGCGAAGAAGGCACAGCAAGCAACGACTTCTTCTCTGACTATCTCTACGGCGAAGAGCGTCCACAGTTCCTGCCAGCAGGTATCGCTGCAGACGACCAGGCGCTGTCCAACGCGATCTACCACGACAAAAACGCCATCGGTTATCTCGGTTACGCTTTCCAGCGTGGCGCAAAGCCAATGACGTTGGTCAACGAATGCGGCATCGCAACAACGCCTGACGCGTTCTCGGCCAAAACCGAGGAATACGCTCTGAACCGTCGTATGTATCTCTACAACCGTGCAGATACGCTCGACTCCGAAGGCCGCAAGTTCCTCGACTTCGTCACATCCGACCAAGCAGATGGTGTTATCGGCAAGTCTGGCTTTATCGACCTGGGCATCACCCGCCGCGCACAGAGCCTCGAAGAGGGTCGCGGTGCTGCGATGAAGACCGAAGTGGCCAGCTACGACGCAGGCTTCGAAAGCGAAGTGATGCAGGAAATGCTGGACAGCATGGTCGAGTATGATCGCCTGTCCACCACGTTCCGCTTCCGCACCGGCTCGTCCAAGGTTGACGAACGCGGTAAGCTCGATATGCAGCGCCTGATCAACTACCTTGAGCGCGAAGACGACGGCACCACAGTGACCATCGTTGGCTTCACAGATGACGTGGGGGCTTTCGAGGCCAACCGCCGTCTGTCGCTGGGCCGCGCTGAAACGGTTGCCGACAGCATCAAAGACTCGGCTGGCGAGCGTATCGACCACATCAATCTGCAGATCGCAGGCTACGGCGAAGTCGCCCCATCCGCTTGCAACGTGACTGACCGTGGTCGCTCCATCAACCGCCGTGTTGAGGTGTGGATCTCCAAGAACCCACAAAGCTAAGACGAAATATAACGCTCGGCCAGAAATGGCCGAGCGTATTTTCGAAGTGTTTGAGCAATACCTGGTGGGGAAGGATGCGCGATACGCGTCCTATGTGCGCCCAGACCTAACAAGACCTGCTCACTAAAGAGTTTGATCTACCAGTATTCGTTTTGCGGACCTTGGACCGCCCGCAGACGAGCGATACCGTAAAAGGACCTTAACCATGAAAAAGACCATCCCCACTCTCGCCGCCGCCGCCCTGTTAGGTTGTGCGGCTTTTGTCGCGCCTGCGATGTCGCAACAAGCGGCCGTTACCACTGTCGCATTGCAGGATGAAAGCAGCGCGCAAGAGCGCATCGTCCTCTCTGGCAAGTTGCGCATGTTGTCACAACGCATCCCGTCTGCCGCCTGCCACCTGGCCGCAGGTATTGAAGTCGAGAATGCAACAGCACTTTTGACAGGCGCAAACGCCGAGTTCGACAAAATCGTCAATGCGCTTGAGTTCGGTGACCCGGACCTAAACATCGCTAGCGCTGAATCGCGCCGCAAAACGATTGCAAAGATCACTGAGCTGCGCGTCGCGTGGGTTCCGATGAAAGATGCCGCTGATGCGATGCTCTCAAGTGATGCGCAGGACGCCTCTCTGAAAACAATACTGAGCGCGAATATGGGCGTTCTAAAACACGCCGCGGAACTCGTGAATGTGATCGTGGGGCAGTACTCAAACCCTAACGAGCTTGTTCAGGCGGATTCGATGCTTATCGATCTGGCGGGACGCCAGCCGATGTTGACCCAGAAAATGTCTAAAGAATCCTGCATGGTGTCTACCGGCAATGGTACAGCGAGCACGGTCGAAGCAATGCAAGGAACCATTAATGCATTCGACACGTCCTTGGAGGCGTTGCGCTCCGGCATGCCAGCCCTTGGCATTCGCCGCCCGCCAACCGGTGGCATTGACGCAGGTCTTGGCGAAGTTGCAAAACACTGGAACGACGTGAAGCCATTGCTTGATCAGATCAGCGCTGGCGAAACGCTGGAACCTGCGTCCAACGCGCGCAAATTCAATGAGCTGAACGTCACCATGAAGACGATGAACGAAGTGGTCGGTATGTACGCCAAGGCGCTCAAGAAAGAGGGCTAAACGCCACTTCTAAAAAGACAAAACCCCGGGCCTGTCTCGCAGACCCGGGGTTTTTCTGTGTTTGCACACTTGGCTTCGGCTTAGAACTTGCCGGTGTTGCCCCAGTTTTCGCGCGGGCTGATCTCTTCTTCGTTCATCCAGTGCTCGACGATTTTGCCATCTGCGACCTTGTAAAGGTCAAAGACCGCGATATCGGCGCCTTTCGCATGGCGTTTGCCGTAGGTGACGACCAGATCGCCCTGCCCAATCAGTTGAAACAGCATCTCGTAGCTGCCCGCATCCTCAGAGCTTAGCCAAGCCGCAAGCCCGTCGCGACCGGCGCCAATGGGGGCCGCGTGTTGCACAAGGCCATCCGACACAAACTGGTCGAGCTTGTCGAACCCACGTTCCTGACGGACCTGCTTTGTGTATTCCAAGACCAGCGACTTGCTGGCCTCGGACGACGCTGATGTGCCGACGTCACGCGTGCCGCCGACCATGTCTTCGCCCGACGCGGTTTCTGACTCGTAGGCCGCAATTGTGTCCCAGTGTTCCAGGATCAAGCCTTCGGGATCGGTGTAGAACAAATCCATGGTAACCCATTGCGCCGCCCCGTCATTGAGCGACTGGTAGGCGGAACAAAAGACCCAAGGGCCGTCTTCCAAAATGCGCACGATTTCGATATCGCGCTTCGGGTTGCGCTCAACGAACGGCTCAAAGAAGGCCAAGAATCCTTCCGCCCCGTCGCCGACACCGGTGGAGTGCTGTGTGTAGCGATGACCGGTATATTTGAGGACGGCCTCACGCGCGTTACCGCCCGCGATACCCTCCAGGTAAATCTTGCGAACATTTTCAATGGCTTTGCCCATATGGCTCTTCCTTATGAATGGTATGAGCGCCAGCACGGCGCTCATTTAAGGTTTTTGTGTCGTCGCGAGCTGTCTAGCGGCTCCAGTATTCCGGGATCAAGGACAACAGGAAGTCGCCACCGTAGCTCGGGAAAGCGGCTTTTAGCTGTGCGACCGCATCATCCGGTGTTGCCGCGTTGGTCATCGCGTCATCAAGCACTTTGATATAGGCAATTGCCGTATCGAGCTCGCCGCGCGTCGTTGGCAGACCGTGGCCCACAAGAAGCGTGTCAAAGGCCGGGTCATCACGCAGCCCTTCCAAGGTTGCGATCCAGTTTTGGCGATCAACGCCCGGCGCAAAGAAAACGCCGTTGTAAACGAGGTCTTGAACCACAGCGACTTTCTGCTCTGGCAACACCGTCACCACCATGTGGGGCGCCTCTGTGTTCTCGTAATGACGGAACTCTACAGGGACGCCGGATATTTCGGTCATCCCGATCTCGATGTCAGGGCCATTCAGAACCGTTGTAGGCTCAGGGAACTGACCGGCAGCGGCCTCGGACGCAACGGCGTCGCGGATTTGAGGCAATGTCGCAAACGTCGCTCCTTCGACGAAAGCCGAGCCGCCCCAATGATCAGGATGCTCGTGGCTCAGCACTGCCATGCCAACTGGCTTGCCGGTCGACGCGATCAGCGCAGACACTTCGCCCGCCGTTGGCGGCAACATAGTGCCATCGACCACCAGCAACTGGTCGGAGAATTCGATGACATGCGAGGTCACGTTCACCGCTTGTGCGGGCGACACATAAGTGTGGAAAGCCACGCCACCAGTGGCAAAGCTGTGCACGGTGCCCGGGGGCATCTCACCTTGCGCAAAAGCCTTGTTCGGCGTCAAAGCGGTGCGCAACAAGGTCGCGGTGCCAAGCGTCAGAGCGGCGCCTTTCATCAGGTCGCGGCGGTTGATTTGAGGTTTGGTAACCAGGGTCATTTGACAGTCCTTTACGTTGGTTTAGGGGCAATCAAGAAATCGCGTTAAGCACTGAATCCATGCTTCGTTAAGCCAGACTATTGACGACAGCTGTTCCCCATAAGTAATCAATTAGTGATCTCTTTATTCCGCTTAGGTGAACAATGATTGAGAAGCTCAGAAGCATAGCCATTTTCGCAACCGTGGTTGACCAAGGCTCCTTTCGGGCTGCCGCAACGCATCTTGGCCTTGCCCCCTCGCGCGTCAGCCAGGCCGTATCAAACCTCGAAAAAGATCTCGCGACGACGTTGCTCTACCGCTCGACCCGGCAGCTTTCGCTGACGCAGCAAGGGCGCATCCTGCATGCACAGGCGCGAGACATGCTCAACGCTGCTGAACTGGGTCTTGATGCGATCAACCCAAACACAACCGAGCCCGTTGGGGTCTTGCGGGTCTCCGCCCCTGCCTTCATCACGCAAACCGCGCTTATGGACAGCATCGCGGATTTTTCAAAGACGCACCCCAAAGTGTCGATGGACCTGCATTTCACCGATCAACGGCGCGACCTGATCAAAGACGGGTTCGACGTCGCGATCCGCGCCGGGTGGTTAGAAGACAGCGAATTCACAAGCCGCAAGATCGGCCAAATCGACAGGATACTGGTTGCGAGCCCAGAGTATGTCAAAACCAAAGCCGCGCCCAAACGCCCAGAAGACTTGGCGACATGGGCCTGGATTCGCTTTTCAATAAGAAGCGACCGGACAGAGCTAATTTCGCCGGAAGGCGAAAAGGCGGTTTTGAATTGGAAGTCAAACATATCCGTCAGCACCGCCGAAGCACTGTACGAATGCGCTGTGCGAGGTTTGGGCCTCACAACCATCCCAGAACATTTCGCGCGCCGGGGTCTCAGCAGCGGTGAGCTGAAACATATTTTGCAGGATTGGTCGCCGGAGCCGTTGGGGGTTTACGCCGTTTGGCCAAATCAATCCCGGCGCGAAAACCTGACAACGCGGTTCGTGCGCTTCCTGTCGAAGCGCAGCGTGTGAGCCGTGCTACTTCGCGCCCCAGACCTCGGGGTTGATCATATGGATCGGCGCGCTGGCCGCATAGGCATTCACCTGATCAAAGATGTCTGAGAATTGCAGGTCGAACTCGTCCTCTGTGACATAGCCAATATGCGGCGTGGGGAGCACATTGGGCGCGCTTAACAGCGGGTGCGCGGCGTCGGTCAAAGGTTCATGATCGAACACATCAATGGCGGCGAAGATGCGCCCCTTTGCGATCTCAGCCTCCAGCGCGCCTTCCGCCACCAGCCCAGAGCGAGACGTGTTAACAAAAAGCGCGCGGTCTTGCATGGCGGCCAAATCAGACCCGGTGACGATGCCGCGCGTTGCGGGCTTCAGGCGCACATGCAGGCTTACGATATCCGAGCTCGCGAAGAAGGCATCGCGTGACGGCGCAACGTTCTCCCCATCCGCCAGCGCGCGGCTGCGCCCTTCTTCAGAGCTCCACCATTGTACCTTCATGCCAAGGGCGCGCGCGTATTCGGCTACTGCGCCAGCAATCCGCCCGTAGCCATATAGTCCCAGCGTGCGCCCACGCAGCGTCCGCCCGACGCCCGCTTGCCAAGCACCCGCTTTGATTGATGCGACTTGTTGCGGAATTTGGCGGTAGCTCGCCAGTATCAGCGCCAACGTATGCTCGGCGGCGGCATATGACGGCGTGCCTGAATGCATGTTGGAGCAAAGTAAAACGCCTTCGCGGGTGCAGGCGTCGACGTCGATATGCGGATACACGCTGCGCTGCGAAACCAGCTTCAAATTTGGCAGCCGCGATACCAGTTCGCCTTCAACTTTTGTGCGTTCACGAAACAGAACAAGACATTCAGCCTCTCTCACACGCGCGGCCAAACGCTCAGGGTCTGGTTCATGGTCGCACCAGACCGTTACGTCATGACCGCGCAGTTTTTCAAAGCATGGCAAGCTTCGCAGCGTGTCAAACCAATCGTCGAGAATATGCACCTTCACCGGCTCTCGACCTCGCTTTCAACGGTCGGGGAGCGCGGTGTCGGTACGAAAACAGTCTCGGATAGCGCACTCAAGGCCGAGAGGACTTTCTGCCGCTCCGCCAGCATATGGTTGAACTGCGCATCACATCCCGAAATCGGCGACGGATAGGTGATAATGTCTTGCTGCAGCAACTGCCGCGCCGCTTCCAACTCCGCCCGTGCGACGGCGATACACGCCTCAAAACTGTCAGACATGCCCGCCCCACGCGGAAGCCGGAACAAACACCTCACCTGCGGCCAGTTTGCGCGCGCTACGCACCAAACCGGCCGACTTGATAATCATGCCATCGGGCGTGTCCTCATAGTCCACGAGCACATCAATCGTGCCAGAGGCATGCTCCAAGGTCAGCGGCGCGGGCCTGGTATTGGGCAGCTTTCCCAGACCGCTGGCCACGGTGCCGGGTGTCAAAACACATGAGGCCAGACATTGCGCCCCGGTCACAGCCATTGTGGGATGCGCGCTCCAAGGCATGAAGTAGCGTGTCGCGACCGTGCCACCCGCATTGGGGGGCGCCACCAACCCAAATTTAGGCGTCACGGATTTGGAGACATCTCCCATCCCCATCATTGCGCCTGCTTTCAGGCGGACAGCCTCCATCTGTTCAAAGAAAGCTGCGTTGTCGTCAAGCTCCGATGCGCTCTCATGTCCGCTCAGTCCAAAACTGTCAGCGCGCGCAATAACCATGGGCATCGCGACATCCATACATGTCACCGCGATGCCATCAATCTCATCGACCAGGTTGCCAGTTGGTAAAAACGCTCCGGTGGCACCCCCGACCGTTTCCATGAATTGCAGCGCAACGGGCGCCGCCGTTCCGGGCACACCGTCGATTTGCGTGTCGCCCTCATAATTCACGACGCCGCCCGGCGTCTGAACAACTGCCGCGACTTTTGCGCCTGTGTTGACCGCGCGGATATTGACCGGGGTTTCACCGTCTTGCGCCGCGATCAGGCCCATCTCGATGGCCGCGGGGCCCACGCCTGACAGGATGTTTCCGCAAGTCGGTTTGAAATCGACGAGTCGATCCTCAACGCTGACCTGGGCGAAGAAGTAGTCCACGTCTGCCCACGCATCGTCCGAGCGTGACAGCATCGCAACCTTGGTCGTCACCGCCGCCCCGCCGCCAATCCCGTCGATGTTGAGCGCATGACCTGAGCCCACAATCGCAATCAGCACCTCTGCCAGTTGGTCCAGATCCTCGGGCAGATCCGCGCGGTTCATATAGGGCCCACGCGAGGTGCCACCACGCATGAAAAGAAACGGGATCGCGGTCTGGGTCATTGGCGTTCTCTTAGGTCAGCGGCCAAGGAAGGTCGGCATAACCCTGCAGCAGCCCTGGCGGGAAGTCACGGTTGAGCAGCCACGCCATAGCGCACATGAACGCAATGCCGGCGGCGGTATAGGCTGCCGCAAATGCCACGCTCAATCCCGCGCGCACTTTCAGGAAGACGAAGAGGAACAGCGCAAGCGCCAAGATGAAGCCAAGCAGCGAGGTCAGGATCAGCAGCGCCGCGAACCACGCGAGCGTGGGCCAGAGCCCATAGGTCGCCTCCGCATCATCTCCCTCGCGTTCGCGGTCGGCGAAGATCGTGTCCGTCTCTGGCTTGAGCATCATCCGAATGACCAGCGCTGCGCATCCCACGAGGCAAACGCCCGCGACAAACATCGGGAAAACCCGGTCACGGCTGAAGGACGGGATCGAGGCCGCGTCGTAGAACGCGTAGGCGATGTAACCCGTCACAGCGAGCAGGAAAATGAACGGCGCGCGTTTGGAGCCGGATTTGACATCGCCCTCCGCCATAATGGTCTTGGCCTGCCGCAACCCGATCACAACCGACAGCACGGTGATGATGATCAGCACGATCACGATGGGGGAGAAGATATATTCCAGCCCCTCAGGCACCCCTTTGCGGAAACGCGACTGCGCGATCTGCAGCGCCTGGTTGGCGTAGTTTTCGGCCGGGGTCGACAACACGAAGCCGATCAGGAACGCAGGCCGCGACCAGTCAAACCGACGCATCAGGATGCCGAGGAACCCAATGGCGAAGAGCGCCACAAGGTCCATCAGGTTCTGCCCCGACTGGAAGGCCGCGAAGCTGATGATCATGAACAGGAAGGGCGCCAACAGCGCGAAGCGGATCGTGGTCAGCTTCGCGATGCCGCCCGAGGCCGCGATACAGATGATCGTGCCCACCACATTGGCCAATGCCAGCAACCAGACAATGGAATAGGTAATGTCGAGGTTGTTTTGCAGCATGGCCGGGCCGACCTCGATCTGGCCGGAGCCCAGAAGCGCAATCGCACCAATGAAAATCGCCATGGAGCCGGAGCCGGGGATACCAAACAACAGCGTCGGCACCAGCCCGCCGCCCTCCTTGGCATTGTTTGAGCTTTCCGGCCCGATCACGCCGCGCACTTCACCACTGCCGAAGTTGGACTTGTCTTTGCTGGTCTGAACCGCATGGCCATAGGCGATCCAGTCAACGACGGAACCGCCAAGCCCCGGGATCACGCCCACGATCACGCCGATGATCGAGCAGCGCACTGACAGCCAGATATTGGCAAACCAGTCCTTGACGCCGTCGAGCCACCCGCCGCCCAAAGCTTGCTCTTTCGCGATAGCGCGGTCCTGACGCAGCAGCGAGATAATCTCAGGGATCGCAAAGATACCAAGGCCCACAATGACCAGTTTCAACCCGTCGGTCAGATAGGGGTAGTCATAGGAAGACATGCGCAGATCGCCGGAGGAGGCCCCCTCCCCGATGGTGCCAATCAGCATGCCAAGGCCCGCGGCGACCAAGCCTTTTATGGCGACCCGGCCCGCAAGAATACCCACCATGGACAGCCCGAAAATTGTAATCATCAACAGCTCAGGCGTACGGAATTCCAAGACAATTGGCCGGGCAATCAGGATGAAGACCGTGAGGAAGGTCGCGCCGACCAGCCCGCCAAACAGTGACGACGCAAAGGCCGCTGACAATGCCCGCGCGGCTTGCCCTCTCTTGGCCATCGGGAAGCCATCCAGCACCGTAGCCTGCGAGGCAGAGGACCCGGGTATCCCCATGAGCACAGAGGCAAATGTGTCGGATGTTGGCACGACGGCCACCATCCCCACCATAAGCGCGAGGCCCAGGATCGGGTCCATACCGAACATGAAGGGGAGCAAAAGCGACAGCCCGGCGATCCCGCCAAGGCCGGGGAAGACCCCGATACAGAGGCCCATGACCACGCCAAGGATCAAATATCCCAACACCACGGGCTGCAAAATCAGCCCCCATGCGCTGCCCAGTGCGGGCAGGGCTTCCATGATGACTTCCATGAAATCAATCCCCCGCTTTGCTTGTGAAAGCGCCCCACCGGCAGGTGCCGGCGGGGCGCTCAAAAAGCAAAGCTTAGTTCAGCGAAACGCCGTATTTTTCCTGCAGCCAGTTGACCACGAAAGCCTTGGCTTCAGGGGTCACGTTGGTGCCGCTTTCCAGCGCAGTTTGCGCAGCGTCGCCGGTCATCTGTGGGTATTTGCCGAGACGTTTAGAAGAGATTTCGGCGAAATCGGCCCGTGCTTTGACGGCCTCAAACGCTTTGGTGTAGGTCACCATCGCATCGTTTGAAGCGCCAGCTGGCAGGAACACCATCTTCTGGGCTGGGAAGCCCGCGATGAAGAAGGCCTTCCATGCGTCCCACTGCTCACCAGACGTCTCGCAACCGGCAGTTGCATCGCAGACTTCCTTGAAAGTCGGCATGTCTGGGAAGGTCGGGTCACGCACAATGTTGCCGTCGGCGTCTAGCGCGCCCCAGCTCATCATTGGAACCGCAGTGCCGGCCTCAACCAGCGGGGTAACACCTGACAGGAAGGAAGACGAGGTTTGGTAGTCGATATTCGCCTCGCCGCGCTCAAACATCAGCCGGCCGTCGCCGCGGCCCTTGATGCCCATGACGCTTTCAACGTTCAGGCCCAGCATTTCCCATGCCAGTGTCGGCACGAGGTCCAGGCGGGTCGCGCCTTGGTTGCCGTAGATGAAGTCCTCGCCCTGCAGGGCGCTCGCATCCATGCCGTCCATTTTGGCGGCCAGATCAGGCGGCAGATAGGCCACGCCGCCGGTGCCGGAGGCCAGAACAACGTTCCAGTCGGCGTAGTTATACTTCACCCGTGGATCGCCCAGCAGGAACGGGAATTGGGTGGAGCCCGACGAGCCGAAGATCAACGTGCCATCTTCATATTCCTGGTTCTGGAAGAAGTTGGCCCCCTTGGTGGAACCAGCGCCCGGCATGAACTTCACAACGACAGTCGGCTCGCCGGGCAGCGCCTCAGACAAGAGCGGTGCGTAGAAATTGGCCCATTTTGCGGAGCCGCCAGTTTCGGAGAATGGAATGATCCACTCTACTGTTTTGCCTTCGAGGTCGATGCCGTGACCGCCCGCGGTGGCTTGGAATGAGAATGTGGCCGCTGCAATGGCAATAGCGCTGCAGGCCACACGACGTGTGGTTGAGAAAAAGGACATATGTTCCTCCCTTTGGCTGTACCGCCTCCTCCCAGAGGCGTGAAAAACAGAATCATCAGGCTGTCCTGGCCCGGTTGATCTACCCACCCTTACCTGCGAACCTTGCATGAAACTTTCAGTTGCGAAAAAAGATGCGGATCACTGTGGTAGAGGACAATGTCGGGCTGGCCAAAGGCATCGCCTATCGTCTGCAAGACGCGGGCCACGCCGTTGACTTGCTGCATGATGGCGATGAGGCTGATGCTTTCCTCAAAGAAGACACCTCCGATCTCATCATTCTTGATATCAACCTGCCGGGTCGCGACGGTTTGAACCTCCTTAAAGGTCTACGCGCCCGCGAGGACATGCGTCCCGTGATCTTGCTGACCGCCCGCGCCGCAACACAAGACCGCGTCGCCGGGCTTGACGCCGGGGCCGATGACTACCTGATCAAACCTTTTGATATGGCGGAGTTGGAGGCGCGGGTGCGTGCCCTCTCGCGCCGCCGGACGGTGCCGCAGCGCCAGATCCACACGTTCGGCGCGCTAAGCTTCGACCCTGCCGCCCGCCACATCATGGCCGACGGCGAAAACATCGACATGCCACGGAGGGAGCTTGCGATGTTTGAATGCTTGCTATCAGGCGAAGGACGGCTGGTGAGCAAAACCGCACTGCTTGACCACGCCTATGGCACGGGTGCCGATGTCGAAGAGAAGGTGGTGGAGGTTTACGTCTCCCGCATCCGCGCGCGGCTCAAACCCTTTGGCGTGACGATCAAGACGCAACGCGGACTTGGCTATCAATTGATGCTCGAGGCTGATGCGTGAAACTCCAATCGCTGCGCAGCCGCCTGACCCTGATCATACTGGCGCCGCTCCTCCTGGTGGCGATCGCGGCTGCATTTTGGCAGTTTCGCAATACGACCGCCGCCGCACAGGACATCTTTGATCGCGGCTTGCTGTCGGCGGCACTTGCGATCTCGCGCGACGTCGCCCTTTCGGACGGTGATGCGCTCAGCCCGGCAACGCGCGGCTTGGTCTCTAGCACCTCCGGCGGCGATCTGTTCTACCACGTCTATGCGCCGGACGGGGTCTTCGTGACAGGCTATGCCACACCACCGGCCCCGCCAGCAGGCACGCCTTTCACGACCCCGGAGCCGCTCTACTACAACGCGGTTTATCAAAGCCGCGATGTTCGCGTGCTGCGTTTTCAGGACGCCGCCACCGTTGATGGCGTCTCCGGGATTTTCACCATTTCCGTCTGGCAGAACATGAGCTTCCGGGAGGCATTTACCCGTGAAATGCTCACCCGCACCTTCATCGTAATCGCGATGCTTTTGGTCTCCGTCGCGCTTATCGTTTGGTTCGGCGTAGGCCTCGGCCTTCGCCCGCTTCTCGACCTAAAAGACGCTATCGCCAAACGCACGCCGAGCGAACTGGAACCGATCCGCCGTAACGTCCCTGTCGAGGCACAACCAATCGTCTCAACCCTGAATGCGTTGTTGGATAGGGTTTCCCGGCGGATCAGCTCCAAGGATGAATTCATCTCAAGCGCTGCGCATCAGCTGCGCAACCCCATCGCAGGTGTCCTGGCTCTTGCAGAAGCCGTCGAAACAGCGCCGACACCCGAAGCCGCCAAGTCGCGCAGCGCCGAACTTGTCGCTGCGGCCCGCGACGCCACCCATCTCACAAACCAATTGCTCTCTTTTGAGCGTGCCCGCGGGTCCGACATAGACCCGGACGGCGCGCGCATTGATCTCGCCGCTTTGCTCGAAGACACACTTCACCGCTTCACACCGCGCGCGACGAACGCCCAGATCGAAGTGACAAAGGCCCTTCCCGATCACCCAGTTTGGATCATCGGCGACAAGCTCATGCTCGGCGAAGCCATCTTGAATATTTTAACAAACGCCGCCGTCCATGGCGGCACCGCGCTTTCAAAAATATCCGTCTCGCTCACCAGAAAAGACAAGGAAGCGGTATTGCGCATTCAAGACGACGGCATAGGCATTGCCCCCGAGGACCGCCCCCTCGCCCTCGGACGGTTCAGCCAGGCCAATACCGGCCCCGGCAGCGGGCTCGGATTGCCAATTGCCGCGCGGGTGGTCGACAATCACGATGGCGCCCTTACGATCGAAGACAGCAATGCCGGTACCTCGGTATTGATCACTCTTCCCCTGTCAGGCCGAACCGCTCAAAGCCCCTCATAGATCGGGAATCTGTGGCACATTGATTGGACCTGGGCGCGGATTTTTGTTTCAACGGCGGCGTTGCCGTCTTCGCCGTTTTCGGCCAGCCCGCTGACGACCTCGGTGATCCATTGGCCGATCTGGCGGAATTCGGGCGCGGCGAAACCGCGGGTCGT